>NZ_KB911515.1:0-288723 GCF_000383535.1 Nocardia sp. 348MFTsu5.1
AAAACATTCTGGACTGCAACCTGCTCGGCAGGTCGCATCGGGGGTTGCCGGCCCAGCTGATCATCACGATGACCAAAGCCCAGTTGCAGGAGTGTGCGGGGATCGCCAAGACGGCCTCGGGGGTCGATATCCCGGTCGGGGAGGCGTTGGAGTTGGCAGCCCGGTCGGACAAATATTTGGCGGTGTTCGCCGACCACTGTGCGGAAGTGTTGTATTTCGCCCGGACCAAACGCACCGCGCAGAAAGGGCAGCGGTTGGCGTTGATTGCCCGCGATCGCGGGTGTTCGCATCCGGGATGCCCTAATCCGGCGACCTGGACCGAGAGCCATCACGTCACTGCGTGGGCGAAGGGCGGGTTGACCGATATCGATGCGTTGACGCCGGCGTGTCCGCCGCATCACCGGCTCATTGGTGACGGTCCGGATCGGTGGCAGACGGTGATGATCACTGACGGCCCTGATGCGGGTCGGGTGGGGTGGATACCGCCGGTGGGGGTTGATCCGGAACGGGTACCGCGGGTCAATCGGGCTCATCATGTGAATGAGACGGTGGAAGCGGCGTGGCAGAAGGTTGTGGTCGACCGGCAGGAGGCGCTGGCTCAAACGCTGTTTGAGCTCACTCTCAGGGAATCCGATACGTCACCCGATCCCGATCCCGAAACTGAGACCTCTGACCACGACGAATGATTGGGGCGATCAGCCGGCGGTTCCCAGCAAGGACTGTGAACCCAACACGCGTTCGACATTGATCTGGATGACGACCCGGCGTGGGTTTATCTTGGGTTGCTTGTAGCGGGCTGCATAACGTCGAACGCCTTCCGCCACAGCCTCTGGGTCGCGATGGACGGATGCCTTACCTTCGAGCGTCAACCATTGTGGGCCGTTGACCTGGAAGACCGCTGCGTACCCGGAATGTTCAACGTTCTTCACCTTCTGGCTGCCTTCGAAGGTGATCACCCGTGCGATCTTTGCGTCTGCGTCGTAGGTGAATCCAACGGCGACGACGTGAGGCAAACCGGATGCCCGGACGGTCGTCAGGCTTCCGAGGTGGCGTTCGGTAAGGAAGTCTGTCGCTGCGGCGCTGAGGTCGTCGGCTGTTTTGGGCACATCCCGACCTTAGCCAACGCGACCTTCAATCCCCACCGAGCCGTTTGAGATACTGACCCGGTGAGTAAAGGGCGAGTAGTTGTGCTGTTCGGTGGCCGCAGTGAGATAGGCCTTGAGGTCGCAGCTCGGATCGCTGCCGGGGCAACCGTGATCTTGGCGGCTCGACGGTCGTCCGAGCTCGGTGATCAGCGCGAACGACTCGAGGCCGAGAATGCGGCCGCAGTTCATTCGGTCGAGTTCGACGCCAATGACACGTCAGCACACGAGGCCCTGATCCAGCAGATCATCGCTGAACACGGACCCATCGACGATGCGATCGTCGCGTTCGGCATCCTCGGCGATCAGGCGAAGGCCGAGGTCGACAGCACCCACGCACTGCAGATCGCCCACACCGACTACCTGGCCCAGATCAGCGTGCTGACACCCCTGGCAACGGCCATGCGGGCCGCCAAGCGCGGAAAAATCATCGTCTTCTCGTCGGTGGCCGGTGTTCGGGTCCGACGCGCCAATTACGTCTATGGCTCCACCAAGGCCGGCCTCGACGGTTTCGCGAGCGGACTGTCAGATGCGTTGCACGGCAGTGGGGTACACCTGCTGCTCGTCCGCTCGGGGTTTGTCATCGGGAACATGACGAAGGACATGATGGCTTCGGGTACCAAGCCGGCGCCGATGTCGAGCACCGCACCGGAGGTTGCCGATGCGGTGGTGAAAGCGCTGCATCGAGGTAGGCGGGTGGTCTGGGTTCCCGGAAGACTACGTCCGGTCTTCTTCGTGATGAGACTGCTGCCGCAGGCGATCTGGCGACGGATGCCGCGATGACCACTCCGACGTTTGTTGTGGTCGGTATCGGCGCCGACGGTTGGGACGGACTGTCCGGAACCTCGCAACGTGAACTGCGTTCTGCCACCGACATCTACGGCTCCGCCCGCCAGCTGTCTCTGTTGGCTCCACTCGATGCGACGCTTCATCGGTGGGACAGCCCGATGTCGGAGCACCTGCAGCGAGTTCTGGCCGACGCACACACGCAGACCCTCCACATCCTCGCTTCGGGTGATCCGATGTTCCACGGTGTCGGTGCATCGATCGTCAAGCAGGTGGGCGCTGCGCATGTCCGAATCTTGCCCGCCGTCTCGAGCGTCAGCCTCGCTTCCGCTCGCCTCGGTTGGGACCTGGCCACCAGCCGTATCCGGAGTGTCGTCGATCGCCCGCTGGATTCGATCCTCTCCGGAGTGTCCGACAGCATTCGACTGCTGATCCTCAGCCGCGACAACACCACACCGGCAGCTGTCGCCGAACTGCTCACGGCCCATGGCTTCGGATGGTCGCAGCTGACCGTCCTCGAACAGCTCGGCTCCGACAAGGAACGTCTCGTCAGCGGCATCGCGCGGACATGGGCCGAACCGGCCGGAGACCAGCTGAACATCGTTGCCGTCGACTGCCTCGGTCCGCCCGTCAGCAGCCAGGCCGGACTTCCAGACACCGAATTCAGCAACGACGGACAACTGACCAAACAAGCGGTGCGCGCACTGACCGTCACCGCGTTGCGGCCCGCCGCTCGCCAAATGCTGTGGGATGTCGGTGCGGGCGCCGGCAGCATCTCGATCGAATGGCTGCGCACCGATCGCAGCTGCACCGCAATTGCATTCGAATCCAACGACATCCGCCGGGCGCGTATTCAACACAACGCCACCGAACTCGGGGTCAGCGCGGGGCTGACGGTCCTGGGCACTGCTCCAGAGCAGTTGTCTCATGCCCCCGATCCCGATGCGATCTTCATCGGGGGAGGGCTCACGGTCCCGGGCATCGTCGACGAATGCTGGGACGCCCTCCTCGACGGCGGACGGATCGTTGCCAACGCAGTCACCATCGAGTCCGAGGCCGTATTGGTGAAATGGCATGCCGCAGTGGGCGGCACCCTTCGCCGCTTCCAGATCGACCACGCCGAACCGCTGGGATCGATGACAACGTGGCGACCCACATTGCCTGTGACCCAATGGATCGCTGATAAACCGAGGACCAACGAATGACCGTGTACTTCATCGGGGCCGGCCCCGGCGCTGCCGATCTGATCACTCTTCGGGGCGCGAAGCTGCTGTCGGAGTGCAACACCTGCCTCTACGCAGGCTCGCTCGTACCCGCGGAAATGCTCGAGCACTGCCCACCCGGGGCGACATTGATCAACACCGCCAAGATGCCGCTTCCGCAGATCATCGACCACATCGTCACCGCGACCCGCGCCGGACACGACGTGGCGCGCCTACACTCCGGCGACCCTGGACTGTATTCAGCAGTGGCAGAACAGGTCAGGTTGCTGCAAACGCAAGGGATCTCCTACGAGATCGTCCCCGGCGTTCCCGCGTTCGCCGCGGCCGCCGCCGCTCTGGGCCAGGAGCTCACGGTGCCGGGTATCGGCCAGTCACTGTTGATCACCCGGGTGTCGACACTGTCCACCGACATGCCCAGCGGTGAACAACTCGAGGATCTCGCTCGTACCGGCGTCACGATGGCAATCCACCTGGCAGCTCACCGTGCCCAGCAGATAGTCGATGCACTGACACCGCACTACGGCAGCGATTGTCCGACGGCGGTCGTCGCATTTGCCAGCCGCGACAACCAGCAGATCGTCCGATGCACATTGGACGATCTCCCGAACCAGCTGACACTGAACGATATTCAGCGGACAGCCGTCATCTTCGTCGGCCGGGTCCTGGCCGCGTCAGAGTTCCCGGACAGCTACCTTTATTCCTCTGCCCGGATGACCAAACTGCGCACCGACCCTCACACGTCATGAGTGCCGACACGGTCCTCATCCTCGGTGGTACCGCCGAAGCACGCGCGCTGGCAAAGGATCTCGTCTCCGATGGCCGACGGGTGATCACCTCATTGGCCGGCCGCGTGAAAGATCCGGCGCTACCTGTCGGTGACGTCCGGATCGGTGGGTTCGGCGGAATCGACGGCCTGGCAACGTGGTTGCGGGACAACAGCTGTACGGCGGTTGTAGACGCGACGCACCCGTTTGCCCGCCAGATCTCGGCCAACGCCACTGCCGCGACCGACGAACTCGACGTACCGATGCTGACTCTTCGCCGCCCCCAATGGCAGCCGCAGCCGGGGGACCACTGGCTCGACGTACCCGACATCGCCGCTGCTGCCAAGAGCGTCGCGGACATGGCCGCCGACAACGACACTCTCCGGGTCTTCCTCACCACCGGCCGACAGGACGTCGACGTGTTCGCCGACATCACCGACGCCTGGTTTCTGATTCGTCTGGTGGATCCGCCCGAGCGTGCGGTTCCGCGCCACCATCAGATCATCCGCAGTCGCGGCCCCTACACGGTCGACGGTGAACTCGACCTGATGCGTGAGCACAAGATCGACGTGGTGGTGACCAAGAACAGCGGCGGACCACTGGTTCAGTCCAAACTCGAGGCAGCGCGACAACTCTCGTTGCCGGTGGTCATGGTTCGGCGACCGGCCCCAGCTCATGGTGAGGCCGTCGACACGGCCTCGGCCGCCGCGACCTGGGTCCGTCAGTTGCTCTCGTAGCGCCGATTCGTGAACGCCACCGGGCCACCGACACGGTCGACGACGGTCGTTGTTGACGACCCGATGATCAGCAATGTCCGCATGTCGACCACGGACGGATCGAATTCACCGACGGTGGTGATCACCACCGACTGCTCGGGTCCACCGACGTCGCGCCCGAGGATGATCGGTGTGGACGGGGCCTTGAACTCGAGGACGATGTCCTTGAGCTCGGCGACCTGCCAGTTCCTGCTGGCCGATCCCGGGTTGTAGATCGCCAGCACCAGGTCGGCGTCCAGCGCCGCACGGACGCGCTGTGTGATCACGTCCCAGCCCTTGAGGCGGTCCGACAAAGAGATCACCGCGTAGTCGTGTCCCAGCGGTGCGCCGGCCACACTGGCGACAGCATTCGCCGCGGTCACGCCGGGTACCACTCGCACCGGCACGTCCCGCCACTGTGGGTCGGCAGATTCCTCGACAACTGCTGCGGCCATGGCGAACACACCGGGATCACCCGACGACACCACGGCAACGCGGGCACCCTTCTTCGCCAGATCCAGTGCCATACAGGCCCGTTCCGATTCGACACGATTGTCGCTGGCATGCATCCGCTGACCGGGGCGGGGAGTGACTCGATCCAGGTACGTCTTGTAGCCCACGACATCGGTTGCCCGCGCGAGTTCCGCACGGACCTCGGGTGTGGTCCACCGCGCGGCCCCGGGACCCAGACCCACCACAACGACCTCGCCGGCCGCGCCGGCACCCGGTGTCACCTGTTGCGGATTGTTCAGCTCGCCGGGGATGACGACCATCGAGAAGTACGGCACTGTCGTCGCATCGACATCCACCACTCGGAGAACCTTCTGCGCGCCCGTCGAGGCCCTCTCGACGTACCATGCACGGTCGATGACTCCGGATTCGCGAAGTGCTGCAACAACTTCCGGAAAGGTGCGCCCCAACTTCATGATCGCGACCGCATCGCTGTCCCGCAACCGGCGAACCAGTTCATCCTTGGGTAACGTGCCGGGGAGCACGGTGAGGGTCTCTTCGGCTTCGACCAACGGCATACCGGTGGCGGCCGCACTCGCGCTCACAGACGTGACACCCGGGATGATCTCGGTGTCGAAACGTTCCGTCAACCGTTTGTGCATGTGCATGTACGAGCTGTAGAAAAGCGGGTCACCCTCTGCGAGCAAGGCCACCGAACGTCCCGCACTCAGGTGTTCGGCCAGCACTTCCGCGGCCGCGGTGTAGAAGTCGTCGAGTGCACCTCGATAGCCACCGGGGTGATCGGTGGTCTCGGTGGTGATCGGATACATCAACTTCTCTTCGATCTGACCTTCGCGCAGGTACGGCTCCGCGACCGACCGCGCGATCGAACGACCATGACGCGCACAGTGATACGCGATGACGTCAGCTTGGCCGATGACCCGCGCCGCCTTCACGGTGACCAACTCACTGTCGCCGGGTCCCAGCCCGACGCCCCACAATTTTCCAGTGGTCGTCATCGTCATTCCACCTTCGATGCTAGCGCGTTGAGGGCGGCTGCCGTGATGGCAGATCCGCCGCGTCGGCCGAGGACCGTGAGGTACTCGAGATCCGTTCGGTCAGCCAGGGCTTCACAGGATTCGGCGGCGCCGATGAATCCCACCGGCGCGCCGATCACCGCAGCCGGGCGAGGCCCTCCGGCGTCGATCAATTCCAGGAGTGCAAAGAGAGCGGTCGGTGCGTTGCCGATCGCAACCACGGCACCTTCGAGCATCGGTCGCCAAAGTTCCACCGCGGCAGCGGTTCTGGTGGTCTCCAATTCGACGGCAAGGTCGGGGGTCCGGGGATCGCCGAGAAGGCAGAGCACCTCGTTGTCCGCGGGCAACCGTTTGCGGGTCACTCCGGACGCGACCATGTTCGCATCGCAGAGGATCGGCGCGCCCGCCTCCAGAGCGGTGCGCGCTGCGGTCACGAGCCCGGCACTGGCGCGTACATCGCCGGTCAGGTCGACCTGCCCACTGGCGTGGATCATCCGGACAACCACTTGTGACAGGTCCTCGCCGAATGCTGTGAGGTCGGATTCGGCACGAATCGTCGCGAATGACTGCCGGTAGATCTCGGCGCCGTCTCGAATGTAGGTGTACATAATGCTCGTCACTTTAGATGTTGCTCAGAGGCGACGACGCGTGTACCCCGTGGGAGTTGCTTCGACCCGAATATGGTCTTCGTGGGGCGAACCGCATCCGCGTTCGCAGCCGACCCAGTGCTCGCGATCGTCGATCGCGACATCAACCGCGCCCAGGTGCCGGTCGAGATCCCCGCGAACATCGGTGTGCGACTTGTCGCATCCGGGCGATCCCGTGCAGTCGGTGATCCTCGTCCACGGCGAGTTCTCGTCGAAGATCAGACCCATCGGTGCCATCACCCGAAGTACGGTGTCGGCCATGCCTTCTGACAGGTCGACGATCAGGATCTCTTTTCGTGGGGTCAGGTAGATGTCGCGTTCGATGGCGGCCAGGAACTCTCCGACGCGCGCCGGGATCCGACCATGGGGGACCACCGAGCCGAGCGCCACCAGATTCTCGTCGTCCTGCGCCAGCCAGCCCACCCGTGGTTCCGCACCGGGCTGCGACCTCGAATATTCATCGGTGACGGGCAGTCCGGCCAGCACCCCGTCGATGGCGGCGCGACCCGCGAGGTCCGGTACGCGCCATTCGTCGTTTCGGTCGGCAAGAAATGCGTGTGCCAGGTCGATCATCACCGCTGGAGCATCGGCCGCGGTCACCTGCCGGCCCGTCGGTTTTCCGCCCACGACCACGTCAAACGACTGGTCGTCGATTGCCAGCACGCCGATGTCCGGACCCTGGGTCAGGATGTCTCCGCGCCCGTCGTCGACGCCGAAGAGGATTCTGGCCGGAAGTTTGGCCAACGCGGCGTCGGATTGCAGCCGCCGATCGAACTCGGCCAGGACCGGCCGTGCGTCGAGGAGACCTCCCCGCCGACCGGTCAAGGCCGAAAGCTGCAGGTTGCGCACCCTTTCGTGGCTGGGCGAGGGGATCAATCCGGCATCGAGGATGAGTTCACCGGCACCATCGATATCGGTGATCCCACGCACCTGAACGTTGCCGCGTGACGTCAGTTCGAAGTGGCCGTCCCCGAACCCGTCGGACACTCCCACCAGGGCCAGCACCTGGGCCGGTGTGATCAGGCCACCCGGAAGCCGGATCCGCGCCAGGTGGCCATCGGCCGCCGGGTGCGCCGAGAACACCCCGGGGCAGCGATCAGAGGGTCGACTCATGGGATCCACGGTACTGGCCGCCGGATTGCGGATCACAGGACAGCCCGCAAATCCGGACAAGCTAGTCTGAGAAACGATCTGCAACGAGGAAGCCAGTGAGAGTCCGGCACGGTCGCGCCACTGTATCGGGGAAACCCCAAGTCAGACCCCTGTTGCTCCGCCGCTACACCCAAACCGCCGGGCGCGAATTCCTGGCAAGGAGGTCCTCGTGATCCTACTGCTGTCCACCTCTGACACCGATCTGCTGACCGCCAAGGCATCCGGCGCCGACTACCGCCTCGCGAACCCGTCACGGCTGCTTATCGACGCCGACCTGCCCGAACTGTTGGCCGGTGCGGACCTCGTCGTGGTCCGGATTCTCGGTGGTCGGCGCATGTGGGAGCAGGGTTTGGACGCGGTCCTCGCGGCCGGATTGCCGACCGTAGTGCTCTCGGGCGAACAGCTTCCGGACCCGGACCTGATGTCGATGTCGACGGTCGCGCCCGGAGTTGCCGCCGACGCCCACAACTACCTGGCCCAGGGCGGACCCGACAATCTCGCGAACCTCCACGCGTTCCTGTCCGACACCGTGCTGCTCACCGGCCACGGATTCAGCGCTCCGGCGACCACCGCGCAGTGGGGGATCCTGGACCGCGAATCGCCGGCCGACGCCACCGGACCGACGATCGCCGTTCTCTATTACCGGGCCCAGCATCTGGCCGGCAACACCGCGTACATCCACGCGCTCTGCGACGCGATCGAGGACAAGGGTGGTCGAGCTCTGCCGATCTTCTGCGCCTCGCTGCGCACCGCACCCGATGACCTTCTGGAGCAGCTCGCGGTCGCCGATGCACTGGTCGTCACGGTGCTCGCCGCCGGCGGAACGACACCCGCCACGGCATCGGCCGGAGGCGACGACGAGAACTGGAACATCGAACAACTTGCGCGCCTCGACGTTCCGATCCTGCAGGGTTTGTGCCTGACAAGCTCTCGTGCGGGCTGGGCCGCCAACGACGACGGCATGTCCCCGTTGGATGTCGCCACGCAGGTCGCGGTGCCCGAGTTCGACGGCCGGATCATCACGGTGCCGTTCTCGTTCAAGGAGATCGGCGACGACGGGCTGCCCTGGTATCGCCCCGACGCCGAACGCTGCGCCCGGGTCGCCGGAATTGCGGTGCGGCATGGTCGTCTTCGCCACATCGCGCCTTCCGACCGCCGGGTCGCCGTGATGTTGTCGGCGTACCCGACCAAACATTCACGGATCGGGAACGCGGTCGGTCTCGACACCCCGCAGAGCCTGCTCCGGCTGCTCGAGGCCATGCGAGAGGCCGGCTACGACATCGGACCGGAATCGGGCGACGGATCGGTTCCCGGTCTGGCAGACAATGATTCGGACCGATTGATCCACACCTTGATCGCGGCCGGCGGTCAGGACCCCGACTGGCTGACCGAGGAAGCTCTGGCAGCCAACCCGATCCGACTGTCGGCAGCTGACTACCGCGAGTGGTTCAACACCCTGCCCGACGATCTCCGCGAGTCGATGATCGAACACTGGGGACCGGCGCCGGGCTCGTTGTTCGTCGATCGTTCGGGCAACCCGGATGGCGATATCGTCATCGCGGCAATGCAATTCGGAAACATCGTGCTGATGGTGCAGCCACCACGCGGCTTCGGCGAGAACCCGGTCGCGATCTATCACGACCCCGATCTGCCGCCGAGTCACCACTACCTGGCCTGCTATCGCTGGCTGTCGTCGCAGCAACACTTCGCGGCCGACGCCGTGGTCCATGTCGGCAAACACGGCAACCTCGAGTGGCTTCCCGGCAAAACGCTGGGCATGTCGGCCTCGTGCGGCACCGACGCCGCCATCGGCGACCTGCCGATGATCTATCCGTTCCTCGTCAACGATCCCGGCGAAGGAACTCAGGCGAAGCGCCGAGCGCATGCCACCCTGGTCGACCATCTGATCCCGCCGATGGCTCGTGCCGAAAGTTACGGTGACATCGCACGTTTGGAACAGCTCCTCGATGAGCACGCCAACATCTCCGCTCTCGACCCGAGCAAACTTCCCGCGATCCGGCAGCAGATCTGGACCCTGCTGCAAGCCGCGAAGATGGACCACGACCTCGGCCTCGCCGAGCGTCCCGAAGAAGATGTCTTCGATGACATGCTGCTGCACGTCGACGGCTGGCTCTGCGAGATCAAAGACGTCCAGATCCGCGACGGACTGCACATTCTCGGGCAGCCACCGGCGGACGACGTCGAGGTCGACCTCGTGCTGGCGATGCTCCGCGCCAGGCAACTATGGGGCGGCACTCAGAGTCTGCCCGGTCTCCGGGAAGCACTGGGACTGGTCGAAGACGGGACGGCCGGGCGCACGGCGACCGACAACATCGAAGCGATCGCCCGCGAGCTGGTACTGGGTTGTGCCAAGGGCGAGTGGGATCCCGCGGCCATCGCCGTCGTGGCCGAAGGTCATCCGGCGGACGTACGCCGGATCCTCGACTTCGCCGGCACGGAGATCATCCCGCGACTGCGCCAGACCGACCAGGAAGTCCCGCGGATCCTCCATGCGCTCAGCGGTGGATTCATCCCCGCCGGGCCGAGCGGATCACCCCTGCGTGGACTGATCAACGTGCTGCCGACCGGCCGCAACTTCTATTCGGTCGATCCCAAGGCCGTACCGTCGAAACTTGCCTGGGAAACCGGCCGGGCGATGGCGGATTCGCTTCTGGCGCGCTATCTCTCGGACCATGGCGAGTACCCCAAGTCGGTCGGATTGTCGGTGTGGGGGACCAGTGCGATGCGGACGTCCGGCGACGACATCGCCGAGGTTCTCGCGCTGCTCGGTGTGATGCCGATCTGGGATGAGGCGTCCCGCCGGGTGACCAAGCTCGACGTGATCAGTCTTGCCGAACTGGGCCGTCCCCGTATCGATGTCACCGTGCGGATCTCCGGATTCTTCCGCGATGCCTTCCCGCATGTGGTCGCCATCCTCGACGACGCCGTCCGCATGGTCGCCGCACTCGACGAACCGGACGAGTCCAACTTCGTTGCCGCCCATGCTCGCTCGGACATCGCCGAGCACGGGGACACCGACCGCGCCACCACCCGAATCTTCGGGTCCAAGCCCGGCACATACGGTGCCGGACTGCTCCAGCTGATCGATTCCAAAGACTGGCGCACCGACGCCGATCTGGCGGAGGTCTACACGGCGTGGGGCGGATATGCGTACGGCCGCGGACGTGATGGCATCGCCGCCGTCGACGACATGCGGTCGGCGTATCGGCGAATTGCGGTTGCCGCCAAGAACACCGACACCCGCGAGCACGACATTGCCGATTCGGACGACTATTTCCAGTATCACGGCGGTATGGTCGCCACCGTCCGTGCGCTGACCGGAAAAGATCCCGAGGCCTACATCGGTGACAGCACCAGCCCGGACAACGTTCGGACCCGGACGTTGTCGGAGGAGACCACACGCGTCTTCCGGGCCCGGGTGGTCAATCCCCGATGGATCGCCGCGATGCAGCGTCACGGTTACAAGGGTGCGTTCGAGATGGCGGCCACGGTCGACTACCTCTTCGGCTACGACGCCACCACCAACGTGATGGCCGACTGGATGTACGAGCAGCTGACCGAGTCCTATGTCCTCGACGCCGCGAACCAGGAGTTCATGAACACGTCGAACCCGTGGGCGCTGCACGGTATCGCCGAGCGGCTCCTGGAGGCGGCGCAGCGCGAGATGTGGTCGGCACCGCCACCGGAAATGCTCGATGAACTGCGTCGGGTGTTTCTCGAGACCGAAGGCGATATCGAAGGCAGCTGAATCGATGCGCCGGCCGTGTGTCGGCGCTTGGCCGGATCAGTTCGTGAGATCGGGAGAAAATCGGGCGGCCTGATCGTTGCCCCTGTGTACGCACTGCCGATGATCGGGATGGTTGATCTGATGAAGCTCGCAATATTTCTGACTTATGTGGCGATAGAAATCGCCGCCTTCGTGGGGCTGTGCTTTGCGATCGGTTTCGCGTGGACGATTCTGCTGGGGATCGCCACGATGGTCCTCGGCTTCTGGCTGCTCCGTCGCCGGGGCGCCAAGGTCCTCTCAGATCTTCGGACGGCCGGCCAGAACGCCGCGGCCGGTGTGCCGTCCGACCCGGCCGGATCGGCTGCGCCTGTCGCCGATACCGCGCTGCTCGCCGGCGCGACCATCGCCATGGTCGTCCCCGGTCTGGTCACCACCTTGATCGGTATCCTCTTGCTGCTCAAGCCCGTTCGAATGATTCTCCGTCCACTGGTGATCGCTCTCGGGACTCGCAAGGTGGTCGTCGCGATGGAGGGGTATGCGCAGTACGGCCGCGGAATGGCCGGTGTCACGGTCGTCGACGGACAGGTCGTCGACACCACCTACGGCCCGACCGCGAACGACCCGACCCAGCAGCAACTACCGAAACAACACCCCGAGTTCTGATCGGTGCACGCCGGTCGGCAACCCTGACAACAGCCCGCCAGGCTCCGGCAGGCAGACTGGACGGTCGTGGAGAGTCAACTGCTGATCGGCGGGCACATTTATTCGCCGGTAGCCCCGGATGCAACTGCCATCGCAATCGAAGACGGTGTCGTCGTCTGGGTCGGTTCCGACCCGGTCGGACGTGCGCTGCATCCGAAGGCCGAGGTCATCAACCTCGAGGGCGCGATGGTGGCGCCGGCCTTCGTCGATTCTCATGTGCATCTCACCTCGACGGGCCTCGCACTGCGCGGACTGGACCTCAGCGGCGCGGTCAGCCGTGAGGACTGCCTGGCGAGACTGCGTCGATACGCCGCCGAACACACCGACACCGACCTGATCTGGGGACTGGGCTGGGACGAGTCGACCTGGCCCGACGGCCATCCCTCGACGTCGGACATCGATGCCGTGGTGGGGCATCGGCCCGTGTATCTGGCCCGGATCGACGAACACTCCGCCGTGGCGTCGACCGCTTTGCGGGTTCGTGCGGACGGTGTGGCCGATGCATTCGGCTACGACCCCCAAGGTCCGCTCACCGCTGATGCCCATCACCGCGTGCGCGCAGCGGCGCGCGCACTGCTGAGCACCACCGGACGTAACCGCGCCCAACGGGCGGCGCTCGACGACGCGGCCGCGAACGGGATCGTCGCCGTCCACGAAAACGGTGGACCGGACATCAGCGGACTCGACGACTTCCTCGCGCTCGCAGAGATCGCCCACGATGTCGAGATCCGCCGGTACTGGGGCGCTGCGGTGTCCGAGGTCGATGAGGCGAGGGCATTGCTCGAGACCACCCGTGCCCATGCACTGGGCGGCGACCTGTTCATCGACGGCGCCATCGGTTCCCATACCGCGCTGCTACGCGAGCCCTACGACGACGCACACACCTGTGGCGTCGGCTATCTCGACGCACAGACGGTTACCGCGCATCTGCGGGCGTGCACCGCAGCCGCGATCCAGTCGGGCTTCCATGTCATCGGGGACGGCGCGATGGACCTGCTGGTGCAGGCCTTCGCCGATGTCGCCGCCGAGGTCGGGGGCCCCGCACTCGCGCGGTTGGGCCACCGCATCGAACATGCCGAAATGATCACCGCGGACCAGGCCACCACGTTGGCCGCCTGCGGAGTGATCGCCAGTATGCAACCGATGTTCGACGCATTGTGGGGTGGCCCCGGCCAGCTTTACGAACAGCGTCTGGGCCCCGACCGTGGGCGCTCGCTCAACAACTTTGCTCAGCTGGCGAAAGCCGGCGTCGGGCTGTCCTTCAGCTCCGACGCACCCGTCACCTCGATGCAACCGTGGGCAGCCATTGCCGCCGCCGCCAACCACAACAACCCCACCAGTGCGATCTCTGTGCGCGCTGCATTCGCCGCGTCGACCCGCGGTGCCTGGCGCGCCGGGGGACACCGAGACGGTGTCGCCGGGACGCTGGTTCCGGGTGCGCCCGCCGACTATGCGGTGTGGGAGGTCGAGGAGCTCGTCGTCGCAGGTTCGGCCGACCCCAAGGTCGCCCGGTGGTCCACCGATCCACGATCGCGCGTACCGGCGTTGCCGGACCTGAACCCCGGCCGCAAACTCCCGGATTGCGTGCGCACGGTCCGGGCGGGACGGACGATCTACGATCGAGCCGCCCGGTGACCTCTGACATGGTGGATTCACGCGCGTCGGCGATCTCTGCCCGCATCGGTTCTTTTGTCAGGACGCCGATGGTCGTCCGGACCGTTGCCGCCGCGATCGGCGGTGTACTGATGTGGGCGGCGTTCCCGCCCCGCAATCTCTGGTTCCTCGGTATCGCCTCGTTCGCTGTGCTCGCGTTGTCCCTGAAAGACGTCCCCCGATTTCGTGACGGCTTCCTCTACGGCTTTGCCTATGGGCTCGGGTTCTTCCTGCCGCTGCTGCCCTGGATCGGCGTGTATGTCGGCCCGTTGCCGTGGGTGGCGCTGGCGGTCGTGATGTCGCTGTACACCGGCCTGTTCGGCGTGCTGGCCGTCCGCCTGATCCGGCTACCGGCCTGGCCGCTGTGGTTTGCGCTGGCGTGGGTCACCGTCGAGTGGGCGCGCTCGTCATTTCCCTTTGGCGGATTTCCCTGGGGGCGTGCCGCATTCGGGCAAGTCGGTGGTCCGATGCTGTCGCTGGCCTCGCTTGGTGGGGCACCGCTGGTGTCCTTTGCCCTCGCATTGACCGGCGCCGGACTGGCGGCTGTGGTGACGTGGGCGGTCGCCGCGCCGCGGCAGTGGACTCGGTTGATTCCGGCGCTGATCATGACTCTTGTCACGCCGATTGTCGCCGCACTCCTGTGGCCGTCGGTCGATTCCCGCAACGATTCCGACGACCAGATCACCATCGCAGCCATCCAGGGAAACGTCCCGCGGCTGGGTCTGGACTTCAACTCCCAACGACGCGCAGTCCTCGACAACCACGTCCGCGAAACGATCGCGCTCGCCGCCGCGGTGCGGGCCGGTGAGCAACCCAGGCCGGATCTGGTGATCTGGCCCGAGAACGCCTCCGACATCGATCCCACCGTCAATGAAGACGCCGCCGAACAGATCACCATGGCGTCCGTGGCGATCGATGCCCCGATTCTGGTGGGAACGCTGGTCCAGAATCCCGATGGCCGGCCCACCAACACCGTGCTGGTGTGGGATGGACGGCAGGCATCGGACGGTCTGCAGATCCAGGGTCGCTACGACAAGCAGATCATCCAGCCGTTCGGCGAATATTTGCCCTGGCGAAGCTTTTTCACGCATTTCTCGTCGTACGCCGCGTCTGCCGGCAACTTCAAACCGGGTAGCGGCCCCGGTGTTGTCGAGGTGGAAACCTACACCGGGAAATCGGTGACGGTGGGCATCTCGACCTGCTGGGAGATCGCCTTCGACCGATCGGCTCGTAAGGCCGTCCAGTCGGGTGCGGAGTTCTTGGCGGTGCCGACGAACAACGCCACTTTCGGACGCACCCAGATGACCTACCAACAGCTCGCGATGTCGCAGTTGCGCGCAGTCGAGCACGGTCGCGCGGTGGTGGTTGCGGCAACGACCGGAGTCAGCGCCATCGTCGCGCCCGACGGGCACACCACCGCCCGCAGTGGATTCTTCGAACCGGCCATGATGGTGGAGTCGATACCGCTGCACACAGACCAGACGATCGCCACCAAAGTCGGACCGTGGCCGGAACGCCTGGCCGTACTCTTGACGGTCTGCGGGTTTTTGTTCCTGGTGGTACCAGGCATTAGGTTACGGGGATGGTCAAAGGAGGAGCATGGTGACGGGGCCTGAGGACAACTCACGGACTACCGATCCAGTCGTGGGGGCGGACGGGGCGGGAACCCTGGTGATCATCCCGACCTTCAACGAGATCGAGAATCTGCCACTGATCGTGAAGCGGGTCCAGGCGGTCCAGCCGGCGGTGCACATTCTCGTCGTCGACGACAGCAGCCCGGACGGCACCGGTGACCTCGCCGACGAACTGGCCGCCGCCGATGGTGCCGGCCGGATCCACGTCATGCACCGCACCGTGAAGAACGGTCTCGGGGCTGCGTACATCAACGGCTTCGAATGGGGCCTGGCCCGTGATTACGCGGTCCTGGTGGAGATGGATGCAGACGGCAGTCACGCTCCCGAGGAGCTGCACCGATTGCTCGACCGGATCAACGCCGGCGCCGACCTGGTGATCGGATCTCGTTACGTCCCCGGTGGCACGGTGGTGAACTGGCCGCGACGTCGAGAGATCCTGTCCCGCGGCGGCAACATCTACTCGCGGCTCGCTCTCGGTGTGTCGATCAAGGACATCACCGGCGGCTACCGGGCCTACCGACGCCACGTGCTCGAGACACTGGATCTCGGTGCGATCGAATCGCACGGCTACTGCTTCCAGGTCGATCTCGGCTGGCGCACCATCCGCGCCGGTTTCGATGTGGCCGAGGTTCCCATCACGTTCACCGAACGTGAGCTGGGGGAATCGAAGATGAGCGGCAGCATCGTCCGCGAAGCCGCGTTCAAGGTGCCCCGCTGGGGCCTGACGCACCGCCTCGACAAGCTGCGCAAGAAGTAGCACCACAGCCAAACGAGCCACCTATACGAAGACGAGCCACAAATATGTGGCTCGTCTTTGTATATGTGGCTCGTTTGCGTTGAGCCGACCTGTCAGACCTCTAGCTGCTGGTGCCTCGACGGCGGGCCTTGAGGAGGTCGAGTCGCTCGGTCAGGAGCACCTCGAGCTCTTCTTCGCTGCGACGCTCGAGAAGCATGTCCCAGTGGGTGCGCGGCGGCTTGACCTTCTTCTCTTCGGTGACAACACCCTCGAGAATGGTGCCTTCCATACCGTTCTTGCACGGCCACGTCGACGGGATCTCAGCCTCGTCGGAGAACGGAATGTCGAAGATCTCGCCGTTGTCGGTGCGGTACTTCACCATGCGCCGCGGCGCGAGGTCATGATCGCGATCGGTCTCGTAGCTCACCGCTCCGAGGCGGCTGCCGCGTAGGACTCGATCTGCCATAACTACTATCCCTTCGTTGAATTACCTTCCCATCTTACGCGTGCCGGTGCGTGTCCTGCTAAATTCCACCGCCGTCGTGCGCCGCGCCCCGGGTCAGGGGTCCTGAATTCCGGTCTCCTCGACTGTGCGGAGTAATCTCACTGACTATGGAGCCCCAGGCCACAGCGTCTCGACGCGGCACCGCACGCAACAACTGCGCCTGGTGTGGACGCGAAATCGTCGAGTCCGAGGTCGGCCGTCGCCGCAAGTACTGCAAGCAATCCTGTCGTCAACGCGCCTATGAACAACGCAACCTGGTCGCCGGATCTTCCATCCCCGCAGACTCGGTGGTCCTCAGCGCCGGTGAGGCCGAGGATCTGATCGAACGTCTCTTCCGACTCCGGTGTGCGGCCGAGGACATCGCCACCGCCGTCGACGAGGAGGCCGACCGGTCCGAACTCGCGGAACTCGGCGCTGAACTCGTGGCGCTGGCCAAAGAAGCCGAACGCTGGCGATAGCAATCCACCGGCGACCGGCAACCGAACGGTCAGGTGTGCGGCCCCGCGTTCGACGGAGACTGCCCGCTTCGAAGACTCGCAACGATCTGCTGGGCCGCCACCGATTGCGGATCGAGCTCTTCGGCCGTGAGAGTCCACTCCAGCCCGACCCACGGGTCGTGGGCAAGCGCATGGTCGGTCACCGGTAGCACCAGCGTGGAGTCGGCGATCGCTGCCACCAGCGGATCGCCGTCGTGGTCGTCGAGCGAGCCGGCGAACACGAACGACCAGCCCAGCCGGATTCCGCGATCTACAATGCGTAGGAGTCTTGCCAGGTCGGCGTGTTCCCAGCCGAACGGCAAATCCGCGATGACCACCACCCGCACACCGAAGGCATCATCGCTGCCCCGGTCATCGGGGCCGGCCTGCAACGCCATCATGTTCAGATCGATGGCCGACTCGAGCACGGTGAGACGAGGGGCCACGGCATCAGGGGTGGTCACGGGAGGCGCCAACAGCAGCGGTGCCAGGAGGTCGGTCAGCGCCGTGAGCTTGCCGGTGAGATCCAGGATGTCGATGGTGACACCGTCGCCGGATACCGCGGAGAATGTTCGTGCGGCCGTGACCAGTCGCACTGTCAACGACGTGACCACCGCGACCACCGATTGACCGGTCTCGAGCACCCACAGTGGCCGTGGCACCGGCGTCGGTACGCAGTAGGGGAGGCGTAGCTCTCCGCGCTCCGGTGCCGACAGGTCTGCCAGTCGCAAACCACTTCCGGTGTGACCGCCGGCCCGCGACCATGCCGGCGACTGCCACGACGCCATCGCCGGAGGCAATTGCGGGTCGAGCGCCGCAAGCTCGTCCATCAGGACTCGGGAGTCGGAGTCGAACCTCTCCCGTGCCGCCGTCACCAGATCGTCGCATCGCTTCTGCGCGGCCTCCCGTCGGCGGGCCACCTCAGGTGAGTTGCGCTGCGACGCATCGGACAACGTATCGGCGAGTTCCCGATCGAGGCGATCGTGGGCGAATCGTTCGGATTGAACGAAACCCGCCGCCGAGCGGGCCGCGTCTTCGAAGATGACGTGCGCTCGCTCGATCGCAGCCCCGTAATCGGTTCCCAGCGGGGTCATCTCGGGCGGGAGATCGTGAGAGGCAGGGGCAGTACCCGGAGTCTCGTCGACTTCGACGCCATGGCTGGTCAGCAATTGCGCCAGACCACCGAGGTAGCCCTGGCCCAGCGCGCGCACTTTCCACTGACCGGATCGCTGGTACAGCTCGAAACACAGCAGTGCGGTCTCGCCGAGGTTCGGTCGCAACGACAGCCCGAATCTCGACGACCCCACGCTGCCGGTCAGTTCCGCACGCATCCCCGACATCGCGAGTTCCCCAGGGACGTCATCGAATCCGACTGCGCACAGCACACGTGCACCCGGCCGCAGGGCGTCGAGATCGATCGACAACTGCCCGTCGGACAGCGTGACACCGGGTGTTGTCGGCTGGTTGAAGAAAACGACGTCATCGGAGTCGGATACCTGAAGCCGGTCATCGACAACGAGCCCGATGACATCGACGTCGAAACCCGTTGCCGTGACCGAAAACTTCAGGGCATGTTCACCGGCCGGAGCGTTCTGACCGGCGACCAGCTCATTCATCTGGCGTTGTTCCTCCCGGACCCGCACACCTGCGGGTCTATTTCATGAAGTCGTTCGACAGAAAACGCTGCAGCTGCGGCAATGCTTCGCCGGCATGGCGAGCCGTGATTCCTTCGCCGATCGCCTGGAGCTTCCAGACCCCGCCTTCGCGGAACACCTTTGCCATCACGACGCCGGTGAACGCCATACCGCCGGCAAGGGTGTAACGAGCCAGTTCGGAGTTGGTCGTCTGGTCCACGAGACGGCAGAACGCATTGGCGACCTGTTCAAAGGTCTGACCCCGGTACGAGGTGACGATGAAGATGAGAGCGTTGACGTGCATCGGCACCCTTGTCAGGTCAACGGTGACCACCTCGTCATCGCCCTCGCCGGCACCGGTGAGGTTGTCACCGAGGTGGCGGATCGATCCGTCCTTCGACGTCAGCTGGCCGTAGTAGACGACGTCGGCCGCCTGGGTGTCGGCGAACATGACCACCGAGGCGTCCAGATCGATGTCGGGGCTGCGGTTGCCGAACATCTTCTTGACCACCACCGGATCCCAACCGAGACCCATCTGGATGTTGGTAAGTGCGACTCCGCCGTCCTTGTTCAGCGAAACACGTTGTCCCTTGCTCAAACTGACCGGCTGGCCCTTTCGCAGGCTGACCTCCGGCCGGCCGGCCGGAGCTGCCGGCGGCTGCGGTGGAGCGTACCCGGCGGCAGGCGCAGCCGGCGCGGCCTGCGGCGGTCGCGAGTAGCTCGGTGCCGGCTGCTGCGACGGGTAACTGGGCGGCTGCTGCGACGGGTAACTGGGTGCCGGCGGAGCGGGCGGTGCAGGCGCAGGAGGCGTCGGTGCCGGAGGAGTTGCTACCGGCGGGGTCGCTGCGGGTGCGTCGTCCACCGAAACGCCGTGATCGGTGACCAGCGCCGCAAAACCACCCGCGTAACCCTGGCCGACGGCGCGAACCTTCCAGTCGCCGCCGCGGCGGTAGACCTCCAGCGCGATCACGATCGACTCCGTGCCCAGACCCTCGACGCGGTACTCATACAACGGCTGTCCACCGGACAGGACGCGCGCGACCGGGGGCGCGACAGCTCCGAAGGTGCCACTGTCGAGAGTGATGACCGCACGGACCACCGCGATATCGGCGGGGACCGAACCAAGCACGATCGAGAGGGTGCCGATGCCCGCACCCGTCTGCAGGGTGACGCCCGGCCCCGAAGGCTGGTTGTAGAAGACGAAGTCGGCGTCGGTCCGGACCTTCAGATTATCGGTGACCAGCAACGCCGAGAGGTCACCGGCAGCCGCCAGATCGACGGTGATGTCCACCGTCGATGCATTGAGCGGACCGTTTTGCCCCTTGACCAGAGTTGTTGTCATCACCTGAGCCCTTCGTTGGGTATTGAATTGTCTGCCACGGCCGAACCAGTCGGCGCGATGGACGGAATGTCCGTTTCAACGACGGACTCCATTGTGCCTGTCCGCTCTATCAGCCACTCCAGCATCTCCTCCGATGCCGCCAGACCGCTTCCGGTCGTGACCACGACATCAGGGTGCTGCCAATCGAGTTCTTCGAGCTCACCGTGCCGCGGTCGGATCGCGGCGTCGGACCCGACCAGCATCGGTTGATCCAGGACACCGTCGCCGGCAGCCAGACTCACTCGGGGCCACACGGACATCCGCCGGCGGACCTCTTCGACAGCGATGTGTTTGGTGATCGGATTCGGCATCACATAGATCTTCCGGCCCTGCCGGGAGACGTTCCAGCCGACCTCGGCGGCCCACCTGGCCCATGTCGGCACGACATCAGGCGGCAGCAGGTCGAGTTCGACGACCACGTAGCAGAACAGTCCGTCGGCGATGCGCAGTGTGCGTAGCCAGGGCGTGTCACGGGCGTCGCTGTCCAGGCGCCGGTAGACGTCGTCGATTCCGGCACCCAGGCTGCCGAGCAGTCCGGCAACATGCGTGGACCAGGCCTCGTCGGGTTCACCGTGGACCAGGATGTTGCCGCCATTGCTGGTGATCGCGAATTCCGGTGTACCCAGCGGTAATTCGATGCGACGGTACTGTTCGATGGTCCTCGTTGTCGTCGGTACGACCTGGGCTATCCGGTCGAGTTCGAGGAGCGACCCAATGGCGGCCTCCGACATGTACGACTGCGGTTTTCCCTGGTAGATCTCCACACATCGGGCCGCCGCCAGCAACGCCTCGGCACGCGAGGCATCCGGGGCACCCTGGGTGATCGCATTGGCCGAATAGATCAGGGTCCGATCCATGTCCAGCGTCACCAATACCGGTGACCTGGTCAGCGACACCCGGCCAGTACTGCTCACGGTACTGCTCACGAGACCTCTTTCACCAGGCCCACAGCGCTGTATGCCAGCTCCGGGACAACTTCGACGGGCACAGATCGAGCTCGCGCCAATGCTCGAATATGCTCGTGCGCAGGATCATCGGCATCCTGCACCAGGACACGCCAGGGCACCCGGCGAAGCAGAACCCGGGTCGTCTCACCCACACCGGGCTTCACAAAGTTCACCGATGAGATCCCGTACTGCTCTCGAATGGACTCGACAGAGCGCCATCCTGACCAGGTCGGAGACCGGTCCGAGGACACGATGTCGGAGTATCGCTGCGTGGCCTCTGCTGCGGCGGAATCGAATTCGGCGGTGACGGCATCGAGGAGCACCGCCGACACGTCCTGGTCGATCAGTTCCGAGTAGAACTTCGCGCCGTGGAAGTCGTCCGGACCGATGAGCTGGTCGTTCAGGACAGTGCGCGAAACCAAGCCCGACACAGTCGAATTCAGGCATGCCGAGGCGATCAGGAAATCATCGCGGGTGCCGTAGGTGCGTACGCAGGAACCTGGATCGGCGAGGACCGCGAGGTCGGGGTTGAATCGGGGACCACCGCCCTGCGCGAGCTCGTCCAGTGCAGCCGTGAGTTCCTTGGTGATCGCACCCTTGCCCGTCCAGCCGTCGACGAACACGACATTTTGGGGATCATGGTGTGCGGCCAGGTATCTCATCGCATTGGCGTCGATTCCACGGTCCCGGACAATCGACACCGCATAGTGCGGCAGATCCAGTCCATGGCGGTACTGTGCCCATCGCCGCATCAGGACACCGACGGGTGTCCCGGCACGGGCGAGCGAGACGAGGACAACATCGGTACCCCGTTCGGCGAGCACCAGGTCGGTGACGGCACCCACCGCGACAGCCAGCCGGTGGGCACTCTCGCCGAGAACTCGATGAAAGAGTTCCTGATACGCGGCATCGGGCTGAAACTCCACCGGCAAGGTTTCGGCGTAGTGCGCCAGTCCTGCCTGTATCTGCTGTTCCCGGGAAGCGACATCGGCCTCGAGTGCCACATGCGACAGGTCTTTGAGGAGCCAGCGCACCTCATCGGGGGCGTAGCTGCCGAAGGCCGGTCCGACCAGCGGCACGCCGAAACCGGTTTCCTGCGCCGCGCTCACTGTTGCCCCCGAGTCGCCCGCAGAGCGCGGTGGTCGGTGCCCGGAACGATCACCACGAGAACGTCATCGCCACCGCGGCGCAGGGTTTCGAGCAGTCCGTCCGGCGCGGTCAGTGCCACCGTGTCGGCGGGGGAGTCGACGACAACAACCAGCTGGGCGCCGGGGTGTTCGCGGGTTGCGTTGTACAGGAACCGATCCGGCGCGGCATCGGGTTCGGGCGCAATGAAGTGATATCCACGACGAAGCGGGTAGCCCTTGTGGTCGATGACGTGGGCAGGGGACCGGGTGGTGGTCTGGCTCAAGATGGGGGCTTCGACAACCGACGACAACTCACCGGCGATCCGCTGGGGCAAGTACATGAACTCCTCGTGTCCGATGACGATCACCGGACGTGCCGGGTCCAACACGGCGGCCACCTGCCCGGCGATCACTGTCACGGCCTGATCGAATGCGGGCCAATCGCCACGACCGAATCCGTACCGTCCACCATCGGGGACGTGTTCGGGCCACGACACCTCCAGTCGTTCGAGGCGGCCGGGGCTACCGGGATGTTGCTGCGGTCCGGGCGGCAGCGCCACAACCTGCGCGGGCAGGTCGTCAGGGATGTGGGTGACACCTTGCGCGAGGCTGATGAACACGATGTCGACGCCCACGTCGCGGGCCCGTTCCTGACACCGGGTCACATCGCGGTCGGTGCGCATGTCGACCAGGGACGCCACGATGTACAGCGATCGGTGATGCACCTCCTGCATCGAGCGGATGGCATCCAGTGCCGTGGCGCCGGTGGATATCTCGTCGTCGACCAGCACCACCGGAAGGTCGGTGTGCAGGCTTTGTGGATCGGTGGGGACCACCAGGTGGTCGGTCGCGTGCGAATGACCTTCTTCGAAACGCGCGATCACCGGCACATCGGATTCGAACCGCCGGGTCGACTGCAAATAGTGCCCCGCACCCATCCGGTGAGCGACGGCATGCCCCAAACCCGTTGCCGTCTCGGCAAATCCGAACACGAGAGCATCAGTGGCACCGTGATCATGCAACGCCGACGTGACCAGATCACCGAGATCGCCGGCCGCGGCAAAGATCACAGCCGGTGGCACCGGGATGTGTTTACCCAGCACGGTCGACACCCAGAGGTGTGCGCGCTTGGGGTTGCGACGGAGGCCGGATCGCACCAGATCCTCGACGCGCCACCCGCGATGACCACTGACATGTTCGGCACGCAGCCCGAACTCCGATGTGGCATAAGAAGTGACCGGCGCACTGACCTGCCGGCTATCGGTTCCGCTCACGGCTCCACCACCGATGCCAGCAGGTCGACAACGCCGATCTCGGGTTGGAGGACACCGAATGCCTGCGCCCGGACGAGCGTCTTGTCAGCCCAATTACGGTGTGGGCGACGCTCATTCATCTTGTTCCGATAGGCCGACGGTTCGACACCTCCGGAATCGTCGACTCCGAGGATCGCGACGGCGTCGACGTACTCCTCGTGGGAGACCGCGCTCATCGCATGCACCACATTCACGTGAGAGGGATGGATGACAGTCTTGCCCTGAAGTCCATTTGCATGGTCGAGTACCAGTTCCCGCAGTAGTCCATCGAGGTCCCGGCTGACCAGGTGGGTGCGAAAACGCACCGCGTCGATCTGCTCGAATGGGGTGTGCCGCAGCAACGGCCGGAACATCCGGTCGTGAGTGTTGTAGTACTCCCAGACCGGTCCGGTGATGGTGAAGCCGGTGCCGTCCGTCCGCCCGAGGACGTTGACGATCGCGCCGATTACCTCGGCCACCGGCTGCACGTCGTAGATCGTGAGGTCGGGGTCCCGCCGGATTCCGAAGGCGCCACACATGTCGGTGGCGCCGATCCGAACGGCGAGGATCTTCTCCCGATGCTTGCCGAGCAGGTCACGAATGCTGCTCAGTGCCTGCATTCTGGACTCGAGGTGCAAAACCTCCGTGGACTCGATGATCGGCATCGCGTACAGCATCCGGCCGGAATCTGCGATCGCGCCGTCGATCCGGTTCAGGTAGCCCTCGCCGCTCACGGCGGTGAACTTCGGCAGTACAAATCCGGCGAGTATCTCGATCCCACGGTCCAGCCGTCCGAGCAGTTCGTCGATCTGTTCGGCCGTGCGGACCCGGACGAAGAGCAAAGGGACGCCGGCCGCTTGGTCGGCGAGGTCGTCGAGCGCTGCCACCAGGTTTGTCATCGCGGCCGCGACCTGATGGTCGGCGATCGCATCCTCGAGGTCGATGACCATCGATGTCGACCCGTTGCGCCCCTGCCTCAGAATCAATTCGGGCAGGCGATCCCGGATCGCGGGGATATACAGGGTGGCGCCTATCGCCACACTGAGCAGCTCTGGTGTCGAATCGACGTCGATCGTTTCGGGAAACCGGTGAAACAGGCGTTCGCGTTCGGCCTCGTCGAGCGCAGCGAAATGCTGAATATTTGCGGTGTCACTTGAGCTTTCACCGTTGTTTGGTTGTTGTTCATCTGCCTGCTCACGGTGGCCACTTTCACCGCCGGAGATGGCTTGTTTGATCATCAGCGTCGCGCCTCGTCCTTCATTTTGCTCACGACTCCGGTGACGAAGTCAGAGATGGTTCGCAGGTCGACCAGATAACCCCAGAAATCAGGATGCCGCCCGGTCAGTGCAGCAACAGCCCGGTCCACGCGCAACACCTGCGCATCGAGAACCGAACCCCATTGTTTGACCAACCCCAGGTTCACCGCAAGCAATTGCGCGTCTCGGATCTGAAAGCGCACTCTACCGGCGGCCGCCGGTGGGTCCCTCCTCACGTCGCGAAGTTCATTCAGTCGATCGGTGACACCGTCCACGAGTTCCTCGGCGTCGGTGAGCACTTTCCGCGCGCGTTTGACCGCAGCGAGCGACGCTTCCGGATCCGATTCGAGTGTGGTTGCCGCGGTGTCGATTTCAGCAGCGGCCCGCAGGAGGTCCTCGGCACTTCGCCGGTCATGACCGATGAGATCTGCCGAACACGCAGCGCTGAACTCACGCAGGAGCGCGGAGTACGCCTCGGGCATCCGCTCACTGCGATTGCGGACCGCCGCCAGCCGCGTCCGCACGGACGCCAGCGCAGCACGGGCTTCCTTGTTCTTGCTCGGCGCCTCCGCGATTGCCTGCTGCAATTTCTTGATCGAGGCCTGCATCTGGGCAGTTCGCGCCTGCAACTCCGCCCGATCTCCGCCCTGCGAGACGTGTAGCTGAGCGGCCTCGAACTGCAGTCGAACCTGATCATGGTGCTGCACAGCATCTTTGATCGACCCGTAGCCCAGCTGGTCGGCCGACAAGGCGCCGAGCTGGTCCGCGAGCTGGTCGGATTCCCGGCGGACGCGGGCGGCTTGGTCCGGAATCGCGCCGTATGTGGATCGAGCATGCTCGATCTGGGTCGAATGCTGCTCATAGAAGCGGTCCAGCCGGTGTATCGACTCGGTGATCTGGTTCGACGTCCGCTGGTACTCCGCGAGCGGGGCGGTGGTATCCGCGCTGCTCAGCGCAAGATACTGATTGATGGTCTCGTAACACCCATCGCGGATCGGTGCGAATGCCCGGACGAGGTCGTCCGACAGGCCCAAGGTCGCCGCGGCATCGACGCCCTCGGCAAGAATCGACAACCGCTGATCGAGTTCCAGGAACCCGGAAACCATGTCGTTTCGGGCATGGGTGATGGCGTCGGTGGGCCCGCCACCGACGTCACGGCTATCTCGTCGAAACCAGCGCCTGGCCACACGCGCATCCTACTGGGAGCGTGGATTTCCGCCGCCCGAGGTGACCGGCAGAGCGTCGCCATGGCGGCGACTGTCATTCGATCTGTGCATGTATTGAATCAATTTTTGTAGGTATCGGAGTGGACGCTGCCACCGATGTCCATATTCACGTACGGTTGACCGCAAGGCTCGGCTCACCGCCAGAGTTGGCATGCGGGTCGGCCTCACTCAACTTTGAATCAACCTCAGGAAGGTACTGACATGGGCGTCAGCTTGAGCAAGGGTGGCAACGTCTCTTTGACCAAAGAGGCTCCGAACCTGACCGCAGTGGCAGTCGGACTCGGCTGGGACATTCGTTCCACCACCGGCACTGACTTCGACCTGGATGCCAGCGCCATCGGAGCCGGAGCCGACAAGAAGGTCGTCTCCGATCAGCACTTCATCTTCTTCAACAACCTGCGCTCGCCGGACGGCTCGATCGAGCACACCGGTGACAACACCACCGGTGAGGGTGAAGGCGACGACGAGGTCATCAACGTCGATCTCTCTGCGGTGCCGCCGAACATCGAATCGGTGGTCTTTCCCGTATCGATCTACGACGCCGACAGCCGTTCGCAGTCGTTCGGCCAGGTTCGGAACGCTTACATCCGCGTCACCGACCGCTCCAACAACAACGAACTCGCCCGCTACGACCTCTCCGAGGACGCCTCCACCGAGACCGCGATGGTGTTCGGCGAGCTGTACCGCAACGGTGCCGAGTGGAAGTTCCGTGCCATCGGCCAGGGCTACGCCTCCGGACTCGCCGGCATCGCCCGCGATTACGGTGTCAACGTCTAGTCAGCGCCCGACACGTCGATATTCGACGTCGTATAGTTCAGCACTATCGCGGAGCCTTCCGGGGTTCCGCGATAGTGCTGTTACCGCGTAAGCGCAAGAAATAAGGAGCACGGGTGGTCATCCGCACATTCGGGATCTCGGTCCTCGTAACGATCGTCTCGTTGGGCGTTGCGTACCTCTATGGGGGCTGGACCGCGCTGGCGCTCTGCTTGATCCTCGGTGTTCTGGAAGTGTCGTTGTCGTTCGACAACGCGGTCATCAACGCGACCGTGCTCGAGAAGATGAGTGACTTCTGGCAGAAGATCTTCCTGACCATCGGCATCCTCATCGCCGTCTTCGGCATGCGTCTGCTGTTCCCTTTGCTCATCGTGTGGGTCACCTCTGGACTGAATCCGGTCGAAGCATTCGACCTGGCGATGAACGTGCCCCCAGAGGGCTCCGGTCAGCAATCGTATGAAGAGATCCTCACCGCGGCGCATCCGCAGATCGCGGCCTTTGGCGGCATGTTCCTGTTCATGCTCTTCCTCAATTTCATCCTCGAGGACAATGAGATCAAATGGCTGACGTGGCTGGAGAAGCCCCTCGCCAAGATCGGCAGGCTCGACCATCTTGCTGTCATCATCGCCGGTGGCAGTCTCGTCCTGATCGCCGAGCTCCTCGCGCCGGATGACGAGCGCGCGACGGTGATGGTGGCCGGAGTCCTCGGCATGATCACCTACATCGCGGTCAACAGCCTCGGGGAGCTGTTCCACACCGAAGAACTCGCCGCCGAGCACGAACAGCACGAACTGGCAGAGAAGACCGGCGGCCCTACCGATCTCGCAAAAGCAACGGGCAAGGCGGGTTTCTTCCTGTTCCTGTACCTCGAGGTCCTCGACGCATCATTCTCGTTCGACGGTGTCATCGGTGCGTTTGCCATCACCGCGGATCCGATCATCATCGCCCTGGGCCTCGGATTCATCGGCGCGATGTTCGTCCGGTCGATCACGGTCTACCTGGTTCGCGCCGGCACGTTGTCCGAGTACCGCTATCTCGAACACGGCGCTCACTGGGCGATCGGTGCCCTCGCGTTGATCCTGTTCTTCTCCATCAAGTGGCACATCAACGAAATCATCACCGGACTCGTCGGTGTCGCGTTCATCGGCGCGGCCGCGGTGTCGAGCATCTACGCCAACCGCCGCGAAGAAGCCGCTGAAGCCCTCTCGGACGATTCCGAAAAGGATGTAGCTGCCACCAGCTGATGTGCCGTTCCGCTGGACGCGGATCGGCCCATCCGTGCGGTGTACATGTGTACACTCGAACTCGCACATGGGTCATGGGGATGCCAAGCATCGCCGGCCCTCCGGAGCAATCAGCGAGGGGAGTGTGGAGTGGGTCTCCTGAAATGGAGCAAGCGTCCGGCCGCGAAGGTTCAGGCGGCGCGCCCGGAGGTCAATGTCGTGCGCGGCCTTGTGGCCAGAGCGACCACACCGTTGTTGCCGGACGACTATTTGCACCTGCTGAACCCGCTGTGGTCGGCACGTGAACTCCGCGGAAAGATCGTCGAGGTCCGCAAGGAAACTCCCGACACGGCCACCGTCGACATCAAAACCGGGTGGGGATTCAGTCACAAATACCGGCCCGGGCAATACGTGGGGATCGGGCTGCAGATCGCCGGTCGCTGGCATTGGCGCTCGTACTCTCTGACATCCATCGCGGGCGATGGAAAAGTCATCTCCGTCACGGTCAAGGCCAACCCGGACGGATTCCTGTCCAGCCACCTCGTCGACGGCGTGCAGCCGGGCACCGTCATCCGGCTTGCCGCCCCCAAAGGTGATTTCTCGCTACCGAATCCGCCACCGGAGAAGATCCTCTTCCTCACTGCCGGCTCCGGCGTGACACCGGTGATGGCCATGCTCCGGGCGCTCGACGGACGCGGACAGATGCCTGACGTGGTGCACATCCACTCCGCACCGGATCGCGAGAATGTCATCTTTCACGACGAACTCGTCAGATTAGAGAGCAAGTCGGATGGGTACAGGCTGAAGATGCGTCTGACCCGCGTGGACGGCAAGGTCGACTTGGACGACCTGTCGCCGGTGGTACCCGACTGGCAGGAACGGGAATGCTGGGCGTGTGGCCCGGTGGAGATGCTCGATGCCGCCGAGCGGGTCTGGGAAAGCCACGGACTCCGAGACCGGCTGCACATCGAGCGGTTTGCCATCGCGCGGACCGACAAGGGCGGTGAAGGTGGCAAGGTGACGTTTGCCAAGTCCGGCAAGGACGCAGATATCGACGGGGCCACAACACTTTTGGAGGCGGGTGAAGAACTCGGTATCCAGATGCCGTTCGGCTGCCGGATGGGGATCTGCCAATCGTGTGTGGTCCCGCTGGCCGGGGGATACGTTCGAGACCTGCGCAGCGGGGACGAACGAAGAGAAGGAGACCGAATCCAGACATGTATCAGCACCGTGTCTGGTGAATGCACGCTGGATCTTTAGGCCGTTGGGCCGGACACGTGCGAACCGACAAGTCAGACAGGGGGTAGTCGCACATGGCGATCACCGATATCGACCGATACGCACACCTGACCGAGGCGGATATAGAGGCTCTGGGCCGCGAGTTCGACGCCATTCGACGGGACATCGAAGAATCCCGCGGAGAGCCCGATGCCCGCTACATCCGGAGAGCGATTGCGGTGCAACGCACCCTGGCCGCCGGTGGGCGAGCAGTACTGTTCGCCAGCAACAAGAAGCCGGCGTGGATCGCCGGGACCGCCATGCTGGGCCTGGCCAAGATCATCGAAAACATGGAACTCGGGCACAACGTCATGCACGGGCAGTGGGATTGGATGAATGATCCCGAAATCCATTCCTCGTCATGGGAATGGGACACGACATGCCCGAGTGTTCAGTGGAAACATTCCCACAACTTCATCCATCACAAGTACACCAACATCGTCGGTCTCGACGACGACGTGGGCTACGGGATCTTGCGTGTCACGCGCGATCAGCGGTGGGAGTGGTGGAATCTGGGCAACCCGATTTACAACTTCCTCCTGGGCACCTTCTTCGAGTACGGGGTGGCCTTGCACCACGTGGAAACCGAAAAGGTCCGAAAAGGCCAGAAGAGTATGCGCGAGGTCGCGAAGGACCTGAAGATCATCGGGCGCAAGGTGGGCAAGCAGGCCGCGAAGGACTATCTGATCTTCCCTGCCCTGTCCGGGCCCAACTGGAAATACACCATCACCGCCAATATCACGGCGAACTTCATCAGGAACTACTGGACGTACGCGGTCATCTTCTGTGGACACTTCCCTGATGGTGCCGAGAAGTTCACCAAGGCCGAGTATGACAACGAAGATCAGGCCCGCTGGTACTTGCGACAGATGTTGGGGTCGGCCAACTTTCGCGCCGGGCCACTGATGCGGTTCATGTCCGGCAACCTGAGCCATCAGATCGAGCACCATCTCTTCCCGGATCTGCCGAGTAACCGTTACGAGGAGATCGGGGTCCGTGTTCGCGAACTCTGCGACAAGTACGACCTGCCGTACACCACGGGTTCGCTGGCACATCAGTATCTGCAGACCTTCCGGACCATCGCAAAGTTGGCGCTTCCCAACGCGATGCTGTCGGCGACCACCGACGATGCCCCGGAAACCGCTTCGGAGCTGCGTTTCAATGTTCGCGAAGGCGTCCAGACCACCTTCGGAATCGACCCCGAAACCGGACGGCGCCGTGGCCTGCGAACCGCACTGCGTGAGCTTCGTGATTCGAAGGTGAAGGTGGCCTGACATCGATCGGCGGGCAGCACAGACGCGGCGCGGCGCACGCCGGGTGGGGGAGTTCCTCGCCAAGACCGACGGCAATGCGTCCGTGGTCCGTCTGGCGCGGGCAGTTCGAACCAGAACCCCGGGTGCCGGTGCCGAGGTCAACCCGGACAGATTGCGCAATTCAGACCGGGTCGCCGAACTGATCGCTCAGGCGCGAGGCGAAAAGCCCAGCGCTGTACGCGAACTGGGGTTGGCCGCCGTCGAGTCATGGCAGGCATTCGTGACTCGGCGGGGCAACACCAAGCCGTCGGTTGACGGTCCGGTGACCATTCTGTTCACCGATCTGGTCGGTTTCTCCACCTGGGCCCTCGGTGCGGGCGACGATGCCGTTCTGGCGCTGCTCGGTGAGGTGAACAGAGCGAGCGAGGAGATCATCGCCCGGCGTGGGGGCACGGTGACCAAGTACCTGGGTGACGGACTGATGGCAGTTTTCCGCGACGGAACCGACGCCATCGAGGCCGCTCACGAAGCCGGCCTTGCCGTCTCCGCCATCACTCTCGACGGCTACCGGCCGGCGTTGCGGGCCGGCCTGCACACCGGTGAGCCACGTGCCGTCGGCGATGATTTCCTCGGTGTCGATGTGAATATCGCCGCGCGGGTGGCGGACGCCGCGTCGGCGGGTGAGGTCCTGGCCACCGAGGCCACACTGGCCTGCACCGATGAAACCAAGTACATCAAGCGGCGCAGGCGCTTTCGCGCCAAAGGAACCCCAAAAGACCTCGTGGTGTATGCCGTGTTCCCACGCTACGACGATGTGGCCGATGACGTTTGATCAACCCTGGGCAGTGAACGATAGAGCGCTTTCAACTGCTCGGCCGCAACGTCAAGCGACCTGACGTCGCCCTGACTGCGGCATTGCACAATCGAGCCCTCGATCGCGTTCACCGCAAAGAGCCCGAAGTCCTGGGCGGGCCCGGTAGCGACGCCGTCCGTCACCGCCGCCTGCGTGAGTAGTTCCTGCCACCTGTCGAACGCGACGTTGGCCGTGGCAGCAACCTCGGGTTCGTCCGGGGCGGACATGGCAGCAGCGAGCACCGGACAGCCCAATGTGAACCCTGAATCGACCAGTTCTCGCTTCCACCACTTGATCAGTCCGTCGATGGCGTCGACGGGAGTACGCGTTGCCGTGAGGTGAGCGATGAACGATGACATCTGCTCGCCGGCCGCAGTGGTGGCATTTGCGATGAGTTCAGATTTTCCGTCAGGAAAGTGCTGGTAGATGGAATTTCGGGCGGAACCGCTGCGCTTGAGGAGGTCGGCCACACTGGTTGCGAACACCCCTCGGCGCCGAACCAGGTCGATGGCCGTGCTGACCAGACGCTCCCGCGGCCCTGCTGTGCCGTCGAACTGCTGAATCGGATCGCCGGTCACCCTCTCGCCTCCCACTGTCTCGCCTCGTGCGGTTTCCATCATTGAATAGACCGGTCGGTCCAGCAGGATGCTAGGCTCGCTTCACATGGACCAACTGGTCCACAACTTACCAGGAAGGACCGCCCATGACTGCCCCAGTCGAACCTTCGGACACCGCAACTGCGGCAACGCCGTCACCTCGCATCGAGGAGATGACCGGGCTCGAGGTTCTCCGGCATTTCACCTCACTCACCGATCGGCAACCGAATATCGGGCAGCTGATGGGTATGGAGTACGAAAGCCTCGAGGTCGGAGAGGTTCGATTCAGTCTCGTTACCCGCCCGGACATGACCAACCCGATCGGATCACTCCACGGCGGAGTGTGCGCCACACTCCTCGATTCTGTGATGGGTTGCGCAGTCCACAGCACCCTGCCGGCAGGCGTCGGCTACGGAACCCTGGAACTCAAGGTCAACTACATCCGCTCGGTTCCCACCGATGGACGTCGAATCATCGGTCACGGCAAGGTGATCCACGTCGGACGCCGGACCGCGACGGCCGAAGGTCAGGTGTATGACGAGAGCGGCAAACTGCTTGCCCATGCCACCACCACGTGCATCATCCACAGCTGATCGGGCGATGCACCCAACTCGAACCGGTCGCGGTACCTAGACTGCACTGGTGAGTGAAAACAGCAGATCAAGCCTCGCGCGCGATCCCCGTCGTGCCGAACCCGCGCTGCGATATCTGACCTTGTCGGCAAATCATGGCAAACTCTGGTTCACCGTCGCAGGCGTGCTTGCCTGCGGCGGAAACCGTTATCGCCGAGCGGGTCTGCGTGGAGTCGGTTCGCTGGCAGGGGCGAGTTTCCTGTCGAATGCGGTACTCAAGCCGATGTTCGACCGACGTCGTCCAGAGGTTGATCCGTTGCTCCCACCCGCACTGCGCCGGATGCCCTGGACGTCGTCGTTTCCCAGTGGGCACAGCGCATCGGCGGCCGCCTTTGCCGTGGGCGCGGCGCTGGAGCGTCCACGGACGCTGTTCGTCCTGGCGCCGCTGGCCACCGCAGTCGCGTATTCGCGGGTTTACCTCGGCGTCCATCATCGGAGCGATGTTGTTGCCGGTGTGGCGGTCGGGGCGGCGGTGGCCTACGCCGGCCACTATCTCTGGCCGGCCCCACCGGGGGGTGCGGCCCGGACAGCACCCGGGACAGCACCGGCGCTACCCGACGGCGAGGGTTTGACCGTCGTGACAAATCGACGTTCCGGCAGTTCACACGGAGCCGAGGACGCGATCCGCGAGGCTCTGCCGCTGGCCCGGATCGTGCAGTGGGATCCCGATACCCCGTTGGCCGAACAGGTCGCTTCCGATGCTCGCGCTCTGGCGGTGGCCGGGGGCGATGGCACCGTTGCCACGGTTGCGCAGTTGGCCATCGATCGGGATCTGCCGCTGGCAGTCTTCCCGTCCGGGACCCTCAATCATTTCGCCAAGGCACTCGACCTCGAAGCCTTCGCGGACACCGCGGCGGCCGTGGTCTCGGGGTCCGCCGGGACAGTCGATGTGGGACGGGTCAATGGGAAGATCTTTCTCAACACCGCCGGACTGGGCGGGTACCCGGAAATGGTCCGGCTCCGTGAGCGCCTCGAACACCGGATCGGGAAGTGGCCGGCCGCTGCCTATGCGATGTATCGGACATTCAAGGGCACCAAGCCGATCCGGCTCGACATCAACGGTGAAGAGCATCCGGTGTGGGCCATCTTTGTCGGCAACGGGACCTATCGCCCACGCGGTCTCAATCCGGCGACCCGTTCTGATCTCGCCGATGGAGTTCTGGACCTGCAGTATCTCCGAGCGGATAAGCGACTCGGACGGACCACGGCCGTGATCGCATCCCTCTTCGGAACCGTCGCGCAGACCAGGGTGCTGGGTTCGGTCCAGTCGGATCGAATCGAGGTCCGATCATTGTCCGGCCCCATCCGGTCCGCACATGACGGGGAGGTCGAGGATCCCGTGGACAACATCGTCATCCAGGTCGAACCTCGAGCACTCACCGTCTACCGCTGATCCCGTCTAGATCACCTTCGGCCCCGGCATCGGGGTCGCCGGGTCGGGTCCAGGCGGGCTCGGCACCGGATCAGGTGAGGGGATTGGCGGCTCCGGCTCCGGTATCGGTGGTGTCGGAGGCTCGGTACCCGGATCGGGCCGGGGTGGATCAGGGGCTGGTATCGGTTGTCCCACAGTCGAACTCCTCACATCAGTCGACACAGCGTGTGCCGTCCGGTTTCGACCGGAGCACAGGGACAAGATTCTGCATCACATGCACTCCACCTCCACCTTTACCACCAATGCGCCCATCCGACGAGGAAGCGAGAAACGCGCCATCGCCGATCCTGCGCGGAGATGACCGATTCGTCCGGTAGACAAGACACATGGACGTTCTCAGTGGCCGAATCATCCTGCGCCCGGCCGACCCCGACACAACGCTGGCGTTCTATCGCGATCAACTGGGACTGGCCATCGCCCGGGAGTATCCGGGCGGAACCGTCTTCTTCGGCGGCGGCACACTGATCGAGGTCGCCGCACACCTGGCAGGCGGCGACGGCCCCAGCACATCAGTGCTGTGGCTTCAGGTGCGCGACCTCGCGGCCACACAGGCCGAGCTGGAAGGCCGCGGCGTCGAGATCGTCCGTGAGGCCCGGACCGAACCCTGGGGGCTGATCGAGATGCACATCACCGACCCCGACGGTACGTCCATCATCCTGGTTCAGGTACCCGCAGACCACCCGTTGCGTAAGGATCTGCGAACACCCGACTAACCGCGGGTTGTTTGGTCAGCGCGACCTGCCCGAACCTGGCAGCATCAAGATCGTGGGCTACGTGGAGCAGCTGAGAGATCTTGCCGAACGCTGTGGCGTCGCCACGGCCTACGAGGGATGGGACAAGGCCAAGCGCGAGGTCTCCGTCGAGACCCTGCAACACATCCTCGCCGCACTCGGGGTTCCGGCCTCGTCTTCGGAGGAGATCGATCAGGCGCGGACCGATCTCGAATTCGGTCCCTGGCGCCGCACACTCCCACCGGTCGTCGTGGTCATCGAGGGCGCCGAGGCCACCATCGAAGTCCATGTGCCACACGGCGACGCCGTGCAGTTGTGGGTGATCACCGAAGACGGTGACCGGAGAGATGCCCCTCAGCTCAACATCTGGGTGGATCCCCGGGAGGTCGACGGAGCGCTTGTCGGCCGCGCCACTTTCGCCATTCCGCCGGGACTACCGACCGGCTGGCACACTGTGCACGCTGCGGTCGGCGACGACCCCGACGGACTCCCGATCGCGCAGTGCACGCTGGCCGTGACACCGGCCCGACTGACGACCGCCGACAGGTTGTCCCACGATCAACGGTGGGGCCTTGCGACGCAGTTGTATTCGGTGCGGTCACGTCGTTCGTGGGGGATCGGAGACCTGTCCGACCTCGCCGACATCGCTCATGTCGCAGGTTCGGTCCACGGTGCCGACTACGTGCTCGTCAATCCATTGCACGCCGCCGAGCCGCAGCCGCCGATGGAGAGATCGCCGTACCTGCCGACCACCAGACGCTTCGTCAACCCCATCTACATACGCGTCGAAGACATCCCCGAAGCCTCAATGCTCACCGATGAGGCCCATCACCAGATGCGGGCCCTTGCCGCAAAGCTCGCCAAGTTGAACACGGATCCCCACCGGATTCGGCGCAATTCGGTGTACCGGGCCAAGTTACGGATCCTCGAGTCCGTCTTCCGCGTCCCGCTGAGCCCACGTCGCCGCGGGAAACTCGACAAATACCTGGCCGAGGAAGGCCACGGCCTGCTCGAGTTCGCGACATGGTGTGCACTGATCGAGAAATACGGCGCAGCCAGCCCGAAATGGCGAAAGACGTTGCGCGACCCCGAGGGTGTGGCCCATCTGCGGATCAAACTCGCCGATCGGATCGCGTTTTACAGCTGGCTGCAATGGATCTGCGACGAACAGTTGGCCACGGCACAGCAGGTTGCACTCGACGCCGGTATGGAGATCGGCATCATCCTCGATCTGGCGGTCGGTGTGCAGCAGGGTGGCGCGGATGCCTGGGCTCTCGGTGATGTGTTGACCACCGGTGTCTCCGTGGGTGCACCACCGGATGCCTTCAATCAGCAAGGGCAGCTATGGAATCAGCCGCCGTGGCATCCACGGCGCCTGGCGGAGGAAGGCTACCTTCCGTACCGCGACATGCTCCGGACGATCCTGAGGCGGGCGGGGGGTGTGCGGATCGATCACATCCTGGGCCTGTTCCGGCTCTGGTGGATCCCGGCCGGCGCATCACCGGCCGCCGGCACCTATGTGCGGTTCGATCATGAGGCCCTGATCGGGATCCTGGTGCTCGAAGCGCAACGCGCCGGAGCCGTGGTCATCGGCGAAGACCTGGGGGTGTTCGAGCCGATGGTGCAGGATTACCTCAGCGCTCGGGGCATCCTGGGTACATCGATCCTGTGGTTCGAACACGGCGACCACGCACCCATTCCGCCGGAGTCATACCGGCGTTTGTGTTTGACCTCCGTCAACACCCATGACCTGCCACCGACCGCGGGATACCTGGCAGGAGAACATATTCGGCTACGCGCGGAACTCGGACTGCTCGAACAGGACGAAGCGACCGAACGCGCGGCCGACGCCCGCGATCGGGACGCCATCATCCAGATGGCCCGCGACCGGGGTCTGATCACGGACGACGCCGACACCGAGGCCGTGGTCGACGGACTGCACGCTTTGGTCGCGCGCAGCCCGTCCGTGCTCCTCGGTGTCGCACTGGTCGATGCGGTGGGTGAACGCCGGATCCAGAATCAACCGGGAACCGACGAAAGTCAGTACTCCAACTGGTCGATCCCGCTGGCCGATGGTGACGAGAATCCGGTCCTGGTGGAGGATCTCGCCGACCACAAGCGTTTTGTCCGGCTGGTGCGCGCGCTCCGACGATGATCCACCGGCCGTTACCCGGCAGGTGCCGGCGGAGCCGCGTTCTTCAGTGCCCATTCGAGTGCGTAGTCGGCCACCGCCTCCCAGCCCGGCTCGGCACACGTCCAGTGCGACCGACCCTCGAACTCGTAGAAGTCGGTCAGTGCCGATGACTTGTGATAGTGCTTTGCGTTGGATTTGTTCACCGACGGAGGCATGATGTGGTCGGCGCCGCCCGCGATGAACAGCAACGGTGCGCGATCGTCCTTGCTGTAGTCGACCCAGGTCTCCTGGTGTCCCGGTTTGAAGTTGGCGATGAGGCCGTATGCCCAGACCCAATTGCCGGGCGCACCAATGTGATAGCGGTCGTAGACCTTCTGCGACTCCTCCTCCGACAGGGTGTTGGTGAAGGCGTAATGAAACTCTTTCGGCGTGAATCCGGCTGCCTTGTGACGATTCGCAGGGTTCTTCAGGACCGGGAACAGGGACTTGATCTGCGACGGCGGGTTCACCCGAACACCTTCGGTCGGTGCGGAATCCACCACCACCGCTGCGGACCCCAAACCGCGGGCCACCAGCAATTGGGTGAGCGTTCCGCCGAACGAATGACCGATGAGGATCGGCGGTGTGGCAACCGATTCGATCACCGACGCAAGGTGATCCACGGTTTCGGGGACAGTGAGCTTGGCGATGACGTCGGGATTCTCACGCAACGCCTCCACTTCGATCTCGAATCCCGGATAGGCCGGCGTCAGCACCTTGTAGCCCTGGGCCTCGTAATGTGCCACCCAGCCTTCCCAACTACGTGGGGTCATCCAGAGTCCATGGATCAAGACGATCGTGTCCGGGGTTGCTGCAGAACTGGTCATGGAGTGGTCCTTTCTCACAGATGCCGAGCATGGCGTCGAGGCGGGCATGGTGCCCGATTTGAGAAGTTACTGGCTGGGACCACCCGAGAACCGGGCTCAGTGTGCACAGTTCTGTTCTGAAAGCGCATCTGAATACGCGTGTGTTCGGTCGGTGTGGGCGGCTACTCTCACCTCATGCATTGCGTGGTCATAGGTGGGGGATTGTCCGGATTGGCATCGGCGCTATGGCTTTCGGAGGCGGGGCATCGCGTCACCCTGCTGGAGCGTCGGGGGTCGCTGGGTGGTCGCACGACCGCGATACCGTTGGACATCGTCGACGACGTGCCCGACAACGGGCAGCACGTCTTCGCCAGTGGGTACGTGCATCTCATGCGCTACCTCGACAGTGTCGGCACTCGCGAAAGTGTTTGCTTCCCAGGGCATATGACAGTCCGAATGCCCGGTGGTGGCACCCGGCGTTCGGCCTTTGGTAGGGTTGCCGGCCTGCGCGCCGACAAGCCGGACATCTCGTCGGCCAAAGTGCCTGCCGACCTGCTGGTGACCGGAATCCGCGAGGCGCGCCGGACAAAGACACCGATCTCGATCGGATACCCGACCGTCGACCTCGACACACTGTTCATTGATGGTGCCAAGAAGGCGTTCGCCAACAACGGTGTCGAGGTGCGACATCGGGCGGTGGTCGCGGGAGTCGAGGTCGTCGACGGCACAGTCGCCGGTGTCATCCTCAACGACGGTGAGCGGATTCCCGCGGGCGCTGTCATCTGTGCGGTTCCGGTGTGGAATGTGAAGGGTCTGCTCGATCAGGTTCCCGGTCACGAACGGATCTACGAGGCCATCGAGCATCTGACCCCGGTGCCGATCGTGAGCGTCAACCTCTACCTCGACCGCTCGATCGGGATGACCGACTGGGGCGAAATCTTGTACGGCGGTGAGGGAGTGCTGGAACAGGTCTGGGACCGCCAGCAGATGCACAGTCGCAACGCTTCTCGAAACCACTTCTATTCGACGACGGTATCGGCAGCGTATGAACTCACGCAGAAGTCGAATGCCGAGATCACCGAGACCCAGATGGACATGCTCCGGCGGTACTACCCCGACGCCGCGGGTGCAGAGGTGATCCACAGCCATGTGGTCCGGATGCCGAAATCGACGTTCGCCCAACGGCCCGGTTCGTCCGGGATCCGCCCCGACCAGCGGACTGCGGTTGCTGGGCTGGCCTTGGCCGGAGACTGGACGCGCACCGACTGGACGACCACGATGGAAGGCGCCTGCCAGAGCGCCGCACGTGCCGTCGACGTCATCCTGGACTACGCAAACCAGCCACGCTGAACTCGTCGGTGAGGTGGGCCATGGTGGATAGCGTCATCGGTCCTGACGGCGACGGGACTGCTCAGGTCACTGCTATCTGGACAGCGACTGGTTCCGGCGGCGCCATCCGGAAGGCGTGACGCCGTATGTCGCCCGGAATCGTTGGGTGAAGTGAGTGGGATGGGTGAATCCATGCTTCTGGGCGATGGCTGCGATGCTCAGGTGTTGGTGCGTCAGCAATGAGGTGCGGGCTTGCCCGAGACGCCTCGACGCGATGTGGCCGGTGAGACTGCCGTGTTTCGCGGGCCAGATCTTGTAGAGCTGGCGGACGGAGATGTTGTGGGCGGCGGCGATGGTGTCGGCGCCGAGGTCCTTCTGATCGATGTTCTCGTCGATGTAGCGTTCGATCCGGGTGATCAGATCGTTGGCTGCGCCGACAGCAAGGGCATCGTCCGCCGAGCTGATCAGCAGCGATCGCACGACACCGATCGTGCTCGCGCTCAGGTCGGCGAGCATCTGCGGGCTGGTGGCAGCGAGGACTCCGAGCTGTTGGAGATGTTGCAGCGCAAGGGGATACATCGGCAGTCCCGGATGCAGATGCTCGAGGCCCCGGCGCACGGTCTCGATGGCAAGAGTCAGTCGGGCGTGGGTGATGTGGACGGCAACCGCGGATCCGTCCCCGTGTCCCCGGAAGTCGAAGGCGGACGACTGGTCGAGGCCGACAAGGGTGGGGCCATCGGCCCGCTGAATCGCGGGTTGCCCATGTCGGAGTAGTGCCCAGTCACCGGGATCGAAGACCGCCATGGTGAGCAACCGCGTGGATGGGTCGGTGCGCCGGTTACGCGGGCACGACACCGCCAGCCCGTGATATCGAAAACTCATCAGCCAGGAACCGTCGCCCAGGACCCACTCGTCGACGGACGTCCTGCCACGACCATGATGCGATTCCGACATCATCAGGTGAGGATCGACGCCTTGATAGGGCGCATTCGACGGTTCGACGAACGTTGTCATCGGGCTCTGTCCTCGTAGGCTGCGAAGTCCCGCCAAGCACGTGGAGTGACGCCGAACATTTCGCGGAAGCGGCGCGTGAAGTAGGAAGGATTACTGAAACCCCATCGCCGGGCAATGGTCGCGACAGAGACATCCTGGGTCTCGGGGCGGGCGAGTTCATCGCGGCTGCCCTCGAGGCGTTTGGTGATGATCCACTGCTCGAGGCTGAAGTCGGCATCTTCGCAGAGCCGGAACAGTTTTCGGGTGGAGATGTCGTGGGCCCGCGCGATCTTGTCCGGCGACAGCGACGTGTCCGACAGGTGCTGCCGGATGTAGCCGCGTATTCGTGGAAGTAGCACCTCGGCCATCATCCCGCGGGCGTAATCCGCGTTGTAGGCCGATGCGAGCATGGCCCGGGCGAGGTTGATCGTTGCTTCGTCGACGTCGTGCGCCGCCGGCGTGGCGGTGAGTGCGTCGCCGGCAGCGGAGAGGTCCGCGATATGTGAACTGACCAATGAGTACAGCGGGCTCGCCGGTAGCCGGGACGCCGCCGACACGACCACTTCGTGAGCGAGCGCGAGTTCCGCAATGGGAACGTAGAGGGCCTGCGAAGCACCCGGGCCCTCCCAGCCGAACGAATAGGGCGCGTTCATGTCCATCAGCATCAACTCACCGGGATGTACTTGTCGCTGGGCTTCGAACTGCTCGTGCCGTCCGACGCTCCGTCGCTGACGCGCCAACGCGAGCACGTCGGAGGGGCTGGTCCGAATCTGCTTTGGATTGCGGCTCAAGGTGATTCCGGTGATGTGCGCCTGGAAGATGCTGGTCCGACCGATCACGGCGGCCTCCAGCACTGCATCAGCCGCGGCCGGATCTTCGATCGCGACGTCCTGAGGCCAACTCTGATCCAGAAAGACCGACTTCAGTGCATCCGCTCGCTCGTGCGCGGGGATCTGGGACGAGTGGTACATGACCGGCACGCATCACCTCGTTTGCTCGACACTGTCGAAGTTCACAGCCACCACCTCGGAGAACCGGCGATTGGACTTACCGTACGCCGATTGGGATCAACCCGCGCTATGAGTTGCCCTAGCCAGCCCGGATGTCCGCTTTGTCGATTATCCGGCGCGGATTCCCGTCGCCGCACACGCTCAGGGAGCGGCATAGGACTCCAGAAATGCCAGCAGGTCGTCGTTCAGCTTTGTTTTGTGAGTGTCAGTAATTCCATGTGGCGCACCGGCATACACCTTGAGTTCGGCACCCTTGATTCGTTCGGCTGACGCCTTGCCGCCAACCTCGAACGGCACCACTTGGTCGTCGTCTCCGTGGATGACCAGGGTCGGTACGTCGAAGGTGTCGAGGTCTTCCCGGAAATCGGTGGCCGAGAATGCGGCGATGCTCTCGTAGGCGTTTCGGGCACCGGCCTGCAGGCCCTGTCGCCAGAAGGCGTCACGCATGCCCTGCGACGGATCCTGGCCCGGACGGTTGTTCCCGAAGAACGGGCCGTCGGCCAGATCTCGGTATGTCTGCGAGCGATCGGCCAGCGAACCCGCCCGGATCCCGTCGAACACCTCGATGGGCACACCACCGGGATTGTCGTCGGTCTTGAGCATGAATGGCGGTACCGCCGACACAAGCACGATTTGGGCGATTCTGCTCGTTCCGCGACGGCCGACGTAGCGGGACACCTCGCCGCCACCGGTGGAGAAACCTATCAGCGTGATCTGCTGGAGGTCGAGGTACTCGATGAGGCCGGCGAGATCGTCTGCGTATGTGTTCATGTCGTTGCCATCCCACGACTGCGTGGAACGGCCGTGTCCACGGCGGTCATGGGCAATGACGCGGTAGCCGTTGGACGCCAGGAACAACTGCTGGGCCTCCCAGCTGTCCGAACTCAGCGGCCATCCGTGGCTGAGGATCACCGGGCGGCCGGTGCCCCAGTCCTTGTAGTAGATCTCCGTGCCATCGAGAGCGGTGTAAATCGGCATGATCAGTCCTTCGCGGTAGGCAAACGTCGATGAAAGATGTCCTGTCGGAGAACAACATAGGGTGCCGGCGATGCGTAGGACTGAAGGAATGTGCACGGTTATGTACTCAGCGAGCACGTGGTCACATCGGGCGGCGGGTGCGCTGTGAGAACAGGGGAGTGCACTCACATTCAGATCTCCCGGGCCGATCACCACTACGTTGACTCCAACCGAATCTCGATGAGAGGGATCGATCATGGCGTCCACCAGTACCCAGATGAGTCCGACACGGCAGTCGCAGCGTATTCGCGTGGCGGCGATCGTCGCCATGTGCGTCGCGGTCTTCTGCCTGTCGGCAGTTCCCGCGAATGCCCATCAGACCGTGGTCAAACCGACGATTGTCCTGGTTCACGGTGCCTTCGCCGACTCCTCCGGCTGGCGTGACGTCGCCGCGTCGCTGACTGCCGAGGGCTATCCCGTTCAGACCTTTGACAATCCTCTGCGGGGCCCGGCCAACGATTCGGCCCAACTCGAGAAGCAACTCGCCACCATCAGCGGCCCGATCGTGCTCGTCGGACATTCCTACGGTGGCGCTGTCATCACCAACACCCATGATCCGGACGTTGTTGCCAACGTGTACATCGCCGCGTTTGCGCCCGCTCGCGGGGAGTTCGTCCAAGGTCTCCTCAACCCGCTGATCTATCCCGGTAGCCGACTGCTTCCGCCGGCCCTGGAACTCAAGGTTGTCGAAGGAGATCCGACCGGGCTCGGGGGTTACAACGTCGACGGCTACATCGCAGAGCCGTACTTCCACGAGACCTTCGTACAAGATGTCGACGACGCCACCGCGGCCGATATGTTCGCGCATCAGAAGTCCGCTGCCCTCGTGGCCAACCTCGAACCGTCCGGCGACCCGTCGTGGGCGAAGGTCCCCAGCTGGTATCTCGTGTCCCAGCAGGATCGAGTGATTCCGCCGGCGTTGCAGCGCTTCATGGCGTCACGCGCAGCGGCAGGCCACACCACCGAGGTCGACGCCTCGCACGCCTCACTGGTGTCCAGGCCCGGCGAAGTCACGACGACGATCCTGGCTGCCGCCACCGCAACGCAGGGCTGACGGCTAGAGGATGCTGCGACCGCCGTCGACGTGGATGAGCTGTCCATGAACCATGGCCGCGTCGTCGCCTGCCAGGAACGCAACCACCGCTGCGACTTCGTCCGGTGTTGCGGGACGGCCCAGGGGCGATCTGGCGGCGAGCTTGTGGAGTAGAGGTCCCATGACGCGTTCGGTTGCTTCCGTCCGGGTGGGGCCGGGCGCAACCGTATTTACACGTACTCCGCTCGGGCCGAACTCGACCGCCCAGTCCCTGGTCAGCTGGTTGAGCGCCGCTTTGCTCGATCCGTAGATGGCGGTCGACGAACTTCCAAAGCTTGCGACCATGGTGCTCACGTTGATGACTACGCCGGACCCGCGCTCGATCATCGTCGGAACGATCTGGCCGACAAGGAAGTACGGCGCCTTGACGTTGAGAGCGTAGAGCGCGTCGAAGTCGTTCTCAGTGCCGTCCGCCGTCGATCCGGAGACCGCGATCCCGGCGTTGTTGACGAGGATATCGACCTGCCCTTTGACCGCCAGTGCGTCGGTCGCCAGCGCGATGGCCGATTCGGCGTCGGCCAGATCCGCGCCGATGAATACGGCTTGCCCGCCATTGGCCGTGATCGCCTCGACGACCGAGTCCCCGCGTTCAGGGTCCCGGCCCGAGACGATCACGAAGGCGCCATCACTCGCCAGCCTCGCAGCTGTGGCCCGTCCGATTCCACTCGTCGAGCCTGTGACAAGGGCAACTCGCCCGGTGAGGTCCGGCATCTCGCACTCCCAATCCTGGAAAGCGCCAATGGTAGCGAGAGACCTATTGCCCGTTGTCGCCAAGCCATGCCAGCGATGCGGCAGCTATCTCTTTCCAGCCGTCGTCGATGGTCAGGGAGTGCCCGCGACCTTCGAATTCCTGATAGTCGGTGACCGAACCGCTGTCGGCGTACATCTTCAATACCTCACGGGTCACCTTGGCGGGGACGGTGTGATCCTCCGAGCCCGAGATCAGGAGCAATGGCCCCCGGACCGCCTTGTGAGTATCGACTGCCGCCGGAGAGTCGCGGTGGAAGTTGGCGGTCGCGTCTTCGAAGAGTGGCCGACCAGGCCCCGGTATCGTCCACTTCTCGAACAGTTCACCGGAAGCCTCCTCAGTGAGGGTGTTTCCGAAACTGTAGTGGAACTGCTTGGCGGTCAACGACACTGTCTTCTTTTTGTTCGCAGGGTTGGACAGGACGGGAAAGCCGGACTTCAGCTGAGAGAAGGGGAGAGCCTTGACTCCCTTTATGGGCGCCGGGTCTATGGCGATGGCCGCCACCGCATGGTCGTTCGCGAGGAGTTCTTGTGCGATCAGGCCACCAAACGAATGCCCGATGACAATCGGTTTGACGTCCAACGCACTGATGATCTCGGCATAATGCTCGCAAATCTGTTGTATCCCAATGTTGTTCAATGCGTCGGGGTTCTCGCGAGTCTGTTGGACGGTGTCACCGTCCCCCGGCCAGCCCGGGGCCGAGGCTGAGTAGCCGTTCTCGGTGAAGAGTTCGATCCACGGTGCCCAGGCACTCGAGTGAATCCACAATCCGTGGATGAAGATGACGGGATTGGCCTTACCGGGACTAGCGGTCATCTGGGTTCCATTCTGTCGAAGAAATGTGTCACAGCGTCTGAATCAGGCCGCCGTCGATGGTGAAGTCTGATCCGGTCACATTTGTCGACGTGTCGCCGACCAAGAACAGTATGAGGTCAGCAACTTCGCGGGGCGTCGTGAATCGCCCGGTGACCGATTGCGCTGCTACACCTTTGGCCACCTCGTCGGCTGAGGCACCACTCGCACCGGCAACCGTCTCGGCGACGCCGCCCTCGCCCAGCCACAGCGCTGTCGACACCGGGCCCGGGCTTACGGTGTTGACCCGAATTCCCTGTGGTCCCAGTTCTTTCGACAACGACTTACACAGGTTGGTGAGTGCCGCTTTGACTGCACTGTAATCGATGACTCCAGGGTCAGGGAGAAATGCGTTCACCGAGCTGACGGTGACGATCGAGCCGCCACCTCGTCGAAGGAGCTGTGGTATCGCAGCCCTGGTTGTCCGCACTGTTGCCATGACACCCAGGGTCCAGGAGTCGTACCACTGATCATCGGTGACACTGGCGAATCCGGCGGGTCGCGGTGTCACTGCACCGGCGTTGTTGACGAGTATGTCTACGCCACCGAGTCTTTCGGCCTCTTCGACCAGCGCGATCGGACCTTCGCGAGTAGTCAGATCCACCGGGACGAACGACACCAGGCCCTGATCTTCCAGACGAGCAAGGTCAGGGCTCCGGCTGCGGGATCCGGCGACAACGTGGACCCCCTCGGCGGCCAGAGCGCTGGTGACGGCCAAACCGATCCCCTTGCTCGCACCTGTGACAACCGCGATTCTTCCGGTGAGACCGAGATCCATCGAGTATCCGATCGTTTGCAGGAATACCTCATGACGCACGACCACATTCAGACGAATCGTAAACCCGATCAGCGAGTCGGGTACGAGTTGAGAAAAACAAGCCATCTGGGCCTGGGATGTCGAGAATGGGGTGGCGGCTCCGTCCCAGGGATACAAGTGGCCGCACGGGGCCACCACAACGAAGGAGATAGACCATGAAGTACCTGCTGCTGAAGCACTACCGGGGCGGCCCGACTCCCGTTGACGGCTGGACGACGATGGATCAGTGGACACCGGACGAGGTAGATGCGCACATCCAGTTCATGCGCGAATTTGCGGACAAATTGGTGGGCACCGGGGAGTTCGTCGACGCCCAGGCCCTCGCACCCGAAGGCACGTTCGTGCGGCACGACGGTGAAGGTCGTCCGCCGGTGACGGATGGCCCGTTCGCCGAGACCAAGGATCTCATCGCCGGCTGGATGGCCATCGACGTGGAGTCGTGGGAACGCGCGCTGGAACTGGCGGGGGAGCTGTCCGCCGCGCCCGGGGCCGGGGGCAAACCCATTCAGGAATGGTTGGAGGTTCGTCCATTCCTCACCGAGCCTCCCACGGTGACCGAGTGAACGAGTCTCTACTGCGGGACCTCGTGCCCGCGGTGATCGGTGTCCTCGTCCGGCGCGGAGCAGATTTCGCGTCGGCCGAGGATGCCGTGCAAGAAGCCCTGATTCGGGCACTGGAAACCTGGCCCGACGATCCGCCCCGCGATCCGAAGGCATGGCTCGTGTCGGTCGCGTGGCGCAGATTCCTCGATTCGGTTCGCTCCGAGACATCGCGGCGGGGGAGGGAACTCGCCGTGGAGGTCGAACCCCCACCAGGCCCGGCACCCGCCACGGACGACACGCTGCACCTCTACTTCCTGTGCGCGCATCCGACGTTGTCGCCGGCGGCGGCGGTCGCGTTGACACTGCGCGCAGTGGGTGGCTTGACAACACGGCAGATCGCAACGGCCCATCTCGTGCCCGAGGCGACCATGGCACAGCGAATCAGCCGTGCCAAGAAGAAGATTGCCGGTCTGCCGCTCGACCGGCCCGGCGACCTCGGCACGGTACTGCGGGTCCTCTATCTCGTCTTCAACGAGGGATACGGCGGAGAAGTCGATCTCGCAGCCGAAGCGATCCGTCTCACTCGACAGCTCGCCACCTTGACCGACGAACCGGAGGTCGCCGGGCTACTCGCCCTGATGCTGTTGCATCATGCCCGCCGCGAGTCTCGGACCGGCCCGGGAGGTCGGCTGGTCCCGCTGGCGGAGCAGGATCGATCCCGTTGGGACACAATCCTGATCGCCGAGGGAGTCACAATTCTTCAGGCGGCGCTGGTCCGGGATCGACTGGGCGAATACCAGGCACAGGCAGCCATCGCCGCGCTGCATGCGGATGCCCCCAGCACCACCGAGACCGACTGGGTACAGATCGTGGAGTGGTACGACGAACTGCTGCTCATCACCGACAGCCCGGTGATCCGCCTCAATCGCGCGGTGGCAGTCGGTGAGGCCGACGGACCTCAGGCCGGACTGGCAGCCCTGGAAGAGCTCGACCCCAACCTTCCTCGGCACACCGCGGCGGCGGCCTACCTCCACGAACGCGCCGGCGATCTCCTACAGGCGGCCGAACTGTATACGCAGGCATCCCACATCGCCACCAGCGTGCCCGAACGCGACCACCTCACTCGCGAGGCCGCACGGGTGAGGCAAGTACTGCGACAGTGAGAATGCCGGAAATTCCATCAAATTAGATTGATGTATCGGGGTATCATGGGGTGATGGAGTCAGCTCCCGCCGTCCCGCCGATTGTGCAACTGGCCGCGAATCCATTGCGGTGGCAACTACTTGGTGAATTGGCCGGCAGCGATTACCGGGTGCGCGAACTCACGAATCGCATCGGCCAACCGCAGAATCTGGTCTCATACCATCTGCGTTTGCTGCGGCAAGGCGGACTGATAGCCGCCACGCGCAGCACGTACGACGGACGCGACAGCTATTACCGGCTGGACCTGGAACACTGCGCCAAAGCGCTGACCGATGCCGGGCTGGCCCTGCACCCGGCATTGCGGCTCGGTCCCGCACCTGCGGTATTCGATCCGCAAACCCCGCCTGCGGTGCTCTTTGTGTGCAGCGGAAACAGTGCCCGGTCGGTGATCGCAGAGGCGCTGTTGCGACACCACGCCGGAGAACGGGTGACGGCAGCCAGTGCCGGAAGCAACCCCAAGTCCGCGCTGCATCCGAACGCGATTCGGGTGCTGCGGCAAGAGTTCGGAATCGACATCAGGGGCCAGTCAACTCGTCACCTCGACAGTCTCGCCGGTCACCGATTCGATGCCGTGATCACCCTGTGCGACAAGGCCCGTGAAGTCTGCCCTGAGTACCCCGCCGCGCGACGTATCCACTGGAGCACCCCGGATCCGGCCGCCACAGACGGCGGCAGTTATCCGATCTTCCAGCGCGTCGCGGCGGACATCGACGGCCGCGTTCGCTGCCTGCTTCCCGTCCTCGCCGCACTGATCGACAAAGAAGGAGAAAGAAGATGACATCACCTCATGACTACGTCAGCGTCCGCTACATCGTCGACGACGTCCGGGCGGCCATCGAGTTCTACAGCGACCACCTCGGGTTCACGGTGAACACCGACGTCGCACCCGCGTTCGCCGACGTCGTTCGTGGATCGCTGCGCCTGTTGCTGTCCGGCCCGACCAGTTCCGGCGCTCGCGCAACACCGCCAGACCACGCTGACGCCGGACGCAACCGCATCCACCTCGTCGTCGATGACCTCGAAGCGGAAGTCGAGCGACTGCGCGCCAAGGGCGTCGAGTTCCGGAGCGCCCTGGTCGCGGGCCCGGGCGGCCAACAGATCTTGCTCGGCGATCCCGCTGGAAATCTCATCGAACTGTTCCAGCCCGCCCAAGGACGGCACTGACACTCTGCGCGAATCCAGGTGTCTCGAACGCTCGCAAGTGGTGAAATCAGGCATTCACGACGAATGCAGCGAAGCCTGACGAACCGACAGCGGGAGCCCAGATGAGTATTGCCCTGACCGAGGATCACATCGAGTTGGCCTCCGTGGTGCGGGATTTCACGATTGAGCGCAAACTCCGCGCCGAATCGCGGGCACTACTCGATGCGCCGGAGGAGCAGCGGCCGACGTTCTGGCACGAGATGGCCACGATCGGCTGGCTGGGACTTCACATCCCGGAGGAATACGGCGGATCCGGCTGTGGGATAGCCGAACTCGTCGTGGTGGTCACCGAACTCGGCAGCGCGATCGCGCCGGGCCCTTTCCTGCCGACCGTGATCGGGTCGGCCATCCTCGCACGAAGCGATGCCGATGAGGCCAAATCCGAGCTCCTCCCGAAGCTTGCCGACGGAACCATGACCGCCGGGATCGGGATTGCGCCCGGGCTCACCTGTGACGACGGTCGTATTTACGGTGACGCCGGCGTCGTTCTCGGCGGTCCGCTGGCGGACCTGCTGGTACTCATCACCGGTGACGACGTCTTCCTCGTCGACACCGCATCCCCGAATCTGATCGTGGAATTTCCTGAGAACCTCGATCCCACCCGACGGTCCGGACGCGCGAACCTCGATGGGGTGGAGGCGGTTCAGCTCGCCGGGCTCGGCGCCGCAGCGCTCGCGGTCACCCGCACCCTGGTGTCGGCAGAGGCAGTCGGCGGCGCCACGGACGCCCTTGACGCGGCCGTCGACTATGCGAAAGTGCGTGAGCAGTTCGGCCGGACCATCGGCTCGTTTCAGGCGATCAAACACCACTGCGCGAACATGCTCGTCGGATCTGAGGCAGCGTTGGCTGTCGTCTGGGACGCCGCTCGCGCCGCCGACGACGATGTCGATGCCTTCCGGCTGATGGCGGCATCAGCCGCAACGCTGGCACTGCCCGCCTATGTTCGCAACGCCGAATTGAACATTCAGGTACACGGCGGTATCGGTTTCACCTGGGAACACGACGCCCATCTTCATCTCCGCCGCGCAACCGTGCTGCAAGGATTGTTCGGCGGTCACGAACCCGCGCGAGATGTGTTCGATCTGACGGCCGCAGGGGTCGTCCGCCCCAACAATCTTGATCTGCCGCCCGAGGCCGAGGAACTTCGCGCACGGGTACGTGCGGACATCGCCGAGATCGCCACCGTCGACGGTGACGCTCAGCGCGAACGGCTGATCGAGACCGGTTACGTGATGCCGCACTGGCCCTTGCCGTGGGGCCGCGGCGCCGATGCCGTCGAACAGTTGGTCATCGAGCAGGAGATGGCATCGGGGGGAGTGAAGCGCCCCGAATACAGCATCACCGGTTGGGTCATTCTCACCCTGATCCAGCACGGCACACAGGATCAGATCGACCGCTTCGTCCGCTCCGCGCTGACCGGCCACGAGGTGTGGTGCCAGTTGTTCTCCGAACCTGATGCCGGCTCGGATGCCGCGGCGGTCAAGACTCGTGCGACGCGGGTCGACGGAGGATGGATCATCAACGGCCAGAAGGTGTGGACCAGCGGTGCCCACTTGTGCCGGCGCGGTCTGGCCACGGTCCGGACCGACCCGCAAGCTCCCAAGCACAAGGGGATCACAACTGTTCTCATCGATATGCAGTCGCCCGGAGTCGACATCCGGCCCCTGCGCCAGATCACCGGTGGAGCCGAGTTCAACGAAGTGTTCTTCACCGATGTGTTCGTGCCCGACACCGATGTGGTCGGTACCCCGAACGACGGCTGGACGGTCGCGCGGGCGACCCTCGGAAACGAGAGGGTGAGCATCGGCGGCGGGACACCGGGAATCGAAAGCGCAACCGCATTCATGCTCGGATTGACCACGCGGTACGGCGACCGCATCGAAGGCATGAAATCGGTTGTCGGCGAGTTCTTTGCAGGTGACCAAGCGTTGCGCTTGTTGAATCTTCGGCGCGCGGCACGCAGCGTCGCCGGCGCCGCGCCGGGACCGGAAGGCAATGTGACCAAGCTGCTTCTCGCGGAGCACCTGGCCGAGCGGGCCCGACTCTCGGCACAGATCATCGGCAACGACGTTGCTTTCACCGAAGGTCCCGGCAGGATGGTCGGACTGCTTGTGCTCGCCGCGCGAGGGATGTCCATCGCGGGCGGCACGTCGGAGATCACCCGAAATCAAATCGCGGAGCGAATCCTGGGACTGCCCCGCGATCCACTGGCGCGTTAGGGGACCGCACGCATCAGTTCTTCAGTGTCGGATCGATCCGGCCGGCGAGCTTGTCGGGCCGGACCGGCAGGTCCCGAACCCGGACAGCGGTCGCGTGGAAGACCGCATTCGCAATCGCTGCAGCCGATCCGACATTGCCGATCTCGCCGATACCCTTGCTGCCCATCGGGTTTAACTGATCGTCATCCTCATCGATCCAGATGGCTTCGACGTCAAGGACATCTGCGTGGGCGGGCACGTGATAGTCGGCCATGTTCTCGTTGCCGAACCCGCCGTACCGGGCATCGGGGTGGCCCTCTTCCATCAACGCCATCCCGATGCCGAACGTCATGCCACCAAGGAGCTGAGAACGGGCCAGGCGTGGATTGAGGACCTTCCCCACTGCGAATACGCCCAACATCCGCTCAACGGTCACCTCGCCGGTGTCCACATCCACGGCGACTTGTGCGAATTGGGCACCGAATGCTTCACGGGGCATCTGGGCGCGGGCGTGCAGGTCTTCGGTGGTGTCGGCGACGACCTCCAACGCGGTCTCTGGAGTCCCGATCTGATTGAGCTGATAGTGAAGATCGCGGCATGCCTTGTGCACCGCGAAACCCCACGACGATGTACCGGACGATCCGCCGGCTCCCGGAGCCTTCGGCAGTTTGCTATCACCGAGATGCAGTCGGACGGAGTCGAAGGCCACCTCGAGGGCGTCGGCGGCGATCTGAGTCAGCACCGTGCGTGCCCCGGTCCCGATATCGGACGCTGCCACCGACACGTCGAAGGTGCCGTCGGAGTTGGCGCATGCTCGGGCAGTGCTCGGCGCCGTCATCGCCGGATATGACGCCAGTGCAACTCCGCTACCGATGAGCTTGCGTCCGCGCATGGTGGCCGCCGGCCGCGGGTTGCGGTCAGCCCAGCCGAACTGATCAGCGCCGGTCCGCAATGCCTCCACCACGCTACGGGAGCTGAACGGGGTACCGGTGGCGGGATCCGAGGCCGGTTCATTCAGGATGCGGAGTTCGATCGGATCCATTCCCAGTTCGTGCGCGAGTTCATCGATCGCGGTCTCGAGCGCATAGATACCGGGCGCCTCGCCAGGTGCTCGCATCCAGCGCGGCGTCGAAACATCCAGTGCAGCAACGCGATGAGTGGTCCGGCTGTGGTCGGAACCGTAGATGTGCCGGGTCCCCTCTGCTGTTTGTTCCACGAACTCGACGATCTTCGAGGTTTGCTGGACGGTGTCGTGGCAGACGACGCTCAACTTGCCCCATGCATCGGCGCCCAGAGCCACCCGCGAGTAGGTGGGCGTTCGGTATCCCACGAACGCGAAGGTCGCCGAGCGGGGCAGAACGACCCGAACCGGTCGGCCGACCAGTTTGGCAGCCATCACCGCCAGCACGGCGTTGGGACGAGTGCTGCCTTTACCGCCGAATCCGCCGCCGACATGCTCGGCGATCACCCGGACCTGTTGTGCATCGATGCCGAACAGCGTGGCCAGATCGTCTTGAACACCGGCCGGTGCTTGAGTCGAATCCCAGACGGTGAGCGATTCGCCACCGTCGGTGTGCTCCCAGGCCGCGGTGCTGGCGTGCGGTTCCATCGGGTTGTTGTGCATGGCAGGGGTTGAGTACCAGTGGTCGACGACAATCTCGGCGGCAGCCAACGCGTCCTCGGGTTCACCGCGAATCGAGTCCGTCGGGAACCCGGCATTCACTTCCTCCGGCGCGTACAGATCGGGGTGGTCGCTGGTCAGGACGTTGTCGAACTTCGCCTCGGATTCGTAGTGCACCGTCAGCGCGTCGGCGGCGGCACGCGCCCGCTCCGCCGAGTCCGCGATCACCGCGGCAACGATCTGACCGCGGTAATGCACGTCTGCGGATTGCAAGATCAACAACTCGCTGTCATCGATGTCGGGAAGTTCCACCGCGTTGCCATGCCAGAGCACGCCGAGAACACCCGGCTGTCGCAGTGCCTGGTCCACATCGACGTGTGTCACACGACCGACATTGATAGTGGCCCCCACATGAGCGCAGTGCACGACACCGCTTGCCGGTCGGAGATCGGCGGTGTACCGCGCGGAACCGTGTACTTTGTCCTGACCTTCGACGCGTGCGTGCCCAACCCCGAGCGTGCTCATCGGCGTCCCTCCGCTGCGGCCAATTCGACCAACGTCTGGGTTGCGACGGATTTGACCAGTCCGATCTTGAATGCGTTGTCCGACAAAGGCTCAGCTGTGGTCAGTTCACGATCCATCGCCGCCGCGAACTCGGATCTCACGGCGGGTCGGCCGAGCAGCGCAGCTTCGGCGCGGGTTGCGCGCCAAGGTTTGTGCGCCACCGATCCCAGAGCGATTCGCACCGCCGACACCTGCCCGTCGTCAACGGTGAGGATGGCGGCCACCGACACCAACGCGAAGGCGTATGACGCCCGGTCGCGGACCTTCCGGTAGGTCGATGACCGCGCGGCCGGCAGCGGGGGAATGGTCAGCGCCGTCACCAGATCGTCGCGACCCAGGGTGTTGTCGAATTCAGGATGCTCTCCGGGCAGACGGTAGAAATCGTTGAAGGCAACGGCTCGGCGCCCGGCGGGACCGAGCACGTCGATTTCGGGCTCGAGCACCGCCATCGCGACAGCCATATCCGAGGGGTGGGTGGCAACGCAGGCGTCGGAGGCGCCGAGAACTGCCATGTCCCGGTTGATGCCGTTGATCGCCGAGCAACCGGACCCCGGATCTCGCTTGTTGCACGCCTTGCCGGTGTCCATGAAGTAGCCGCAGCGTGTGCGTTGGAACAGGTTCCCGCCGGTGGTCGCCATGTTCCGGAGTTGGCCGGAGGCGCCCGCGAGCAACGCCTTCGACAACACGGGGTACCGCGTGCGCACCAACGGATGGGCGGCCAGATCACTGTTTCGGACGGTCGCACCGATCCGCAGGCCGCCGCCGTCCGCGGTCGAGATCTCATCGAGGGGAAGCGATCCGATGTCGATGAGCGTCTCCGGTTCGACGACACCGAGCTTCATCAGATCCACGAGGTTGGTTCCGCCGGCCAGAATGCGGGCGTCCGGATCAGAGCCCAGGCGCTCGACGGCGGCGTCAGCACTGGTGGCCGCCACGTAATCAAAGGTTTTCATGCCATGTCCTGTCCGGTGTCGGCAGCCACACTTCGGACCGCAGCGAGAATATTCACATACGCACCGCAACGACAGATGTTCCCGCTCAGGCGCTCACGGATTTCGGTATCGCTCAGAACCACGTCGACGGGTTCGTCGATGTCCGCTGTCGCGGCACTGGGCCAGCCGCGTTTGACCTCGTCGAGCATCCCGACTGCGGAGCAGATCTGACCGGGCGTGCAGTAGCCGCACTGGAACCCGTCATGGTCCACGAATGCTTCTTGCAATGCGGTACCCGATTCCATCTCGGAGATCCCCTCGATGGTTGTGATCTGCCGCCCCTGGGCGGCAACGGCGAACGTCAGGCAGCTCAGGACGCGCCGGTCGTCGACCAGAACCGTGCAAGCACCACATTGACCGCGGTCGCAGCCCTTCTTGGATCCGGTCAGGTCCAAGTGGTCCCGGAGCGCATCCAAAAGTGTTGTGCGCTGGTCACATTCAATCTCTCGATCACCCCCGTTGACGTGCAGAACGAGATGCACGTCAGCGGATGCGCCGGAGTTTTCGATGCTGGATGCGGGCTGATCGTCCATTGCCGGCGGGTACCCGGTCGGACCTGGTGGCAAACAGGACCGGCCAGTTTGCAAGCTGGCCGGTATCAAGATGGCGACATCGGGGCATGGGTCCTCGGGGTCGGTTTACGCTGGCGTCATGACTCGGGTTTCTACTGCTGTGGCAGCGGCAGCCGCGTCGGCGGCAGGCGCTGTGGTTGTGCGTGATCTTTTTCAGCGCAAGCACGCGTTGCTGCGCAACTTTCCCCTGGTCGGGCATGCTCGGTACCTGATCGAATCTGTCGGGCCGGAGATGCGGCAGTACCTCGTCGCGGCGAACAACGAGGAGCGTCCCTTCACCCGCGATCAACGTCGGTGGGTGTACGCCTCGGCAAAGAAGGAGAACAACTATTTCGGCTTCGGTACCGACAACGACATGGAATACACGGCCGGCTATCCGGTGATCAAACACCGCACCTTCGGTCGTGCGGTGCCCCCGTCGGCGCCGGGAGCAGCACACGAGGTCGAGGTGCCGTGCGCGAAGGTAATCGGGGCCGCACGGCGCAGGCCCGGTGCGTTTCGTCCGGCTTCGGTGGTCAACATCTCGGCGATGAGCTTCGGGTCGCTGTCCGGCAACGCAGTGGAAGCCCTGAACCGGGGTGCTGAGCTGGCCGGCTGCCTGCAGAACACCGGGGAGGGGGGTATTTCCCACTATCACCGACACGGCGGGGAACTGATCTTTCAGATCGGTACCGCCTACTTCGGCTGCCGCGATGAACAGGGCCGCTTCAGTCTGGACATGCTCAAGGACGTGGTCACCGGTGCGCCGGTGCGCGCGTTGGAGATCAAGCTCAGCCAGGGCGCGAAGCCCAGCTTGGGCGGCCTGCTCCCGGCTCCCAAGGTCAGTGCGGAAATCGCTGCCGCCCGCGGCGTTCCGGAGGGGCGTGACTGCATCAGTCCCTCACGGCACGCGGAGTTCTCCGACACCGATAGCCTGCTCGACTGGGTCGAACTACTCGCTACCGAAACGGGCCTGCCGGTGGGAATCAAGGCGGCAATCGGTGACCTTGATTTCTGGTACGAACTGGCCGACCTGATGAACCAAACAGGGCGGGGAGTGGACTTCGTGACCATCGATGGTGGTGAGGGCGGCACCGGTGCCGCACCGTTGATTTTCACCGACAGCGTGTCGCTGCCATTCCAGCTCGGGTTCGCCCGGGTCTACCGCATTTTCGCCGAGCGCGGACTACACGAGGACATCGCCTTTATCGGCAGCGGCAAGCTCGGGCTTCCCGACAACGCGGTCGTTGGATTCGCGCTCGGTTGCGACATGGTCAACGTCGCGCGCGAAGCGATGCTGGCAATTGGATGTATCCAGGCCCAAAAGTGCCATACCGACACCTGTCCGACCGGGGTCGCCACCCAGAACAGCTGGTTGGCCCGCGGCTTGGTGCCTGAGGTCAAGGCCGAAAGGGCCGCGAACTACATCAAAACGCTGCGCCGCGACCTGGTCAAAGTGGCCGAGGCGTGCGGCGTCGAGCACCCCGGGCTCATCGACACCACGTCGGTCGATATTCTTCAGGGCCGTACCAGCTCGACACCCCTGCACGAGGTCTACGGTTACACACCGGACATGGGCGTTCCCTCCCTCGGCGACCGCGAGGAAATCATCCGCTTGATGACCATCGACTCCTCGCAGGGTGGTTCAGCGCCACCGTCGCAGTCTGCTGCCGGCTAACTCCACACATCCAGCAGTGTAATTTCACAGTCCCGTCAGATAACTTGGTGCACGACAACGGATTTAGACCAGCGATAAGATGTCAGGCATTGGACGAACTTCTCTGTTGGCGGTTGTTTTATTGGTGTGCGCGGCGTTCACTTGAAGAGCCACCAATACCCGCTTCGCGACGACGCTTCGAGAAGCGGTCACAACAGTCGAGGAGGCCAGATCATCATGCGCTATGTCGTGGATTGCCGTGAGCAGCCGAGTGAGAACAACTGCACGCTGACGATTGCCGGTGAAAAAGAAGAGGTGCTCAAAGCCGCCGTGGAGCACGCCATCTCTTCGCACGGTCACACCGATTCGGAGGAACTTCGTTCAGGAATCGAGAGCGGACTCAAGCCCGAGCAGACAGCCGCCGCGTCATAGCTGGGTGGCTTCCTGCACACCGCGTAGTCTCAGCTGGGCCTGAGCCTGGCTCACCGGGCGCGGTGTGCTGACGCGCACCTCGTAGAGGTTCCATGGAGCGCGTGCGCGGTAACGTGCGGCCGACCGCGCAGCATTCGCACGCATGTGCGAATATGATCAGCGTGAACTCGCGTGGAAAGTCCGGATTGACGGCCGATGACCTGGAATCGCTGGCCGCGGCACTTGCCGCAGGTAGGCGGGCCACCGTCTACCTCCGTGATCCGATGCCGTCGCTCGATCTCCCCGCTGGAGCATCGGCGCGCGTGGTGTCTGTCGACGGCTCAACGGTGACGGTGAGCCCGAAAGGCGTCGACGATCAATTGCCGTTTGAGGCCGACGAACTGCAGAAGACTCGTACGACAGCAACTTCCACGGCGCCGGCGCGTCAACGGCCGGTCAAGGCGACGTCCGCACCATCAGTCGCATCGAAGTCACCGAGAACCGTTGCGACTGAATCGAAGCCGGAACCCGAACCCGTGAAGTCGAGCCCAGTGGAACCGAAATCTTCCCCGCCAAAAGCGCCACGACGCACCAAGACTTCAACTGCCGCAGTTAGTGTCACCGTTACGTCGGTGGGCGAGAGCACCTGGACGGTGTCGGTGTCGCACGGCAGCAAGAAGCAGGGCAAGCCCACCGAGGTCACCTCGGACCGGGTGGCGCGAGCGATGCACGCGCTCGGCGACGACGCCGCGATTGCGGCGGTCGACGCGGTCATCGAGTCGGCACGGGCGGCGGCCCAGAAAAGAATTGAGGAGCTCAGCCATGAGCTCGAAGCAGCGCGAGCAGTGCTGGCACATCTCGACGTACAGGACCCTGACTAACTGATAGCGAGTCCGAAGCAGGTGGACTCGCCTTCCCATTTTGCGTCACTGTGACGATAACTGACCTTGATTGCCCACGGACATCACGGGTAACACGCGAACGCCAGACGCCGATTACCACGTCACACGACAAACCACTGATAGGCAGCGGGATGGAAAACGGTAGAAGGATCGCGGCTGGAGCATTCGCGCTCGCGCTCATGGCCGGTGCGGGTGTGGCCACGGCAGGACAAGCGAGTGCGGCACCCGCGGGATGTTCGATCTACGACTACCGACATGGCGTGTCCGCCAACTGTCCACCCGGGAGTCGGTACGTCATAGAGCTCGACTGCCTTGGCCTCGGGCGCAATACCGGCGAGTCTGCCGGTGTGCGAATTTTCTACCACCGCACCAGCGGGCCGGCAGACCAGACCGGCTTCACGGGCGTGGATTGCGGCCAGGGGAGCTACATCGGGATAGGCCTCGTGACCGGGGCCTGGATCCGATATCTCTAGCAGATACGACGTTGTTCACTCATGTAGCCACACCCTTGGTTTTCGTCACATGTGACGATTCGAAGGGCAATCACGTTGTGCTGCAATGCCTTTCTGTTCGAGAGCCGTCGAGGAAGCTGTGGTCAAAGGCGTGCATCGACAGCTCAGACGGCAGACCCGCAGATTGCCGGCGCATTGAAACGAACGGTCAATACTTCGGATCCGCGGTCGGCGTGCGATGCGAGTTATCCGACCCGTCTAGAGGCGGTCGTTGGGAGTGAAGCGCGTCAGCCCGCAACGATGTCTGCAAGACGAGGTGCTGAGAGACCACCTTCTCAACTGGTAGCGAGACGTGTTGCAGTGAGACGAGTAGGCCCTCATGCTGAACCGGCCCCGGTCACGGCCGGTGTTCTCACGCGGTCGAGCGCGTTGCGGTATCGCGCACCGCATGGGCCGGAGACGACGGGGCTGGGACGTGTTCGATGAAGATGTCGGCGCCGTCTTTGTTGAGCGTGTCGACGAGTTGTCGCTGGTAGAGGTATTTGAGTTCGCGTGCTGCTGAGGGTATTACGAAGAACGGTGGAGCTATCAACCAGGGGATGTTCCAGGCGATGAACACGATCCAGAATCCGAACCATCCGCCTTGGATGTCTTCGAAGCCGCGGTACCAGGCGTGAGCGATGAAGATGAGGTTGGAAAAGCACATCGCCCACACGTAGAGGATCGCTATCCAGTTTCCGGGGATGCGCCTGCCGGTTTTGAGGAGGTAGCATCCCAGCAGGCCAATGGGTCCTGAGGACGCGGCGCAGATCTCGATGGCCATCGAGGCCGCGTCGTTGGTGAGATAGCGGGTGTCTGCTCTCCCGTACATCCACCACAGCCATAGCCAGTGGTCGGTGCTGGTGGCGTTGTGGATGGTGCCGGTGAAGTTCATGATCACCCACGAGATTTCCCACGTGCACTCGATCATGACGGACATGAACAGGAACAAGAAGACGAGTTCGGCGCCTTTTTGCAGCCGGCTTCGGTTTTCGCCGGGGTTGTCCAGCAGAGCCACGAACGGCAGAAACAGTGTGGGGAGGATGACGAAAAGTGCGATCAGATCGGACGTGGGCTGCACCGGTAAAACATCGAACCCGATACCCCACCACGCGAGCAGATTGAGGGCGGCAAATAGCCCGCCCCATAACAGTATTCGCTTTCGTCGACCGGTCACCGGAAGCGACAAATCGTGCTCTGTGAAGGTAGCGGTCACTGGTGTTCGTCCTGTCTGCGCGGCCTGCGGATAGTGGGGGGTAGGGAAGAGGGGGGCGGGTCGATGGACGGACCGACCCAGCGGCGCAGGAACATCCGCAATTGACGGGCAGTGCGTTGCTTGCTCGGGGTGACGATCAGCGAATGCAAGATGGGCAGGACGAACTCGGCAAACTCGTCGAGATCGACGTCGCTGTACCCGAGTGCATCCCAATCGATGGCGAAACTTCGCAGGGCGCCGACCGTGACATCGATTGCCAGTTGTGAGGCCATGCTCACCGCGAGGGTTTCGGACCGTCCTGTGGAAATGAGGACGCCGGCGAACGGTTCGGTAGCGAGCTGCTCCACCACGTAAGCGAGAGACTCGACGATGATGTCGGCCGGATCGGACAGGCTCCCAACGTGAACGATGAGCAGGTCAATGAAGGCGTCAGACGCTACGTTAGACACGGCGATCCAAATGTCATCCAGGCTGGAAAAGTGGCGGTAGACGGTCTGCCTGGTCACCCCCACCTCGGCGGCAATATCTGAAATGCTCGTTTTGACCGGGCCTTTTCGAGCTATGCACGCCATGGCGGCGTCGATGATGCGTGCACGCGCTTCGTCGTCGTTCTTCGGCGGGTTACCTTGCCACCCTCGCGGCATGAATCGGCTCCTGTTCTCCGGGTCTGCGCTCGTGCGCGACCACCAATCATCTATCGAACAATATTCGTAGAGTTGTATGATTGCACCGGCGGTCACGGTTCCGAGGCCAATTGGGAAATGACATTCGATCGACGCCGTTCGCATCGAGGCGAGTCGCTGTGGGTGGTGGCTCGATAGCGTCGTGAAGTACGCTCTTGAACAGCCATTGTCACATGAGGGTCGCGGCAGGAGGCCCTGACAACGGCGGGTGCCGCAAAGGCGCAAGGCCGACGCAACAGGTCCAGGGCCTGTCGGCGACACTGCCTCACCTTGACAGATGATGAGAGTTGTATGACTCGGTACCCCAGGGGCCGGCGGTGCGTCTCCCTATTGGTTTTCGTCACCTGTGACGATTCGACGCACAATCATTTGCTGCACTGTCTTCTGTTTGAAGTCCGCTGAGACCGCTGTGTAGAGGCGGTCGTCGAGGAGTAGCTGTGGCCGACTTGTTGTTGTACGAACAATGGGTCATAGCCGGCCTCGATGAGGTGGGTGACGTAGGAATGCCGCAGGGCGTGCATCGTCAGCTCTGGAGGCAAACCTGCCGATTGGCGAACGCGTTGAAACGAACGGTCAAAGTTTCGGATGCCGGCCGCGTCGGCACGTTCAGATGGCCAGAGCAACGTCGATCGATCTGCGGTGCTGAAGCGTTACCTTGAAGGCGATGGAATCTCGCAGGGCGGAGTACTTTCATCTATTTGAACTCGCCCTACTCACGCGCCGATAAGAAACATTATGTCAAGTAAAGGCTTGGAAGTGCTGGTAGCAAGCTGCGGAGGCTGCGGCGTCGAACGCATGCTCCCCGAACGAACAGAGATGGAGCCATCAGCAGCGGCCTAACTCGTGGTCGACGGCCAGCGAGAGGCCAACGTCTCGCAAATCGAGCGCTGCTCGGTCTCGTCCCGTGTGTGCATCAACAGACCCTCGACGGTGAAGACGGCAATCGACACCTCGGCATCAACGGTCTCCACAGGGACGCCGGCCGTTTCCAGCTCAGCACGAAACAAACTGCCGGTGAGAAGATGAAAATTGTTGTGCCACTCCGCCACTGCAGGTGAATGCGGCACACGCGCATGGACCGTCGTCACCAATCCGCTCATCTCGGTCAACCGCCGCACGATCCACAGAACCCGAGTCGCAATCGGCTCACCCGCAACCGCCTGATACATCGGCCAGACATCGGCCATGACCGCCGAGACGACCGCGACAAGTACGTCGTCCTTGTCCCCGAAATACCAATAGATCGTATTGGCGGCCACCCCGGCTTCCTTGGCCAACTTGTTCATCGACGTCGAGTCGTATCCGCCCTCGAGGAACAGTGCCCGCGCAGCGGCGACGATCTCCTCTCGCTTCTCGCCGGCAGGTTGCGGCTTCTTGTTCCGCGCCAAAAGAAGAACTCACCTCCACGCGAATTGCATCTTGAATGACAATCAAGATGCTGTTAGCTTGTTGAACACCATTCAAGATACCCGGTGGAGGTCCAGATGACGCATCAACTCGGATATGTTCGGTCCGATGTCACATTCAACTCGGGCGAGGTCGAGTGCGCCGCCTGGCTCTACCGACCGGACGGCGTCGTGAACCCTCCGATCGTCGTGCTCGCCCACGGTTTCGCTGCGTTCCGCGAATTGCGACTCGACGCTTACGCTGCGAGGTTCGCCCAGGCCGGATACGCAGCATTCGTCTTCGACTATCGACATTGGGGTGCAAGCGAGGGCTCGCCGCGTCGCATTCTCGACATCGGCAAACAGCAAGACGACTGGGATGCCGCAATCGCATACGTTCGCAGCCTCGACGGCATCGACACGCGCCGAGTGGTGGCGTGGGGATCGTCCTTCGGCGGCGGCCACGTCTTGAAACTAGCGGCCCACGACCACGACCTGGCCGCCGCGATCGTCCAGGTTCCGCATGTGAGCGGCCCCGCATCGGCGTTCTCCCAAGCCCCGACTTTGGTGGCACGACTGATCCTTGCCGGGGTGCGTGATCAATTCCGAGCATGGACCGGACGCTCGCCGTATCGAATGACTGCGGTCGGGCGACCCGGCGACATCGCGATGATGACCTCACCCGGCGCGTACGAGCAAGTCGAACGTATGGGAGAGATGCGCGAGGAACTACTCGCCGAGAACGACGTCGCCGCCCGTATCGCACTACGTGTACCGGTGTACTCCCCCGGGCGTTATGCGCGCGACATCAGCGCCCCGGTTCTCGTCCAACTCGCCGCGAAAGACGACGTCACACCGATCGACAAAGCTCAGGCAGTGGCACGCCGCATCCCGAAAGGTGAAGTCCACACCTACGACATCGGCCACTTCGAGCCCTACCTCGATCCGTACTTCGACACCATCGTCGGCGACCAGATCGAATTCCTCGACCGCCACGTAGGAGAGGCGCGATGACCACGAACACGCTCCGCCGCACAGCCCTCGTGACGGGCGCTTCCGCGGGAATCGGCACCGCATTCGCCCGACACCTCGCCGAACAGAACCACGACCTCATCCTGGTTGCGCGACGAGCCGACCGGCTCGATGCACTCGCAACCGAACTGCACCGGCACCACGGGGTACGCGCAGAGATCATCGCAGCCGACCTCAGCGACCCTGCTGCTCCCGCCGCGATCGTCGACCGCGCACGTGAATTGGCCATGCCCGTCGACGTTCTCGTCAACAACGCAGGATTGTCCTCCAGTACGAAGTTTTCCGACACACCCTGGGAATCGGTTGCCGCCGAACTCCAACTCATGGTGACCGCGGTGACCGAGCTGACCCACCGTGTGATCCCCGACATGAAAACTCGGCGCTGGGGACGCATCGTCAACCTGTCGTCCCTCGCAGCAGTGTCCCCTCCGGGAGAAGGCCTGCTGTACACCGGCATCAAAACCTACGTCCTGAACATGTCCCAGTCGCTCGACATGGAACTCAAACCCCACGGAATTCACGTAACAGCACTCTGCCCAGGCTTCACACACAGCGAATTTCACGACGTCATGGGCACGCGCGACGCCGCAGACCGGCTACCAGCCTTCATGTGGCAGCAACCCGAAGCCGTCGTCCGCGAAGGCTGGGCTGCGGTCACCGCAGGAAAACCCGTCTGCATCCCCGGAGCCGTCAACAAGATCTCCGCAGCAGCCATGCGCCCCATCCCCGGACGAATCGGTTACTACCTCGGGCGCACACTCAACCCGTTCAAATAGAGACAACTCACCCGGCACGTCGTGCGCGATTAACAGCCGGCGGCACCGGCCGCGGCCGACGCAAGCGGAGCACCGTGAACACGATTCCCCTGCGGTGGTCCAGCCCACCGGCCGGAGGAACCGTTTAGTTCCAGCCCGCCGTCTCCACCGCCGCGCGGTGGGTTTGTGCGAGGAACTTCAGAACCATGCCGTCTGGATCCGCTGCTTGTCGCACGAGGTGATAGGGCAGCACATACTCCCCAAGCGCGGTGTCCCAGTGAGCAGGGGCTTCGACCGCCGGATGTGTGTCGTACCCGTCGGGATGGGGGTAGGCGTACGCGTAGAAGACGCCTTCCTCGGCGCCACCGGGCCAATAGCCTGCGCTTGAGACCTCGTCGCTGTAGGCCTCGTGCATGACCCAGTCGGGGCAGTTCGGAACACCACCGGGATGCTGGGGTGCAGACCTTCCCGAGAACCGGGTGACAGCCAGATCGAATGCGCCCCAGAAGAAATGAACGGGCGACGATTTTCCTCGGTACTCACCTCGGAACTTTGAAAAGACACCATGCGCTGTGACGAGCGACCGCCAGAAGCGTGATACGGCGTCCGCGTCGTACGAGGCATGTGTGGTGTCCTCGGCGAATGGGGTCGCATCGGGCAGTTCGACGGGCGTTCCGACCATCGCGATATCAAATCCGAGCTCAGTGAGGTGGCCGGTGTACTCGGTGTAGAAGTCGGCAACGGTCCGCGGTTCAAGCTTCATCCGACGGGTGCTGCCGTCGGTGACGAGGATCAGTAGCTCGTGCCCCAGGAAGTCAAAGCGAATCTCGAGGCCGCGGTTTCCGGCGATCATCAGGGACGTGGTGAGTCCTCGTGCGTCCACGTACAGCGGAACTCCCCACCAGTGGTTGATCTCCGGACCGATGGCCATGCGCGTCTTGCCGACGATCTGAGTCCACAGCTGAAGTGTGTCCCGGGTGTCGATCCACGAATCCAACGGTAGTGCAGGCCAAGCGTCGTGTCTGGTTTCCATGAGCCCATGATCCCCCACGTCACTCAACGCGCGCCAAGGATCAGATGTCCACCGACTCAGCGGGGTTGGTGGCTCGGCGACGTCGCCACTTGAACACGCGGGTCGTTGACCAGGCCACGATGTGGGGCTACGTGCTCACAGTCAGTCGGTGTCTGTGGCGGGACCGTCCTGGGTTGCGCCACCTTCGCCGGACCAGTCGCCGGACGACTCCCCTTCGGCTGGATCGGACTGCACATCGGAGTTCGCGCCCTCCGGTCCGGTGCCGGCGTCTTCGGTGTGTGGGTCGGTCTTCTTGTCGGTCATAGAAGTCTCATACCCGAATACGGTCGCGATCAACCCAACCAGATGCGCGGCGCCCCGCCCTGTCCAGTCTTACTCCATATAGCAGTTTGCTCATTGGTCAGCCGTCGCGAGGATTAGGCTCTGCGGTCCGGCCAGTGTGAGGTGCTCGGCGAAGCGCCAGTCTGTGGCGCCGAGCCACTCGCGGACTTCGTCGACGCTGTAGACGTCACCGTTGTTCATATGGACCGCGAACTCGCCGGCCATCAGCGCCGCGTGCACCGGACTGGTGTGGGTCGGGTCCGTCCAAAAGTCGGCCAGGACCAGTCGGGCACCAGGGGCGACCGCACGGCGCACGCGTGCCAGGAACGCGAGGTTCTCAGCGGGCGACCAGTAGTGGATGAGGTTCGCGACCAGAACGACGTCATGGCCGCTCGGGAGGTCTTCGCTCGTCGCATCGCCGACGACGACCTTGATGCGATCGTTCAACCCCGCGTCGGCTACCCGTCCTCGGGCGATCTCGGCGACGACCGGTAGGTCGAGGACGGTCGCCTGCAGAGTTGGGCAGGCCCGGACAGCGGCGATGGACCAGGAACCGGTGCCGCCGCCGATGTCGAGCAGTCGCCGAGCGGTGCTGAGGTCGACCACGTTCGGGAGTGCGGCGGCAGGGCCGGCGAGCACCGCCTCGATACCCGCTGAGGCGATTGCCTGGTGCTCGTCGTCCAGTTCGAAGATCTCTTTCGGCGGCCGCCCGGTGCCGAGAGCCTCGGCAAGCGTCGTCCACGTCCGGTAGCTGATCTTGTCCCAGAACCGTAGGAACGGACGCAGGTCGGCAGGCGTGCGACCGCTCAGGAACGTGGCCGCGGCCGGGCCGTTGCGGTAGGTGTCGCCGTCTCGTTCGAGCACTTCGAGCGCGACCATGGCGTCGGCGGATATCCGGGCGGTGCGCACGGTCAAGCCCGTTCGCGCCGCCAGCGCGCCGATGTCGGCAGGTGAATCGGCCAGGGCCTCGAACAGGCCGAGTTCGTTCGCCGCGAAGAGGTGCTTGGCGGCCATGAAGCCGGATGCGATCTTCAGGATCTGCTCCGGCCCCGCCTGGACGTTCTGTGTTGTGGTCATGTCCCCAGTGTCGAGTGGTCGACGGACTGCGGCCATCCCAGATATCTGGGAGCGTCCGGGTGCGCGATCGCGCCTACAATTCGACTGTGAGGCTGGATCTCGAACGACGGACGCAGGACAAGGTCATCCAGGTCGCCGGCCGCGGATCTGACTGGATGACCCTGATCGCCGACCTCACCGATGTCCTCTGCACGGCGATCCCCTTCACCCGAACCTGCTGGCACACAGTCGATCCGGGCACGGTGCTGTTCACCGGCAGCGTGAACAAGAACATCGCCTGCTCGGGCTCGTGGCTGGCCGAGCACGAGTACGTGATCGACGACGTCGACCGCTGGTGGTTCCTCGCACGCAGCGGCAAACAGGTCGGCGCGGCGAGCGTCTCGACTCACGGCGACCTCAACCGCAGTGCCCGGCACCGATCGCGCGAGGGATACGGGACGGGCGACGAACTTCGCGCCTCCTTCGTCGCGGACGGCACCTATTGGGGCGCCGTCGGTTTCCTGCGCGAGGAGGACGATCGCTGGTTCACCGAAGACGAAATGGCGCTGCTCGCCACCCTCTGCCCCCCGATCGCCGTCGCCATCCGGCGCACCATACTTGTCGACACGCTGCTGCCCGACCCCGGCGCCGACATCGGACCGGGGATCGTGATCTTTGACGCGAAGGGCGAACCCGAGTCGATCTCGCCCGCAGCCGAACGCTGGATCGAGCAGATGATCGAGATCCCGCCACCGGCCACACCCGGTGAGTCAAAGGCGGTGCAGGCCGTCGCCGCCCGGGCCCGAACGCTAGGCCCCGGCGAGGATCCGCTGGGCCTGGTCGCCCGCTCTCGAGTCCGCACCGGGGACGGGCGGTGGTTGTTGCTGTACGGGACACCACTGTCTGGCGGAGTGTCCGGACGCACAGCCGTTGTCATCCAATCGGCTCGTCCCACCGAGGTCGCCCCGATCGTCGCTCTCGCCTACGGGCTCACCGAACGCGAACGGCAAGTGACCTGGCTCTGCATGCAGGGCCGCCCCACTCGAGCGATGGCACAGGCGTTGGACGTGACGACGTACACGGTGCAGGACCACCTCAAATCGATCTTCGCCAAGACCGGGGTACGCTCCCGAGGCGAGCTCGTCGGACAGATCTTCCTGGAGCACTACGTGCCGTTGTGGGAGCAGTCCCCCGAATCGCCGGCCGGTTGGCTGGCACTTCACGAGGATGCTAATTCGCACGACGTCGCGAAGCCCTCTCCACCTGAGGCATCCCGGCGAAAATAGACGGTCCCAAGATCAAGTCAATCGCACCGTCGTCGCCAGATCCGGGCGTATTCGACATCGGGCACCGGATGCACGCTTCCCCATCACTCGTCGAGACGGGTGACCACGCCTCGGTCTCCATCCACGCGTACCCGGTCGCCGGTCTTGAGCGACTGGGTGGCCACCAAGGTGTTGACAACGCAGGGCAAACCGTATTCGCGCGCCACCACAGCGCCGTGGGATACCGAGCTGCCGATATCCGTGACCAGCGCCGCGATGACGGTGAAGTACGGCGTCCACCCTACGTCGGTGACCGGAGTCACGAGGATCTCTCCCCGCTGCAGATCGCGCGCATCGACGATCGATTTCGCCACGCGCACAACACCTTCCACGGTTCCGCGACTTGCGGGTCGGCCGATGATCTCATCGTCCGTGACACCGCGCTGAGGCCGGGCGATCAGTGGGGTCGGTCGCCCGACAGACACGTCGTCGAACTCGAGAGAGTTCTGGAACGCCAGCGCTTCCCGACGCTTCAGCGCCCTCTGCACAAGACCGGCGACGTCTTCCGAACCAACGACGTGGTTCAGTTCCGCACGGTCAAAGAAGAACACCAGATCTGAGTCCGGCAGTCGTCCGACCTTGACCAGCACCTCCCCGAGGTGGCGGTAGCCCAGCTTGAGCGCATGCGCCATCAGCGCCATCTTCGATTTCGTCTCCTCGCGCCCACGTGCACCGCCTTGCGCCAACCGGGCGAGGAATCTGATGGTGGAAGATCTGGGCGCTTCAACGTGGGTCTTTGCCGGTCCCCGATCAGCTGGATCGAGCGCCGAGCGCACCATCACCTGCATCATGGCACCCAGCCCTTCCGGATCCTCGGCCCAGGATGGGTCACGCATACACAGCTCGCGGTAGCCGCGGTGCCCGTGACGAGTCAAGAACTCCTCCAACGCCATACCGCTGGCGCTACGCGTGGCCCGCAGCTCGTTGACCGCGACATCCGGTTCCCCCGCCAAGAACTGCTCGGCGGCCGCGCCGTCGGCGGCGATGGTGTTCACCACCGAGTCGAGCTCCTCGAGCATAAGCGCGCTCTCGACATCGGAGGCGCCGGCCATGAGCCGGGTTGCTTCGGTTCGACCCTCGTCCTCGCCACGTCCTTCCTTGACTGCCCGCCCCATCAGGACGCTTTCCAGAATGTTGGCCGCAACCGCCGCGCGCGATGATGACCGCACATGTGTCAGAGTGACATCGCAGTACTGCTGCACACCAGAGTTCAACTGGCGCAACACGAGTCGCGGGTCGTCGCTGGTCGGGATGTGAAACTCGGCAATCTGATCCTGTAGGCGCCGAATCGCGGGGCCGGCGGACAACGCGTACGTGGTGAGCCGAACCGTGTTGATCAGCTTGCTAACAAACGGTTTTGGTGGTTTCGGCTCCAATTCGTCGACCACCCGACCGCAGATCGAGGTAGAGAACTGCTCCAACGAATTGCCCAGGAGTCCAGAGCTCAGACCTGTCCCCTCGGTCAGGTTCAGGAACATGTGGCCCTGAAAGTATCCGACCTGTAGCCACGGCTTCTCGTAGCTTTGTTGTGCCCGCGCCACCACCTGCGTCATCTGCATCGCGTAGTCGATGGCAAAGCCGGAGACCGATGCGGTCAACGGGCAGAATGCCCCCGGCATCATCTCACCGATGTTGCAGCGGGTGTACACGTGGTCTGCACCCGCCAGAGGCGAATCCATCTCGCTGAGATCACCGGGCAGAGTGGTGATCGGTCGAGCCTGCAGCCACCACAGTTTGCCGGATTGGTCGATCGCCCACTCCAGATCCATTGGTCTGTCCCAATGTTGTGCTGCGCGCAGGGCGCCGGACCTGATCTCGGCGATCTCGTCCGACGACAAGACCGGCACCTCGCCGACATCGCGAACGCCGGGGTTGCCGCGGGAATCCAGGACGATGTGGTCCGAGGACGCCGTACCATCGACCAGCGCTTCACCGAGACCGGCGATGGCGTCGATCACCGTGAGGTCGCGCCGGCCGGTTGCCGGATCCGCGGTGAACACCACGCCGGCGGCGCGCGCGTCCACCATCTGCTGCACCACCAGATGCATGGTGGCGCTGGGTTGCCCGCTGTACGCCGAGGCTCGTCGCGAATGCACGGAGGCGGCGCACGTCTGCACGGCCGCGGCGAAGTCATCGACGGAGTCCACACCCAGCACGGTGTCGTATTGCCCGGCGAATGACTGGTCGTCACCGTCTTCCCCGACTGCCGAGGACCGGACGGCCACCGGGGTCGCGCCGACTGCGGCCATTCGGGAGAACCATTCCCCCACATCATCGATGGTGACCCGCTCGGCAGCATCAGCGATGACGAATCCCACCGGCACCGGAAGTCCGAGGCGGCGCAACTGCGCGAGTCCGGCCGCTTTGCCGCCGTAACGGTCGTCGGTGACCTGGTCGAATTCGATTGCTGTCAGCGACATGATGATCCTCCCAACGCGTCGACGATTTCGGCGAGCGCATCGACCTCGATGGGGCCCGGTTGATACAGGCAGATCCGGTCCGACACACCGTCTACGCGGTCACGGATGTGCGTGGCCACCTCGGCCGGGGTACCACAGGCGGCGATGGTGTGCAGTATGTCGTCGTCGATCAACGAGGCCATCTCCCGCCAGCGGCCCTGCTTGGACATCGCGTTGAGTTCCGGCTGCAAATCGCCCCAGCCGTGGGCGTCCAGCACCGGCCGGTATGCCGGGGTTGAGCCATAGAACGCCAGCAGCATCCGAGTCGAGGCGTGGTCGTCGTCTCGTCCGGTACCTACCGACACGATGATCTCAGGCACCACTTCGAAATCGTCCTCGCTGCGGCCGGCAGCAGACAGCCCGTCGCGAACGGCCGGCAGCGTCGTCTCGTGAAGGAACCGCTTCGATCCGAAAGGCATCACCAACAGACCGTCGGCCACTTCTGCGGTGGCTTTGGTCAGCCGAGGCCCGAGCGCTCCGAGATAGATCGGCGGCGGACCGAATGGGTTAGGCCCCGGCACGAAGGTCGGCGTCATCAAGGTATGCCGGTAGTACTCACCGCGAAAGTCCAGCCGCTGCCCCTCATTCCACGTCGCAAAGATCGCTCGCAACGCCCCCACCATCTCCTTCATCCGCGCGACCGGACGATCGAACTGCGCCCCGTAGCGATTCTCGATCTGCGCGCGCACCTGCGTGCCCAGACCCAGGATGAAGCGCCCCTCGCTCAGCAGTTGCAGGTCGTTGGCTTGATGGGCAAGTTGAATCGGATTGCGGGGGAACGCGATCGCGACGTTCGACATCACGTCTAGATCCTTGACCGACGATGCCAGCACCAGAGGCGTGAACACGTCGAACGGCCCTTCGAAGGTGAACACGCCGGATGCACCGGCTTCCTTGAGCACTTGTGCGCGTTCCACCGCATCAGTGGGTCCGAACAGCGCTGTCACGATTTTCACTAGAAGTCGCGCCTAGTCCGCTACGTCTGTCCAGTCGGAGAAGCCCGACGGGTGGTGCGGGCCGATCACGCCGTGCTCGAACAAACCCGCACCCTCGCGGATCGTCCCGTCGGCTTCAGTGCACACAGCTTTGCCGACGTGGTCGATGAGACTGAACGGCGCTCGGGCCATCACCTCCGGGTCCGTGAGGTCGAAGCTGACGCGTTCGGCGAACGGACCGCCCTTCCAGCTGCCGTGTGCCCACGAGGAGTCGCCTCCGTACCCCGACCCGAAAGCGATAGGCGCGAACAACTTCGATTCGACATCGAGTTGGATTCGGTCCCCTGCGCGGTTCATGAACTCGACATGGGCGCCCTGCGGAATCCTGGTTCCGGTCTTGTAGTCGATGGTCGCGCGCACTCCGTCGAGTTGTTCGACGCGGCCGTCTCTCCAGCGGCGTGTGCAGTCGTAGAGGCTACGGTGGCCATCGGAATCCTCTTGCAGGATCAGGAACAGTTGGTAGTCGTCGAAGGCCAAGGGCAGGTAGAGCCACCACATTCCGCGAAACGAAGCGTCTGGCCGACCGGCCGGCTCGGCCTCACCGACAGGTCGTATCCCCCACGATCGGTCGCGGCTCGCCACGCTGGTGTCATGACTGACCTCCAGCCGTTCGCCGTCGACATCAATCCATCCCTCCCATGAGCCGACCTGGGCGAAGCGGCACGCCTGCAACGTCACTCGCCGCTCGGTGAGCATCTCGTGCGGCTTCTCCAGAGCCGCAGGAAACAGCCCGCGCCAAGTGAGGTCTGCGGAAATTCCCTCGGTCTGCGCCAGTGTCAGGTGCATCTCCTGCAGTGGTTCGATGACTTCGAGACGGTAGCCGTTGACGTTCTGATGAAGGCGGTCGTCGTCGATCGCGTCGCTCAGGTGTAGCGCGGTCTGCATGTCTCCGCGACGGACGACGAAGTAGGCGTCTTTGATGCCGAGGCGCGGGTAGTACCCGATTCCGGTGAGCGCCATGAAGCGGCCGTCCCGGTCGAGCACGTTGAAGTACGACCGGTCGTAGAAGTTTCGATCGGACGTGGCCGGCCAGGTCAACGGCACAGGCGCCTGATGAATCGGATACTCGTCGAGCGGGCTCAAGTTCACAAGCACTCCCTCAAATACGATGCAAACTATATTGGAACTAGGATGAAGTCATGACAGCAGAAAGGCCGAAGGATGGCAAGAGGTCTGTGCAGGCGGCGCCGGGGCGGCCACGCGACGGCAGGATCGATGCCGCGATCATTGCCGCCACCCGAGAATTGATTCTCGAGACGGGCTATTCCGCGTTGTCGTTGTCGGCCATCGCCGCGCGCGCCGAGACCACCACGGCTGCCATCTACCGGCGATGGTCGGGCAAGGCGCAACTTGTCCACGAGGCAGTGTTGTTCGGCGAATCGATTCCCACACCGGACCATTCGGGCGACATCCGCAACGAGATCCGGGCTCTGGTCGAGACAATCCGGGTGATGTTCGACAGACCTGAGGTGCGATTGGCATTGCCGGGTCTGATCGCCGACACCGTTGCCGACCCCGAACTGCACAACATGATGATCGCCCGATTGGCCGGGAATCTGACCGCTTTCGAATCTCGTTTCGGTCAGGAGCGCCGCGACGATGACCAATTGCCCATGCTCGTCGAGGTGGTCGCGGGCACCGCAATTTTCCGCATCCTCATTCGCCAGGACGCCGCCCTCGACGACACCTGGGTGAACGAGATGACCGAGTTGATCACTGGCCGCCGGCCCTCCGAGAACTCGCTTGACGGCGCCTGAGCTCGATCAACTCTTCGGACTCGTAGCCCCGAGTTACACGAGTTCCACTACAACGTGGTTGTTGAGTTCTGCTGCCCGGCTGATGAACTCGGTCATGATCGCGAACTTGGATCGCAGGTATTCGATGCCTCCATCGGTCCAGTTACGGAACGGCTCTACCCTCTGCTGAGTGAGGTCGGCCGCCGTGGTGGTGCGCCTTGTCGATGTCGACTGAGATGGTCGGGTCGGCCTCGCGAAGATCGCAGACGAACTCGACGCTGACACATCACGGCTGCACTCATCTTGATACTCGGTGGAATCAGTGAGCCAATCCGGCGTCCTTGCTGCCGTACGCTGCGCGGAGCTTGTGCTTGACGACCTTGCCGCCGGGATTGCGTGGTAGTTCGTCGACGACTACGAGGTCCTTGGGGTGTTTGAAGCGCGCCAAGTTCTCGTTGAGGTGAGGTCCGAGTTCGTCGAGGGTGAGCGAGTCAGCACTGTCGGCCAGGACCACGACTGCCACCGGCACTTCACCCCACTTCGGGTGTGCCCGACCGATGATCGCGGCTTCGGCGATGGCGGGATGGCTGTAGAGCACGTTCTCGACTTCGGCGCAGTAGATGTTTTCGCCACCGGAAATGATCATGTCCTTGGCGCGGTCGACGACATAGAGGAAACCCTCGTCGTCTTGCCGGACCAGATCTCCGGAGTGGAACCACCCACCCCGGAACGCCTCTGCGGTAGCCTGCGGATTCTGCCAGTAGCCCTTCATCAAATTGGGCCCGCGATAGACAATCTCGCCCACTTCGCCGGGTTTGACGTCATCCATCAGCGGATCGACGATGCGAGCTGTCACCGCCGGCACCACTTTGCCGATCGAGCCGATCTTCCGGATGGCGTCTTGACCTTCGAGAAGGGTTGTCACCGGCGACATCTCGGTCTGTCCGAACGCAGTCATGTTGAGTGCGTCCGGGAACAACTCATTCATGGCGCGGAGCACGGTATCGGGGGCTGGGGCCGCTCCCCAACTGATCGTCCGCAGCTTGAGATCACGGGGTTTGGCTCGCTGCGCCGCACAGACTGCCTGCCACTGGGCCGGCACCATGAAGACCGATGTAACGCCTTCACGCTCCAAGGTGTCGAGCATGGCATCAGGATCAAATGCGCCGAGCGGATGGATGACCGCCTGGATGCCGCGATAGAAGACCGGCGCGAAAGCGGCAATGCCGGCGATGTGAAAGATGGGGGGCACCACTGAGGCTATGTCGCCCGGTTGGCCATCGGACGCATTGATCGTGGTCATTGCCTGGGATTGCAAGTTGAGGTGGGTCAACATGGCGCCCTTGGGTTTTCCAGTGGTTCCCGAGGTGTACATGATGAGTGCGACGGTGTCTTCGGGGATGTCGACCTCAGCCAGATCCGCAGGATCCTCCGCGAGGAGCGCTTCGTAGTCGAGGTGATCGCCACTGTCGCCGGCGTCAACGACGATGGTGGTGTCGATGGCTCCGGTGGACGCCCGCACCGCGTCTGCCAACGGCGCCAATAGTTTCTCGGTGAGAATGATCGTGGCGCCACTGTCCTCGACCAGGTAGCCGACCTCCGCCGGGCTCATGCGAATGTTGACCGGTACCGGGATCGCACCAATCAGATTCGCCCCGAGCACCGCCTCGACGTATTCGGTGCGATTGAGTAATGCGATCAGGATGCGATCGCCGAATTGGACGCCACGGCGTTGCAAAGCCGCGGCGAACCGGTGCGACCGGTCGTCGAGTTCACGCCAGGTGGTTGCGGCATCGAGGTACTTCACAGCAATCTGGTCTGGTGCCATCAGGGCGTGTCGTCGTACCTGGTTGTTCCAGGTATTGCGACCGGAACGCATCGGTTCACCGTGAAGGTTGCCGGTCGACTCTGCAGCGACTGTCATTGGCGCATCCCCTGGTTCGTCGGGCGGGGCGTGCGATCCCCCGGCCCACTACTGTGCTTTACATCACTGTAGAGGTCGAGACGATTGAGCGCCGACGATTCTGGCTGGAACGTGAATTACGTTCTGTATCTCAGTGTCTCGCTATGCGGCACATTTCAGGTCGGAACCTGGATGCGATCAGTCCCGGCTCGTCACCGGTTCGACCACGCGTAGGAATTCGAGGAGTTCGTAGTCTCGACTGCCGGGTGTGGCGGAATACAGGACGAGCTTCAGATCCGAACCCGGAATCATCAGGACGTCGCAGTCCAGAGTGATGTCGCCGACCGTCGGGTGACTGATGGTCTTGCGATCAGCGGCATGAACACCGACAGCGGCGCGCTGCCACAGTTCGGCGAATCGTGGGTGATGCGCGTTCATCTCGTCGATCAGGCCACGCACCCGCGGGTCCGACGGGTATCTGGCCGCGGCCTCGCGCAGGTCGGACACCAACGCCGACTCCAAGTGGTGCGCATCCCTCTCCGACCGGACGTATTGCCCGATGTCACAAGTGAATACGACGCGGACAAGGTTGCGATCGGACGCCGATACCGCGGTCGGATCGCCGAGCAAGGCCGCCCACGAGTTCGTCCACCGGATGAGCTGCCAATCGGCGGCATACACCGCGAGAGGTTGATCACCCAGCCGGCTCAGGATCCGCGCCACCCCAGGTGAGATGTGATCGTCGATGAGGCGATCCCCCGGCGGCAGCAACCCGGCGGCCCGGAACAGGTGATCACGCTCAGCCCGGCTCAACCGCAATGCCCTCGCCAACGAGCCGATCACCGCACCGGTCGGTCGGGTGGCCCGTCCCTGTTCGAGCCGGATCAGGTAGTCAACCGACACTCCGGCGAGTTGCGCGAGTTCCTCACGGCGCACACCCGGAACACGACGTCGCGTACTCACAGTGATGCCGGCGTCGGCCGGATCGAGTCGATCACGCCACCGGCGGATCAGCTCCCCCGCATCCACTCGTGATGTTGTCACCGGTCCATTGTGCGACAACGCGCCGCATCAAGCCTGGTACTGCCAGTCCCTATGTCCGCCGGTGATCTGGCCGACCCGATCTCATCGGATGACACTTCAACAGACAAGACGCAACCGCCGAAAGCGAGTTCCTTTGATGCCCATCCGGACTTTGGTGATGACCGGCGCCACCCGCGGGATCGGCCGGCTGGCCGCCGCGAACGTCGTGTCCCGGCGTCCCGACATCCATCTGGTTCTACTCGCCCGCGGCGGGGCCGACGACGTTGCCGCCGAACTACGAAGCCGTGGTGGCACTGTCACCGTCATCACCACCGACCTCTCGTCGCCGGCCGAGGTATATGCATCCGCCGACCGCGTGACAGCCCTGCTCGGCTCCGGCGACCTGCCACCGCTGGCCGGAATCATCGCGAACGCCGGGATCCAGTTCACCAGCGCACTCACGACGACGGCCGACGGCTACGAGGAGACGTTTGCGGTGAATGTCCTGGCCAACCACGTCCTGATCCGAAGCCTCACCGACAGCCTTCAGGACGGCGCACGCATCACCGTGACCTCGAGCGACACCCACTTCGGGGATTTGCGACACAACCTCGGATTGGTTCCGGCGCCGGCATGGAGACATCCCGCCACGCTGGCGGCACCCGGTGCATTCCCAGATCCAGGGTCAGCTGTGGCCGGCCGAACCGCTTATTCCACAAGCAAATTGGCGGTCATCTACCTGGTCCACGCTTTCGCGCGCCAGTTGCCGGACAGCGTGCAGATCGTGTCCTATAACCCCGGATTCGTTCCGGGTACCGGCCTGGCGCGCGACGCGAGCCGGTTCGAGCAGTTTGTCGTCAGCCGAGTGATGCCGGCGTTGACCCTGACACCGATCGCCGCCACCAAGAGCGCTGCGGCGCGTCACCTCGCCGACGTCGCTCTCGGAAGCGTGGTCGCCACTTCAGGTGATTACATCGACCGTGGTCGAGTGGTCCGGTCGTCGGACGAATCGTTTGACCGGGCGCGCGAAAACGAACTGTGGGACTACGCCGAACAGCTCATGACCGACCTCAGATGCTGATCCGGCCCATTCCGCGGCTGTACCGGGGCGATGTCCTCAACCTCATCGCTTGCGTAGTGCGCTCCAGGCACCGGTCGACCAGAGCGCCCATGCGATCAGCACAGGCTGGAAGATCAGCCGGGTTGCTCGCGCTTGGTCGGTGTCGAGACCAAAGGCATCACGGTGGTGGACGTACTGCGCGATGTTGCCCGGGAAGACGGCGACGAAGAACGCAGCCAGGATGATTCCGACCGCCGCTCGCCGACTCTTCAGCGCGATGGTTGCCGTCCCGAGCAAGATTTCCACGACACCGGAGGCCACCACTGTGACGTCCGGGCTCAGTGGAACGAAATCCGGAACCTGCGCCTGAAAGTCTTGACGTGCGAACGTCAAATGACTGACACCGGCAAATACCAACATCGATCCGAGCGCGACGCGGGCGATGGCGCGGGGCTTGGATTCACCGGCAGGCGACCTCTCGGTCAGCCGAGTCACGGTATTTCCTTTGTCGGTCATTCATCTCATTTCGCGAGTCATGAAAGGACCTTGCTCCGAGCCCTCAGCATAGGCGGCCGCTCGCGTGCAGCTCGATGCCTGATCAGCCGCGAGACTTGGTTCCGTCGGTTTGGTCGAAGAATCGCCAGTCGCCATCCACGTTGACCTCCATGCGGAAACCCAGCTGCCCGGACGGGACCTCACGATTCTTGAACCATTCGTAGGCGTCTTCGGCATTGTTGAACTCGACTTCGTCGATTACTTCCTCGTCAGGGTTGAGCACCCGATATTCCGCCATGTCTCCTCTTTCGCATCCATGTTCTCCTTGGCCATTGCCAGGTTGTTTCTCGGATACCCTCTGCTCGCCGGGCTACACATCAGCAGTGGTCAGGTCTCGGTCGTCTCTACGGGACTCCGACGCCGACGGACGATTCCGGTGACCACCACGAGGACCGAACCGACGGCCAGGACGATCGCCGAGGCGTACGGAAGTGCGCTGTCGATGAGTCCCACGACGAGGACCACGGGAATCGCCAAAGCCGGCCACGGAATGGTCGTCTTCCAGTTTCCGGAGCTCCAGCCGAGGACGGCGCATACGCCGGTGACGAACAGCGCCAAACCGCCGCAGAGGATCCAGCGTCCGGCGGCAGAAAGTTCACCCACTGGATGAAGGACGTACTGCTCGATGCCCACGCCGAGTAGCGCGGCGCCCAATACCAGTGGCAAGTGCCCGTAGATGTAGCCGTCGGCGCGCCCACTACCGACCGCGCTGTCGTCCTCCTGTATCTCTGTCTTGGCTTCGGCACCACCGATGTCGAAGTACATCCACCACACCGATGCGGCGATGGTGAATCCCACTGCGGCCACCAACGTTGACGACCAATCCCAATGGGTGTCCTGCATCCCGAGCACGATGGCCGAGATGGACTCGCCGAGAACCAGGATCACGAAGAGGCCGAAACGTTCCGGTAGGTGCTCGAGGTGCAAAGGCAAGTCGGGTCCCCAGTGGGTGGCCGCGAACGGCGCCATCGCCTCTATCGCGATTCCGATCCCCCACAGGATGTAGGTGATCGGTGAGGGCGTGAGCAGTGCGATCGTCCAGATCGCGATGCTGATGACCGTCGCTGCGAAATACAGATTGATCGTGACTCGCGCGTCGATGATGTGCCGCCACGCGCGTAGATACAGTCCGGCCAGGATCACTCTGGTGGCGATGTAACCCACACCGAACGCCACGGTTCCGTCGCCGCCGATTGCGGTGGATGCACTGGCGGCCATCACCGCGACTGCGAAAGTGGCCGCCAATTTGAGCACGCGATACAGGATGTCGTTGGTGTCGAAGCGGTTTGCGTACAGCGTGGTGGTCACCCATGACCACCACGTGACCACGAATAGTCCGGTGAAGACAGCGACACCGTGCCAACCGAGGTCCTTGTTCAGGGCGAGCGCAAGCTGATGGATGACCAAGACGTACGCGAGGTCGAAAAAGAGCTCGAGCCGCGTGGCTCCGCGATCGTCTTGCGTCCGCAACCGCGGCGGCTCGAGGAGCGGGGCGCGGTTGCCGGCTCCGGCGGTATCGCCGGTGTCGTCAGGATGATCGCCCAAATGCCCTGCCGCGCGATCACCCATGTCGTCAGTTGTCCTCACCGTCGGCCCTGACGGGCGTGCGCTGAGCCAGGGCGACCCAGTGGCATGTCGGGTCAGTACCCAGAACCGGACTGTCACAAACGAAAATCTCGCCTCAGGTGTTTCAGGCGTCGCGCTCAGCGATCTGCGGTCATATCCCCCGTCTCGGGCGTGCCCTCGGCTAGCCCGTAACGCAGATACACGGTGCCGTTCGGAACGGCTATCGGCGGTTCGACGAGCGTGAGGTTGGTGGGCACTGCACCATCGTCGAAGACCTTCTTTCCGACACCCAGCACGATGGGGTGCACCCAGAGGTCGAGGCGGTCGAAGAGTTTCTCGCGTAGGAGGGTCTGCACGAAGTTCAGGCTCCCGACCACCTTCACGTTCTCGTGCCGGTCACGGATTTCGCGCACCGCAGCGGAAAGATCCGGACCGAGTTGTGTGGACCCGGCCCACGGGAGGTCGGGATTTCCGCGGGAGGCAACGTATTTCGGGACCTTGTTGAAGAGCGTGGCGATCTCGTTGTCCTGGCCACCCTCCTGGTGCGGCCAGTAGGCGGCAAAGATGTCGTAGGTTCGCCGGCCCAGCAGTAGGGCATCCGTGCCCTCGTACGCGGCAAGTATTTGCGCACCGGTGGTCTCGTCTATCAGCGGTGCCTGCCAGCCGCCGAACGAGAAACCCTCTGGATCTTCCTCAGGGCCGCCAGGCGCCTGTCCGACGAGGTCGAGGGTTGCGAACATCTCGATGTGGATGAGTCCCATGGTCAGCTCCCGATGCGTAGGTTGTCTCGGTCAAAAGGTAGACCCGGTGACGCGGGCGAAATCATCGCTGTTTCCACTTCCGATGCACAGCCGTCGTGGTCGCGCGCTCGAAGCCGTTCACGCTAGCGTGACAACATGCCCGTTCCCGAAACCCTCGCCGGTCGCTATCAGTTGCGCGGACTGTTGGGTCACGGCGGAATGGGCGATGTCTATGACGGATGGGATGCCCGGCTCGGACGTCCGATAGCGGTAAAGGTGCTGCGGCCCGACCTCGCAGCCTCAGCTGATATCAGGCTGCGCTTCGAAAGCGAAGCCCGTACCGCAGCGACCGTCAACCATCCGAATGTGGTGGCCGTGTATGACACCGGCGAGGATGCCGACATTCCGTTCATCGTGATGGAACGCCTACCTGGACGGACCCTGGCCGATGAGATAGCCGAAGGACCGCTACCGCCGGGCCGGGTCCGGGCAGTGATGGCCGATGTACTGGCAGCGCTTGCCGCCGCACATGCCGCCGGGGTCCTCCATCGCGACATCAAGCCTGGGAACGTGCTTTTCACGACGGCCGGGACCGTGAAGGTCACCGACTTCGGAATCGCCAAAACCGCCGAATCCAATCAGACCGCAACCGGCGAGGTTCTCGGAACGGTCGCCTACCTGAGTCCTGACCGGATAAACGGAAAACCAGCTGTGGTCACCGACGATCTCTACGCGGTGGGCATTGTGGGGTACGAAGCGATCGCCGGCTATCGCCCGTTCGGCGGCGACAACATCCTGTCGGTGGCGCGGGCCATCTTGAACCAAGAGGCGCCGCCGCTCGGAACTCTGCAGACCACTGCCGATCCCGGTCTCATCGAGGTCGTCGAGCGGGCCATGTCGCCTGATCCCAGGGCCCGCTTCCCGGATGCCGACGTGATGCGGCGTGCTCTCGTCGACCCTGCGACATTGCCGCCCGTGGCGATGCCCCCAGTGGCCCCGGCCGCGCCCGTTGCGACACGTGCCTTCACCTCGCCGGTACCCGCCGCAACCGTCGGCCCCCAGCCTTCACCTCGGAAACGGCGGCGTCCAGTCCTGATTCTCGCGATAATCGCCGCTGCGATTGTTGCGGTCGCCGCGGGTGTTCTTGGAGTGGCACTGAATTCGGACGACACGGACGCTCCGGCCACGACGCCGAGCGACACGCGCGCCTCGACGTCTTCGCCGATAACCCCGGCTGAACAGACCTCACCGACCATCACCACCGAGGCTGCTCCCCCACCAGTTGCTCCCCTACCAACCGCCACACCGGGCAACGGCAACTCGAACAAAGACAAGGAGAAAGAGAAGAAGCCGGACAAAGGGAACGGCAACAACGGTGACAAATGATTCTTGATGCCGCTGCGGATGCGAGCAGATCGGGCACACGATCATATCGTTGGTCTGACCAACGTTATGGTATCGTCGAACTGTAACCGTTGGTTCGACCAACGTTTGTTGGTCGCTCAGATCTCTGGAGTATGGCGATGATCAAGCCTTTCCGCATCAATGTCCCCGAGGCCGACCTCGACGACCTCAACGATCGACTCGTCCGCACCAGATGGCCGAACGAGGTCACCGACGCCGGGACCGACTACGGTTTTCCGATGGCCCGGCTCAAAGAACTCGCCGACTGTTGGCTGACCACCTACAAATGGCGCGACCATGAAGCCAAACTCAACGAGCTGCCGCACTTCACAACCGAGATCGACGGCCAGAACATCCATTTCGTACATGTCCGATCCGAACGACCGGATGCACTCGCCCTGATACTGACCCACGGATGGCCTGGTTCGTTCCTGGAATTTCTCGACGTTATCGAGCCGCTCTCACGAGACTTCCATCTGGTGATCCCATCCATCCCCGGCTATGGGTTCTCCGGCCCAACCCACGAACGCGGCTGGGGCATCGTCCGGATCGCGCATGCCTGGGCCGAGCTGATGCGACGTCTCGGGTACGAGCACTATGGCGCGCAGGGCGGCGACTTCGGCTCGGGTATCTCGATCGCGCTCGGTACAGCGGCTCCCGATCAGCTTGTCGGCGTACATGTCAATTATCTGCCGACCCCGCCAGATCCCGAGGCGGACTTCGATTTATCCGCATCCGACAGAGCCAGACTGGAGAAGATCAAGAGCCTGATGGCGAATCGACCGCCCTTCCAGGCTCTGCAGGCCCTTACTCCGCAGACCATCGGATACGCGCTCACCGATTCTCCGGTGGGCCAGCTCGCCTGGATCGCCGAGCGATTCGCCCAGTGGACAGACCCGAGCTCGTCCATCAGTGACGAAAGATTGCTCACCGACATTTCGCTGTACTGGCTCACCGCCACCGCCGCATCAGCGGCGCGACTGCACCACGACGCTGTGCGGAACGTGGGTCCGTGCCCGGTGCCGGTTGGCGTAGCAGTCTTCGCGCACGACATAACGCAGTCGGTGCGACCACTCGCCGAGCGGCTGTACGACATCGATCACTGGTCGGAGTTCGAGCGCGGCGGTCATTTCGCTGCAATGGAGGTGCCCGAACTGTTCGTCGACGACGTCCGCAGCTTCTTTGAGAAGCAGACCTCGGCGAAGTAACAGAATTCGAGTAGCGCACTACCCGTGTGTGGAAGCACATACAGATCGATAATTGATGCATGACCCAATAGTCACCGCATCCATTCGATCAGGAGACCTCGGCAATGTACGACAACGGGCTGACAAGCTTTGCGCTACACAGTGAAGACGCAACGGAGGGGCCCACACTCGAGGCCCTGAACGACGAGGTCGTCAAGATCGGCGAGGCAGCTCCGGTCAACTCGGAGGACCTGGATCCCGAAACTGCCGCCCGACGTTATCTCGATCAAATGATCGTGAGTCCCGAGGTCCCCACGATCACCGCGGATGGGGCCGGTCCCGGCACCGAGTACCGCACAATCGGTACCGAAACAATGCCGCTGACGGAGACAACAGTCGTCAAGTTCGCTCAATACCGCCAGCACATACCGATTTACGGATCGTTGGTGACGATCGAGCTCGACGAGACGAACAGCATGCTGGCGATGAACTCCGCGCTCGGAAACCCGGACGGAGTTGATGCGGTGGCCACGGTATCGCCCGCCGGCGCCCAGGAGGTGATCGCCGATGACGCAGGTCAGGATGCTCTGCCACTCGCAGAACCGCCCCGCCTGTACTTCTATTACGACAACAGCGACAGCGGGGCCACGTGGCGGTTGGCATACATTGCCAAAGACGTTGAACAACACCGCAGCCCAAAGCAGGACAACCAGGGCGACACTTTGCCCCAATTGTTCGACTATGTCGTCGACGCAAATTCTGGCGCCTTGATTGCCAAACTACCTCGTACGCAATCGGTTTCCTGGACGCTCGACGAACAGGAGTCAACCGACGGGTTGGGGCACAACCGGCAGATCCGGGCTGAGCGCGACCAGAACGGCAACAAAAGGCTGGTGGACCCCATTCGGCGGGTGAAGACCTACGACTTCAAATTCGGCAGGATCGAAACGCAACTCGGTTCCCTGCCCGGCTCCGAGCCGATCACCAACCCACCCGAACCGTGGGATCCCGCAGCCGTCAGCGCCCACGCCAACGCTCAGGAGGTCGCCGATTACCTGATCAACACCTTGCGCCGTGACGGTCTCGACAACCGGGGTGCCCCCTTCGTCTCGTCGATCAACTGCACCTCGGTTCGCGAGCCCGACAGCGATCAATGGCACAACGCCGCCTGGTTCCGCAACCAGATGGTCTACGGACAGCGACGCGTGAACGGAGAACTCTGCTCCTATGCTGTGGCCAAAGATGTTGTCGCCCATGAAATTACCCACGGTCTGACCTCCAATACCGCACGCCTTGAATATCAGGGTGAGTCGGGTGCACTCAACGAGTCGTACTCCGACATATTCGGAATCATCATCGCCAATTCACATGAGCCCAACGTCGACAACTGGGACTGGGAGATGGGCGAAGAACTGAACGAAACCGGGATACCGCTGCGCGACCTGAGTGATCCGACGCTTCGCGGGCAACCCGCCCACATGGATGACTTTGTCGTCACCGCCGCCGACAACGGCGGGGTCCACAAGAACAGCGGTATCCACAACAAGGCGGCATTCAACCTGATCACCGCCCGGGACGGCGGGGCCCACGTGTTCACACCGGCCGAGTCCGGCGCACTCTTCTACCTGGCCCTCATCAACAACTTGTCGCGGACATCGGGTTTCAGCGACAGCCGCCGTGCGGTGGAATTGGCCGGCAAGTCTCTGTTCCGTCGCGAGGAACAGGAACCGCGGGACACGAAGATCTCTGCGATCGGTGGGGCATTCGACGCCGTTGGGATCATCCGCTGAACAGCGATCGCTCCCCGCTTACATCGTATTCGGCGACCGACGCCGAAAGTATTGCGGCTCTTTGATCGTCGCTCGGTCCGCTGCTCCGGAAATCTTCGACCGACGCCTGAGATTCCCATCGTTCGAATATGTTGATGCGTCCGGTGTCGGCAAGGTCTGCCGAGATGGCGAAGTCGAGACATCCCGCTGCGCTCCGTGCCTGCGCAACGACATCCACGCATCCGGTCAGGTACGCGTCACGTTGACCGGATTCGACGGTGATGTGGCCGGCGACGATAACCATGGTGGACTCCTGTGTAGGTCTTGTGTCGTGGCCGAACTCGGCTAACCGTGCATCAACCGAGCGAGCCAGGGCGTCGAGTCGACTGTAGAGGTGAGCACCGTGCCGCTGTGGTCTTTCGGGTAGACATTCAACGTCACCGGTTGTCCGTTGGCGGCAAGTGCGGCAGCCAACGTCAGCGACAACGGCGCCGGAACATCCCGGTCGAGCAGACCTTGCCCGAGAAAGATCGGCCGGTCATAACCGCGGTCCGGAATTGCCATGTAGTCACTCAAGGCGTCGGGCAAGCCCGGCACCCCGGCCAGCGGCTTGCTGAAGAGTGTCCGCAAATCCAAGCCCTCGGTGATTTCGGCCATCACCGGGATACAAAGAATTCTGGCCTGGTCGATGAGTTGCTCGGCGCGCGGAGTCAACGCAGAGCGAGTGGCGATGTCGGGCCGGGCGTCGAGGAACCCGGCAAGTATGTACAGCACGTAGCTGTTGAGTCCGGCGGGCAACGTAGCCGGTGGAACGTCGGGCCCGAGGAGGTCAATCGGATAGTTGATGTACGCGGGTGTGCCAGTGGCAACAACCCCGCGGTAATCGAGTCCCGATCCTGCAGACAGCGCGGTCGCAACATGCGCGGCACTGAGCGCCGCTCCGGCACCCTGTGATTGGCCGACGATGGCCCACCGCTCTGCCAACGGCAGGCCAAGAGCGTGTGCTGCGATCACCGAGTCCACGATGTTGCGGGCAGCCGCCTCTCGGCCGAGGTATTGCATGAGGCCGGGTGTCCCGAGCCCCGCGTAGTCGGAGGCGACGATGGCGTAGCCCTGCCGCAGCCAATGTTGGAGGTAGGCCGCGTCGCGTTCGGAGCGTGGCAGTGCTGACGGTGTGCAATCGTCACCGAGTCCGGTGGTGCCGTGAGCCCAGGCGATGACGGGCCAGCCATCCTCGGGTGCGGTGCCGGTGGGAAGAAAGACGGCAGCGCTACTGGTCGTGACCGGGCCATCAGCGGAACGGCTTGTGGCATAAAGGAATCGGCGGGCGTCGGTCACCTCGGGTAGCGAAAGCGTGGGGTCGAGTTGCGCCTGCGCAATCAGCGCACCGCGTTCGGACCCGATTGGGGCCGACGTCTCGCGGGCATCAATGCCAGACCACCGTGGCGTAGCAAACCCGGGCGCATCGTCAGCCGATGCGGGTGGCGCGATACCTGCGATGAACAAGATCCCTGCGAGAGTCACCAGCGCGGCTACCGTACGCCTTCTCATACTTGTTCATGCTAGCCGCGGCACAGCTGGGTTGATCTAGGAACCGGAGTCGTCGAGCACACCGACAGACACGCCGTACGGCAGGAACCGGACCTTCCGCTGAGGGTCCAGATTGTCCTTGTGTGCCCTCAGCGCATCCAGTTCCGATGAGTACACCTGGTCGATGCGTGCGGAGCCATCCTCGTCGACCGTGTAGATCGCCCACACACCGTCACCGGTGTCGCCCGCCGTTTCGCGGGTGGGTGCGGAAGGTTTGGCCCTGGCGCCGGAATTACCGAACCCGGACTCGCTCAAGAACGACATGAATTGCTGTTCAGCGCCCGATTTCGACACACCTTTGGCCACCTGGCCGAACAGGTCGCGGAGCCCGTCACCGGCTTCGCGCGCGATGCGGTCGATATCTTCGGGATCGAAGCCGAATGGCCCGTTGGCACTCATAGATCTCACTCCTCATGGACGTTGTTCTCCAGTGTGCACTCACTGCCGTTACATCGGGGTGCATAACTATGCTCTGAGGCGGACGAGAGACCACCTGAACGGGAGCTGACTCGTGAACTTCGCGAATTACGACGCCCTGAGTTTCGACTGTTACGGAACGCTCATCGACTGGGAGGCCGGCATCGCCGCCGTGCTCGCCCCCTGGGCGTCCGAGGCCGGACTCGACCTGTCCGACGAACAGCTCCTACTGGCATACGCCGACAATGAAGCCGAAGCCGAGCGCGAATGGCCAACCGCTCTGTACCCGACGATCCTGGCCAACGCATTTCGTCGCACCGGACACGACCTCGGAGTGAACGTTTCCCGGCAATGGGCTGCGCGCTTGGGTGATTCGGTTCCGTCGTGGCCGGCCTTCCCGGATTCACCCGCCGCGCTGCGTTCCCTGGCCGAAGACTACGAGCTGATCATCCTGTCCAACGTTCACCGCGAAGGCTTCGCGGGCAGCAACGTCCGGCTTGATGTCGAGTTCGACAGAATCATCACCGCCGAGGACGTGGGCGCATACAAACCAGCGGCCAACCACTTCGACGCGCTCGATGCCACGCTCGATGAGATGGGCATCCCACGAGAGCGACTGCTCCATGTGGCGCAGAGCCTGTTCCATGATCACGTCCCAGCGAAACGCCACGGACTCGACTCAGTGTGGATCAACCGCCGCCACGACCGCCCCGGGTGGGGTGCCACCCCCGAGCCCTCCGGAGACTTCAGCTACTCGGTGGTGTACCCGTCGATGGCAGCCTTCGCGCACGCGGCGCGTAAACCGAGATGAGTAAAAATGGGGTGAAGAACTGCGATTGGGGCACATCTGCTCTGGCGCCCGTTCCATTCGGCGGGCAAGGTGGACAGCAACCGCCTACCGACCAGGGAGCAGAATGCGAATTCTCGTCGCCACTGCCAGCAAGCACGGGGCAACCCGCGAGATCGGTACGCAGTTGGGCTCGGATCTCTCGACCGGGCTGAAAGAGCGTGGCGTCGATGCCGAGGTCACGGTGCTCGACACAAATGATGTCGACACGGTGATGGACTACGACGCCGTAGTTCTGGGCAGTGCAATCTATTTCGGTCGATGGCTCAAGAGCGCCGACAAACTCGTCGACCGCGAACTGATGTACCTCGAAGATCGCCCGGTGTGGTTGTTTTCCAGCGGTCCGGTCACACCTGCCGACAAGGCCGAAAGCTCGAAGTGGGCCACCGTTCCATGGGCGGTCGAGCACCACATGTTCGGCGGGAAAATCGACCGCTCCGTTCTGAACTTCGCCGAGCGCCTCGCAATGAGGGCTCTGCACGCCGAGGATGGTGACTACCGCAACGTGGACGAGATCACGACGTGGGCCGACAGCATCTGCACACACCTGACCGCGAGGACTGTCCGATGACCGACGCGAACCAGCATGGTGACAAGCCGATGAAACAGATCCCGGCGGGACCCCGTCTCCAGTACGGCGAGCCGGTCAGGATTGAAGACCAGACGACCGTGATCCCGGTGTCGCGCCGCACATTACGAGGTGGTTCGACCCCAGTCGGGCTGTACACCATCACCAACGGTGAAACCGTCTGGACACCGGCCATCGACTCCGGGCGAATCGCAATGATCGGGGTTGTCACGGGGCTCGTCGCCGCGACATTGGGGACAGCCGCGGTATTCAAACAGCCACCGTGGCCGCGCATGACCATCTACAAGTGATCAAATCGCGATGATTCTTGGCTCCGACCACGGATGTTCACGTTTTATTTTTACTGATTCCAGAAAACACCACACTGACGGCTGCGAACTTGCCTAACGTGGAGTCGTGGCCCCCACACCGGACAACGCGGATCGGCTACGCGGCTCAGACCTTCGGGTCACCCGGCCGCGAATAGCGGTGATGGACGCTGTCCATGGCAATCCACACGCCGACACCGAAACCATCTTCGATGTGGTACGTGCAGTTCTGCCCACCGTGTCACGCCAGGCTGTATACGACGTCCTGAACGCGCTGACCACCGCGCAACTGGTTCGCCGGATACAGCCCGCCGGTCATGTCGCCCGTTACGAGAGCCGAGTGGGCGACAACCACCACCACGTCGTGTGCCGAATATGTGGTGCCATCGCCGACGCAGATTGCGCAACCGGCGAACGTCCTTGTCTCACAGCCTCCGACGACCATGGCTTCGTTCTCGATGAGGCCGAGGTCATCTACTGGGGTCGATGTCCCAACTGCACCGAACCCGCCGCAATACCCGATCGCATCCAGTGATCGCAGCCCAATTCACTACCGTCCGAAAGGAATACCGTGGCTTCTGAAAGCGAGAATCCGGTCATCGACTCCCCTACGCCCAAGGGGAAGGCACCACTGACAAACAAAGACTGGTGGCCCGAGCAGATCGACCTTTCCGTGCTGCACGCCCAATCGTCGAAGGCCAACCCACTCGGCGAAGACTTCGATTACGCAGCCGAGTTCGCGAAGCTCGACGTCGAAGCGCTCAAGGCCGACGTCATCTCGGTGATGACGACATCGCAAGACTTCTGGCCCGCCGACTACGGGCACTACGGTGGCCTGTTCATCCGTTTGAGCTGGCACGCCGCCGGCACTTACCGCATTTTCGATGGCCGGGGCGGCGGCGGTCAGGGCGCACAGCGGTTCGCGCCACTGAACAGCTGGCCCGACAATGCCAACCTCGACAAGGCGCGCCGCCTGCTCTGGCCGGTCAAACAGAAGTACGGCAACAAGATCTCGTGGGCCGACCTTCTGGTGTACGCCGGCAATGCGGCGCTCGAGTCAATGGGTTTCAAGACATTTGGCTTCGGATTCGGCCGCCCCGACATCTGGGAACCCGAAGAGATCCTCTTCGGCGAGGAAACCGAATGGAAGGGTACCGACAAGCGGTACTCCGGCGAGCGTGAGTTGGCCAAGCCGTTCGGCGCCACCACCATGGGCCTGATCTATGTGAATCCTGAAGGTCCAGAAGGTAAACCGGACCCGATTGCCGCCGCGCACGACATCCGCGAAACATTCAAGCGCATGGCGATGAACGACGAGGAAACCGCCGCGCTGATCATCGGTGGGCACAGCTTCGGCAAGACGCACGGTGCCGGAACCGCCGAGACGGTCGGCCCGGAGCCCGAGGGTGCTCCGATCGAACAGCAGGGTCTGGGCTGGAAGAGCGCCTATGGCAAGGGCAAAGCCGAAGACGCCGTCACCAGCGGCCTCGAAGTGGTGTGGACCGCGACCCCTACCCAGTGGGGCAACGGCTTCCTTCAGAACCTGTACGGATTCGAGTGGGAACTGACCAAGAGTCCGGCCGGAGCCTGGCAGTTCACCGCAAAGGATGGCGCCGGCGCCGGTACCATCCCCGATCCGTTCGGTGGCCCGGGACGCGCCCCGACCATGCTGGTCACCGATGTGTCGCTGCGTGAGGACCCCGCATACGGTGCGATCACCCGCCGGTGGCTGGATCACCCCGAAGAACTCGAGGTGGCTTTCGCAAAAGCCTGGTACAAGTTGCTCCACCGTGATCTCGGCCCGGCGACGCGCTACCTGGGTCCCTGGGTTCCCGAGCCGCAGCTCTGGCAGGATCCGGTTCCGGCAGTCGATCACCCGTTGGTCGACGACCAGGATGTCGCATCTCTCAAGAGCAAGGTCCTCGATTCGGGATTGTCGGTGTCACAGCTGGTCAACGTGGCATGGTCGTCGGCGAGCACCTTCCGCGGTACCGACAAGCGTGGTGGGGCCAATGGCGCACGTATTCGCCTCGAACCCCAAAAGGGTTGGGAGATCAACGAACCCGCGGAACTGTCCAAGGTGCTTCCGGTCCTCGAAAAGATTCAGCAGGACTTCAACGGCTCGGCTTCGGGTGGCAAGAAGATCTCGCTGGCAGATCTGATCGTCCTGGCGGGCTCGGCGGCGGTGGAGAAGGCGGCACAGGCTGCCGGACAGACCGTGACCGTGCCGTTCGCCCCCGGCCGGACAGATGCCTCCCAGGAGAACACCGATGTCGAGTCGTTTGCGGTGCTCGAGCCCCGGGCCGACGGGTTCCGGAACTACTCGCGCACCGGAGAGAAGGCACCACTGGAGCAGTTGCTCCTCGAACGGGCCTACCTGCTCGACCTGACCGCACCGGAAACGACCGTGCTCCTCGGTGGTCTGCGTGTTCTCGACACCAATCACGGGGGCACCAAGCACGGTGTGTTCACCGACCGTCCGGGAACGTTGACGAATGACTTCTTCGTCAACCTGCTCGATATCGGCACGGAGTGGAAGACCTCGGAGACAGATGAGAATGTCTACCAAGGGACCGACCGCAAAACCGGCGCGCCCAAGTGGACCGCGACCGCCGCAGATCTGGTGTTCGGTTCGCACTCTCAGCTGCGCGCGATCTCCGAGGTCTACGCACAGCAGGATGCGGCCGATAAGTTTGTCAACGATTTCGTCGCCGCGTGGGTCAAGGTCGCGAACAACGACCGGTTCGACCTGAGCTGATTTCGTAGACGATCGCACCCCGCTTGCCACTGGCAGGCGGGGTGTTGTCGTTGTGTTAGATTCAGCGAGTCGCAAAGACACGTAAGAGGAGCCGGATCATGCAAGCCACCAACGCATTCGGTCAGAGCTCTTCGGATGCCGCGATGCTCCTCGCCCGGCTGTCGGAATCAGGAATGTATTTCACACTCGGAACCGGACCGGTGGCCGACGATGATTGGCAGCCCACCGCGACGCTCCGCCGGCCTGCGGTCCGGGATCGTGTTGTCGAGGAGGTCGCTCGGCAGCTCGACGTCGACGAGATACGGGTTGCCGCCTCCACGCTGTTCTTCGGCTTTGCGGCCCGGTTGTGGTCCGTTGCGGCCGGAACCCGCCAGGTGGACGGACGGTGTGTGAGTATCGGACCCCAAGAACTGTTGTGGCGCTCCGTCAATGGCTCACTGCAGCTTCACATCGAAGAGCCACGGATGGGCCGATCGGCGCGGACCGAGGTCCTGGACAACCACATCGATCCTTGCATCGAGGCATGGCGAGACATCGTCGCGCCCGGATTACTTTGGGGCAACACCACATCCGCACTTCTCGGCGCCGCAGGCGTCACCGGCGACACCAATTCACGGTGGGTCACCGCACTGCTCAACGATCCTCGTCTTCAGCTCACACTGGAGCCGAACACCCATCGTCGACGTAGTTGCTGCCTCTTCTACCGAACACCGGCCGGCGGCGTGTGCGGCGACTGCCCATTCCCCTGTGCACCATCAGCGGCACCGGCAACAGGGACAATGTGAGCGCGACTCATTCAATCGAGACAGAACTCATTGCCCTCGGGGTCGGTCATGACGATGTGCCCGCCACCTAGTGGTGGATCGGGTTCAAACCGCCGGATACGGGTCGCCCCGAGTGCCACCAGTCGGACTGATTCCGCTTCCAGTGCCGACATCCGTTCATCGCCGGCCAAACCCGGGGCAGCACGAACGTCGAGATGAACCCGATTCTTGACCGACTTGCCCTCCGGGACACGCTGGAAGAAGACCCGGGGCCCGCTCCCATCGGTGCTGACGACTGCCGATGCGTCGTTGCGTCGCTCGGGTGGGATGTTCAGCGCATCCAAGGCCGCCTCCCAGGAATCGAATCCCGGTGGTGGACCCTGGATTTCGTAATCCAGCACATCGGCCCAGAAGGCGGCCAACCCACCTGGATCACCGCAGTCAAAAGTCACCTGAAACTCGCGAGTCATGACGTTCGCCCCTAACGTGGTGTGCAGTGGTCTTTCCGAAATCAGACTTGCACACCACGAGGACAGATACGGTCCTGAATAGCGACCCGATCAGTTATTTGTACTGCGGATTATTGCCCACCGGGATGGTGATGTTGATCGGCATTCTCAACTCCGACATGTACAACAGGACAAACTGGCGGAGGAACTCGTCGATCAGCCAGTACGCCTCTTTGGGCGTACCCAGGTCGAGTAGGCCTTCTCGCACGGTCACGTATGGACCCCACGCGGTTTCCAGCAGAGGCGTCCAGACCGGTTCGGTCGGCATTTGAAGCCAGTCGCCGATCTTGTCGCCGAGCATGAATCGCGTCAACGCGCCGAGAATGGGCCGGCTCAACAGCGTCAGATCCAGGTTCATGCCGAGGTCGAGCAGCATGTCGGCGAGTTTGATGCCCTCCGGAGTCGGCGCGAGAATCGGGTCGAGCACCTGCTGCGCCTGCGACTCGGCAGTCGCCCACGAGGCCGGGATGTACTCGTCTCTCACGCCGAGCAGGTGGGCGCTCAACTGCCAGGAATGCAGAAAGCCCGCGGATTCGTCGGCCGCGATCGGCACGTTCCACCGCTTGAAATTGCGCATGACGGTTGTCGGCAGGCTGTGCCAGGTGACCATGATGTCAGCCTGGCTGATCGGGATCTCCTCCGGAGCCGAGTTCACCCAGTGCGCAGACCTGGGGAGCAAGTACCTCACGGCCGCGTGCGCCAATCGGGTCTTCACGCACGTGACCACCATTTCGCCGTCGGGTTGATAAGCGTTGAGGGATCCGATGTCGTAGCCGAGTTTGGCGGTCTTGGTGATGCGGTCCTTCATGTCCGCACCGCCCTGGGAGTAATAGACCGCGCGGGCTTCCCGGGGGATGACCGTGCTCATCATTCCGCTGGCGAATCCATAGATGACACCGAGATATGTGCCCCGCTTCTGGTTGAATCTCACTGCGTCAGCGAGCTTTTGCTGATCAGCCCAGTCCGGTAGTTGGCGGGCCTGCTCCATGAAGTCACGCAGCTCCGTGGGCAACCCCTGGGGCAATGGCTGACCATTTTTTGTCCAGTTGCGCAACAACTCGTTGACTTTGGGTACCTCACCACGTTCGAGAAGGCCCGCGACAACAGGATCCGCCTCCACATCCCACACACCGCGCGGATCGGCCCCGCCCCCGACGCCGGGTACCGAACCTGCCGGCGACCACGTCCACGGCGTCGAGGGCGCGACCAACGCAACTGCCCCGGCGGCCCCCACAACCCCACCTGCCTTCAGCACAGCGCGCCTGTTCAGCTTGTCCATTTTCGGTTGTCCCGTCCCTATTTCAGTTGCAATGAAACACCAATCGTTTCTCTGTATCATTCGTAGCAGAGTGTGTCGCGCATCACAAGAGTGCAAGCAGGATTATGATCATGACGAGAACCGGATCACCAGACGAGGAGGGCTTGTGGCATCTGCGCCAACCGATAGCCCCCGATCACCTGAGCCCAAGTCCTTGATCGAACGCGCCTTCGATCAAGCGCTGGAGCAGGCGGACAATGGCGATCGAACCCGGACCCGCTTGCTCGATGCGGCGTACGAACAGTTCTGCCGGATGGGGATCCAGCGGTCGTCGATGGAGGACGTGGCCCGCCGCGCGGGCCTGTCCCGGATCACCGTCTACCGACGATTCGCCACCAAGGACGAACTGGTCGAACAGGTGATACTCCGCGAATTCCGCCGATACTTCGATCAATTCCTCATCGACATCCAGCAAGCCGAAACAGCCGCCGACCGAGTGGTGCTCGGATTCGTGAGCTCGCTGCGCGCGATCCGCGGCAATCCGATGATCGGCGGACTCATGTCGGCCGAACCGAACCTCATCGCCGGGTCGATGGTCGGCGACGACGGACTGATGCTCGCCACCGTCCGTCAGTTCCTGGCCGCACAACTCCGCCTGGAACAACGTGTGGGCAACGTCTCGGCAAATCTGAACACCGACCTGGTCGCCGAGATGATGGTGCGGGTGTCCGCGTCGTTTCTGGCCATCCCCAGCCACGTCGTCGACCTCGACAGCGACGAAGAACTGTCCGCGCTCGCCTGGCAATTTCTCGTACCGATGCTCGATCCGCCTGCCACGCCGCGCTGACCCGCCGGCGATGAGTTCCGGAAACCGTTGCGGTCTACATGGTCGTATCGGGATTTTGAGTCGACCCGAACCCTGACCGCAGGCGGCGAAAGGTACATCGACATGGGAGCACTCGAAGGCAAGGTCGCTTTCGTCACCGGAGCCGCACGGGGGCAAGGGCGGGCGCATGCGGTGACCCTGGCCCGAGAGGGAGCGGACATCGTGATGTGCGATATCGCCGCGCCGGTGGAAGAGGTCGACTACCCCGCGGCCACCCCGGACGACCTCGGGGAAACGGTCCGTCTGGTCGAATCACTCGACCGGCGTTGCCTTTCCGATACCGCGGACGTACGCGATCTGCCGGCACTGCAAAACCTTGTCGACCGGGCGATGACCGTGATCGGCCCCATCGACATCGTGGTGGCCAACGCCGGAATCGCCACCGTCGGCTCGATCGCAACCATGTCCACACAGCGCTGGCAGACCATGCTCGACATCAACCTCACCGGCGTCTTCAACACATTTCGGGCAACCCTGCCCCATCTGATCGATCGCCGGGCGGGCCGAATCGTCGCCACCTCGTCGATAGTCGCCGGCACCGGAGCCGTCAACTCGGGCCATTACGCCGCAGCCAAGGCCGGGGTCGTCGCACTGGTGAAGACGGTGGCGCATGAGGTCGCGGAATACGGCATCACGGTGAACGCGGTTCTCCCGTCCGGGGTGAACACGCAGATGCTCCACAGTCGATCCGTGTACCGCATGATTCGCCCGGACCTCGACGAACCCACCTGGGAAGACGCCGAATCCGTGTTCTCACAAGGTCGTCCACGACCGGGCCTTCTGGAACCCGAAGACGTGGCCAACGCCGTCCTCTACCTGGTTTCTGACGTCGGCCGTTGCCAGTCCGGCGAGTCCATCACACTATCGAATGGTTTACAGTAGAGTCGACTGCAGCGATTGCGTCCACGATTGATCCGTATCGAAAATCGGACTTGGTTCAGCCGAAAAGATCCATGTTCTCTGCGAATGAGAGTATCGTTCTCATAAGCCTGCCCCCGGGGCACTGCTGCCCAGTACGAGAGGACTCTGATGAATATTGACGACATGGTGATGGTCAGCATTGACGATCACGTGGTCGAACCTGCCGACATCTTTGAAAAGCACTTTCCGAAGAGTCTCATGGAACATGCGCCGAAGCTGACGGCCAATCCGCGCAACCCCAAGGTGCAGGCCTGGCTGTTCCAGGACCAGGTGGTCGGCAGCTCCGGCCTCAACGCCGTCGTCTCCTGGCCGAAGAAGGAATGGGGCATGGACCCCACGGGCTACGCGGAAATGCGGCCCGGCGTCTACGACATGAGCATGCGAGTGCGCGACATGGATGCCAACGGCACCCTCGCGGCCACACTCTTCGCCACGTTCCCGGGTTTCGCGGGCACCCACCTGGCCAGCTTGCCGGACAAGAAGCTGTCCCTCGCGGCCTGCAAGGCATTCAACGACTGGGTGGTCGGCGAGGTCCCCACCACTCATCCCGGCCGCTTTATCCCGATCGGTATCATCCCGTTCTTCGACCCCGAAGAGTCGGTCAAGGAGATCCATCGGCTCGCGGCGATGGGCTGCCGTTCCATCAGTATTCCCGAGACCCCCTATGGCTCGGGCTATCCCGATTTCAAGTCCGGATACTGGGATCCGATGTTCAAGGCGTGCGTGGAACACAACATCGTCCTGAGCCTGCACATCGGTGGCGGCTTCAGCCTGCTCAAGCGCCCCGAGGGCTTCAACCTCGACGACATGATGGTTCTGACGCCACTCATCTCGACCATTGCAGCCAACGACATGCTGCTCAGCGGAGCCTTCCAGCGGTTCCCGGATCTCAAGATCGCGATGAGCGAGGGTGGAGTCGGCTGGGTTGCGCCGTGGCTGGACCGTGTCGAACGCCATCTCGACAACCAGGCCGAATGGCTGGGCTCGGACTTCCTGCCGAAGGGTATGACCGCAACGGATGTATGGCGCAAGAACTTCCTGGCGTGCTACATCACCGAACCGAGTGGACTGAGCAATCGGGACCGGCTCGGAATCGACACCATCGCCTGGGAGTGCGACTACCCGCACTCGGACTCCACCTGGCCCCACTCGCCAGAGGTGCTCAAGAAGGAACTCGACGAAGCGAACTGCACCGACGAGGAGATCGACAAGATCACCTTCGGCAACGTGGCACGGTTCTTCGACTGGGACCCGTTCAAGCACATCTCGCGTGAGCAGGCGACCGTGGGCGCTTTGCGTGCACGCGCCACGGACGTCGACACCGCAGTGACCTCCAAAGAGGAATACCGCCGTCGCTACGAGCTCGAGCACACCTCGTAGACAACGCCTCACCATGTGGCCCATCGGATCTGATCCGGTGGGCCACACGTGTACGGAGTGAATCTGCGGCAACGCTAGCCTGATCTGGACATGAACGAGCTCACCAGGCACCAGCACCCACCCCGGCCGCGCCGATGACACGACTGCTGATCTTCGCGGCTGCCACCGCACTGTTGACCTATTGGTTTCATCGTCGGCTCGTCCGGGCGACAGCTCTCCCGCACCCGTGGAGACCGATAGTCGATGGCACCCTGGTGGTGCTGTGGGTGCTCACCGTCATCGGCATCGGGAGTGGCGACCAGTTCGACACCTCCTGGGTCCGGCCACCCGGGTACGCCGGGTGGGTATGGCTGGGAGTCGCCTTCTATCTGATTCTCGGTCTGCTCCTGATCTCCGCCGGATCAGGGATCGCCCGGGTGGTCAGCGCTCTGCGCAGGCGTCGATCAACAACTGGATCCGGCGGGTCGGAAGATCCTGGTGCCGGGCCGACGACCGGACGTACCCGTCTGATGGTCGTCCGGGTCACCACCGCCGCGGTTGTTGTCGGGGCGTTGATCACCACGGCCTATGGCGTCGTCGTCGCGGCTCAACCGAAGGTCGTCACCGCCCAGGTGACACTTCCCCGCCTTCCCGCGGAGTTCGACGGACTCCGGGTCGCGTTGCTGTCCGACCTGCATGTCGGTCCGGCTCGCGGTGTCGGATTCACGCGAAGAGTCGTCGATCTGGTGAACGAACAGAAGCCGGATCTGATCCTCATCGCCGGCGACCTCATCGACGGCACCGTCGCACAGGTCGCTTCCGACCTCGAACCACTCGCGGACCTGTCGGCCCCGTTGGGTGTGTACGGCGTCAGCGGCAACCACGAGTTCTATGCCGACGACGGCGGACGCTGGCTCGACACGTGGGATCGGTTGGGCATTCGGACACTACGCAACGAGCGGGCATCGATCGAACGAGGAGCGCACAGCATCGACATCGTCGGAATCCACGACTACTCGTCTCCGGCGCCGTACGAACCCGACCTGCCCGCCGCCCTGGACGGTCGAGACCCCAACACGTTTGCGTTGCTGCTGGCACACGAGCCGCGTCAGGCATTCGAAGCCTCGGATCTCGGGATCGACATGCAGGTCTCGGGCCACACCCACGGAGGCCAGATGTGGCCGTTCAACTATCTTGTTCGCCTGCAACAACCTTCGGTGTCGGGCCTCGACAAGATCGGCAACACGGTTCTCTACACGACACGCGGTGCCGGCGCGTGGGGACCACCGGTCAGAGTGGGCGCTCCTCCGGAGATCACCATGCTCGAACTGCACCGCGCGGGCTGACGCGGCCCGTCAGCCCACCGGATATGGTCCCTCTGCAAGCGCACCCGCATCTTCGTCCCAGTGGTTCAGAGACACGATGCCGCTCAGCGGCTTTCGGCGGACCGGTCCGTGATGACCACGCGGCCATCCCACCACCACGTGACCGGCGACGATCCAGTCCGCCGGTACGCCAACAGCCTCGCGGAACAGCGCTTCGCCCTCGTAGGACGCCCAGCTGGTCAGGCACGCACCGAGGCCCTGAGCCCGCGCAGCGAGCAGGAAGTTCTGCATCGCCGGGAAGATCGAGCCACCGAGCAACAGCTCGGAGGCCGTGGTGAATTTCTCCTGCACAAAGAGAACCGACGTGAATTCCCCGGCCCGGTCATGCAATTCGTACGTCGCCCGGTTGTTCCGGGCCCGGCGACCGTTGTCGTCATCGGCCGGCCGCGTCATCCCGTACACCGGCTCGATCACATCTAGCGCATGCTTGGCTGCCTTGGCCACGACCGCCCGCAGCTCCGGCGAACGCAACACCACAAAACGCCACGCCTGCGCATTGGCACCCGACGGCGCCCATGAGGCTGCTTGCAGGCAACGCGCCAGCGTGGCGTCGTCGACCGGCTCGTCGGTGAATCTCCGGATCGTGCGAGCGGTCGACATCGCTTCCCAGACATCCGTCGTCGTCTCACCCATGCAAACTCCCTACCGTTCCGTACCGAATCGCGCAGACACGCCCGGCGAGACGTACAGCCCTGACAAATCGACCATTGATCTCCGACACTCTCTCACGTTGCCTTCCGTGAGGTCACACCACCAATGCTTCATACGGTGAAGCAGCCGACATCTGTCCTGCACGTTCTGTCGGAAGCAATATCACCCCAACCTGATCGTCACGATCATCTACGGTCGCGTAATGTCTCCAACGACAAGTCGTTCCGCAGCCCTCGAACATCCGGGGGCTGCGGTCACATTCCGGGAGGAGCTGGTTTTCAGTTGTATTCACCAATCGACGCCGCCATCGACGCATTCTTGAACACGAACGTGTGGGCGATGGACATTCTTCGGTTCATCCTCGCCGGATTGCCCTGATCGATCGCTGACCGGGCACCGAGGTCGCTGCTCCACCATCAGTTTTCCGACCCCGCACCATCCTCACCGATGTTGCGGGGTCGGCTGATTTCGCCATCAGTGTGTGTCGCGCACTCCGTGGTAGATCCCGCGCCTGACTATCCAGGGTTGCAACACCCGGTCGATGGACCACGCCGGGAATCGAAACGCGTAGCCCGTCGGCGCGAAGACCTCGAGACCATCGGGCTGTGGCCCGAGGACCGAACCCCAACGATGGTCCTTCGGCCGATAGGACTTGAGTCGACGGCCGTCGAGGTGGGCCCGGACATTGTGCGCGACCAGACGGTCGGCTCGGTTGCGCGCCGACGAGCGAAGCCGGTCGGTGGCGGCGACGTCACCGACGGCGAACACCCCGGGGCAGCCGGGAACGCTCAGCCGGCTGTCGACCCGCACGAATCCGTCACCGTCGAGAATCTCGGCGGGCAACCAGTCGGTGTTCGGACGCGTCCGACCGATCGCCCACACCACGGCGTCGGCTTCGGCCGGCATCTGACCTGTCGTCCACCGGACCACACCCCCGGTGATCCGGTCACACTCAAAACCGTTGGGTAACAACGCGCGATACCCCGGATGCCGGTTCACCCCGAGATCGTCCAGGCGGTCCCCGACACGGCGCCAGGTGCGCGGGTGGTGTTGCGGCAGCGCACGTTCACCGGGGTAATAGAGGTCGACGCGGGTGCGCGGCCACCTGGCGGCGATATTCGCGGCGCTACTGACTGCTGCCGCACCGCCCCCGACAACGATGACAGAGCGTGCGCGCGCGACGATGTCGTGTGCCTGCCGCAGTTCGTCGTCGATGTCGGCGCTGGTCTGCACCGTCGGACGCCGCCAGAATCCGTTGGTGACACCGGTCGATATCACCAGGGCGTCGTAGTCCTCGATGGCCGTCGATCCGTCCGGATCGGTGATGGTGACACGTTGCCCTCCGATGTCGAGCCCGGTCAGCGTTCCGTGGATGGTCCGCACCCGGTCGAGTCCGCGGAATCGCTCGAAGTCGACGCGATAGTCACGAGCCCAGGCATCCGGACGACTGATCCGCAAACCCAGTTCCTGGCCACTGACCAGGCCGGGCTTGACCGAGATCCCCACCACCTCACAGTGCCGGGCGAGGTGGATGGCGGTGAGCACACCGCTGTCACCCAATCCGGCGACGACCACTCGTCTGCGGCTCACACGGTCACCTTGCGTGGGGGCCGTGGGGCAAATCGGGGCACCCGATCGATCACATCCTGGTATCCGGGCCGACGCTGCAGACTCCGCTCCTCCATCATCGGGATACTGGCACCCAGGAACATGGCGAGCATTGTGGCCGCACCGGCGAACAGCCACCACACATCGGCGGGCGACGCGGCAACTCCGAACAGCGCGAGCGCGAACCAAAAGCTGAACTCTCCGAAGTAGTTCGGATGCCGCGACCAGCTCCACAGGCCTTGATCCATGGTCTGACCGGGGCTTCTATCACTGACAAATCGACGCATCTGGCCGTCGGCAACCAATTCGAGGAGCACCGCGGACAGCCCCAGGGCGCACGCAATCCCGCTGAGCCACAGCAGGTTGTCGCCTGAGGTGGTCACCGCCACATAGACGGGGATCATCCCGAGGAACACCTGAGCGGTCGGAATCAGATGGATGGCAACCAGATCGGCGACAAAAGAAAACCGGCCGGCCTGGTCACGGAGCATCCCGTACCGCCAGTCCTCATGGTGCAGGCCCGGGAATGACCACGCCCAGTTCACCGTCAGGCGGACCGCCCAGACCACCACGACAACGGAAACAAGCCAGCATTGAATCTCGTCCGCCCCGAGGCCGCCGGCATACCACCAGTAGAACAACATCAGTGGCGGGGCCACACTCCAGTAGGCGTCATAGAAACTCGAGTTCCGGTATCGACGGCTGAAGCCGAAGATCACCAGGGTTCCCAGAACGTCGGCGATCAGCGTGTCGAGCCACAGCACATCGGTCGTCGGACCCCACCCGAGCCACGATGCCGCCACAACCAGGGCGATCACATAGGCCACACAAACCCGGACATACGATGCGCTCCTGGTCACGGTTTCCGATCCTGCCACGGCCTGCGTCCGTCCCGGCCGAAAGTGGCATCTTCGGCCGCTTCGCAGTCAGGCGCGGTATTCTCAGGCTGCCCAAGCCTTTGAGGTGAGGATCAGTGCACTGGAAGAGCCGGCGATCAGCCGTATCAATGCGTGTCATCGCAACGGTGGCCGCACTCATCGGAGCGACCGGATGCTCCTCACTCGATGAGGACAAAGACTCGTCGGCGTCGATGACTGCCGAGCATGGCGCGTTGCCCGTCACCATCGAGCAGAACTTCGGACCGGTCACCATCGAGAAAGAACCCACTCGCGTGGCGGCGGTCGGACCGGGTGATGGTGACACCCTTCTGGCGCTCGGCATCGTGCCGACCACGATGAGTCCGCTCACCGGTTCGGAGGCCACGCGTGTTGTCGAACCCTGGAACGACGAACTGATCGGCGACACCGTTCCGGTTGTGCTGCCGAAAGCCAGTTCCGATCTGAATGCCGACATCCCCAAGATCCTGGCGACAAACCCAGACCTCATCGTCGCCGTCAACGCCGCGGTGACCGAGGAGCAATACAACAACCTCAGCAAGATTGCGCCGGTGGTGTTGCACGAAGAGCAGTACCCCGATGGGCAGGTGCCGTGGCAGGCGGCCGCGATGCAGACCGGCAAAGCCGTCGGAATGCCCTCCGAGACAAAGAAACTTATCGATGAGACTGAGAAGTTCTTCACTGACGCCCAAACCGAGTACCCCGGCATCGTCGGCAAGAAGGGCGCCGTGATCACCGCCGGAACAGGCGATGGCGTGGACATCTACAGCGACACCGACAAACGGGGTCAGATCCTGGCAGATCTGGGCATGACATTCCCGGCAGAACTCGCCGCCACCATCACCGATGATCTCTACGGTGAGATCTCGACCGAGAATTTTGACCTGCTGAACTTGCTCGACAAGGTGGTCGCGGTCGACTGGCAGGGTTCGAACGACCGCCTCAGGCAGAACGCCGCATTCATGAACCTCTCCGTCGTCAAACGCGGCGGCGTCGTCTGGGTCGACCAGGTTGTCGCCGCCGCCATGGCCGTCCCGACCGTGCTGACGATCCCCTATATGGTCGCAAACCTGGCGCCGCAGCTTGCCGAGTAGTCCGGCCGACCACCGGATGGGGAGGTCCCGGATTCGCGTATGTGAAACCCGGAGACGTGTGGCGTTTGTGCACCTAGGCTGGCCACGTGGCCTATTTCGTCACCGGCGCAACCGGGTTCATCGGACGGCATCTTGTCGGGCAACTTCTCGACAACCGTGTCGGGACGATCTTTGTCCTGGTACGCAGCGGGTCGCGTACCAAACTCGACAGACAGATCCGGCTCTGGAACACCGACCGTGTGGTGCCGGTGGTCGGTGACCTCCAAGAAGATCAACTGGGTGTCGACGCCGCCTGGATCGATGAGCACCGGGGCACGATCAACCACTTCTTCCACCTCGCCGCGATCTATGACATGACCGCGTCGGCGGAGAGTAACGAAAAGCTCAACGTCGGTGGCACGCGGTCCGCGCTGTCGTTGGCCGGCGCACTCGAAGTCTCCTGCTTCCACCATGTTTCGTCGGTCGCGGCATCGGGCGACCACCGCGGCATCTTCGACGAGACCATGTTCGACGAGGGCCAGGACCTGCCGTCCCCCTACCACCGCACCAAGTTCGAATCCGAACGAATCGTCCGCCAAGAGTCGGCGATTCCCTGGCGCGTCTATCGGCCGGCCATCGTCGTCGGACATTCCGAGACCGGCGAGATGGACAAGATCGACGGACCCTATTACTTCTTCCCGTTGATCAAGCGGATGCGTGAGCTGCTCGCCTCGGCCGTTCCCCTGGTCGCCGTCGACCTCGGAGATACCAATCTCGTGCCGGTCGACTACGTCGCTCGAGCGATGGATCACCTCGCCCACGTCCCCGACCTGGACGGGCAAGCGTTCCACCTGGTCAATCCCGAACCACAGAACACCGTTCGTATGGTCAACAGCTTTGCCGCTGCCGCCAAGGCGCCTCGATTCACGCTGCCGCTCGATCGGTCGGTCACCGACCGAATCCCCACCCGGCTACTGCCCCGCGCACTTCAACCGGCCGAATTGTTGGGAACCGCCCTGCGGAACGGTGCCGTCCAGCTCGCGTTGCGCGAGACCGTCGGAAGACTCGGGATCCCACCAGAGGTGTTGGCCCACGTCTCTTTCCCTGCGGTGTACACCTCCGGCCGCACCGTGAGCGCGCTGGCGGGATCCGGGATCACGGTGCCCGACCTCGACTCGTACGCGGCAACGCTGTGGAACTACTGGGAGCAGTTCCTCGACAATTCGATCGCCTCCGATCGGCGCACCGTTGATGCCCTGGCAGGTAAGACCGTGGTGATCACCGGAGCATCATCGGGTATCGGACTGGTCACCGCAGTGAAGGTCGCGAAGGCAGGTGGCATCCCGATCCTCGTCGCACGCGGGCTCGAGAAATTGGAAGCCACCAAGGACCTCATCGAAAGCCAGGGCGGTTCGGCGCACGCCTATGGTTGCGATCTGTCGGATCTGGACGCGATCGACGCTCTCACCAAACAACTGAGTCTGGATTTCGAGCGGATCGACTTTGTGGTCAACAATGCCGGCCGATCCATCCGCCGGTCCCTGAAGTTGTCGGAAGACCGCTTCCACGACTTCGAACGAACCATGCAACTCAACTATTTCGGTGCCATCCGGCTCGTCATCGGGTTGCTGCCGAAAATGCGTGAACAGGGCCGCGGCCACATCGTGAATGTCTCGTCCATCGGAGTGCAGACCAACCCGCCGCGATTCAGCGCATACGTCGCATCGAAGGCCGCTCTCGATTCCTGGTCCAACGTGGTCTCGTCGGAATTGTTCGGCGACGGAATCTCGTTCACCGGCATCCACATGCCGCTGGTGCGGACCCCGATGATCGCGCCGACCAAGCTTTACGACAGATTTCCCACCATCAGTCCGGGGCAGGCGGCAGACAAGGTCATCTCCGCCCTGGTCGACAGGCCGCACGAGATCAACACCAAAATCGGGAACCTCGGGGCGGTCGCGCACACCGTCACCCCCAAGCTGGCGTTCCGGATCCTGAACCTGGCCTATCAGGTCTTTCCCGATTCGGCTGCCGCCCGAGGGGGCGAATCGGGTCGCAGTGAATCCGAGCAGCTCCTGCTGGCCCGCCTACTCGGCGGCGTTCACTGGTAAACGTTCCGCCCGGACGCCGGGGCAGCCGTTGAGGCCACCCCGGCAACCTGGATGTTCCGCGGTCAGCCGACGAGCTTGACGACCAGCGTGCGGATCGTCTGCGGATCGAGCCCGAGTCCGTTGAGCAGGTAGTTCTGCACCGAACCGTAGCTGGCCTTCAACTGGTCCAGCCCCGCCTGCAGGTAGCTCGCTTCCACGTGGAGAAGCGGCGAATACAGTGCGCGTGCCTCAGGACCGCGTGCCGCCTCGACCCCCGCGAGCTGGCGTTCGATCGACGCTGCCGAATATTGGTTCGTCAGCAAGTAGTCCGACATGATCGTTTGCGGCGAGACGCCGACCAGACTCTGCAGGATGGCGCTGGCCCACCCGGTCCGGTCCTTGCCCGCCGTGCAGTGGATAACCTGGGCGCCCGAAGTCGCCGCGATGTCGTTGAACAGGGCCGTGAAACTCTTTCGCACCTCGGCATCGGTCACGAAGGTTCGATTCATGTTCTCCATGAAAGCGACCGAGTCCGCAGGGGTCTTCAGCTGACTCACCTGACCCGCGATGTCACCTGCGAGAGTCGGCAGCCAGGTACGGGTTACGCCGGCCGGCAGGCGATCTTCTTTGCCGGGGGTGATCTCCCCTGCCGTCCGCAGGTCATAGACCTTTGTGATGCCGAGTGTGCCGAGAGTCGCCAGATCGGAGTCGTTGGCAATCAACGCATTCGAGCGATAGATCACACCCCGGTTCAGGTGCTTGTTACCGATGCCCACATAGCCTGCGTCGAGACCGGCGAGGTCCCGAAAATTGTCGACCGAGCTCAGGACCGGCGTCGGCTTTACTACCGGTGATTCTTGTGATCCCAGGCCGGGGCCGCCCACAGGAGGGGCGGCAACCGCGGCGGCTGAACCGAAGAAGAGTGAGCCCGCGACTCCGAGGGTGATCACGAGTCCGGTGGAGCGGGAAAGATGTCGAGACAACAGAATTTCCTTACTTAGACGGGGGAAGTACTTGGGGGAACGTACACATTCCGCAACTGGAAAAATGACAAATTCCAGAAACATCGAATGCCGCTCTCCGATTGCGTTCCTTGAACGGGGGAAAAGTTAGGGAAGTTCCCTCGATCTGCGACACGCCGTGCCGCGTTGCCTGCGGTTACGGGCCTTTCGTAGACGAGAATGGCATTTCCGGTTATTGTGAATGGTGTGCCACGGGTCCCTCCGGACTCGAGTGGGGCACCAGAACTTGGAGGATGGCTCATGACGACGAAGGCGCTCGCGCCCGACGTTTCCACCTGGCCTGCGGAGAACGCGCAGCTCATCGGCAGCAGGTGTGATGCCTGCAGCGCGACGACGTGGCCACGGCAGGACCGCTGCCCACGCTGCAGCGGGCCTGATATGTCGGAACTTCTACTTCCCCGTCGCGGCACCCTGATCGCCTTCACCACCCAGGGTTTTGTGCCGAAGCTTCCCTACGCCGGTGGCGAGACCGCCGCGACGTTCGAAACCTTTGGTGTCGGCCTGATCCAGCTCGGTGACGATGTTCGCGTCGAGGCGCGCCTCACCGAAGCCGATCCGGAGAAGCTGGCGACCATCAAGGACGTCGAACTGACCTTCATCCCGTTTTACACCGAGGAAGACGGCACCGAGATCATCACCTGGGCGTTTACGCCGGTGTCAGAGAACAGCTGAGCGAGGAGTCCGAACATGAACGACGTTGCGATCATCGGCGTGGGTCTGCACCCATTTGGTCGATTCGGCACCAAGTCAGCAATCGAGATGGCCGCCGACGCCATCCAGCTCGCACTGGCTGACGCCGGCGCGCAGTGGAAAGACATCCAGTTCGGTATCGGCGGCAGCTACGAGGTCGACAACACCGACGCCGTCACCCGCCTGGTCGGTCTGACCGGCATCCCGTTCACCAACGTGTTCAACGCCTGCGCCACCTCGGCCAGCGCGATCGAGCAGACCGCAGACGGCATCCGCTCGGGCAAGTACGACATCGGGATCGCGGTCGGAACCGACAAGCACCCGCGCGGCGCTTTCACCGCCGATCCGGCGATGCTCGGCCTGCCCGCCTGGTACGCCGAGAACGGCCAGTTCGTCACCACGCAGTTCTTCGGCATCAAGGCCAGCCGCTACATCCGTGATCACGGCATCTCTGTCGAGACCCTCGCCAAGGTCGCGGCGAAGAACTACCGCAACGGTGGGCTGAATCCAAAGGCCTTCCGCCGCAAGCCGATCAGCGAAGAAGAGATCTTGGGCGCCCAGATGCTCAACTGGCCGCTGACGCACTACATGTTCTGCGCGCCCGACGAGGGTGCCGCGGCAGTCATCATGTGCCGCGCCGACATCGCCCATCGCTTCACGGGCTCCCCGGTGTTCTTGCGCTCCACCGCAATCCGCACCCGGACCTACGGTGCCTACGAGGTCCACGCCACGTGGGCCGCGATCGACGAAGATGTGTCACCGACCGTCTACGCCTCCAAGGCCGCCTATGAGATGGCGGGCATCGGACCCGAAGACGTCGACGTCATGCAGCTGCAGGACACCGACGCCGGTGCCGAGGTCATCCACATGGCAGAAAACGGCTTCTGTGCCGACGGTGATCAGGAGAAGCTGATCGCCGAGGGCGCCACCGAGATCGGCGGCTCGATGCCGGTCAACACCGATGGCGGCCTGATCGCCAACGGTGAACCGATCGGTGCTTCCGGCATCCGTCAGGTGCACGAGCTCGTGCTGCAGCTCCGCGGACAAGCGGGCGACCGTCAGGTCCCCGGCAACCCTCGCGTCGGCTACGCACAGGTGTACGGCGCACCGGGAACAGCCGCCGCGTCGATCCTGTCGCTGTAACCCACTGCCGCAAACGCTCCGTCTCTACGAAGACGCTCCACATGTATGTGGAGCGTCTTTGTATTTGTGGAGCGTGTGCGGGACGGTCAGTCGATGACAAGCGTCGGTAGGCCCAGCGCATGGTCGCGCACCGAGAAGACGCGAGTACCGGCTTTGCGACCGGTTCGCATCTCACTGACGGGAACATCGGCGGCAACAAGCCGAAGATGGGTGCGGTCGATGTCGGCCGACTTCCACGCAACACCCCACAGAGTTGTCACCGAACCCGGATCACCCTGCCCGACAACCACTTCCACGACCATGGTCGGCGCCCGGAAGAACAGCTGATGGATCCCGTCATGAATCGATTGCTCCAGGCGAAAATCCATGCCGAGTGTTGCACCAAAAAGCGCCACCGCACCATCGCGATCGGCGGAATTGAACACGAGGTGGTCGACGGACGTCAGTTCAGAACCGGGCACCACGGCAGACTCACCGGCCTCGATGACACCGACGGACGGCTCGGCATCGGCCTCGGCGCGTCCCGCGGAGGTCTCTGTGAGCGCCAGGCCGCGCCGACGCAGTAGTCGGGTGGTCGCGGCAAAGTCCTCGGTGCCGAACAATGCCCGATGCGGCGCCTTCTCTGAAGTGCCGCCACGCAATTCGATCGTCGCGTTGTCCACGGTCAGTGGCGCACCGGCATCGACCCCGAGAAGCAATTCGTACGCCCGACGACTCGCATCGACGTCTTCGCTTGCCACAACCAGCACCGGTGACACCGGGGGACGCGTCTGCCCTGAACTCATCGACCATTCCTACCATCCATCGCACAACTCCTGATTCGGCCAGTCGTCGGGCACGTAGGATTCGCACCATGACCCTCGATCATGGCGACCCCGGTGACGCACCCTCTGTTCCAGCACCTCTCACCGAGGTCGTCGACTCGACTCGACCTTCGGCAGCCGAAGAGGCCCAGACGATCGCGGCATCGACGAATGCCGGAACGCTGGCCAGTCTGACCGCCGACGGTGACCCCTGGGCCTCGTTCGTCACCTACGGATTACTCGCCGGTGCACCCGTCCTGTGCGTCTCGAACATGGCCGAGCACGGCCGGAATCTGGCCGGCAACCCGCGCGCCAGTATCGCCATCGTCGCCCCCAACGCGCAGTCCGATCCCCTCGCGAGCGCCCGGATCACCCTCGCCGGACACGTCGAGCGACCGACCGGCGACGAACTCGCCGCGGCACGCGAGGCACACCTGGCCGCGGTTCCGGCCGCGAAGTACTACGTCGACTACAGCGATTTTGCCCTGTGGGTCCTGCGAGTCGAGCGTGTTCGATGGGTGGGCGGCTACGGGCGGATGGATTCGGCGACGGCGGAGGCGTATCTCGCCGCCACCCCCGATCCGGTGACCCCCGGCGCCGGGCGCGCCGTCGAGCACCTCAACAACGACCACGCCGATTCACTCAGAGAGATGGCCCAGGGACTCGGCGGATTCCCCGACACCACCGAGGCCACGTGCACCGGCGCCGATCGCTATGGCCTCGACCTTCGCGTGGTCACACCCCGCGGAATCGCGTACACCCGAGTCGGGTACGCCACGCCGATCATCGCCGCCGCCGATCTGCGGATGGCCACCGTCGAACTCGCTAAGCGGGCGAGGTCGGCGCTGGCAGACCCGCCTGCGTGACACCGGCCTTCCGGACCTCGGTGGGTGTACTCCCCCACCACCGCTGGGCACACCGGGTGAACGTGGCCTGCTCGGTGAGCCCGATCATGGCCGCCAGCTGACCCATGGGCATGTCGGTCGTCGTGAGGTATCGACGCGCCTCTGCGCGACGCACCGAGTCGAGAATCGCCGAGAACGACGTTCCCTCGGCGGCGAGCCGGCGTTGCAACGTGCGCGGATGGGTGGCGAGTAGCCTTGCCACAGAACCGATCTCGGGTGGCGCGGTGCCCAGCACCTGCTGGACTGCAGCCCGGACCCGCGGCGCTGTGGCAGCGCCGGCCTCGGACGCCTGCTCGGCAAGAAACGCCCGCGACAGCATTCGGAGGTTGTTGTCGGCCCCGGCAAGCGGCCGAACCGCAATGCTCTTGGGGACACGGAGCATGGCCGATTGCCGGTTGATCCGCACCGGCACTCCGAAGAATTCCTCGTAGCGATCGAGGGATGCCTCGGGCTGATACGGAAGTTCCACCGTTCGGAGGCCGTAGCTGCCACCGAGGAGTCGTTCGATCGATCGATGGAGAAAACCCAGCCCGAGGTCGGTGCCCTGGATCGCCGAATCCCGGCCGGCGCGGGGACCGTATCGCAACGCCACCACGCCGGACACCTCGTACGGATCGGCCTCCAGCGCCAGGCTCAGCGACTGGGCGTGTACGAACAGGTACCTCGACGTGCATTCGAGGGCGTCGGCCAGCGTCGACGAGTTCGCAATCGCCAGCGCAAGCGGCCCGAGCATCCCGAGATCCTGCCGCGCAGCGAGCCTCAACCCCAGATCCGGACAGGTCAACTGCTGCGCCGCGAGTTCGAGGGTGTGGGCCATCGCAAGATCCGAGACCAACAGATCATCACTGTCGAGCGCAGCGGCCGGTAGCCCCGCGGATCGCGCGATGTCTTCCGCATCGCCGCCGAGCTCGGCAACCAGTGCCCGAAATCCTCGCAGGCCGGCCGATCGGATCACGGACATGTCGTCCATGATCAAATAGTTGTCGCACAGAATCAAGTAGTGAAGCGACGTAGTACGGAGACTGGATACATGTCGATCGCAGTGAATGACGAATCCGCGCGCACCACGCCACAGGCCGATCTCGACGTGGTGATCATGGGTGCAGGGCTGTCCGGAATCGGTGCGGCGTTCCGTCTGCAGACCGAATGCCCGGGACTGTCGTACGCAATCCTCGAAGCCCGGGACGTCATGGGCGGCACCTGGGATCTGTTCCGCTATCCGGGCGTTCGCTCGGATTCCGACATGTTCACACTCGGCTATCAGTTCCGCCCGTGGCGTGGCGAGAAGTCCATCACCGACGGCCCATCGATCCTGCGCTACATCCAGGAGACCGCCGACGAGTTCGGCATCGACGACAAGATCCGCTACCGCACCAAGATCGTTGCCGCGAACTTCTCGACGACCGACGCCCTCTGGACACTGACGGCCCGCGAGACGAACGCCGTGGGGGCCGTCGCCGAGCAGACCCTCCGTTGCCGGTTCCTGTATTCCTGCGCGGGTTACTACAACTACGACAAGGGCTACTCCCCCGACATCGCCGGTCTCGACACGTTCGCCGGAACCGTTGTGCACCCGCAGTTCTGGCCCGAAGACCTCGACTACACCGACAAGCAGGTGGTCATCATCGGCAGCGGGGCGACGGCGGTGACGCTTGTCCCGTCAATGTCCCCGACGGCTGCCCACGTAACCATGCTGCAACGCTCACCCACCTGGATCAGCGCGGTTCCGAGCCGGGACAAGATCGCCGACAAACTTCGGTCGGTCCTGCCGCCGCGCGTGGCGCATCGACTGATCCGCACCAAGAACATCCTCTTCGGCATCGGCTTCTATCAGTTCTGCCAGCGCCGCCCACAGGCTGCGCGTGCATTACTGACCAAGCTGAGCACCAAGATCCTGGGCGATGCGGCCACGGTGGCCGAGCATCTCACCCCGTCGTACGACCCGTGGGATCAGAGACTGTGCGCCATCCCCAATGCCGACCTCTTCAGGGTGATGAAGAAGGGTGACGCCGAGATCGTCACCGACCACATCGATTCGGTTGTCCCCGAAGGCATTGTCCTCGAGTCCGGACGGACGTTGCCCGCCGATGTGATCGTCACCGCCACCGGTCTGGAACTTCTGGCATTCGGTGGTCTCGAGCTGCGGGTCGACGGCAACCCGGTCGAACTGTCGAAACAGTTCGTCTGGCAGGGCGCGATGATCACCGGAGTCCCCAACTTCGCCATCTGCATCGGCTACACGAATGCCTCGTGGACGTTGCGAGCGGACTTGACGTCGCGACTGGTGTGCAAGGTCCTGAAATTCATGGACCGCAACGACTACGCAGCAGTGGTCCCCAAACGCGATCCTTCCCTCAAAGAGAAGCCCTTGCTCGACCTGACGTCGGGTTACATCCAGCGGTCGATCGATTCTTTCCCGCGCCAGGGCGACCGCAGCCCGTGGAAAGTCCGCCAGAATTACCTTCTCGACTCCGCGACCACCCTGCGGGCAGATCTGAGCAAAACGCTGGAGGGCACACCACGATCAGCGGTGGCACGGCCACAACAGGTTCCACTCTCAGCGCAAAAGTAGTCCGGTACAGCACAATCCACTGGACTTGATCCCGGATCAGCGCACACCGAGGATCTCCACACGCGCATCGCTGATCACGTCGTCGAGGTCGAGACCGTACGTCGGTCCCGCTGTTGCCCGATACGCCGACAACTGCAGGATCGCCCGCTCGAGCAGCCTGCGCGCTCCTCGGTGATTGCCGCGCGCCTGATGGGTCAACGCCACACAGACCTGCGCGAGGCCCTGCCACAATGCTCGTTCGGCCTGCGGACACGTCTTCCACCGGACCTCGTACACCTCGTGTGCCGAGAACGGCCGGCCCTGTTCGAGTAGTGCGGTGGCCGCGGCGATGGTTTCGGCCGGCGGCAGGGGCTCTTCAGAGACCGGCTCGACACCCACGGACCCATAGGGCAGCGGTCGGCCGAGTTCATCTCGTGGTCGCGACTGCCGCGCACGCCCGTCTGGGTCCCGGTCACGGTGATCGTTCATGTGGTCTTCACCTCGCCCACCATCTTCCTCACCTTCTCGGGGTGAACTTCCATCGTGTCGTACACCGGCGTGCGATCAACGGTTTACGGTGATGGTCGGCCGCGTTGATGAACGACCACTCATCCGCGTGTTCCGTCTCGCAGCCACCGACGATATGAGGACCAAACCATGGAGCCATCCCCTGTCGGAAAACCTCTCGACGATTCGGAGCGCGCAGAACTTCTCTGGCTGCGCAGCCAAGTCGCCGACACGCCACCGGGACAGTCCGGCGGCACCACCGCCAGAGGAGAGCACCGAGTCCTGCGCTGGACCGCCACCACAGTGCTTTTGGTGCTTGTTGCAATGCTCACGTACTCGGCAGTACTGGCCCGATTTGCCCGCGCGGAAGTGCTCGACACCGACCACTACGTCGAAACGGTGACGCCGCTGGCCGAGAGCAAGGTGCTGCACGACGAGCTGGCCGCGCAGATCACCGACGAGATCATGAAACAGGCCGACATCGAAAAGGTGACCGGCGACGCGCTGACCGCGCTGACCGAGAACGCTCCCAACGTTCCGCCGGCTGTGACGGGCCTGGCACCGGTCCTCGCCGGTCAGGCGCGGTCGTTCATCGATGCGACCGTGCAGCGGTTGCTGGCCTCTGATCAGTTCAAGACGCTGTGGGTCGAGGCCAACCGGCGTGCCCACGAGAATCTGGTCGCTGTCCTGACCGGTGATCACGCCAAGGCACTCAAGATCGACAACGACGGCACCGTCAGCATCGAACTGAAACCGATCATCGACAACGTCCGCGGAGCCCTGACCGATCGCGGCTTCACCTTCGCCAAGAACATCCCGGAAATCAACAAGTCGTTTGTGATCTTCCGGTCACCCGACCTGGTCAAGGCGCAGCGCGCGGTGTCCGCATTGGACAAGGCCGCCACGGTGTTGCCGTTCCTGGTCTTGCTTGTCGGTGCCGCCGCAATCTGGGCCGCGCCCCGAGGAGCCCGTCGACGAGCGTTCTCGTTGTTCGGCGTCAGTGTCGCCATCGCGATGGCGCTGCTCGCCATTTCGATCAGCATCGGCCGATCGATTTATCTCGACGCGGTGCCCGCTGATGTCATGTCGAATGATGCGGCAGCCGTACTGATCGACACCCTCGTCGTGCCGTTGCGCACAGCCCTCCGCGCAGTCGCGGTCCTGGGCATAGTGATCGCACTGGTCGGGTACCTCACCGGCTCGTCCGCGTCGGCTGCGGCCATCCGCCGCGGATTCAGCAAGGGAATGAACTCGGCGCGGGGCAACGCGAGCGGTCGCGTCCCCCATCCGGCAGAGATCTACGCGGCTCGGTTCCGGCTGCCGCTGCGTGTCGGAATCATTGCGATCGCGATCATCGTTCTGGTCTTCTGGGATTACCCCTCGGGTCTGGTGGTCATGATGACCGCTCTCATAGCGGTACTCGCATTGCTGGCGGTCGAGCTGCTGGCCAGACCGGCCATCGGATACACCCCGGCCGAGCCCGATCCCGACACGTCCGGACAAGTCGCGGCCACCAGTTCGGCCGGTGCGGACGAGCAGGACCGCTGATCGCATATCGTTTCCGGCAGGCACGTCAACGAATGGAGACGGTATGAAAAAGATTGTCGCACTGGTTTCATTTGTCAGCTGTCTGCTGTTCGCGGCGGCGTGCAGCAGCGAGGACATCGACAAGGCCACCAGCGCGGTGCGCTCCAGCGCCGAAAGAGCGCTGGACAACGCCTCCACCGCGGCCGGCAGCATCCAGGACAACACCTATGTCGAGACACTGGAAACCCAGGACGCGACATTCGGGACCCGCGAGGAGCAGATCGCCGCGGCACAGAAGGTCTGCGATGAGCTGTCGGGCGGGACGAGCCTGAACGACACGGTTACCTCGACCGCCGACTCGACCGGGCTCAGCGACTCGAAGGCCCGGACGTTGATCAACATCGCGGTCCCGATCTACTGCCCGTCCAATGTCGGCAAACTCGCCGGCAACTGAGTAGCGAACACCAGATCTGGACCGCCCAACGACGCAAACGGGGGCGCAGCCGCGATCACTGCTGCGCCCTCAGTCGGTGGCGAATGCCTCGAGCCGCTTGCGGAGCTTCTCCACACGTGCGCGGACCTGCTCCAACTCCCGGTCCGATGTCGCCACCTGGCCGGTTGCGACCTGCTCGGCGCGACGAGCGAACTGGAGTTCCTGCTCTGCCTGCGTGAGTTGAACCCGCAGATCTTCGACCCGGGCGGACGCGTCGCTCAGATTTGCTGTTGCCCGATTCGCGTCGTCGTGTGCTGAGCGAGCCATCGCTTCGGCCTCCCGCTCTGCTTCCTCGGCGTCGACGAGCTGTGAGCGGGCCTCGATCAGCGCATCCTCCGATATCTCCTCACGGGACGCCCGAGTGGGAGTGCGCTTGTGTTCACTTCCGCCGACCAACGTGAGTCCGGCCGGACCCATCCCGCTGTAGCTGACGGCGGAGAGCAATCGCCCGGCCCGCACCAACTCGCCGATCTCGGGATCGGCCAGTGCCGCGTGCAAGGACTGCCCGACCTCGCGGAGCGCAGTCTCGCTCGGCTGATATCCGTGGTCGGCGGCCAATGCACCGGCCTGTTTGGCCATCGCCCGAACGACCTGTTGACGCTGGGTGGTCAGGGCGCGTAGATCGTCACCGGCCAGATGCCGTTGAGCATCTCGCATCGCCTCGCCGAGTTCGAGGAGATTGCTGATGTCCTCGGCGCGTTCGCGCGCCAGAATGTTGACCATCCACGCGACGGTGGTCGGGCGTCGCAGTGCCGCGATCTTGTTGGCGAGTGCGCGATCTCCGTCGGCTCGGGCCTCTTTGGCCCGCGCTGTGCGGATCTCCACAAAATCTGCCGGCTCCAGGCCGTACAGTTCGTCGGTCACCTCATTGATGTCCACTGCGATCGCCCCTGCCGATGACTACGAGTCGGCGGTCACCTTACTCAGGAAGAAGACGGGGATCAATCTATCGGTCCGCTCCTCATAGATCGCGAAGTTCGGCCAGATGTCGAGCATGATCTTCCAGACCTCATCACGCTCGGTTCCGGTGATCTCAATCCAGTTGACCTTCAACGTCTTCCCACGGTGCACGATCTGCGCGGTCTCGCAGGCCCTGAGGTTCAGCACCCAGGTGGGCAGCTTCGGATTGCCGAAGTACGAGCCGGCAATCAGCCACCCGTCATCCTTCAGCGCACAGAGCAACGGTGTCGACCGGATGTTTCCGGTCTTCCGTCCGGGTACCCGCAGGACGATGTTCGGCAGGCCCGCGATGTCGAGCACACTCACGCGCCCCTTGGTGAGGCGCTGGAGTTGTACGTCCGACTTCTCTATCAGCGGAAGCATTTTCGGCATCCACGAGACCGCGCCAATTTTTACCGCCAGCGGCGTCAGAATCCCCACCGGCACAGGCTACCCACTGCAGCGCTTTTCCACGCATCAACGTCGGTTCACCGCTCGCTGGGGCAGCATGCAGATCAGGGGGCCAGCGTCAGCCAATCGGTGAACCCCGACGGGTCGTGACGCCCCAGCGCACCGTGTTCGAACAGCCCGAACCCCTCGACACCGTCGGCTCCGGGACCGGTGCAGACAGCTCGTCCGACGTGGTCGATCACACCGAACATGATCCGGCCGGCAACCGCGTCGTCGGTGATGTCGTAGCTGACCCGTTCGACGAACTTCTCCCCATGCCAGGTGCCGTGAATCCAGTCGGGGTCACCGCCGTATCCACCACCGACGTGAATCGGGACCGCGAGTCGCGACTCGACCTCGAGCACCAGTGGACGTCCGTCGGGCGTAGTGCATTCGATCGTGGCGCCGGTCGGGATCCGGGTGCCGGAGGCATAACGGACGGTCACCTTCGGCCAGCCCAGTTGTTCGGTCCGGCCGTCGGCCCAGACCCGCGTGCAGTCGTTGAGGGTGCGGAACCCGGTCGGGTCTTCCTGAATGATCAAGATGATCGCGAAGTCGTCGAAACGCATCGGCACGTAGAGCCACCACATGCCCTCGAATGGCGGATCGGCCGGCCGTCCCGCCGGTTCGGGCTCCCCTATCGGACGGATACCCCACGAACGATCACGGGTGCCCACCCATGTCGACGGGTCGACAGTGATGTCGGTGCCGTCGACCGACAACATGCCGCTCCAGGTACCGACCTGGGCAAATCGCTGTGCCTGCAGGGTGATTCGACTACCGGTTCGCATGACATGCGGTTGCTCCTGCAGGACATCGAACGAGCCCTGCCAGGTCATGTCCATGGCTATACCCTCGGTGGGCTCGAGGATCAGACGCACTGTTCGCAACGGCTCGACCACCTCGATCCGGTACCCGTTGACATGCTGATCGAGCCGGTTGGAATCGATGGCATCGCCGAGATGAACCGCGGTCTGCACATCCCCTCGACGCACTAACACAAATGCGTCCTTGGTGCCCAGATTCGGGTAATAGCCCGCACCGGTGATCACAAATATGTCGCCGGTGCGGTCGTGCGCATTAAAGTAGCTGCGGTCGTAGAAGTTTCGATCGCTCGATTCAACATGTCCGATGGGTAGAGGCGCCTGGTGAATAGGGTATTCGTCAAGCGGTCCGATCACTGCGCATCCCCTTTGCCCGCACCGATGAGTTGTTCGAGGAGTGCCCGATGATGGAACAGTCCATCCACTTCGTCCGGCATCTCGATCTCACCGAAGTGCACCTGCCGAGCCCCCGTACGCATGAACACACACCCCCAGATGACCGCGGCATACGTGTAGAACCAGTCGAGGTCGCCCACCGCCACCCCGGTCAGCTCGGTGTACGTGGAGACGACATCGCTTTCGGTCAGGGTGTCCGGCATCCCCGGAAGGCCCAGCGACGTGGCAATATGCTGAAACACGCGATGCGCAAAGATCATCCAGGCAATGTCGAGTTCACGGGGCCCGAGGGCCGTCATCTCCCAGTCGAGCACGGCCACCGGCCGGAAGTCGCGATATAGCGTGTTCCCCAACCGCGCGTCACCCCACAACAGCACCGGCTCCGCATCGTCCGCATCGGTGGGCCAGTGTTCTTCGAGCCAGTCGAATGCCCGATCCAGCAACGCCGATCGCCCGATCTCGCCGACCGCGTACTCGTACCACGATCGGCACCAGTTGACGTTGCGGCGCAAGGCGGTATCGCCGTCGTTCCCCTCGTCGAGAAATCCGAATGTGGTCACCGCATCCGGGATCGAGTGCAGTTCGGCGATGACGGCCACGGTCGCGTCTTGGACCGCTCGCTGCTCCGAAACGGAGGCATCGTGGAACCAGTTGTCGCCGAACGTGTACGGCATCACATCGGGTGGCACGACGCCGTCGACGTGGTCCATCAGGAAGAACGGTGTGCCGAGCACGTCGCCGCTGGGTTCCATCCAGCGCACCTGCGGTACCGGAATTTCCGTCAGCTCACGCACCAGCCGCATGACCTCGAATTGGTGGTCAAGCCGGTATTGCGGAAAGACGGGTACGTCCTCGTCGGCCGGTGTCACCCGCGCCACGAACCGGCGCGACGTCGTCTCACCGTTGTGTTCCCAGGTGGCGGTGAGCACGATTGTCTCCGAAGACATCCCGTTGCTGTCGATCCCGCTGTCCACGGCTACCGTGGGCGTTGTGCCGCCGGGCAGGACTGTGGACAACCAGGAAGCGAGGCGGGCCGGAAGTGTCGCCGCATCCCTACTCGTACGCTGCAGTCTCATGTCAGCAAGCGGTTGGTCAGCTGCCACCGATACCCCCTCGGAAGCTTGTGCGTCCCACCTGACGTGTGACGCAGATTACGATACGACTGGTGACGTAACTAAAACAGAGACGACCCGTCGAGACAAGCACTTTGCACTTTCCGGCATTGAGACCACAACACCCCAACTCGAAGGACGATAACGGTGCCACTTCCCGGCGAACCACTCCACAAGCTCGGCTTCCTCACCATCGGCCGATTCGATCCCGCGCGTCCGGCCGACGGTCACGAGTCGACCCTTCGGATCATCGAACTGGGCGAAGAGCTGGGATACGACAGCGTGTGGCTGCGGCACCGGCATCTCCAATTCGGGATCTCGTCACCGGTTGCCGTCCTGGCCGCCGCCAGCCAGCGCACCAGCCGTATCGATCTCGGCACCGCAGTCATCCCGCTCGGCCTCGAGAATCCGCTGCGACTGGCAGAGGACCTCGCCACGGTTGATCTCCTTTCCGGTGGACGACTCAATCCCGGTGTCTCCGTGGGCACCCCGATGCGCTACGACGACTTCAAAACGAGTCTCTATCCCGAGACCCACGCGATCGAGAACTTCAGCAAAGATCGGGTACGCCGACTCATGGACAATGTTCGGGGAGTCCCGGTCAGCAGTTTTGAGGGAACCGTTGGTATCGAGGAGTTTTCGCGCATCGTGCAACCGCACTCCCCCGGTTTGATCGACAGAATCTGGTACGGCGGCATGCTGTCGTCGGCGATCTGGGCCGGACAGCAGGGGCTGAATTACCTGACCAGTTCGGTTGTCACCGCCGAAGGATCGGACTCACTGGACTTCGCGACAATTCAGGCGCAGCACATCGCCGCCTACCGGGCCCACCACCCGAATCCCGAAAAGGCCCGTGTGTCACAGGGTCTGGTGGTCATTCCCACCGATTCGGCGACGCCTGAACAGGTTCGGAAGTACCGGGACTATGCCGCCTCCCGTTTCGCGCGGACTCAGTCCCCTCAGGGACCGCGAAAGATGCTCTTCGCCCCTGACATCGTGGGCACCTCGGAAGAGATCGCCGACCAACTGTTCTCGCACGCGGGATTCCAGCGCACCCAGGAAGCAACCTTTGCGTTGCCGTTCTCATTCGACGATCCCGACTACCTGCAGATCCTCACCGACATGGCAACGCACCTCGGACCCAAGCTGGGCTGGACTCCCGCGACTGGATGAACGTCCATCGGTATCGAACGAGCACACCGATGAATTCCCCGGGCCCAGATGGTCAGAACATCGACAAATCAAACCATCTAGGGCGGTCTTGACCGCCGGCCAGGAGTCGAGACCATGTCCGATGACACCGGGGAAATCCGCGACCTCATCAACCGCTGGGCAAAAGCGGTCCGGACCGGCGACCTGGACACAGTTCTCGCCGACCATTCCTCCGACATCGTGATGTTCGATGTCCCGCCGCCACACAACGGCATCCGGGGAATCGACGAGTACCGGCGGTCATGGCCGCAGTTCTTCGAGTGGCAGGCCTCCGGCGGGACGTTCGACATCGTGGACATGGACATCTCCGCCGGCACAGATGTCGCGTTCGCCCACATGTTGTTGCGTTGCGGTACCGCCGAGGATTTTGCCGTGAATCCGGATCGACGACTACGCCTCACCGTCGGGTTGCGCAAAGACAACGGCCACTGGACGGTGACACACGAACACCACTCGTTTGCCATCGACATCGATTAGCACCGCGAGATCGCCTTCTGTTGTCGTGGCCGCGCAGTAAAATGTTGTGCGCGACCGGCGGCGGCAACGAGGGAGCACACGATGAGATCAGTCAATCCGTACCTCAACTTCAACGGCAACACCGAAGAGGTTTTCACCTTCTACCAGTCCGTGTTCGGGGGTGAGTTGCAGCTGGTCCGCTTCAGTGACTTGGACTCCGGCGACATGGGCCTAACCGCAGAACAGCAGAACGGTGTCGCGCATATCGCGCTACCCCTGGGTGACAGTGTGCTCATGGGATCTGATGTCCCCGAGCAGATGGGCACGATCTCCGCGGGCACCAACTTCGCCGTGTCGGTCGAGGTCGACAGCGCCGACGAGGCGCGCCAGGTGTTCGGGGGCCTGTCCGAGAGCGGCGAGGTGACCATGGCACCGGACAAGGTGGAGTGGGCCGAGCTCTTCGGCATGTGCACCGACAAATACGGCATCCAGTGGATGATCGGCTACACGGGCGACGTCGAGTTCGGCCAGCCATAGCCCGCGGCCGGCAGACCGGTCAGCGCTTCGACAACTCCGGTGTCTCGATCTCGCCTGCCTCGTCCTCTTCGGTGTCCATGGGTCCGATGAATTGGCTGTTGTACAGGCGGTAGTAGGCACCGCGGGCGACGATGAGTTCATCGTGTGAGCCCTGTTCGACGATGCGGCCCTGCTCCATCACCAGGATTGTGTCCGCGTCACGAACCGTCGACAACCGGTGGGCGATGACAAAGCTCGTGCGATCGGACCGCAGCGCGGCCATCGCCTTCTGGATCAGGAGTTCGGTGCGGGTGTCGACCGAACTGGTGGCCTCGTCGAGGATGAGCAGGGTCGGTTTCGCCAGGAACGCCCGGGCGATCGTGATGAGCTGCTTCTCGCCGGCACTGACGCCGCCGCCTTCTTCGTCGATGACGGTGTCGTAACCATCGGGCAGAACCCGCACGAAGTGATCGACATGGCTGACGCGGGCCGCCTCCATGATTGCCGCGTCGTCGGCCTCGGGATCACCGTAGGCGATGTTGTCGCGGATGGATCCGCCGAACAGCCACGAATCCTGGAGCACCATGCCGGTCCGCTCCCGCAGATCGTCGCGGGTCATGCGTGAGGTGTCCACACCGTCGAGTTCGATGGTGCCCGAATCGACGTCATAGAAGCGCATGATCAGGTTCACCAGGGTGGTTTTGCCGGCTCCGGTCGGACCGACGATCGCCACCATGTGCCCGGGTTTGGCCACCAGCGAAAGGCTCTCGATCAGTGGCTGATCGGGCACGTAGCGGAACGAGACGTCGTCGAAGGTGATGAGTCCCTTGCTCGTCTCAGGTGTATCCGGCATCGCCGGATCCGGGCTCTGTTCCTCGGCATCGAGGATGTCGAAGATGCGCTCGGCCGACGCCACGCCACTCTGCATCATGTTGACCATCGACCCGAGCTGGGTCAGCGGCTGGGTGAACTGCCGCGAGTACTGGATGAATGCCTGCACATCACCCAGGCTCAACGATCCAGACGCCACGCGCAGCCCGCCCACCACGGCGACCGCCACGTAGTTGAGGTTTCCGAGGAACATGATGGCGGGCATGATGATGCCGGAGATGAACTGTGCTCTCCAGCTGGCGCTGTACAACTTCTCGTTGCGCTCGTCGAATCGGCTCTCGACGTCTTCCTGCCGTCCGAATGCCTTGATCAATTCGTGGCCCGAGAAGGCCTCTTCCACTTGACCGTTGAGGCGGCCGGTGTTGGACCACTGCGCCATGAAATGCGGTTTCGACCTCTTGGCCACCGTCGCAGTGACCAGGACCGCCAAGGGAACGGTGACGATCGCGATGAGTGACAGCAGCGGCGAGATCCAGACCATCATCACCAGGATCGCGATCACCGTCAGAACGGAGTTCAGCACCTGAGCGATCGTCTGTTGCAAGCTCTGCGAGACGTTGTCGAGGTCGTTGGTGACCCGGCTCAGCAGGTCACCGCGTTGATTGCCGTCGAAGTACCGGAGCGGGAGCCGGTGGATCTTCGCTTCCACCTCGGCACGCAACTCACTCACGGTGTGCTGCGTGAGCACGTTGAGGATCCGGCTCATCAGCCAGCTCATGGCCGCGGACACGACGTACAGGACCAGCACCAGGGCCAGGACGCGGGCGACGTCACCGAAGTCGATACCCGTACCCGGGACGACATCCATCGACGACACCATGTCGGCGAACGTGTTCTCCCCTTGTGCCCGAAGGCTTTCCACCGCCTGTTCCTTCGACTCGCCCGCAGGCAGGCGATCGCCGATGACCCCGGCAAAAATGAGGTCGGTGGCATGGCCGAGAAGCAATGGTCCGACGGCTGTCAGGATCACCGACGTGACCGCGAAGAATGCCATCACACCCACCGCCAGCCGCCGTACGACCAGCATGCGCAGCAGCCGCTTGACGGACGGACCGAAGGACCGGGCCTTCTCAACCGGGACGGCACCCATCATCGGTCCGGCGCCGGCGGCACCTGGCCGCGTCATGCCCGACTCTCCACAGACAGCTGCGACTGCGCGATCTCCGCGTAGGTCGGGCAGGTCTCGAGCAATTCGTCGTGGGTGCCGATGCCGACAACGGCACCACAATCAAGGACGACGATCTGGTCGGCGTCGGCGATCGTGGTGATCCGCTGCGCCACGATGAGAACGCATGCCTCGCGGGTTGCCGGACGCAGCGCCGCCCGGAGCCGGGCGTCGGTACTGAGATCGAGCGCCGAGAACGAGTCGTCGAACAGATAGATCTTGGGTTTGCGGATCAGCGCGCGGGCGATCGCCAGGCGCTGCCGCTGACCACCCGACACCGTGGTTCCGCCCTGGGCGACCTTGGTGTCGAGTTGATCGGGCATCTCGCGGACGAAGTCTGCTGCCTGGGCGATGGTCAACGCTTCCCACATCTCTTCTTCGGTGGCATCGGCCTTGCCGTACTGCAGGTTGGTCGCGATGGTCCCGGAGAACAGATACGGCCGCTGCGGGACCAATCCCATCTCGGCGCGCAGGACAGCCGGGTCGAGGTCCCGGATATCGGTCCCTCCGACGATGACGGCACCGTCGGTGACATCGATGAGACGCGGCATGAGCGACAGCAGCGTGGTCTTGCCCGAGCCGGTCGAACCGACGATGGCGGTGGTTGTCCCCGGACGTGCGGTGAAGGTGATGTCACGGAGGACCGGTTCGTCGGCGCCCGGGTATTGGAAACGAGCCGATCGCAATTCGACCAAGCCGGCGTCGGCGCGCATCGGCACGGGCTTCGTCGGCGGAACAACCGACGATTCGGTCTCGAGCACCTCGTAGATGCGTTCGGCACAGACCGCGGCCCGCGGCGCCATCATGGCCAGGAACGACGCCATCATGACGGCCATCAGAATCTGCATGACGTAGGAGATCATCGCGGTCAGGGCACCGATCTCAATGCTGCCGTCCTCGATCAGGTGGCCGCCGAACCAGATGATGAACACGATGGTCACATTGCTGATCAGCAGGACCGCCGGGAACATCAACGCCATCAGTCGGCCGACGTACAGCGAGGCGTCTGTGAGGTCATGATTGGCCCGCGAGAATCGTTGCCGCTCGTGCGGTTCCCGGACAAAGGCGCGGACGACGCGGATGCCGGTGATCTGCTCACGCAGGATCCGGTTGACGGCATCGATGCGGGTTTGCATGGCCCGGTAGCCCGGCACCATCCGGAAGATGATGTACGACATGCTCACGCCGAGGAGCGGCACCGCGACCACCAGCACCCAGGCCAGCGTTCCGCCGACCCCGATGCCCAACACGATCCCACCGACACACATGATCGGCGCGGTCACCAGGATCGAACAGGCCATCACGCCGACCATCTGAACCTGTTGCACGTCGTTGGTCGTCCGCGTGATCAGCGATGGCGCACCGAAGGTTCCGACCTCCCGGGCCGAGAAGCTGTCCACCCGATGCAGGAGGTCGTGTCTGATGTCGCGGCCGGCCCCGAGCGCCGCCCGGGCACCGAAGTACGCCGCAGAAATCGAGGCCAACACCTGCACCAGCGATACCGCCAGCATCCATCCCCCGACGTGGAGGATGTAGGACGTATCGCCCTTGGACACCCCGTTGTCGATGATGTCTGCGTTCAGCGTCGGGAGGAACAGCATCGCGGCAGTCGCCACCAGTTGCAGCAGCACCACACAGATCAGCTGGGGGCGATAGGCACCCATGTATGTGCGCAGTAGGCGAGTCAGCATTGGACAGTCACGTGATTGACGTTAGCAAGCCTGCCGAATCGTTTTCACGTGGATATTTCTCCGTGCCCGTTCTGCCGCTTTTCGACGCGCTACCCGACCCGTCACCGCGCCCAGGGTGGCGAGATCACCTCACCGTCCGATGTCGTGGCCTGCAACCCGGCGGTGGTGGTCACCGCTGGTCACCTCGCTCGACGTTCTTGCCGGTCCCGGGCGGCTCCGCCCGAGTTGGTGACGGCAACTGGTGGTCGGGCCTGCGCCGGTTCAACCCCCAGGAAATCAATGAGGATGTCGACGACCTTTGCCGGGGCCTCGGCATGCGGGTAATGACCGACGCCGGGCAAGACCTCGAGCCGGCTACGGGGGATGGCTTCGTGCGCGGCATACCCATGTGCAACCGGGATGATTCTGTCGTCTTCACCCCAGATCAGCAGCGTGGGCATCTCAGAGTTCAGGTACAGGCGGTTCATCGCACTGACGGCCTGACCGCGATGGTCGACCACCGAGCGCAGGGTCCGTAAGAACGCCTGCCTTGCTTCGCGGTCATTGAGCGACGAATAGGACCGCCACGTCTCGTCGGCCCGCGGCGCCTGGATGCCGGCAGAGGCCAGCCACGACCGGATCTTGTTTCCGGCGACCAACACCGGTTTCGGCGCGATGATCGGCATCACGAGTTCGGCTCCGGGCGCTGCCAACAGGCGCAGCATCCAGTTGACGTCGGGGCCGAGCCCGCCGCTGCCGATAAGGACCAACCGTTCGCAGTACTCGGGGTGCTGGTAGGTGAATTGCATGGCAACGCCACCACCGAGCGACTGGCCAACGACCGTGACCTTGCCGATGCCGAGTTCGCGCAGCAGATCCCGCAGGGTCGCCGCAAAAGCACCCAGCGAGTAATCACCGCGCGGCTTGCCGGATTCTCCGTGGCCGGGCAGGTCGGGCGCGATCACCCGGTGCGTGCGGGCCAGGCTCGGCAGCACCGCTTTCCACGTCGTCGAACTACCGGCCATCCCGTGAATCAGGAGCAGGACGTCCCCCGACCCCTCATCCACGTACGCAATACGCTCGCCATGCAGGTCGATCTGTTGGAGTTCGATCATGTGCCGCCCCCTATTGTGGTTACCGCTTGTGGTCACCGCGTGACTGCTGATCACCGCCCCACACGGTTCCAGACATTTGTCGACAGCGGCGCGTGTGTGAGCCGAGTTCTCTCCAGTTCCCCGCACCTGACACCGTCACCACCAGTATGAGCGCAATACCCGTCGCCAGCCCGTCGACTTTCCCTCGCGAGCTGGTGTGCCCGATCCAGATCGGCCACAAACGTGACTCTGAACACCGAACGAGCCAGAAATACGAAGACGAGCCGCGTGTACGTGGCTCGTCTTCGTAAAACCGGCTCGTCTGCGGACGAAGGCAACGGATCAGGCGTCGACCAGATCCCGCAGCGATGTGCCGCCTTCGCGCATCGGATCCTCGTCGGCAGAGATGTCGATGGTCGTGCGCAGCGGACGGTTCGGCAGGAACGACACCGCGATCAAGGCGATCACCGATACCGCTGCCGCGACCAGGAAGATCGTGCTGGTGGCGTCACCGTAGGCGGCCCGCACGACATGCTGCACCGGATCGGGCATCGCTGCGAGGTCGAGGCTGCCCCCCGAGCTCTGGCCCGAAATACCCAGCTTCGACAGACCTGAGGTCGACAGGTCGGCGACCCGCGTGGCCAGCACCGAACTGAGTACCGACACTCCGACTGCACCACCAAAGGTCCGGAAGAACGCGACGTTGCTCGAGGCCGCGCCGATGTTGTGAACACTCACGGTGTTCTGGACGACCAGCACCAGGTTCTGCAGCAACATTCCGGTGCCGAGCCCGACGACCAGGGTGAAGGCTCCGACCAGCCACAAATTGGTGGCGTGATCGATGGTTCCCAGCAGGAGGAAACCGATGATGAGCAGGGTTGCTCCGGTGACCATGAACGGCTTCCACTTACCGAATCGACTGATCAGCTGACCCGAACCCACCGATGCGATGAGCATGCCCACGACCAGCGGAATCGACAGCAAACCGGCGGTGGTCGGTGAGAAGCCCCGTGCGGTCTGGAAGTACTGACCCAGGAATGTCGTCGAACCGAAAAGGCCCAGACCCACGGCGACCGACGCGATGATGGCCAGACCAGTGGTCCGCTCCATAACGATCTTGAGCGGAATGATCGGCGACTTCACCTTGGACTCAACCATCGCGGTGGCCGCCAGGAGCAGGACACCAACGGCGACGTACAGCGCGGATTCCTTGGAGACCCACCCGTAGTAGTCAGCCTTGCCTGCGAACGAAACCCAGATCAGCAGGACCGAGATCCCCGCGGTGAGCAGGGTGGCACCCAACCAGTCGATCGAGACGTGTTCCTTGCGATCGGTCGTGATGTGCAGCGTCTTCTGCAGCAGGAACAGCGCGACGATTGCCAACGGCACGCACACGAAGAAGCACCAGCGCCATCCCAGCGGGCTGTCGACGATGACACCACCGAGGATCGGTCCACCGGACATCGACACGGCCATCACCGCACCCATGTATCCCGAGTAGCGGCCCCGTTCACGGGGCGCGACGATGCTGCCGATGATGGCCACCACGAGCGCAGTCAGGCCACCCATGCCGACACCCTGAATCACACGGGCCGCCAAGAGAATCGGCACATTGTGGGACAGCCCGGCCAGGATCGAACCGGCCACGAAGATCACCAGTGCGGACTGGACGAGGGCCTTCTTGTTGAAGATATCTGCGAGCTTGCCCCAGATAGGGGTCGAAGCCGCATTGGCCAACAGGGCCGTCGTGATCACCCACGCGTACGCCGTCTGCGAACCCTCGAGGTCACTGATGATCGTCGGTAGTGCTGTGGCGACGATGGTGGTACTCAGCAGAGCCGTGAAGAGACCCGCGAGCAGTCCGACCATCGTCTTCAGGATCTGCTGGTGTGTCATCGCCAGTGGATCGTGCTTTTCCGTCGCGCCGGCCAACTCGTTGGACACTGCCATCCGTGACTCCCCTGACAATTAGTTGATTGTGCCACACAACCATAAGTTAGTTGCATGCAGTAATCAACTAAGGGACGGACACAAATGTTCCCCAACCCTCGATACCGATGGTTGTGAGGTGGAGCGAACCCGATCTAGACGCGCGGCGTCTGACGCGGATAACCCCGACGTACCGTGCGGTCGAGTATCCCCAGGGTGCCGGCCAACGAATTGGTATGGATGACCGGGAAGATGTCTTTCTCGCGCCATTCCGGATGGATATCGGACCAGTCGTAGAACGAGGTGACCTTCGTCGCGCCATCGGCAGCCGGTTCGAGACGGTATCCGTAGATGTGACCGATCTGCGGTCGGAGACGACCGAGAATCGTCCACGAGACCTCCACATCGGGAATGAAGGTTTCGATGGTGACCGTCACGTCGTACTCCCCCAACGGAAAATCGGCCAGCGCCTCCCGGTCCATGTGGACCACAAATGTGTCGCCGACGGCAGTGACCCGCTCTCCGGTGGCGTCCATCAACATGCCCGACGCATCGATCGCCACATGGCCCTGCGGATCGGTCAGGACGGCAAAGATATCTGCTGCGGACGCGCGGATCACGCGCTCGGATTCGATACGGTCAGATCCGGCGTTGCCGGCTTCCAAGTGTTCAGCGGTCATAGGAAGAGGCTATCCACACAGGTCCACGAACATCAGCCGTTCGGCGTGGGTATTGCCGGAGTGTCGGGCGACTGGCAGCATCAGGTGATGGCTGGTCTACTGAGCGAACCCGATATCACCAAGGCCCTTGCCGACCTCACCTTTTGGTCGCGTAACGGCGATTCACTGACGCGCACCGTCGAATGCGCAGATTTTCCGGCAGCGATCACATTGGTCGATCATGTCGCCGAGGCGGCCGAAGCCGCCCAACATCATCCGGACATCGATATTCGTTGGCGCACTGTCACATTCACATTGAGCACGCATTCAGAGGGCGGGATCACCGGGAAGGACACCATGCTCGCCCACCAGATCGACGATCTCGCCCCCTGACGCGTAGGACTTCTCAGCGCGCGGTGAGCGCTGCGTAGCGGGCGATGTGCTGGTCGGCCGGCCCGAACTCGTACTCAATGGCGGTGAGGCGCTTGAAATAGTGACCGATCGCGAGTTCTTCGGTCATACCCATGCCACCGTGCAACTGGACCGCGTTCTGCCCGATGAACCGTGCCGAGCGTCCGATCGTCGCCTTGGCTGCCGAGACGGCCAAAGATCGTTCCACGGCGTCTGCCTCGAGATTGAGCACCGCGAGGTAGACCGCGGCTATCGACTGCTCGACCTCTATGTACATGTCGACCATCCGGTGCTGCAATGCCTGGAAGCTGCCGATCGCCTGCCCGAACTGCTGACGCTGCTTGGCATATTCGACGGTGTCCGCCAGTACCTTTCGCATCAGACCGACCGCTTCTGATGCCACGGAAGCAGTTGCCTCGTCGACTGCCTTGTCGATCGAGGCCCAGGCACCCCCTTCGGTACCGAGCAGCGCATCGGCGGGGAGCCGGAGGTCGGTGAACGTCAGGTCCGCGGCCTGACGATCGTCGATCGTGCGGTACGCGTGGCTTTCGATGCCGGCCGGCACGTTCTCCGGTTCGACGTCGACAACGAAGAGCGAGATGCCGTCGGTGTCGCGCTGCGAGCCCGCCGTGCGCGCAGTGATCAGGAGATGGTTGGCCAGCGGCGCACTGCTCACCACTGTCTTGGTTCCGTTGATCACCCATTCGTCGCCGTCACGACGCGCTGTGGTGGAGACGTCGCTGTATGTATAACCCGAGGTCGGCTCGGTGGCGGCAAATGCGGTGATCGCCGTGCCGGCGACGATGTTTTCGACGATCTGCCGGGCCCGATCACCACCGGCCCGCCGGAGCAACCCGGAGCCGATCACGACGGTGTCGACAAACGGCTCGACCACCAGCGCGTATCCGAGAGCTTCGGTGACGATCATGAGCTCGACCGGCCCACCGCCGAGCCCGCCGTCCGCTTCGGGCAAGGTCGCGCCGAGAATCCCGAGTTCTTCGGCGAAGCCGGCCCAGATCTCCGGCTGCCAGCCCTTCCCTGTCTTCACCGCGGCACGGCTGGTCTCCAGTCCATACCGCGTGGCCAGGAACTTGCCGAGGCCGTCACGAAGTAGTTCCTGCTCTTTTGTCAGGCTGAAGTCCATCAGAGCCCCAATGCTGCTTTGGCGAGAATGTTTCGCTGAATTTCGTTGCTGCCGGCGTAGATCGAACCGGCCCGATCGTTGAAGTAACGCAGTGGCGCGACGGCCTGCCACTGTTCGCCGCTGACATATCCGCCCGCGGGTTCGGAGAACTCCGCAATCGGACCACCGGGGCGCGCAGCATGTGGCTGGTACACCCGACCGCGCGGGCCGGCGGCCTCGAGCGTGATCTCGGTGAGCTTTTGACTGAGTTCGGTCGCGAGAACCTTCAGCATCGACGACGCCGGGCCCGGATCCTTGCCCGAAGCCATCGCCGACAACGTTCGGTATTCGAGGATTTCGAGTACCTTCGTCCGGATCTTCGCCTCGGCGAGCTTGGCCGAGAACAGCGGATCCTCGATGAGCGGACGGCCATCCGGCCCGGGTACGCCCGCTGCCGCTTTTCCTGCCGACTCCGCCATCACCTGCAGCGCGGGCGCTGCCGCTGCCCCACCACGTTCGAAGACCAACAGATATTTCGCAACGGTCCACCCGTCGTCGATCGTGCCGATGACGTTCGATTTCGGTACGCGCACACCATCGAAGAAGACCTGGTTCTGCACTTGCTCTCCCGAGGTCATGACCAGCGGCCGAACCTCGATACCCGGGGTGGTCATGTCGATCAGCAGGAAGGTGATCCCCTGCTGCTTCTTCGCGTGTTTCGAGGTACGAACCAGGCAGAACATCCAATTCGCCTCAGCCGCATGGGTTGTCCAGATCTTGCTGCCGGTACAGACCAGGTCGTCGCCCTCGTCGACGGCGGCCATCGTCAGTGAAGCCAGATCCGAACCCGCCTCCGGCTCGGAGTAGCCCTGGCAGAAGAACACCTCACCGGTGAGGATGCGCGGCAGGAAGAAGTCTTTCTGCTCCTGGGTTCCGAACGCGGCGATGGCGTGCGACACCATCCGAATACCCATGGGCGACAACGACGGTGCGCCCGCCAGGATGGACTCCCGACTGAAGATGTAGTGCTGCGTCTGACTCCAGTCACAACCTCCGTGCTCGACGGCCCAGGCCGGAGCCGCCCAGCCACGCTCGTGCAGGATGCGCTGCCACTCCATGCTCGCCTCGTGCTCGGAGTAGACGCTTGTCATGAGCCGGCCCGCCTGTCGCAGGTCCGGCGTGAGTTTCTCATCGAGGAAGGCGACTACCTCGTCCCGGAAAGCCGCGTCGGCTTCTGACCAATCCAAGTCCATCTGTACTCCCCGCGTTTCGACGCATCGGTTGACCACCGAAGCCACCAGAGACAAAATCTACTTATGTCTCAGGGAGCCGTCAACGGTCGATCCAAGACGCCCTCGCGCCCAACCCGAGACGACGTCATCGATCTCGCCCACGACTGGTTTCGCGACGGCCGGCGGGTGGACGTCCAAGCGCTGTCCCGCGAACTCGGAATCGGTCGGGCCACCATCTATCGGTGGTTCTCTGGCCGCGAGGTGATCATCGGCGAGGTCGTGTGGCGAATCGTGGCCGAAGCGTTGCGCCGGGTCGAGGACCGGGAGGGCTACCCCGCCACGATCGAACAGTTTGTGCACAACTACGGAGAGATGGCCGCCGCGGTGCGGAGCTATCATCCACTTTCACAGTTCGTGTCCGACGATCCCGAATATGCGCTGCGCGTGCTGAGCACACGGTACAGCGTTGTCCAGGGGCGGCTCATCGAGTGGAATATGGTGCGACTCAATACTTTTCCCGAGATCGGGCCGAAGGTCGACATCCGCGCACTGGCATATGCGATCGTTCGCGTCGGTGAATCATTCATCTGGAGCGACATGATCACCGGTGAACCTCCTGCGCCTGAGCAGGCCACGGCCATGGTCGCACTGCTGCTCGCGGGCGCCTGCTCGACACCTGCGTAGCCAGAGCAGTCAGCGCACGGGGGTTTTTCAGTGCGCAAGCACTGTCTGCAGGAAAGACAACGGCACGCCGGCCACGACCGCCAGATGACTTTCGTCCAGATCCGATTTGATCTGCAGGACCAGACTGCGAAACGCCTCACCACCGTCGAGCGGAAATCGAATCATCCCGGCTCGGGCACATCTCGCCAGTACTGCGACGGCATAACGCTCGGCCTCATCGGATCGACCTGCCACCGACAGGCAGGTGGCGCATAGACGGTCGGCCCGCAGAGCGGCCCTCTGCCTGCGGTTTCCGTCTATCCTGTCGACCCATTCCTGCGCCCACGTGCACGCCAGGGCGCGGTCTTCGGTCGTGTCGCGATCGCCGGACTCGTTGAGTAACAACCGAATCGCGATCTCCTCGTCGAGCTGCGCCACGACGGCGGCCAAACCGGCCGGTGATCGGACCCGGTGGGCATGGTCGACACGCATCCGGATCGCGCGCCGGGCCGGGAGATTCTGCGTGACCTGCTCAACCTCGACCGACGCGCGCAACCGTGGCACATCGAGCCGCTCCGCGATCTCCGCCGCCTGGTCGAGAAGGTCCGCTGCCGCATCCTTCTCACCGCGTAGCAACGCCACCCGCGCACCGATCACGTAGCGCGCCTGGATCATGTCGACGACGCCCTCTTCTGCGCCGAGTTTGAAGCTCGCGTCGAGCAGTGCGCCGGCCTCCTCGGCGTCTCCGCGTTCGTACCGAACCTCTGCCAGCAGCGCGCTCGCCAGGCGGGACCCCTGCGACTGTGTGGACGCCCCGTTACCCGAGGCGGTCTGGAACGCGCGACGAAAACACTGCTCCGCCCGGACTACATCGAGCTGTTCCATATAGGCGATCCCATCGAGCGCGTCGCCATAGATCACCGCGAAGGGGCCGGTGTTCTGTTGGTGGTAGGGAGCCGCCCACTGTTGCCACCGGTGCGCTTCGTTGAAGTCGAAACGACATGTCGCGCTGAATGTCCGGACATTCCCCAGAGCGGAGGCCACGAAAGGCGGCAAGTTGTCCGGTTCCGATGCCGGATCAGCGATCAAGTCATCGAGCCGGTCGAAGCGATCCGAGATCGCCCCGTTGCAGGCGGCGATCACGGCCGCTTCGCGCCTGATCTCGATCGTCGCGCGATCGGAGTCGGGCATCAGCGCGAGCGCCGCGTCCACGCGTGCAAGTGCCGCGTCGACGAGGTCGGGACGATGGTGCAGCATGTGAGCCCAGCCGAGCAACAACTGAACCCGCGGACTCACGACGACTGCGGCGGGCGGCAGCTTGTCCACTATCGCGAGCAAAGTCATCATGTGCGATTGCTCGATCAACGTTCGGCCATCGATCTCGACCAGCGCCACGGCACGCTCGGTGTCGCCCGCGGCAAGCGCGTGCTCGACGGCCTCGGCCACCATCGCGTGATCGGCAAACCAGTCAGATGCCTTGCGGTGCAACGACGGAATCGAATCGGGTTGATCGCGTTCGAGGCGCCGGCGCAGGAACTCACCGAACAACGGATGGAACCGGAACCAGTCCCCGTCCTCATCCAGCCTCTGCAGGAACAGATCTCGCGTCTCGACGTCCTCCAGGAGTGCCTGTCCACGCGGCTGCTCACTCAAGGCAGAGGCCAACCCCGCGCAGATTCGTTCCGGTACCGACACCGCGAGAAGAAAGTTCACCATCTCCGGTTCCAGGGTGGACAACACATTCTCGGTGAGAAAGTCACCGATCGCATGATGCCGGCCCGAGATGTGACCGATCAGATCCGACGGTTTGTTCGACCCACGCAGTGACAACGTCGCCAGCTGCAGTGCGGCCGCCCATCCGTCCGTCGAATTCCAGAGCTGCGTCACCTCATCGTTGCGGAGGTCCAGTCCGGACACATCCAGCAGAAACGACCGCGCCTCGTCGGCGTCGAAACACAACCCGGCGATGTCGAGTTCGACGAGTTCGTCGTTGACCCGCATCCGGCTGATCGGCAGGCCCGATCCCGTGCGGCTGGTGATGATGACCTGGAGGTGATGGCAGCTGTGCTCGAGCAAAAACGCCAACACACCGATCGACCTCGGGTCGGTGACCCGCTGCCAGTCATCGACGATCACCGAGATCCGCTCACCACGCTCGTGGATCTCGTTGATCAACGAGGTCAGCACATGCTGCTCGGCCTCCGCACCGCGCTGATCGATGACCTCGGCGAGATCACCCACGATCTCCGGCTTCGCCCGCCGCAACGACTCCACGACATTGGCCAGGAATCGATCGGGATCGTTGTCATCGTCGTCGACCGTCAGCCACGCCACCGGAACACCGGTGTTGAACAGTTCCTCTGCCCATTGGGTGGCGACCGTGGTTTTCCCGTACCCCGCGGGCGCGTGGATCAGAACCAGTCGTCGCCACTTACCGGCGCGCAGGATGTCCATCAGGCGCACCCGGGCAACCTGCGCACGTGGTCGCAGCGGTGGACGAAACTTGGTCGACGGTATCGGTGGCGATGTCGTCATCCCTGCCCGCACCCGCCGGTCGATGTCCACCGCCACCGGATCTTCGGAGTAAGCCGACGGCAGCGCCATCTCATCCACCCCGACGCTCAGCTCTCGCTGGGCCTCACGCAACAGTTCGCCGTAGTCGGCGGCCGAGGCCGGGCGGTCTTCGGGCTCGCGGGCCATCGCTCGTTCGATTGCGCGGGCCACCGGGCCCGGGATACCGGTCTGCTTCAAGTCGGGAAGTGGTTCGGCAGCTATCCGCAGGAAATGGGCGACCACCTGCTCCCCACTGCGCCGCTCGAAGGCCGCGTGACCGGTCAGCGCGCAGAACAAAGTGGAACCGAGGCCGTAGATGTCCGAGGCCACCGACGGATCTGCACCGGTCAGCAACTCCGGAGCGGTGAACGCCGGAGATCCGGTGACGATGTCGGAGCCGGTCTCGAAACCATCGACGATGCGGGCGATACCGAAGTCGGTCAGCTGCGGCTCGCCGTACTCGGTGAGCAGGATGTTTCCTGGTTTCACATCACGATGGAGCGTGCCGCAGCGGTGTGCCGTCTCCAGGGCCCCGGCCACCTTGACACCGACGCGGAGTACCTCCGGCCAGTTCAGGGCCCCTTGCTTGCGAATACGCGCATCGAGCGAGTCATGGGGGTGAAACGGCATGACGATGAACGGATGGCCTCCCGGTGTGCTCCCCACCTCGAGGATTTCCACGATGTTGGGGTGCCCGGACAGTCGGCCCATCGCGCGCTGCTCGCGCACGAACCGCTCGAGATTGCCTTTGTCCAGATGATCGGCGAGCACCTTTACTGCGACGACCCGATCCAGCCCCGGCTGAGAACAGCGATAGACCGCTCCGAATCCGCCCTGACCGATCAGATCAGGGTCACCGAAGCCCGCACCGACCAACTCCCCCGCTATGTCGAGTACGACATGGCGCTGGGTCATCTGTGGATCGTTCTCGGCCATGAGCTGCCTCGATCGACTGGAGCACGGACATCAGGTACACCTCCAGCCTATCGCGGACGTCACCAGATCCAGTCGAATCGATCGAGGCAGCTCCGGGCACCATCTCGGCGTGAGGTTGACCGTCACCGCACCACCGCGGTGACAAGCAGGTACTCCCACTCCATCACACCGTCGTCGTTGAGGGCGGTGCGGGCGAGGTCTGCCAAGCCGGTGTCCAGAGCCGCTGTCGCATCCGGGTTTTCGGCATTGGCCTTGTAGACCGCGATCGTGGGTCCGTAGGTTTCCTTGAAGAACTCCCGGAACTCCTCCGGCGTCTCGAATCGGTCCACCTTCAGTGTCTGCCTGACCGCGGTCACCTCGGCGATCCGGTCACCGAAGAGCCCTCGCACATGGTCCTCGTCACCCCACAACGGCGGTGGCTGGGCGCCGGGTGGCGGCGGCGGGGCGTAGGGCTTCATCGTGGCGAACATCTGGCCGATGAACCCCTGTGGTGTCCAGTTGATCAGTCCGATGCGGCCACCGGAGCGACAGACCCGGACGATCTCGTCGGCGGACGCCTGGTGATGGGGAGCGAACATCACACCCACACAGGAGATCACCACGTCAAAACTGTTGTCTTCGAACGGAAGTGCCTCGACATCGGCCTCCTGCCAGGTCAGCTCCACCTGGCGTTCGGCGGCCAGTTGTCGCCCGGCCGTGAACAATTCGGGTGTCAGGTCACTTGCGACCACCTCGGCGCCGGCCTCGGCAGCCGGGATCGCTGCATTCCCCGAACCGGCGGCGACGTCCAGTACCCGCTCGTGCTCGCGGATCCCGACCGCGTCGACCAGCGTCGACCCCAGATTCGCGATCACTTGTGTGTGCACGGCGGGATAGTCGCCGGACGCCCACAGTGCGCGATGCTTGACCTTGATCGCGTCGGGGGTTGTTATGTGTGTTGTCATCGCCGAGCTCCTTCGGGTGGCGTAGTGGGTGCGATTTTCTGACACCTTGATCCTGCGACCACGTCGCCGCGTGTTCCAGTTCCAGATCTGTACCCGAACCGGTTCTGTATCTGTACTGGTGTGTCGAACGGAGTCGGTGTGTACTTGCAAGGGACAACGCAAGGAGTCCCGATGTCTGGATACGGTCAGTTCTGCCCCGTCGCCAAGGCCATGGAGGTTCTCGACGAGCGGTGGACGCTACTGGTGGTGCGTGAACTGTTGGCCGGCAGTAGTCATTTCAACGAACTGCGGCGCGGCGTCCCGAAGATGTCGCCGGCACTGCTTTCCAAGCGGTTGCGCACACTTGAGCGAGCCGGAATCATCACTCGTGAAATCGACGGCGGCAGAACCGAATACACACTTACAGCCAGCGGCAAAGAGCTGTCGACGGTGGTCGAGGCACTCAACTCGTGGGGCATGCGCTGGATTGGTGAACTCGGCGAGGCCGACCTCGATCCCCACCTGTTGCTGTGGGACATGCGCCGCACCGTCCCCGTCGATCAGTGGCCCCGGGCGCGCACGGTGGTGGCCTTTCACCTGAGCGGCGTTCCGGTCAAGGCGTCCCGCTGGTGGCTGGTGGTCTCGGGCGGCGACGTCGATGTCTGTGACTACGACCCCGGGTACGACATCGACGCCACCGTGGACGCGCCACTTCGGGACCTCATCGCGGTCTGGCGCGGAGACCGGTCGTGGGACTCCGCGCTGAAGAGCGGTGACGTCGAGATCACCGCCCCCCGCGACATCCGCAATGAGGTCCCGGAGTGGATTGGTCAGGGCCAGATGTCGCGGATCCCCCGACCGGTCTGAGCGGCGGTCGCGATCGAGGCCGTCACAGAATCGACGCCTCCTTCCCCACCAGGACGGTGAGCTCGACGAGGTCGTCGACAACCTGCCGGGTCGGTCCACCGTCTCGAGACGCGTTCCGGGGATCGTTCAGCAACCGCCGGACGATTCCCTCGGCGATGATCGCCAGCCGCCACAGCGCCATCGTGTGCCAGTACCCGATCTGCGAGACATCGCGCCCGGTCGCCTCGGCGTACGCGTCGATCAGTTCGGCCCGTTTGGGAAAACCCGGCGCGCGGGGCACCGTGAAATGCCCGGTCACGCGATCACCGGACTCCGGCCAGAAGGCGAGCAGATTGCCGAGATCGGCCAGCGGTTCACCCAGGGTGCACAGTTCCCAGTCGACCACGCCGATCACGTGACCGTCGTGCGGCGAGGTGATGACGTTGCTCAGGTGATAGTCGCCGTGCACCAGCGTCAACTCGGTCTGCTCCGGAGCGTGCTTTGCCAAAGCCTCTGCCACGTCGGCAATTTCAGCGATTTCTCGGGTCTTCGAATGGTCCCACTGCGCACTCCAGCGCTTCAGCAACCGCGCGGAATACGGCTTGTGACTGGCCAGATCGGACAAACCGGTGGCGTCGAGGTCCACCGCATGGACGGTACCGAGGGTACGGGGCAGGCTCAGTCCGACCTGGCGACGATGGTCGAGCGACAATCCCTCCACCGCAGCCGGATTGTCGATGACGGCCCCGTCGATGAAGCCCATCAGCACCAGCGGCGCATCGGTGATCTCGGGATCAGAGGTCGTGGCGATCATCTCCGGAACCGGGACCGCGGTGTCGTGCAGCGCCGACATGATGCGATGTTCACGCAGCACGTCATGAGCCGATGCGAGCAGCGTGCCCAACGGTGGTCGGCGCAGAATCCAGCGGGAGCCGGCGGCATCCCCCACCCGGAACGTCAGATTCGACTGACCGTTGCCGACGCGGTCGAAAGTGAATGGTCCGACGGCACCGATGTCCAGACCGGAGAGCCACCGGGACACCGCATCGGTGTCGAGACCGACCACATCACTCACGCCTGTGCCCCGATCTTCTTGTACCGGCCGAGTTCTTGACGCGCGATCGTCCGTTTGTGCACCTCGTCGGGACCATCCGCCAAACGCAGCGCCCTCAGGTGGGCGTACATGCTGGCCAGGGGGAAGTCGTCGGAGACTCCGCCACCGCCATGGACCTGAATCGCACGATCGACGATCTTCAGCGCCATGTTCGGTGCGGCCACCTTGATCGCGGCGATCTCGGTGCGAGCCGCCTTGTTGCCGACTGTGTCCATCAGCCAGGCCGCCTTCAGCGTGAGCAACCGCGCCATCTCGATCTCGATCCTGGCCTCGGCAATCCAATCCTGGATATTCGACTGTGCAGCAAGGGGTTTCCCGAAAGCTACGCGCAGGGAGGCTCGGGCACACATGAGCTCCAGAGCACGCTCGGCCATACCGATGGCACGCATGCAGTGGTGGATCCGGCCGGGTCCGAGCCGGGCCTGTCCGATCATGAACCCGGCGCCCGCGCCTGCCAGCACATCCTTGTCGGGGACCCGGACGTTCTCGAACAAGACCTCGGCGTGGCCTTCGCGGTCGTGATAGCCGAAGACCGGGAGATTGCGCAGGACGGTGATACCCGGTGCATCGATCGGCACCACCATCATCGATTGCTGCGCGTGCGCGGCGGCGTAAGGGTCGGTCTTGCCCATCACGATGAGCACCTTGCAGTTGGGATGCAGGGCGTTGGACGTCCACCACTTGCGGCCGTTGAGGACCCAGTGGTCGCCGTCGGGTTCCATGCTCAGCTGGATGTTGGTGGCATCCGAACTGGCCACACCGGGTTCCGTCATCGCGAACGCCGAACGGATCGTGCCATCCAACAGTGGAGCCAGCCATTTTTCTTTGTGCTCATCGGTGCCGAAGAGGCTGAACACTTCCATGTTCCCGGTGTCCGGTGCCGAGCAATTACAGGCCTCCGGCGCCAGCACCGCACTGTGACCCATGATCTCGGCCAGCGGTGCGTACTCGGAGTTGGTCAGACCCGGTCCGAAGCGGGGGTCGGGATGAAAGAGGTTCCACAACCCACGTGCTTTCGCCTCGGTTTTGAGTTCTTCGATGATCGGCGGATCGAAATGCGGGTCACCGGATTCACGCATCTGCTGGGCATAGACCTCCTCGGCCGGATAGATGTGGCTGTCCATGAAGTCCAGCAGGCGCCCACGGTAATCGGCGCAGCGGTCGGAGTACCCAAATTCCATTGCCAGATACCTACATTCGTTGTTGTCCGTCGCTCCGGTCAGTCGCCGTCTGCGACCAGGTGGCGTTGAAACCGACGCATCCCGGCAATCCACCGGTCGTAGTCGGAGCCCTTGTTACGGTAGAAGTCCAGCACCTCGGGATGCGGCAGAATCAGGAATCTCTCGTCTTCCATCGCCGCCAGCACCTGCTGCGCCACGTCCGCCGGACTGAGCACCGCACCGGATTCGGTGACCGCCCGCGCAGCCACCGAGGCACCGGGGATGTCCGTATCGAAGCCCTCCCGCAGCAACGCGGTCTCCACGCCCATCGGGCACAGGCAACTGACTGCGATGCCCTGGTCGCCGTACGTCACCGACAACCATTCGGCGAACCCGACCGCCGCGTGCTTGGACACCGAATACGGCGCCGAACCGATCTGGGTCAACAAGCCTGCTGCCGATGCCGTGGCCACGAAGTAGCCGCCACCGTTCTCGATCCACCGCGGCACCAGGATTCGTGCGGCCCGGACATGGGCCATGACATTCACTTCGAGTGCCACCTCCCACAATGCGTCTGAGGTGTCCAACCCCATCCCCGCAGTGGTTCCGGCGTTGGCGAAGAAGATCTCGACAGGTCCGAGGTCGGCATCGGCCCGGGCGATCATCGCCTCGAGGACCTCGGGGTCGGAGACGTCACCGCCCATCGCGATCGCCCGGCCGGGATGGGTTGAGACGATCTCCGCCGCCACCGCGCCGGCTGCCGGGGCATTGAGATCGGCGACCAGCACACTGACATCGGCCGCGGCCAACGCCCGGGCCAGGGCGGCACCGATTCCGGCACCACCTCCGGTGACAACGGCGACTTTCCCTGAAATCTGCACTCAACCGATGCTAGAGGTCCCGCCGTCGACCGTGCTCAAAACGGCTACTTGGCGGCGCAGTGTGGGGCCGGTGCATCTTCGAAGAGCGGCTTCCCCAGAGGCTCGAGATAGACGACATCGAGGATGACGGGAACCTTGCCGAGGTTTTGTCCTTGATGGACGTTGTTGTCGCCGGCGGGTTCGTTGATCAAGGCTCCGGTATTGAAGATCACCGGCTTGCAATCCGGTCCGGGATGAGACAGCGTACCGGCCTGCACGATTCCCACAACTGGGCCATCGTGATAGTGCCACCCGGTGGTTCCGCCGGGCGCGATGGTGATTTGCTTGGCCACCGCGTGGATGCCCTCGGGGATGAAAGGCAAAAGGTCTGCGGGGATCTCCACATCCGCGTATGTCACCGCCGAGATGCCCTCGCTTGGTGTTCCGTGCGCGACAGCAGGAACTGTCAGCGCCGCACAAGAAAGCGCCACCACTGCTGTTACCGACCGGATGTGTTTGATCATCAGCACAGGGTATTCGTGAACAGCCCAGTTCACCCGACTTCAAATATGCCGGACATGCCAGCTCGGAGTCCGTTTGAAGGGAACATCTCCGCGCGCCGCGCCATACAATTCGATCCACTGTTGTCCGCCAACATGTTTCGAAGAGCCGAGTAGTGCTGTGACCGCCGCATCGCACGCGTCAATCCGGCTCGGGTTGTTCACCCGCAACGCGGTGGGCACATCATTGGCCGAGATCCGACCGCTCAGCGCCAACGAAAGCCTGGCGCTCGGGCTCCAATCCCATCGCCGCGCACTGCTCATCGGCGCTCCGATCGCATCTGCGAAGGCGCCTATCTGACCCTCGACCTCGACGGCAGGAATGCGGCCGGCGTCATCCTGCTCGTGAGCGCGTCCATCACCTTGGCGTTTTCGATACCGGCGATGATCGCCCGCAATCGCAGCGCCAAGCTCTGGCCACTGCAGTTCCTGCGCGGCCGAGCGAAATCTGCCTCTACCGAGCCGGTTGGCTTACTGAAGCGACCAGGAGATGTGGAATCAGTACGGCGGAGGGTCGTTCCTTTCCTGTTCTTCGCGGAGTCTGCGGTTGTGTAGTCGTTCTTGTTGGCGGCGTGCATGTTTGACAACGGTACGTGATTTCTGTCGAGAGTCCGGTGCTGTAGGTGGTGGCCGGCCGGGTGAGCCGCGTTGATTGTCGAAGACGATCAGCCGAAGTGTCGGGAACAGATCATCACCCGTCCAGGCGGGCCCGTCGTAGCTACGGCCTTCCGGAGTGGTGAAGATCAGCCGCGGTCGCCCGGTCCGGGGATCGGGATACTGATCGTCGAGCCAGTCGCTGTAAGTCTTCAGCAAATGGTGAAAACGGCAGAGCGTCTTCATCTCTGAGGGATGCGTGCAGCCACCCGCGTCCGGATTCTGGTGGTTGTATTCGTGGGTGTGGTCGAGGTCAGCGCCCCACGCCTTCTTGTCACAGCCCGGCCACATGCAGTAGCAATCCCGGATCCGGATGTAACTGTCAAGAACCACTGACGGCCGATACTCGTCACCGGGTTGGGTGGCCGGCAGTGGAACCACGAACGGTGCTGTAACGGTGTCGCTGTCGCCCTCGGGGAAGTCGCCGACCGGTGGGTTCTCCGGCGACCGCATGTACACCGTCGGCTTGCCAGGCTTCGACCCCGGTTCCTCAGGGTTCGGTTGTGCGGGTTCGGGTTCAGTCGGCTCGGACTCGGGCTCGGGTTGTTTTGATTCTGGTTCTGGTTGAGCAGTCTTGTTGCCCATCGGCCGCACCACTGTTTCGGTGCGGTCAGCGATGTCACGGACATGGGCCGCGGAGATGACCCCATGACCGTCGAGGAACCCCGGATTTTCAGCGGCCCCTTCGAGCGTCGCCTGGTCAGTAATCACGTGCAGCACGATCTTCACGTCGACACCGGAGATCACCTGATCCGCTGGGACCGTGACGATCTCGGCGGTGCACGGGTGTTTGGGGTCGTCCGGGCACTGGCAACCGAACTCGCGACCCATCACCGTCGCAAACAACGCATCGGCCATCCGATCAGCTTTGCGCCGCGGATCAGCCTTGCACGTCGACGTGGCCAGCTTTTCCAGCCGCGCCATGATCATCGTCATCTCTTCAGCGGTGGACTGTCCCTCCAGGACGGCCATGCCGTGATCGGCGTGCGAGCCCCACACCCCACGCCGGTTCTTCGCATCCTCGCGGGCCTGCCGCACCAGGTCGGGGTCGCGGCGAAAGATGATCGCGTCGACCATGTCCCGCATCCGGTTCTTCGACCACGACCCCCGGCGGCTGAGAGCGTCGGCGATCGCCTGATCAATGTCCGCTCGATGCGGCGAACCGTCGATCAATTCGGTCCGCGACACGATGTCCGGAATGTACTCGGCAGCCACCCGCCCCGCCTTCAGACGTGCATTCACCTCCGGCAAACGATCCCGCAACGCCAACGCCCGATTGATCTGCAACTCCGCAGTGTGCTGCGTGATCTCCTGTGAGGCAGACAGTCTCGCCGCGCACTGGGCGAACGGATCGATCGCCCGCATCTCGGCCTCGGTCCCCGCCGACGGTTCCACCAACAAAGCATGCAACTCCGCCGCTACGGTGTAGCGCTTCCACTCCAGTTGACCCTGCTGCGCTCGCGCGAGCTCGGAGTCGTGCAGCAGCTCATTCGCACGCAGCTCTTCAGGACCCATTTCTGCGTCCCCACCAGCGGATTCATCCCCCATACCGAACATAGATTCGAGACTATAGGAGCGGTACGACATCAATAGGAAATGAGTTTGCTGCTAGCCCAGATCTCGCGCGAGAGCGCGGCCGGCCGCGCGACCGGAGAAGATGCAGCCGCCCAGGAAGGTGCCTTCGAGTGCGTTGTATCCGTGAACACCGCCGCCACCGAAACCGGCAACCTCACCTGCGGCGTAGAGACCGTCGAAGACACTGCCATCCGGACGGATCACCTGTGAGTCGAGATTGGTCTCCAGACCACCCAGGGTCTTGCGCGTCACCAGGTGAAGGCGAACAGCGATCATCGGGCCATATTTGGGATCTTCGAGGCGATGCGGTGCTGCCACCCGAATCAGTTTGTCGCTGAGATAGTTACGCGCATTGCGGATCGCCATGATCTGCAGATCTTTGGTGTAGTTGTTCTCGATCTGACTGTCGCGGGCGTGGACTTCGGCGGCCACCTGGTCATAGTCCAACTGTGGTCCGGGGGTGATCTCGTTCATGCCTGCAACGAGGTCGCGCAGATTATCGCGAACCACGAAGTCGGCGCCGTGTTCTTTGAATGCTTCGACCGGACCTGTCGCGCCCTTCTTCACCCGCTGCAGAAGTAGCTTGAAATCTTTGTCGGTGAAGTCGGGATTCTGCTCCGACCCTGATAGCGCGAACTCCTTCTCGATGATCGCCTGGGTGAGGATGAACCAGGTGAAGTCATGGCCACCTCGCGTGATCGTCCCCAACGTGCCGAGCGAGTCGAATCCGGGAAAGTTCGGCACCGGCAATCGTTTGCCGGTGGCATCGAGCCACAGTGACGACGGACCGGGAATGATGCGGATCGCGTGGTTCGGCCAGATCGGATCCCAATTCTGGATGCCTTCCGTGTAGTGCCACATCCGGTCCCGGTTGACCACGCTGCCACCGGCATCCTCTGTGATCTGCAACATCCGCCCGTCAACGTGTGCGGGAACGCCGGTGATCATGTGCTCGGGCGCCGGACCCAACCGATCTACGGGCCAATTCTTCTTCACCAGCTCGAAATTGCCGCCGATGCCACCCGACGTGACAACAACCGCTTGTGCCCGAACCTCGAAGTCTGATTCGCGTTCTCGGCTCGACGAGACCCCGCGCGACTCGGTCGACGGGACCAGAACCGTTCCGCGGACACCTACCGCTCGCCCACCTTCAGCGATGATCCCGTCCACCTGGTGCCGATATTTGAAGGTGACCAGGCCCTTCTCCGCGCCGGCGAGGACTGGCTCCCGGAACACCCGGACCACCTCAGGACCTGTGCCCCAGGTGATGTGGAACCTCGGCACCGAGTTCCCATGCCCACTCGCCGACCCGGATCCACGTTCGGCCCAACCCACGGTGGGCATCACCTTCAGACCCAATTCGTGGAGGTACGAACGCTTCTCACCGGCAGCAAAGTTGACGTAGGCCTCGGCCCATTGACGAGGCCAGTGGTCTTCCCGGTCCCGATCGAAGCCGGCCGATCCGAGCCAGTCGGCCATGGCGAGTTCCAGTGAGTCCTTGATCCCGAGGTGACGCTGTTCCGGCGAGTTCACCATGAACAATCCACCCAGCGACCAGAATGCCTGGCCGCCGAGGTTCTGCTCGTTCTCCTGATCGAGGATGGCCACCCGTTTGCCGGCCTTGACCAACTCGTGAGCTGCAACCAGACCTGCCAGACCTGCACCAACGACGATCACGTCAAACTGCTCGGACACCCGTACACCCCTGCCTGCCATGCGTCATCTGGAGATTGCAATCCCTGTTCATCCACGTCTCCTGTGAGCATAGGGAAAGCGACGTCGAACGTCGGCAAGACGACTCCATTGCGTCATCCAGACCCACATCAGGGCGCAGCGGGCGATACTGGAGCCGTGGCAACCAAGGACACCGGAGACGACTCCGACCGACAAAGATTCCGCACCCTGGCGCAGGCCGCCCTCAATGCTGATCGCACTGTGGGACAAATGGATTCAGTCATCGAGGGGCTCGGATCCGCGCTGACGGACTTCGATCGCGCGATGACCGGGTTCGAAACCACACTCGACAGCTTCGGCACCGCCATGACCGACTTCTCCACCACGTTGGCCCGGGTGGACACCATGGTGACCACGATGGACAGCCTGGTCGAACGGATGGAGAAGATCATGGGCCGGGTCGAAGCCATTGTCGAGATCGCGGAAAGGGCGATGGCACCGGTGTCGTCTGTCGAATCCATGGTCCGCAGCATATTTGGCCTCGGACGTCGCTCCTGACTAACGGAGACTAACGGAGACTAACGGATCAGCGCCCGCCGGAAACCGAGTCACGAAGGTAGTCACTGGGTGTGAGCCCGATGACGGCTTTGAACTCGCGTGCCAGATGCGCTTGATCGGAGTAACCCAGTTCTGCGGCCACATCGGCGATCGTTGTGTCGCCTCGCCGCAGCGCCAACGCCGCATCTTGCAGACGCCGTCGCTGGATCAGCCATTTCGGGCTGAGCCCGGTCCGATGCACCGTCACACGCTGCAGGGCCCGCGTGGACAGGGCCACCTCGGCGGCCAGGTCGCTCACCCGGCGAGGCCCGTCGTCATCCTCGACGAGATCGACCACCCGATTGATCAGGATGCCCTCCTCGTCAACCGACCACTGCCGTCCCCACTCTTCGTAGAGGTCCGCCACCGCCCGGTATCTGTCCTGCGGCGCGTGGTCTTCGGCGTTCATAACCGCACGCACGTCGCGGACGAGGTCGCCGTCACCGGGGACAGGCAGCGGCGTTCCGATCGGCAATGCCGGCCCCGACCGAGATCCGGGAGCCATCGACCGGCCCGTAATCACCGTGATCGCTGCCGGCCGCAACAACACCGCGGCAGCCCAACCAGTGCCCTGCAACTTCTGCTCACTGATCCCCTGGCTCACGCAATACAAAGCGGCCCGATCGGATTCGATCACAACGTTGCCGCCCGGATGTTCGAGTACCGGCTGCAGGATCGGCGCGTCGAGATCCCATACCGCGATCCAGACGTGACGCAGTAATTCGCCGGACGGCAACGGTATTCGGTGCAGTTGCACACCGCGCCCGGGACTCAATTGCCCCCGCGGCGGTGTGGGCGACTCGGCCATCTTGTCGTGTTTCTTCAAGCCCGGTCCCTTCGCCGGCGTTCAGAATGGAAACCATGAACACCACAACCGCAGCTCACGGAAAGTACACACATCACGGTGTGCCACATGGCTTCACCTCCCTGACCCCGTTCATCGTCGTCTCCCCTGCCCGCGATGCCATCGCGTTCTACCGGGATGCGTTCTCTGCCACTCTCACCCAATCCACCGAGTTCCCGGGGCCGGACGGCACACAGATCGTGGCGCATGCCGAACTCGATTTCGGTAGTGGGCGTCTGCAGTTGGGCGACCCCAATCCCCAGTATGGCCTGATCCCCCGACAAGACGCCGATGCCGACTGCTACTCCCTCGCGCTCTATGTCCCCGATATCGACGCGACGTTCGACCGCGCAGTCGAACGGGGTGCCACGGTGCGCGAAGCGCCGCAGACGTTCGCCTCGGGCGACCGTTTCGCATCGATCCGCGACCCCTATGGCATCCGGTGGTCAGTGATTACCCGGGTGGAGGACCTTTCCGACGAGGAAAGCGCCGCGCGCGTGGCCGAGTGGGCAGCCCAGCAGGGCTGACGACCCAAAAACGCGTTGCCGGTCGCCGGGCAAGGTGGCAGCATCCGCGTCATGATCGAAGATCTGTTCTTCGCAGCGCACGACAGCCTGCCGCGCGAGGCCCCCGGTTCCGACGCGACAACGGAACTGCTGTTTCACCTCGCGGCGCCGCACGCCCGCTCGCACCTGGCCAACCCATTGCGCATTCTTGACATCGGCGCCGGCACCGGGCCTGCCACCATGGTCCTGGCGGGCCTCGGTGCGCAGGTGACCGCCATCGACACCCATCAGCCGTTTCTGGACGAGCTCGTGTCGAAAACCAAAGCTGCCGGCCTACGCAACCGGGTGACGGTCTCGAACACCTCCATGGAAGACCTCGATTATCCCGACCACTCCTTTGACCTGGTGTGGGCCGAAGGTGCCGCGTACATCATCGGATTCGACAACGCTCTCATCTCCTGGCGACGACTCCTGGCACCTGGCGGCGCCCTGGTGCTCACCGAGGCCGATTGGCTCACCCGAACCCCCGCGCCGCGCGCTGCGGAGTTCTGGAACTCGGGCTATCCGGAGATGCGTACCACCGGCGAGAATGTCTCCGCTGCAATGGAACTCGGCTGGACAATCGCTGCGACCTATCTCTTGCCCGACACCGACTGGGACGAGTACTACATTCCGTTGGCCTTGCGGATTGCCGAACTGCAGCAGGAGCGGCCCGACGCTGCCGCAGACCTGGACCTTGTCGGTCAGGAGATAAACATCCGGCGCGACCACGGAACCGATTATGGTTACACCGGGTACGTCCTACGACCCAGGGAGGTCGACCGATGAGCGGTCCTGAATCCATTGCCGACCGGTACAACCGCCGCGCCACAACGTTTGCCGCGGTGATCGCAGCCGCGCCGCCGGATCGCTGGTCCTCGCCGTCGCCGTGCACCGCATGGACCGCCGCCGACGTGTTGCAGCATGTCCTGGACATGCAGGCCGCGGTGTTCACCCCGCTCGACCGGTCCCTCTCACCGGCGCCCACCGTCGACGCGGACCCTCTCGGCGCGTTCAACCACGCCCGCACCGACATCGAGCGAGCACTCGCCGATACCGCGGTGGCCGCGACCACGGTGCAGACTCCCATGGGTCCTTCCACATTCGCCGAGCACGTCGACGGGGTGGCCAGCGCCGACATGGTGGTGCACGGCTGGGACCTTGCCCGGGCCCTCGGGTTCGAGCACGAGATCGACCCCGCCGAAGTCGAAGCCGCATGGCCGGGTGCACAGGAGATGCCCGACATCATGCGTGTCCCCGAGGCTTTCGGACCAGGCATCATTGTGTTCGGGCCGATCGTGGAAGTGCCGGACGACGCACCGCTCCAGGACCGGTTGCTCGGACTACTGGGCCGAGACCCGCACTGGGAAGCGCCGTAGCCGGTGCGTGTCCATGCGTAGCCTGGGCCAATGGGCATCACGTACACGAGCACGGTCTCCGCACCCATCGACGAGGTGTTCGCCTGGCACAGCAGGCCAGGGGCCTTCGCACGCCTCTCCCCGCCGTGGGCACCACCATCGTTGGTGCGGGAGGCCCACTCCCTCGAGGACGGCACCGCCGTGCTGTCGTTCGGATGTGGCCTGAAGTGGGTGGCCAAACACCAGCCGTCCCGATTCCACCCGCCGAATCAGTTTGTCGATCAACTCGATTCGTGGCCGTTGCGGACCGTCATGACGTGGACCCATCACCATGGATTCTCCGAGGTCGACCCACAGACCACCCGGGTCACCGACACCGTCGACACCCCGGTGCCCGAACCGCTGCTGCGCCCGATGTTTCGTTATCGGCACCGGCAATTGGCCGATGACCTCGCCACCCACGCCTGGGCCCTGCCACTGGCAGGCAGGCCGCTCACGATCGCGATGACCGGTGCGTCGGGACTTGTCGGAACCGCGTTGCGGTCGTTGCTGACCACCGGCGGCCACCGCGTCATCTCACTGGTCAGGCGCGCCCCTGACGGACCCGACGAACGACGCTGGAACCCCGCCGATCCCGCCGACGACCTCTTGGCCGGGGTGGATGCCGTGGTGCATCTCGCGGGGGCCTCGATCGCCGGGCGATTCAATGACGAACACAAATCCGAGATCGCCGGCAGCCGGATCGCACCCACCGAGGCACTCGCGCGCATTGCCGGCGCCACCACACCCGCACCCACTTTTGTCTGTGCGTCCGCCATCGGGTTCTACGGCTATGACCGCGGTGATGCGGTTCTCGATGAAAGCTCCTCGCGCGGAGACGGTTTCCTCGCCGACGTGGTGTCCGACTGGGAAGACGCCACAGCACCGGCGGTCGAGGCAGCCCGAGTCGTGAACGTGCGAACCGGTGTCGTGCAGGCCGCAGCCGGCGGAACTCTCAAACTGCTGCGACCGCTGTTCACCCTGGGACTGGGCGGACGCCTCGGCGACGGAAACCAGTGGCTGTCCTGGATCGGCATCGACGACCTCATCGACATCTACTACCGCGCAATCGTCGATGATCGACTGTCCGGGCCGGTCAACGCGGTGGCACCGGGCGCGGTGCGCAACAAGGAGTACACCGCGGCGCTGGCCGGCGCCGTGCACCGGCCGGCTGTCATCCCGGTCCCTCGTCTGGGCCCACAAATGATCCTCGGTTCGCAGGGCGCCAGGGAGCTGGCCCTCGCCAACCAGCGAGTGGCACCCGCACGCCTCGAAGAAGTGGGCCACCGGTTCCGGATGACAGAGGTCGATGAGGTGCTACGCCACCAACTCGGCGGTGACCCGAGCGCCGTTCACGCGTGATCCTGCCTCAGCCGGCAGTGAGTTCGGCTTTGATCGCAGCGGCGAACTCGTCGACATCCTCGGCCGTGGTGTCGAACGAACACATCCACCGGACCTCGCCGGTGGACTCGTCCCAGGTGTAGAACTTCCACACTGCCCGAACCCGCTCCGCCACCGCCGGATCGAGCACGGCGAACACGGCGTTGGCCTGCGTGGGCTGGGTGATGGTGAGGCCGGGTGTCCCCTCCAGATGTCCGCGCAGCCGGGCGGCCATCGCATTGGCATTCGCCGCGGCCTGCAACGCCGTATCGCCGTCGAACAGCGCGAGCAGCTGCGCCGAGACGAACCGCATCTTGCTGGAAAGCTGCATGCTGAGCTTGCGGATGTAATCGGTGCCGCTGACCGCATCCGGATCGATGACCACCACCGCCTCCGCACCCAACGCGCCTATCTTGGTGCCACCGAGACTGACCACGTCGACACCCGCGGCGGTGGTGAACTCGCCGAGTGAAAGCCCCAGCGCTTCAGCGGCATTCCACAGTCTCGCGCCGTCGACGTGAACCAGCATCCCGTGCCGGTGCGAGTACTCGCAGACGGCCGCGATCTCGTCCACCGAATACAACGTCCCCAGCTCGGTCGACTGCGTCAAGCTGACGGCCAACGGTTGTGCGCGGTGCACATCACCAAAACCATAGGCCTGCGTCGCAATTGAATCCGGCGTCAACTTTCCGTCGACCGTCGGCACGGTGAGGAGCTTGATCCCACTCACCCGCTCCGGGGCACCGCCCTCGTCGTTGTGGACGTGCGCGGACTCGGCCACAATTGCCGCACCCCATCGCGGCAACATTGCCGTCAGACTCACCACGTTGGCGGCCGTCCCGTTGAAGACCGGGAAAACATCGGCCCGCGTACCGAACTCGCTCCGGACGACGGATCTCAACTGTTCGGTATATACATCATCACCGTAGGAGGGCTGGTGACCTCCGTTGGCCGCGACCAGCGCGGCGACCACCTCGGGGAGCATTCCGGCGTAGTTGTCCGAAGCAAATGCCCGCCACCGCGGATCGTGTAATTGCGGTGCCGGATCCGGTCGGGATGTCATCCGCCAAACCTTTCAGTCCTGATCGTGTTCGCGGGGTATCCCAGATCGAGGAGCCACCGGGCACACTGTTCCACAAACGCCGTGGGTCCACACACCCTGAACTCGGGTTTCTGCTCGACCGGGATCACCAACGACGCCAATTCGTCTTGGGTCAGCCGTCCCGGCCGCCGGCCATCCGGCGCGCTCCGGGTGTGGACATAGTCGACCCTCAGGCTTCCGGCTGAGCACAGCCGATCGAGTTCGTCTCGGTAGTAACCGTTTTCCGGGCTGCGCAGCGAGTACAGGAGGCGAAAAGGCACCCTCGTGGCGGCCGACTCGCGCTCCCGGATCATCGACATCAACGGCACCACACCCGAACCTCCGGCGATCAATTGCACCGGTGCGGGGTCCGCGGACTTCCAGATGAACCAACGACCGATCGGTCCGCGCACCTCCAATTGGTCACCGACGGCCAGGTCGCCGATGAGGTACGGCGAAACCTCGCCGTCGGGGAGTTCTTGCACTGTCGTCTCGACGAGATCGTCACCGAACGCTGCTGCCACCGAATAGGACCGCACGGCCTGGTAGCCGTCCTCGGCGGTCAGACGGATATCGATGTGCTGCCCCGGTAGCACCCGACCGCGATCGGGTACCTGCAGTCGCAGGGTCCGGGCGGTCGGCGTCTCCATGGACGCCGCGACAACCGTCGCCGGCCGCCAACCATTCACCAATACCGTTCCTCTTTCCAGGGATCACCATGATTGTGATAGCCGTTGCTCTCCCAGAATCCCGGAACATCCTCGGCCATCTCGGTGAGCCCACTGACCCACTTGGCCGACTTCCAAAAATACAGGTGCGGAATCAGCAGTCGAGCGGGTCCACCGTGTTCGGGTTCCAGCGGCTCGTCGTCATAGGTGTGCGCAATCCATGCCTTCCCGTCGAGCACGTCCTCCAGCGGCACGTTGGTGGTATACCCGCCATGGCATTGCGCCATCAGGAATCCGTCGGGATCCACCTCGTCGCCGAGGAGCACGTCGAGCGACACACCTCGCCATGTGGTCTCCAGCTTCGACCACGCCGTCACGCAATGGATGTCAACAGTGATGTCTTCCTGCGGGAGCAACATGAACTCCTCCCAGGACCAACTCTTGCGTTCCCCACTGAGGAAATCGATCTCGAACGTCCACTCCGCGTTGTCTATCAGCGGCGTCGGCCCCGCCGACAGGACCGGGAAGTCGCGCGTCAGATACTGTCCCGGCGGAATCCGCTCGTCCTTCTGACGGCGCCGGGAACCGAACCCCTTGTTGATGATTGCCATGACTGTCAGTGTGCGCTGCGGAGCCACCGGCCGCAGCGCGCAGGGTCACCCGTGCACCGGTCCGGTCGCCTACTTGGCCACCGACTCTTTCCTCTTGGTCCGGCCACGCATCGTCAGGATCCCGACGATCCAGCCGACTACGAAAACAACCAGAAGAATGAACCACAATGGAGAACTGACCTCGACCCACAACAGATTGATATCTGCCGAATCGCGGTTCTGAAAGATGAAGACCACCGCGACCACAGCAAGGATCACGGCCACCCAGGTGGCCGGCGAGCGTTTCGCGAAGATATTGGACGACGACGTGCCTGCACTTTTCGACATGAATTGACAATAGTCGCGAAACCGGACTATAAGGTACTGCTCCGAACCAAGAAGTCTCGGAAATTGCCGCTACCAAATCCAACGAGGCTGTTTCGAATGGTCGCCGGGTTAGGGTGGGCCACGTGCCCCATCCCAGTTTGCTCTGTGTTCATGCGCACCCCGACGACGAGGCGCTGTGGACCGGCGGGGTGCTGGCCCGCTGCGCAGAACGTGGCGGACGCACGGCGGTCATCACGTGCACCTGGGCGGAAGGCACCTCTCGCGGTTCCGAGGTCGCGGCCTCGCTGAAGCTGTTGAAGGCTGATCCGCCTCTACTGCTCGGCTACGCGGACCGGCCCTTCCCCGAGTCGGCACCCGGGCAACCGGCGTTCTGTGATGCCCCGTTCGACCAGGTGGTCGGAGAGGTTGTCGCCCATATCCGCCGATTCCGGCCCGACACCATCGCAACGTATGACCCACTCGGCGTGTACGGGCATCCCGATCACGTTCGGGCACATCGGGTGACCGTTGCCGCGATCGGCGCGGCTGCGTTCCCCCAGTTGTATCCGGAGGCGGGACCGCCCTGGCGCACCCGCCTGCTCTATCTCGCCACGATGCCGCATTCGGCCACCAGTGTGCTGTGGCCGGCGATTCGCAAGGCCGCCCGCCCGGCCGGACCATTGCCGGGAGTACCCGACGAGATGGTGGACACCACCATCGATGTGTCGACATGGCTCGACATCAAATGGAAAGCGCTCCAGGCTCATCGCACCGAGATGGACCGTGGCGGCGCGTTGACGATGCTGGAGGAACTGCCCGAGAAGGTCCGGCGCCAGGTGATCCGCAACGAATGGTTCCTGCGCATGCCGTTGGCCGCGGATCCCCTCGATGCCCTGGATTTTTCCGGGACGCCTCATTCAGTCGACGGACGTCCGTAGTCCACTGGCTCGCAACACTTTTCGTTCGACTCCGGCGCGGATGGACTCCTCGGTACCGATCAGCCGGACATGACCACTCGCTCGGGTGATGGCCGTGTACAGCAATTCCCGCGTCAGTAGTGCGGAGCGATCGGGTGGAATGACCACGGATACCGACTCGTATTGCGACCCCTGGCTGCGGTGAATGGTCATCGCGTACACCGGGACCGCGGCCACGAGCTGCGAGGGATGCAGCAGCTTCACCGCGGATCCACGTCTGAACGCGACCATCAACCGTCCGCCGCTGCTCACCACTACCCCGGTGTCCCCGTTGAAGATACCGGCGTCGTAGTCGTTGGCCGTGACCAGCAACGGCTGACCCGGATACCAGTCGTCGGCACCGGCTGTCGTACCGATCCATTCCATGGCCTGCCGCGACCAGTGTTCGACACCGGACGTGCCCTGGCGGTGCGCGCACAGCAGCCGATGTGTGTGGAGGCCGGCGAGGGCTGTCTGCGCATCACCGTCGGCACCTGCACGTCGCATCCGTTCGGCCGTGGTGACGATGTCGTCGCGGACCGAGGCCAGGTCGCTCGGATCCACCAATTCGAACTGGCTGTGTCCGGCCGCGAGCAATCCGATGACCGAATCGGCGTCACCATCGCGCACCGCCGCGGCCAATTGCTTGATCTGTTCGCCGAATCGGCGCACCTTGGTCAGTCTGATGACTCCGCCGGCCAGCCGCGCGCGCTCCTGCTCGTCGAGGGCGTCGGGATCGTCGTGGTCGTCCAGCAGATCTGATTCGATCAAGGTTTTGAGCATCGGATTGATCTGTTCGGTGACCGGTCGGTGAACCAGATCGGCCAGGACCGCACCGGCGTCAACCGAGGCCAGCTGATCGGGATCACCCACCAGGACCAGCCGGGTCTGCGGCCGCAAGGCGTCGAGCAACCGCGCCATCATGGTGAGCGAAACCATCGACGTCTCATCGACGACCACGAGCTCGTGGGGCAGCCGGTTGTCCGCGTCGTGGGCAAATCGACTGCGGCTCCCCGGTTTCCAGCCGAGCAGACGGTGCAACGTGGTCGCGGTGAGGTCGCTGGGCATACCGAGTTCGCCGGCCTGCGACCGCACCGACTCCTCCAACTGGGCCGCGGCCCGTCCGGTGGGCGCAGCGAGTGCCACCCGCAGCGAGGGGCCGTACTCGTCGAACATCAAGGCCAATACCCGCGCCACCGTATGGGTTTTGCCGGTGCCCGGTCCGCCCGCGATGACGGTGGTCCAGCCGGCACTGGCCAAGGCGGCAGCGATACGTTGCCGGTCGGTCCCCGCCTCGGGGAAGTGCCTGCGCAGACCGTTGAGCAGTCGGTCGGCATTTATCTCCGGATGGCTGTGCGAACGTTCGTCGAGGAGCTCCCGGATCCGCTGCTCCTGCAGGAAGTACCGCCGCAGGTACAGCAACGGACCTTCCGGGGTCTTCGCGAGATGGAGTGGGCGAAGAGGTCCGGACGTTGATCCCGTCACCAACGGACTGACCTCGAGCGCGGCGACGACGTCAGCCGGTGCCGGCCACGGCAGTGAATCGGGGTCGACGCCGAACTCGTCCTCATCTAAGGCGACCTCGGACAACCTGTCGATCTCGACACAGACCGAACCCAACCGCACGGCCCGTACCGCAAGTGCGGTGGCCAGCAGGACATCCGGTTCGACGTCCGACCTGCTCAAGGCCGCCAGCCGTTGCGCCACATGCACATCGGCCGCACTCAGCACACCGGCCGCGTTGAACGGAACCAGTGTGGGATGGGCATTGACCGCGATCCGCGCGTCGAAGTCGATCGTCACAGCACCGCTGTCCTTCCGGAGATCAGTTCAGAGACCGAGGTGATCAGGGATGCCGGCGGATGCCATTGGAATACACCACATCCGGCCGGGGTGTCGGGGCCGATCATGCCGCGCACGAAGTGATATTGAGCGCCGGCGAGATTGACCTCGGGATCGTAGCCGGGCAAGCGCCATCGCAGATATCGGTGCAGTGCAACCGAATAGAGCAGGGCCTGCAACGGATAGTGCGAATTGATCATCTCGCGCGCCATCCGCTCCGGCGTGTAGTCGAGCGCGCTGAGATCTCCTCGCGCGGTCCGGTTCGTCTTGTAGTCGACGATGACGAACCGGTTGCCGGGCAGCCGCAGGACGGCATCGATGCTGCCGACAAGGAATCCTCGCAGCGGTGGCACCTGCACGCCGCGAAGGTGTTCCGGATAACCGGCGAGCAAGTCGTCGGCTGCGAGATGAGTGGCCATCAGATCGCTGATCTCGCGCAGCGTGGTGGCCTCGTCGCCACCGAGGGGGAACTCGAAGTCGAGTTCGGCGAGTCGATCCCGCGTGGCGATTTGCCCCAGTGTCGTTTCCGGTTCCTGGCCGAGCGGTGTCTGCAGGACTGCCAACAATGCGGTCGCCAGTACCGCGGGATCGGCATCTGCCATCCACATCGCCACCGCCTCCCGGCAGCGCGTTGCCACTTCGGCTGCCAGATCGTCGGCATCGGTGTCGATGACCTCGAGCACTTCGTGGACCAGGGTTCCGAACGCCGCACCGAACGGCAGCGTGTTCATCAGCGAGGGATACGCGAGTTCCTCAGTGCCGTCGGCCACCGGCGCATCGAGAGGTTCGGCGACCTGTTCATCGGTCTTGTCCGTCGACTCCGGCTCGCTGGTCACCGCCGGCTCATGATGGGTACCGGCCACCAGCGCCGAATACGACGTACGCCGCCAGGTGTGGTCGATCCGGCGCGTGAAGTGCGCGACTGCCAGCTCGCCGGCCGCAGACCGCTGCGGAATCCAGGGCGCGTCTCCCTCCGATCCGTAGTCGGCCGGCTCGACTCGCACATGAGCGCCCGCAGACTCACCCCAGGCCGTCAGATGTTGGCCCACCTTGGCATCGTCGGGCACCACCGGCCGCGGATCCGGGTTGGTCCGGTCCCGGCTGAAGAGCAATCGGTGCAGCGGCGACGACCGCGCCGATGTCCCTGGCGCCCACCACAGGACAACTGCCGACGCCGCGCGGGTCAGCGCCACGTACAAGAGTCTCAGTTCTTCACCGTTGTCCTCGGTGGCGGAGGCCTCCCGACGGTTGCGGTAGCCGGGGGCGTCCTGGCCGCCGATGTCGAGCAGTCGCCGACCCGACTCGTCGTGGAGCAGGAAGGTATCCGGTGAGGGGTGTTGCGCCCCATCCCAGCCGTAGGGCACATAGACGATCGGGAACTCGAGCCCCTTGCTCCGGTGCACCGTGAGCAACTGCACGGCCGCCGCATCGCTGTCGAGGCGACGGCTCTGCTCCCCCTGGTTGCCGGCACCGGGGTCGTTGATGGATTGCTGGAGCCACCGCACCAGTGCCGTCAACCCCAGACCTTCCTCAACGACAGCACGATTGCAGAGCTGGGCCACATGCGTCAGGTCGGTGAGGCGACGCTCCCCGCCGATGACGGACAACACGCGACCGGGCACATCGCGGACGCCGGAGAGATGTTCGTACACGGCCGCAAACCCCGACTCGTGGTAGACGGCGACGAGCTCACGGATCAGCGCGCTGATATCCGCGGTCAGTCCGTCGGCACCGGAATCGAGTTCGGTGGCAGTCCATCCGAGCAGCGGGGTGAGTGCGGCCAGACGGATGCGTGCGCTGCGGCTCGGCTGTTCCATCGCCTGCAGCAGCCACAACCAGTCGAGCGCGCCCTGCGTGCTGTAGACACTGGTACCACCGGCGAGCACAGACGGCACTCCCCTGGCGTCCAACGCCGCCTGAATCATGGTCAGGTGCTTGTGATTCCGGACCAGAACCGCGACATCTCCCGGTGCCACCGGACGTTCATCGCCGGTGCCTCGCAACGGCGTCCGCGAGTTCAGGAGCCGGGTGAGGTCGGCGGCAACATCGTCGGCGACCGATCGTCGCAGACGATCCAGCGCCGGGAACCCGCTCTTGCCCAACGGTCCGTGACCTCTGCGGTTCAGGTACCGCAGTCGCAGCGGGGTCTGCCCAGGCACTCTCGACTCGGTGTGTGTCGCCCCGACGTCGTGGACCACGATCTCCGGGCTGCCCAGCGCCGCACCGCCGTACACCCGGTCGAGCGCCTCGACCAGGTCTGCATCGCTGCGCCAGTTGGTGGGCAGCGCCTGATGGTTGTCGGCGGCTCGCACGGCTTCGAGGTAGCTGAACACCTCGGCCCCCCGGAAGGCATAGATCGACTGCTTGGGATCCCCGACCAGGACCAGGGTGGTCTGGCCGTGAAATGCGAGCCGAAAGATGTCCCACTGCACCGGATCGGTGTCCTGGAACTCATCGACCAGCACCACCTGGAATCGGCTCCGTACCCGGCGGCATGCCCGCTCTCCGTGCTCAGGATCACCGAGCGCGTCGCGCAGCAGGATCTGCAGGTCGTCGTAGTCGCGAATGTTGGTCTGGCGCTTGCGGCGTTCGACCTCGCCCATCACCGTCGTGGCGAAATCGATCCGCTGGTATTCGTCGGTATCGGGATCCGTGTCAGGCGAAAGCTTCGCCTGACGTTGGAAGACCGCCTGCCGGCAGAACGAGTGTGCGTCGGCAAGACTGAACGGCGCGGCACCGTTTCCGCTGAAACGGTGCAGGTACAGATCATCGGTGACCTCGGTGATCAGGTCGCTGACGTCCTCGACCAAGGTGATGTCGTTCTCGAAATCCCCGGCCACACCGAGTCCGTCGAGCATGCGGCTACAGAATGTGTGGGTGGTGGCGATGGTGGCAGCGTCGAAGTCGGACACCGCATTCGCCAGCCGGCTGCGCCGAAGGTCCACCTCGTCTGCCGGACCGGTTGCGAGCATCGCGGCCAGTGGGTCTTGCGATTTCTTCGCGGCCACCGGGTCGGTGAGCGCGGTGGCCAGTCCGGTGAGCCGCAGTCTCGTTCGTTCGCGAAGTTCGGCCGTGGCGAAGCGGCTGAAGGTGACCAGCAGCAGGTCGGACAGCGGAATGCCGTCAGCGACGTACCGGGCCGCCAGGCCGACGATCGCATAGGTCTTGCCGGTACCGGCACTGGCCTCGAGCACCGTGGTGCCGCGGGGCAACGGACCGGTGATGTCAAAAGTGACCGGCGCAATGGGGCTTTGGATCATCTCTCAGCGCACCTGTTCCGAGTCCAGCAGGGGTGTCCACAACCGCATCGCGGAGGCCGCGAAACGAGATCCGTGCTCATCCCAGTCGCGTTCTTCGGCTGCCGCCCGCTCGGCGACCACCGTTGAGAAGTCACCTTCGTGCAGATATCTGACGTAGACGTCCTGGCCGTCGCCGCCGAACTGGTTCCCGAAGTTCTTGTCGGCGGCGTCCAGTGCCAGGACGGTGTCGTCACCACGATGCCGGCGATCGGCATATTCGGCAGCGGCGGCCGTGGGCAAAGGAAGCGGTGACCGCAGGCCACGATCCCGGAGATCGACGATCTGACGCAGCACCGCAACCGGATTGGGCGGAGCGGTCAGTGTCGAACGGCGGACGCGGCCATACGACCCCCGACCCACCACGACGGACGAGGTGACATCGGCGCCGGATGCGGCCAGCGCCAGCACGCCGACCCAGGACGCCAGTCGGTGTTTGGCGGCGAGCCTGGAGTAGATGGTCCGGACCAGGGTCCCGCGATGCACGGACGGGACCGTCCCGGTCAGCCGCCGGCCATCTCCGAGATCGATGGTCACGTCGATCACCTCCGGATGGGCTTCATACAACGGTGCCGCCACGGTGACCAGCGACTCCACCAGTCCGGAGATCTCGCCGAACACCTTGCTGCCCAATAGGAACGGTGGCAGTGTGCCGCGCCGCAGTTCGGCGCCGCGCAGGGCGTCGGCCTCGACCCCGCTGAGCCTGGCCTGCAACATCCGATCGCCGATGGCCCACTTGCCCAGCCCGTCGATGTCCGCACTGAGTACATCGTTGAGTTCTTCGTCGTCGCCGGGCAGGTACATTCCCAGCCGTTGGCGGCAAAAGGCCCGCATCGGATGTTCGACGAAGGCGATGAGATCCCGCAACTCCACATCACCGGTGGCCTCGGGCAACGGCTTCGCCAGGAATCCGGGTTCGGACACCTGCACCGACTGGGTGGCCCGGGCCCCGGCGAGCGCAGTGCGATCGAAGCTGAATGGCGCGTGCGCCGCGAAGTTCACCGGGTCGAAACCGTGCAACGGATGTGCGATGAGCACGGTCCCGTCATCGGCCAGCATCGCGTCGGCCGTGTCGAGCAGTTCCCCCACCGGTACCGCCGGTGGCCTGCGCAGTCCGGTCACCGGGTCGGTACCGGTGTACAGGACGATGAGCTTGTCGATAGCCGACATCGTCGCGTCGAGCAGGAGCTGACGATCCTCGCTGCGGATATCACGTTCTCCGACACAGGGATTGCGGGCCAGGATGTCGTCGCCGTTGATACCGCCGACACGCGGATAGCTTTCGTCGTCGAGGCCGAGGAGGATGACGACCCGGTGTGGGACCGCCCGCATCGGGACCATCGTGCAGACCGTCAGTTCGCCGGTCCGAAAATTGGCCCTGGTCGGACGCCCGGCCAGCCGATGCGACAACATGGCCCGGACGTCGGCGAGCCGCACGGTCGTGTCGCCGCCGTGTTCGGTGGCCGACGCCAGTTCACGCAATGCCTGACCGCGTTGCCAGGCGTCGGCCGGACGCACCGCGGTGAGCAGATCGAGTGCGGTGGCCAGGTTCTCGGCCCACTGGGTTGCCGGCCGCGGTCCACGCAGACTCGTCAGCGCGGTGTCGAGCCGACTGATGAACTCGGCGAATCTGCCGGCGAGTTCGACGTCGGCGCTGTCGACATCATCGAGTGGCAAAGCGGTGTCGAGCCAGCCGAGTTCGGTTTCGTCGGCAGCGACACCCAAGAGGATCCTGTCGAGGCCGGCATCGAATGTGTTCTGACGAAAACCACCGAGCCCGAATGATTTTCGCTGCGTGTCGTTGATGCCCCAGCGGGCCCCGGATTCGGCGGTCCACTGCCGCAAACGTTCGAGGTCGTCATCGCCGAATCCGAATCGGGTCCGCACCGGCGGTGTGTCCGCGAGATCGAGTACTTCACTGGCCTTGACGCGTCCGCCGGCCAGCAACAGCAGATCGGTCATCACATCCAGCAGCGGGTTGGTCTGCCGCAAGGCCCGGTCGGCCAGCCGAACGCGAAGTTCGTGGCCGGGATGTGAGGGGCTCACCTGGCCGAACGCCGCCCGGATGAGCGGTGCGTGGGTTTCGACATCGGGACACATGACGATCACGTCGCGCGGATCAAGCGTCGGGTCATCCTGGAACAGTCGCAGGACGAGTTCGCGCAGCACCTCGACCTGACGGGCGGCACCGTGACAGGAATGAACCTGCACACTGCCGTCGGCGCGCCCGCCCGGTTCGGCGATCCGGTCGGTGCGCAATGCATCCTGCAGACGCTCGAGATGCGTGCCACCGCCCGCGCGATCGTCGACGTGGTGGACATCGTCGGCGGCGACCGCCGACAGATTGATCTGGAGCTCACGCACCTCACGGGACAACGATGCGAGCAGCGGATGCTCGATGTCGCGCACGAGAACATCGCCGCGCCGGATCGGCACAGACCCCGAGCGCAACTTCTGCCACATCACCGGGCTGGCGTGCGGCAGAAAGAGATTGATGTCGCGATGCGTGGCCAGCGCCGCGAATACCCGCAGCTGTTCGGTACTGAGCCGGGTGACGCCGAACAGCGACAACCGCTCCGGCAGGTCCACCGCATCAGCCCGTTCGACGAGCGTCGCGCAGACCTGTTCGAGCCGTTCCGGCGGACTCGGCGAGTCGATGCGCTCACGCAGCAGCCGCCAGAGATGGGCCTGCCACCGCTGATCCGGATCGAGTGCCTCACCGGCACCATCGGTGTCGGTGCCGCCGTACCAGTCGATGATCATCTGCGGTCGATGGGTTCCATACCCCCGGAACAGTGCGGTCAGATGCTCCGCGGTTCCGTATCGACGTCCGATCCGAAACCCGGGACCCCGAGCGCCTTTGTCGGCGGAATGCCCCAGGTGCCGGGCCAGGATCGCGCACTCCGGATCGTTGACGGCATCGTCGATGACCGACAACAGTGTCCACAGCATCCGGCCGGTCGACCAGGGATCGTTGTCGAACTGACCCGACGCGACACCACTGGCCCTGGCCATCACGTCATCGACCAGCGCGGCGGGATGGGGGAAATGGATGTTGGCGGCGATACCGTCGCCGGCGGCCGGAACTGTGGCGCCCAGGCGGGTCGACAACTGCTGCGTCAACCACCGCTCGACACCCTGCGCCGGTACCGCGACGAGTTCGCGGGCGAACGGGTCGGATGGTGCGGTCATCAAGATCTCGGCGAGCGCACCGACCAACGTGCTGGTGCGTTCGGCGCGGTGCAATGTCAGCACGCAGGGCCCCTTCCGGTTGTCAACCCCGGTCTATCACGAACACCCGACACCAACGCCCGACACCACCGAAGGTCGACCGCGAGACGGACGTCAGGACCGACGGCGTAGCGGAACCGGATCCGCGGACTTCGATTTCAGAAAGGCCCGCATCTCCTCTGAGATCGGCAGAATCTTGCCGGTTTCGGAATCCACTGCCACCACAGTGGTCTCGCACAGCGCGACGATCTTTCCGTCGGGGTCGGCGAGCGAGCTTCCGAAGTCGAAGGATGAGCCACCGAGCCGACTCACCCAGACCCGGGCGGTGACCGGCTCGGGGGTGTAATACAGCGGCGTCACGAACTCGATCTCCTGACGGGCGAGGTGGATGGCCACCTGGTCGTATCCGTCACGAACCCAACCGGACACCGAACGCACCCGGGCTTCTTCGAAGAGCCTGGCGTACTGCACGTTGTTCACGTGGCGGTTGACGTCCATATCGCCGAAGCGCAGTTGCAACGAGACTTCAGTGGGCCCGGGGGTGTCATTCACCGTTGTGACAGTAGTGGGTCAGCGACTTTTGAAGTCGAAGCGGGTCTGCCCGTGCGGATTCTTCTCGAAAGCGAGCACCTTGTGCGGTTCGACGCGAAACACCAACGCGAAATCGTCGCCGGTCCCGAAGCCACCTTCAGAGGGCTTGAACGCCCATTCCTCGCCGTACTTGTCGAAGAACGCGCCGGCGATGGCCACCAGCTCGGACGGGTCGGTGACCCGGACACATCCGCCCTCGATCACCACGTCGCACCCGCGCTGCCAGGTGTTCACGCCGGTCGTCACGGTCACCTGATCGTTGACTGCCAGATTGTGGGATTTCTGCTCATCCGGGCCGCTGCAGAAGTAGAAGCGGTCGCCGGCCCAGATCCCGACCAGTGGAGTTCCGTGCGGACGGCCATCGCGGCGCACCGTTGTCACCCAGTACAGCTCCGCCCGCTGCAGGAAGTCCGATGTCGACTCCCAGTCGGCCGGCGATGCTCCGGGACGACTGAACCGCTCATCGAATCGTGTGGTCGGTCGGATGGCCATCGTGTCTCCTCGCGTCGGCGGGTCCCTGGACATACCGACCGCGGCCGAGCCGAAGAATAATCGGCGACCAATCGAGGTCGACGCGACCAGGTGGCACGACTAGGTCGCGCGACCGAACAGCAGTGCCCACAAACGCACTGGAAGTAGCCGCGCAACTTTCATCAACGCGGCCATCGGTACCGGGAACACGATCTCCATCTGACCGCGTTCGAGCCCGCGACAGATCGATTCGGCTGCCTCGCCGGCTTCGATGAGAAACGGCATGGGAAAGGTGTTGGACTCCGTCAGGCCGGTCTTCACAAAACCCGGGCAGACGGTCACGACGCGAACACCCTTCCGGCGCAGGGCAACACGCATACCCTCGAGCATGTTGATCTGGGCCGCTTTGGTGGCGCCGTAGGCCTCTGCCCCACCGAGTCCGCGATACCCGGCCACCGACGCGACACCGACAATCGTTCCGGCACCGTCGGCCACCATCTGCGGAAGAACCGCTCCGACGCAGTTGTTCATCCCGAGCAGATTCACCTGTACGTGGCGTTCGAACAGGTCGCGGTCCCACTCGGTGGCATCCATCTGCTCCCAGAACCCGGCGTTGATGATCACCATGTCGATGCCGCCGAGTGCCTCACGCACCTGTGTCGCCGCGAAGTCCACCGATGCCCGGTCGGCGACATCGGCAACCGCAACGGTCATCGCCGAGCCGGCCACCTCCCGGAGTTCGGTGTCGCGGCGCGCCGAGATGGCCACGTGGGCACCACGTTCGACCAGTGTCCGGGCCGTGGCGGCGCCGATGCCACTCGACGCTCCGACAACCCATACCCGTTTGCCGGCCAGATTCGATGTCATGCCGGTCACCTCTGCATCTGGATCTGGCTGACCTGGAGGTAGTCCGAGGCGAAACCGGCCTCGCAATACGCCAGGTAGAACTCCCACATCCGCATGAAGGTCTCGTCGAAACCCAACTGCTCCACGGCCTGCCGGTGTTGTGTGAACGATGCCCGCCACCGCCGGAGCGTCTCGGCGTAGTCCTGACCGAAATCGTGGCGCTGCGTGACACGCAGCGAGGTGTGCGCAGCGACTGTGTTCTCGATCGCCTCGAACGACGGGATCAGCCCACCCGGGAAGATGTACTTCTGAATCCATCCGAATGACTTGCGGGTGGCCAACATTCGCTGATGCGGCATTAGGATCGCCTGGATGGCGACCTTGCCGCCGGGCGCGAGCAGCGAATCGATCTTGCTGAAGTAGGTCGGCCAGAACTCCTCACCCACCGCCTCGATCATCTCGACCGACACGATCGCATCGAATTGTCCCGTCACGGCCCGATAGTCCTGCAGCCGGATGTCGACCATGTCCGCCACCCCTGCGGCATCTACACGATCCTGGGCCATCTCGAGCTGTTCGGTCGACAGCGTCACGGTGGTCACGTGCGCGCCGCGGCCGGCAGCCCGGATCGCCAACGCTCCCCAACCGGTTCCGATCTCCAGAACCCGGCTGCCGGCCGTGACCCCGGCCTGGTCGAGTATTGCGTCGAGTTTGCGGTACTGGGCCTGCTCGAGATCCTGACCGGCAGCGGGCCGTTGCGGGTCGAACATCGCCGAGCTGTACGTCATCGTGGGATCGAGGAAGGTGGCAAAGAGGTCGTTGCTCAGGTCGTAGTGGGCGCCGATGTTGCGACGCGAACCCTCGGGGGTGTTCTTGTGGCGGTGCGGAATCCTGGTGTCCACGAAGATCCGGAGCTTCCACCAGGGTTCGGGGACCAACGCCGTCAGGCGCGCCGCGAACGGCGTCAGCGCCTCCCCCAGATCGCTGCCGTCGGCCACCCGCCAATCACCCGCCATGTACGCCTCACCGAGGCCGATCTTCGGATTGTGACCCATCCGTTCGTGCAGGGCCTTGGGCCGGACGACCTCCAGCCGTGGGCTCGACGCATCGCCACCGCCGCGGACGGTTCCGTCGGGATAACTGACCTGTACCGGCGTACGCCGGACGGCCTGATTCACGAAGAACTGGGCAAAACTCGCCAGGAAACAGACACCACCGAGTATGGGGCGGCGTAGGCAGAACGGCTCCGCCATCTCCGGCAACTGCACAGGTTCAGCCAGGTCGGACATCAAACTCCTTCGGGTGGGGTATGCGCCGGCCGGGCGCGAACAGGGAGTCGGCGCAGCCACAACCAGACACCGTGCAGTGCGATGAGGACGGAAACACGTTGTGGCATGAACGGATTGGTGATCAGAGTGCGGGTCAGCCGACGCGGCGTGTAGGCGACCGGGCGACCATCGAAGCTTGCGGTGAACACCGCGGTACCCGCGCGAAGCAGACTGATCGACACACCGACGCGCTCAGAATCGAGACGAACGGAGATGTCGTAGTCGCCGGAGACGTCGTTGAACGGTGACACATAGAAATGCTTCGGCACCTGCGTCCGCAGGGTCGCGGCCCGGGATTCGGGTTCGAGCAGATACGCCGTGCGTTCACCGTAGGTGTTGTGCACCTCGGCGACCACCGCGCGCAGCGTCTCGCCCGAATAACACCAGAACACGGTCAACGGATCGAAGACGTATCCGAGCACCCGCGCGTTGGCCAGCATCAGCACACGCCTTTCAGTGCCGAAGTCGACATCGCGCACCGCCAGAAAATTCTCCACATTGCTCTTGATTCGGAGCAGTTGGGCTCGCGGATCGGTCATCTCGGACGTCGGACCCGGATCTCCCAGGTGATCCTTGGCGTACAACCGGGCAAACGGACGCAACATTCTGGGCAACCGAGGCGGGTCGTCGAGGTCGACCAGCCATTGGTAGACGCGATGATCGAATCCGTGTCGCAGCGGCGTCCGTCGCAGATGCCGGACCCGCCCCGGCACAATGGCCGGGGTCGGTGGTAGATCCGCCGCGGCGCTCATGTCCAGACCGCCCCGAAATGTGCCGCGGCCGCCACCCCCGACCGACAACCGTCTTCATGGAAGCCCCAGCCGTGATAGGCGCCCGCATACGCCGTCTGACCAGTGCACAACGCCGGCAGTTGTTTCTGCGCGGCAACCGCTTCCGGCGTGTACACCGGATGGGTATACGCCATGGTCGCGATGATCGAGTCCGGATCGATCCGATCCCGGCCGTTGAGTGTCACGTAGTACTGGGTGGGGCCGGGCAGACTTTGCAGGCGGTTCATCCAGTAGGTCACCACCGGCGGTGAGTCGACGGCGCCGACCGCCGGGGTGAGGTAATTCCAACTGGCACCCGCCTGCGTTGCGGTGGGCATCAGCGAAGCGTCGGTGTGCAGAATCGTCTCGTTGGCCGAATAGCCAAAGGCTCCGAGAACCTGCTTCTCGGACGCGGACGGGTCGGCCAACAACCCGAGTGCCTGGTCGGCGTGTGTTGCGATGACCACGCGGTCGAAAAACCTGTCAGGGTGGCCCCCGGCACTGATCCGCACGCCGTGATCGTCGCGTTGGATGCGAGTGACCGGCGCGCCGGTCACCACGTCGTCGAGGAGTGTGCCGATGCGCTCGACATACGTCCGGGACCCGCCACGCACGGTGTACCACTGCGGCGAACCCTTGACGGCCAGCATCCCGTGGTTGTCGAGGAACGCAAACAGGTAGCGCGCGGGGTAATCGAGCGATGCCGACGCCCCGGTCGACCACACGCAGGACACCAGCGGGATCGCGAACATCCGGATGAAGTAATCAGAGAAGCCGTGGTGCGCCAGAAACTCCCCATACGTGCGCAGGTCGCTGTCATCGGCCCCGGCGAGGTGGGCGGCCGCGACCCGATGAAATCGTTTGACCTCCAACAACATCCCTACGAAGCGACGATCGAGGATCCTTTTTTTCTGGGCGAAGATCCCCGCGAATCCCCGGCCGCCGGCGTACTGAACACCCGACGGCCGATCATTGATGCTCATGCTCATCTCGGCGGGAACCACATCAACCCCCAACTCCGAGAACAGCTTTCGAAGCAGCGGATAGGTGCGCTGGTTGTGGACGATGAAACCTGAGTCGACACGAACCGACGCTTGCCCGGAGCCGAGGGTGTGAGTATGGGCATGACCGCCGAGTCGATCGTCGCTCTCGTACAGCGTCACCTCATGGTTGCCGCGGAGCAGATACGCGGCGGTGAGTCCGGACACACCGGACCCGACCACGGCCACCGACGTCAAACGAGTACCACCTGAACGGACACGTATGCCAGTGTAGGGGCTCGGTGTGTGCGACCTGTCGCATTCAAGCGGTCGCGGCAGGACACGCAAGCAAATGCGTACCGCCGACGGCATCGAGAATGTATGGTGCCCGCAAGCGCGCTTTCGAAACGGGGAATTTGTTGATCATCGAGACCGACCGCCTGGTCTTGCGGCCTGTGTCGCACCGCGACGCCGACCAGCTTGTAGAACTCGACAGCGATCCGGCCGTGATGCGGTATGTCACCGGCGGAACTCCGACGCCGCGTGAGGTCATCGAGCAATGGACGATCCCGCGAGCTGTCGCCGAGGCCACACATCGCAACGGCGCAGGACTCTGGGTCGCGCTCGACCGACTCGACCTGGTCGCAGCCCGGTCGGTGGGTCACCCCGAGCCGGCCAGCAGCTTCATCGGATGGTTTGCCGTCCGCGCACCACGCCATTCGTCCGAATCAGAGTTCGAGCTCAGCTACCGACTGTGCCGCAGCATGTGGGGTCGAGGTCTGGCGACTGAAGGTGCACGCGCCCTCGTCCGGCAAGCGTTCGACGATCGCAGCGTTCGCAGGCTCTTCGCCGGCACGATGGCGGTCAACACCGCGTCACGGCGGGTGATGGAGAACTGTGGCCTGCGGCTGATCCGCCTGCATGACTGCGCCGACACATCGATCGCGGGATCGGAACGCGGCGAAGTCGAGTACGAGATGCTCCGAACCGATTGGGAATCAGCCACTTTCCCATGGGCGTGGGCCGCACGCACCAGCAGGCACCTGATCGCCTGACCCGCCGCCTCGACCTGACGCCCCGTCGGGCGCACCTTGGCGCGACCGATCTCTCCACACCCACTACCGTAGGCAGGGTGCGGATCCCACCACTCCCTTGAGATCCCGGCCGCAATTCGCCAACCGACAGGAGATGGTCATGAGCAAGGAGACTGCAGTTTCGACCCGACACAAGGTGGTGGTGATCGGATCCGGCTTCGGTGGCCTGTTCTCGACTCAGCACCTGAAGAAGGCCGATGTCGACGTCACCTTGATTGCCCGGACCACCCACCATCTGTTCCAGCCAATGCTCTACCAGGTCGCGACCGGCATCATCTCCGAGGGTGAGATCGCCCCGGCCACCCGCGTCATCCTGCGCAAACAGGCCAACGCGAAGGTCCTGATGGGCAATGTCGAAAAGATCGACCTCGAGAACAAGGTCGTCACCTCGCGTCTGCTCGAACGCATCACCGAGACACCCTTCGACAGCCTGATCATCGCGGCCGGTGCCGACCAGTCGTACTTCGGCAACGATCATTTCTCCCAGTTCGCACCGGGTATGAAGACCATCGATGACGCCCTCGAACTGCGCGGTCGCATTCTGGGCGCCTTCGAACAGGCCGAGTTGTCGGACGATCACGAAGAGCGCAGCCGTTTGCTGACGTTTGTCGTCATCGGAGCCGGGCCGACCGGTGTCGAGTTGGCCGGACAGATCTCCGAGATGAGCAACAAGACACTCAAGGGTGCCTTCCGGAACATCGATCCCACTGAATCCCGGGTGATCCTGCTCGATGCCGCGCCGGCCGTCCTCCCGCCGATGGGCGCCAATCTGGGCAGCAAGGCCGCCCATCGCCTCGAGCGCATGGGTGTGGAAATCCAGCTCAACGCGATGGTGGTCGACCTCGACTACGACGGTTTGCTGGTCAAAGAGAAAGACGGCACCACCCGACGCATCGAATCGCAGTGCAAGGTGTGGTCGGCCGGTGTCGCTGCCAGCCCACTCGGCAAGCAGCTCGCCGAGCAGAGCGGTGTCGAACTGGACCGTGCGGGCCGCGTCAAGGTCCAGCCGGACCTGTCGATCCCGGGCAACCCGAACGTGTTCGTGATCGGCGACATGATGTCGGTCGAAGACGTCCCCGGGATGGCGCAGGGCGCCATTCAGGGCGGCAAATATGCAGCCGACGCCATCAAGGCCGGACTTGCCGGCAAGACCCCCGAAGAGCGTGAACCGTTCCATTACTGGGACAAGGGATCGATGGCGACGATCTCGAAGTTCAGTGCCGTCATGTCGGTCCCGGTTCCCGGCTTCAAGAAGAACCTCGAGACCGAGGGTTTCTTCGCCTGGCTGGGTTGGCTACTCCTGCACCTGGTGTACATCGTCGGGTTCCGCAGCCGACTGAACACCATCGTCGACTGGTCGTTTGCCTTCATGACCAGGGGTCGGTCGCAGCTGACCATCACCGAGCAGCAGACCCTGGCTCGCAACGCACTCGACCGCCTGGCGCAGCTCGAAAAGCTTCAGAACAAGAGTGATGACCCCGCCGGACCACCCAACAGCAAGCCCGTTCTGTCTGATCCGGTGAAGGCAACAGACAACGTGGTCGGGGCGGAGAAGAAGGTGCCGGAGACGACCGAGGAAGACGCCAAACCGGCGGCCAGCTGACTCAGCCGCCGGTCAGTTCTCCGGCAAAGCGCAGCTCGCCGGCCACGCGCTCCGCATGGGGCATCGTGTCGGCGAGCACCGTGGTCAGACTCCCCCCGGCCGCCGGCCGCAAACGAGCGGCGGCCGCGGTGGGATGCACCAGATCGTCACGGTCGTCCGGATAGCAAAACTCGCTGATGAGCACCGCGTGTGCGCCCAGACGATCGTGCGTCTGTTTGCCGAGCCGAACCTGATGCCGAACCGCCGCGATACCGTCGATGTCGGCGTTCAATCGACCGGACCACGCACCCTCGTCCTCACCGAATCGGCCGATCTGCACCCGTTCACAGATCCGCACCGTCCCCGATCCGGCAACCGATACCGTCGTGTTGCTGTGATGGACGGCGTGCGCCGCGACAATCGTCGGTAGCGGATCGATCACCAGGTGCGCGCCATCGGCCACGGTGATATGCCAGTTCAACTGCGATCGTGGCTCCCCGCGGCTCGGTAATGCGACCGTGGCGGCCACACTGAACACCGTCAGCGTCGACCCGCATCCGACGTCGACGTGGATGTCGACGGTGTCACCGCCGAGCGGGGTCGCAGCCGTCGAGATCAGATGCAACACGTCGATGCCGGTCTGACGGGCGGCCATGCCACCGGTTGCCCGGATGCGCGGCGACCGGCCTTTGACGGCCTCGAGATGTACCTCGGTATGCATCGACCGTTCAGACAGTCGCGGCCAACTGCTCCCGGACCCACCTCAGTACATCGGTCGCGGCCGGGTCATCGGTCAGCGAGATCAGCACCGTCGGGCGACCTTCGCGCACGCGCTCGGCGTCATCGCGCATGACCTGCAGATCGGCACCGACCATCGGCGCGAGATCGGTCTTGTTGACCACCAGCAGATCCGAGAACGTCACACCCGGACCACCCTTCCGCGGCACCTTGTCGCCACCGGCAACATCGACCACAAAGATCTGGGCATCGATCAGGCCGGTCGAGAAGGTCGCGGTGAGGTTGTCACCGCCGGATTCGACGAGGATCAGATCCAGCGGCGGGTTGGCCTCGACGAGATCGTCGATGGCGTCGAGGTTGGCGGTGATGTCGTCGCGGATGGCGGTGTGCGGGCAACCACCGGTCTGCACCGCGGTGATCCGCACATCCGGCAGCACCGCGTTGCGGCGCAAGAAGTCGGCGTCTTCGGTCGTGTAGATGTCGTTGGTCAGCACGGCCAGCGACAACTCGTCGCGCAGTTGCCGGCACAGGGCTGCGACCAGTGCCGTCTTACCGGAACCGACCGGACCGCCGATGCCGATGCGCAGCGCCTCGCCCGGAGCGCGATCCCGTTTCGGCCGGGCGTGATCGTGGGTGTGCGGCGCTCCGTCGATCAGATGCGGTGGCAAGAGCTGTCTCCTTCGTTCGGGCTGTGTGCCAACGGTTCCGGCGCACAGAATCGGTCGGTGGTCATGATGCGAACAGCGGCATCGGCCGCAACTCATGCCTTTGAGCCAGTACATCAAGGAGTGGATCAGACAGGTCGGCCAACCCCTGCGCGGCCTCGGCGGCCGTCTGCTCGCACAGATCGGTCAGCTGCACACCCAGCAAGGCAACATCGCCGGGATCGAGGGCAAGCAGCCGCTGACCGGCGGTCGCGGAGCCGGTCATGGTTGTGTAGATGAGCACCATCGCACTCTCGTGGGGGTTCAATCCGGCCGCGCGCGCCACCGAACCGGTGACCACCGGCAGATGAGGACGCGCCGGATGGACGGCCCAATCCTGCTGTGGCCAAATCTTTTTGCCCAGACGCAGCATGCCGCGTCCCTGCGCCCGGGAGGCACGCCGGGCGGCGGCCGACGGTGTCCGCGCGTCGGCCTCGACCTCCGCTTCGGCAACGTCGATGGTTCCGGCGACCACGGCTGCCGTGATCGACGCCGCCACCAGCCCCGCCGTGCTGACCCGGCGTACGAGGAAGTCACGCAGAGCGTCGAGGTCGCGGACCGACCCCGAACTGATCGCCTCCTCGAGGCCTCCCGAGTGAACGTGTCCGCCCACCGGCAGTCGTGAATCGGCCAGCGTCAACAGCATCCCCAGATGCCTTGACGCCGAATAACTCTCGGATGCAGACATCAGAACATGAAGTATCGCTGCGCCATCGGCAACGACGTGGCGGGCTGCTGATCCCAGACCTCACCGTCGATGGTGACGGTGAACGTGTCGGGGTCTACGCGGATGTCGGGTTGCGCACTGTTGCCCGGCATGTCGGCCTTGCCGATGTGCCGGACATTCTTCACCGGTACCAGGCGCCGGTCCAGGCCGAGGCGCTCCGGCAGTCCGTCCTCGATCGCCTGTGGCGCAACAAAACTCAACGATGTGGCCGCCGCGACCTTGGGGGCCGCACCGAACATGGCCCGGGGCAGCACCGGTTGCGGCGTCGGGATCGATGCGTTGGCATCGCCCATCTGTGCCCACGCGATCGCGCCGCCCTTGATCACCGCATGCGGCCGGACCCCGAAGAACGCCGGCTCCCAGAGAACCAGATCGGCGAGCTTTCCGACCTCGATCGAACCGATCTCGTCGTCGAGTCCATGAGCGATGGCCGGACAGATCGTGTACTTGGCCACATAACGCTGTGCCCGCTGATTGTCCGCGGCGCCGTCCCCCGCCAAAGACCCACGCCGCGCCTTCATGACGTGCGCGGTCTGCCACGTCCGCAGGACGACCTCGCCGATTCGGCCCATCGCCTGGGCATCGGAACCGATCATCGAGATCGCACCCAGGTCGTGGAGCAGGTCCTCTGCAGCAATGGTCGACGGACGGATCCGGCTCTCCGCGAACGCAAGATCTTCGGGGACACTCGGATTCAGGTGATGGCAGACCATCAACATGTCGAGGTGCTCGTCGAGGGTGTTGACGGTGTGCGGCCGGGTCGGATTGGTGGAACTGGGCAGGACATTCGGGTAGGACGCGACCGTGATGATGTCCGGTGCGTGGCCGCCGCCGGCCCCTTCGGTGTGGTAGGCGTGGATGCCGCGCCCCGCGATCGCCTCGAGAGTTTGCTCAACAAATCCCGCTTCATTGAGGGTGTCGGAGTGCAGCGCCACCTGGACACCCGATTCGTCCGCGATCCGCAAGCAGGCATCGATTGCTGCCGGGGTACTGCCCCAGTCCTCGTGGAGCTTGAAACCCGAAGCGCCGGCGCGCAATTGCTCGCGCATCGACTCGAGGCTCACCGTGTTGCCCTTGCCGAGCAGGACGATGTTCAGTGGCCAGTGATCGGTCGCCGACAACATCGACGCCAGATGCCAGGCACCCGGCGTGACAGTCGTCGCCTTGCTGCCCTCGGCCGGTCCGGTGCCACCACCGATCAACGTGGTGATGCCATTGCCTAGTGCCTCATCCATGATCTGCGGACAGATGAAGTGGACGTGGCAGTCGATACCGCCGGCGGTGACGATCTTGCCGTTGCCGGCGATGATCTCGGTCGACGGACCGATCACGAGGTCGGGATGGACGCCGTCCATCGTGTCGGGGTTGCCGGCCTTGCCGAGGGCGACGATCCGGCCATCACGAATACCGAGGTCCGCCTTGATGATTCCCCAGTGATCCAGGATCACGACACCGGTGATGACGGTGTCGGGTGCGCCGTCGGCACGCGTCGCGCGCCCCTGCCCCATCGACTCCCGGATGACCTTGCCACCGCCGAAGACAGCTTCTTCGCCCGCACGCCCCGGACCACCCGCGCGATCCTCGGTGACCTCGATCAACAGGTTGGTGTCGGCCAGCCGGATCCGGTCACCTACCGTAGGGCCGTACAGCGACGCGTAACGCTCACGACTCAGTGATGCCATCAGGCGTCCAGCCTTCCTGGCGGGTTCGACGAGATCCCGTACACCTCGCGGGTACCGGCGATCGGAACGAGTTCGACAGTTGCCGACAGTCCGGGCTCAAAGCGCACCGCGGTCCCGGCGGGGATGTTCAGCCGGCGACCGAACGCGATGTCCCGATCGAAGTCGAGGGCGGCATTGGATTGGACGAAGTGCACGTGACTGCCGACCTGCACTGGCCGGTCGCCACTGTTGACAACCACCACCTCGATCACGTCAGCACCCTCGTTGAGGATGATCTCGCCTGGGGCGCAGAGTATTTCACCTGGTATCGGTTTGTGCTCAGCCATCATCGGTCCTGTCAGGAGATCGGATTGTGCACGGTCACGAGTTTGGTGCCGTCCGGGAACGTGGCCTCCACCTGCACGTCATGCAGCATCTCGGGAACACCGTCCATGACCTCGGCCCGCGTCAGGACCTCACGGCCCGACGACATCAACTCGGCGACCGACCGACCATCGCGAGCACCTTCGAGGATGTGGTCGGTGATGATCGCAACCGACTCGGGATGATTGAGCAACAGCCCGCGGCCCTGTCGCCGGCGGGCCAATTCGGCCGCGTACGAGATCATCAGTCGCTCTTGTTCATGCGGCGACAGACGCACGGTTCCTCCTCGATGGCACAGCCGACGGACAGTAGCGGTCCGATTCATACTGCCACGCAGCCCAAAGGGCGGCGCGTCGAACTGTGCATCTTCCACGCGGCGCGGCGACCCGCTGTGTGGTCGTCCCGCCGCACTGGCTTCGGTAGGTGTTGCCGAGATCGGCGACACTACCGTCGAGGAAGGCTGCGGTTGATAATCTGGCCCCGGCGACAGCGGGCGAACAGACTTGACTCCCGACCGGCGGAAAGGGCTTGATCATCGCCACCCTGCGAACACCGAGATCGGCGAACTCCGAGAAGAGCAATGGACGAAGCGGTTGACGGCTTGCGCGCCGACTACGACAAGGTGCCCTACGAATCGCATGCGTTTCCGCAGACGGCTCCAGGGCATATCGCGGCGATCGCCCATATCTTCGGGCTGGACGCACATGACGTCTCGAGCGCGCGCGTGCTCGAGATCGGATGCGCTGCCGGAGGCAACCTGATCCCATTCGCCGCGTCCCATCCCCTCGCGCGGGTAGTGGGCATCGACCTGTCGCAGATTCAGATCGAGCAGGGGCGCAGCAACATCCAACGGCTGGGCCTGCACAACCTCGAGTTGCTGCAGGGCGATATCGCCGCAATGGACCTGCCCGCGCTGGGTCAGTTCGATTACGTCATCTGCCACGGTGTCTACAGCTGGGTGCCGGAGAACGTGCAGGAGGCCATCCTGGCCGCCTTCCACACGTTGCTGGCACCAAAGGGTGTGGCGTACATCAGCTACAACGTCTACCCCGGATGGAAGGCGAAGGAGATCGTGCGGGACGCCATGTTGCTACGCGGGGGCGGCAGGGGTACCCCGCAGGAGAAATTGGGCTATGCGCGCGGCATGATCGACTTTCTGGAGGAGGTCGCCCCGGTCGACAGTGTGTTGGCCAGGGCACTGGCGGATTACCGGGCGGAACGCACGCACGTCAGGGATTACTACGTGCTACACGAGCAATTGGCGACGTTCAACTCGCCGTGCTACTTCCTCGAGTTCGGGAAACGGGCCGAGCCTCATCGACTGGCCTACCTGGCGGACGCCGCACCCCAGACCATGTTTGCAGTCAACTACGGCGAGAAGGTATCTGTTCCGTTACTCGAGGAATGCGGACACAGCCAGATACTGGTGGAGCAGTACCTCGATTTCGTGGTCAATCGCACGTTTCGCCAGTCGCTGCTGGTACACGGCGAACGCGGACCGCAGATCAGCTACAAACTGGACCGAACACGTTTCGGCCGTTTACATTTCGCTGCATGGCTGCCGCCGACCGGCGGGGAAACCCGACTCGATGACTCGGCCCAGGAATACGGTGAAACCGGGCGACCGCTGATCACGAGGGATCCAGGCGTCAAGGCTGCCGTCGACGCGCTCAGCGCACGCTGGCCGTGGACGCTGTCAAGGCATGAGTTGCTGGATGCGGTGCAGACGAGGCTGGGCACGACCGGGGTCGTTGCCGCCGTTGACCAGGAGTCGAAGATCGATGAACTGCTGGAGGCGTTGATCATTCGCGGGCTGGCGCGTTGCCGGCTCGAACCGGTGTTGCCGGAACCGGCGCGCAGCCCGCTACAACTGCCCGAGGCCATGAGGCGCATCGCGGAGGGGGTGCGTGGCGATGAGGACCCTTATATCTTCAACGTATGGCACGAGTCAGTGCTGCTTCCGCCGGTGGATCGCCATCTGCTGCCACTGCTGGACGGCACGCGAGATCGCGAGGCCCTGGTTCAGGAACTACTTCTCCTCCTCCGCAAGGACGTGATCCGGTTCCATCGCGATGGTAGACATCTGACTGAGGAGGCCGAATTACGTGATGCCGCAGGTGAATACGTCGATGCGACACCCCAGCGGCTGGAAGCGATGAAGTTGTTGCGCGCCGGCGACACCGAACTCCGCCAAACACCGTAGCGGCGTGGAGACCTCTGGGTGACACGTCTCGATTCCGGTGTGGGCGCTGCCGTTATTCGCGACCGTCGCGACCGTCGCTGCCATCGTTGCCGTCGGGGGTCCCGCCAAGGCCGCCGGTGCCACCGGTGCTCGTGCCGTTGAAGAAGGCGAGGCCTCGACCGCCGTCTCCACCCCTGCCGCCCCTCTGGTCGACGAGGCCGTTTCCGCCATTTCCGCCGTTTCCGCCGGTGGCGTCACCGGAAATAATGCTGACACCCCAGCCGCCAGTACCGCCGCCGGCGCCGTCGCCCGTGAACAGTCCACCGGTGCCGGTGCCGTTGCCGCCGGTCCCGCCGTCGCCCCCGGTGCTGGCGCCGGTGAGAACAAAGCTGAAGCCGCCTCTGCGGCCTGCCCCAGCGATAGGACCGGAACCGCCGGAACCGCCGTCGCCGCCGGCGCCTGTAGTGCCTGCAAAAACGGTGCCGCCGGTCCCGCCGATACCACCGATCGCGCTGGCGTCCCCGCCTGCCCCACCGTTGCCGCCGGTCCCCGAAACCAGGGTAAAGACCCAGCCACCGCGGCCGCCGGTACCGCCGACGACACCGCCGTCAGCGGCGTCCCCGCCGGAACCGCCTGTACCCGCAACGCCGGCGACCACGCTGCCACCGCCACCGCCGGACCCGCTGAACACGGGGCTCGCACCGCCCGTACCGCCCTTGCCGCCGGTACCGATAGCGACCGAGAACACCCAGCCACCACGACCGCCGGCGCCACCGACCAGACTGCCGCTACCGGCGTCGCCGCCGGCGCCACCGGCCCCGATTCCGAGAGCCACCGCGCGGCCACCGGTCCCGCCGCCACCGCCGAAGGCGCCACCGTCTCCGCCCTTTCCGCCACTGCCACCAAAAGCCACAATGGATGTGGGCAGGAACCGGTCGAGCTCGCCTGCTGAGCCGCCGCTGCCGCCGCGGCCACCGATCAGGGTGCCGCCACCACCGTCTCCGCCAGTACCCGCGGTGGTGATGAGACCACTGAGTTCCGGAAGACCGGGGATGGTGATGGGTAGACCGCCCAGGTCGACATTGCCGGTGCCGCCGGTACCGCCCGCGCCGCCGAACAGACCACCACCGCCAGTGCCACCCTTGGCGTCGCCGGTGTCGTCTCCCTTGGTCGCGGCTGTCACGGCGGCAAGGCCATCCAGCAGACTGGTGTAGGTCCTGTTACCGCCGTCACCGCCACCACCACCGCCCAGAGCGCCATTACCGCCGGCCGCACCGTTGCCGGCGGTGGCGGAGAAGCCGGTCGCGTCGCCGCCGTCACCGCCCCGGCCGCCGAACAGACCGCCGAACAGACCACTGCCGCCGACTCCGCCGACCGCGCCTGTGCCCTTGGGGCCAACAAACGTGAAGGTCCCTTCTCCGGTCGCGTTGCCGGCTCCGCCCGTACCGCCGTTGCCGCCGAATACGATGCCGGTGCCACCGGCGGCTCCAACGCCACCAGTGCCCGCAGCGCTGCCGGTTCCTTCGCCCCCGAGTCCGCCCCGGCCGCCGAACAGTTGACCGGCGCCGCCGAGTCCGCCGGCCCCGCCCGTGCCGGTGGGACCGGCGACGCTCGAAAGGCCTCCGGTGACAGGGCCGGTACCGGTACCGGTACCACCGCCGCCGCCGGTGCCGCCGAAGCCCCCGAAGCTCGTTGTACCTCCGCCTCCGCCGGCTCCGCCGAAGCCTTCGAACTGGCTCGTTCCGTCACCGCCGGCACCACCGGCGCCGCCGCTACCGATGATGGGCCCGCCCACGCCGCCCAGGCCGCCGCCGCCACCGGTGCCGGGCGCGTTCTTGGACACGGTGATTCCCCCGCCGCCCCCACCGCCGCCACCGCCCGTGCCGACTAGGCCGCTATTGCCGCCGTTGCCGGCGAGGCCGCCGAGTGCGGGCCCCGCTGCGATGGTCTCGCTGGTAGAGGGCAGCCCTGGAATTGTGGTGGTGATGGTTTGCCCGACTTGATTCCCTTTGCTGTTGTAAGTCTTCGTGACCGTGACGGTGTCGGTTTTGACGCTGGTAGTGGAAAGGGCGCCGTTGTTGACACCGTTGCCGCCGCCACCGCCGTCACCGCCGCCACCGGAGAGGAAGCCGCCTGCGCCGCCTCCACCGCCCGCCCCACCTGTGCCGAACTCGACGGCCGACACCGTGGTTCCGTCGCCGCCCGCCCCGCCGGCGCCGCCCTTGCCCAGTCCGAAACCGAAGAGTGCGACTGTCCCGCCTGTGCCGCCGGCGCCGCCAGTGGCAATGCCTGCATTCGGGCCGGTGGCCGTGGTGGTGGTGACAGGTGTGCTGTCGATTTTGGTGGTCAGCCCAAAAATGGGACCGACTGTGCTGGTGGTGGTGTCCCCCTTGCTGACGACAGTGGTTGTAACAGGGTCCCCACCGGTGGAGATGGCGTTTCCGCCCACGCCGGCTGCCCCTCCGCCGCCGCCGAAAAAGCCGCCCGTACCGCCGCCACCGCCGCCGCCGCCGGTCGCGTCGCCCTCAACACTGGTGGCGTCGCCGCCGCTGCCGCCTTGGCCGCCGGACCCGAACAGCAGGCCGCCGCTCCCGCCTGCTCCACCGTCATCACCGACCGCTGCCTCAGTACCTGTGGTGATGACCGCGCCGGCATCGCCACCGGCGCCACCCTTGCCGTAGAGCCCGGCGTCGCCGCCTGCGCCGCCATTGGCGCCATCGCCGCCGTCGCCCCAGAGCAGCCCGCCGTCGCCGCCGTTGCAGGCATCGCCGGTGCAGTCGGGGGCGGCGTCGATGCCGTCGCCGATGAGACCGAAACTGGGGCCGATCAGGTCGGAGGAGCCGGAGCCGGACGAGCCGGGGTCAAGTGCAGCCTGCGCGTTGATGAAACCCTCGACAGCGGTGCCGATGTCGCTGTTGATCCACACGTTGTAGATCGCAGTCGGGTCGATGATCCCGGTGGGGCCAGGCGTTACAGGACCGACGGCCGGGGTGGGGCCGGGCGCTGGCGAACCTGTATCGGCCGACGCCACACCACACGAAATGAGGAACGCAGCACCCGCCCCCAGTGCCACTCCCAATCCGCCCCTCACCACATACCGAACTCGCACTGCGGACTCCCGACGTCGGCGAATGAGGACCTCAGCGGATCGTATACCCGTTTAATTCAAGTCGTCGGAATTCTTTCAATTTTCGTAAGGCAGATTCTTTTCAATATTCGTAGAAAAGCTAAAGAATGCCACAGGGGCAGTCAGTTGGGTCAGAAGGCTTGGGGTTCGGGACGTTCCAGCCGCCCGTCGGTATGCCGCGCAAACCGGGTTTCGGATTTCGGGTGGACAACATCTGTCCGGTCCCAGGGCCAGCCACCGAATTGTGTTCGCTGGTAATCGTCGTAGGTCTCGACGATTTCCTCACGAGTGTTCATCACGAACGGACCGTGCTGCGCCACCGGCTCACCGATGGGCACCGCCTGCAACAACAACAGCCGGGCGGAGGAGTCATCTGTCTCGACAACAGTTGTGCCGGGCGATGTTTGCGCATATCCGACACCGTCGGCCACGTCGTTTCCGTCGATGACCGCCGCAGAGTCGTCACCGTAGACGTAAAGGACCCGACGTGCGTCGCCGCGCGTCGCGGCCGGGAGTTTCAACCCGGGCATGTGGGTCGAGATCTAGCATCCACACCGCAACGTCCGACTCCGTCCGCGACGCCCACGAACTCGACGGCGCTGCAAGAGGTTCGGTGTCCCCGAACCGACCGGCGATGACCTTGATCCGCGCTTTGCCGCCGTCCGGTCCGGTCACTTCCACGACGGGAATGTCCTCATTCCACAGCATTGTGAATTCGGGCGCGGCTTTCTTGTCGACGGCAGCGAGGTTGAGCCAGATCTGAAAAAGCTCAAAGGGGTTGTCGTGGTCCTCGTCGAGCAGCGGGAACATCTCCGAGTGCGACACGCCGTTGCCGGCCGTCAGCCATTGGACGTCGCCCACGCCGTAGCGGGCCGCCGCACCGGTGGAGTCGGCGTGATCGACAAACCCCCGCGTGACGATGGTGATCGTCTCGAAACCCCGATGCGGGTGCGCGGGGAATCCGGGCACGCTCTGGCCGTGATACATGCTCCAACCCTCGGGATTGCCGAAGTCGCTGCCCAATGCGTGGCCGGCGAGCGACGCATCCGGCGTCATCTCCGCCGTGGCCTTCGGATAGTTGTCGACGTGACGGGTCGCAAAGAGGAAGGGTGCCAACGCTTGCCAGGGACGGTCGAGTTGAAAGGTCTGACCGGAACCGCTCTGTGTGCGCATCATGCTCTCCATTCGAATTGCAGAAGGTGTCTCGCGTCGCAGCAATGCATCGACGCCATCAGGACTCCTCTCCGACATAGTGTGCGGCTCAGCGCAGCACGCCGCCGCTTCCCCGCAGTGCGACCAGCGCGTCGGCCGAGCACTGTGAGCCGACCGCAAGAACGTCGGCTTCGGTGAAGGCTCCGGCGGCAAGCCCACGCAAGATCACCAGAGCGAGAGACTGCGCTGTCGCGGGTTCGTCGATGAACTCGGAGCTCTGGCGGTCGAAATAGGCCTGCAGGCGCGTCGCGGCGGGTGGCATCGCCTGACGGAAAAATGAGAAGACCGCGAGCCATCGGGTCACCAGGTGACCGGGGTGCATATCCCAGCCCTGGTAGATGCCCTGTTCCAGACTGCGGGTCACGAGGCGGTGATGCCGGCGTAGAGCCGCGTCGATCACCTCCGGCGAACCGACGGGCGCGACCTGGGTGGAGCCATCGGAAATCCATACACCCGTCTGAGCCGCGGCCACCAACATGACCGCCTTGGCATGATCGGCGACTGGATGTTCCAGCGACTGCTGGGCCGAGACGATCCCACAGGCCGCGCTGTAGTCGTAAGTCCCGTAGTGCAATCCGGTCAACCGCTCGCCACCTCGGTGGATCGCGTCTGCCACGGTCGCCCGGCCGTCGGCACCCAGGACCGCCTGCGGACTTTCGATCTGCAACTCGAACCGGAGAAGGCCGGTGGGCAGCCCGTGCGCCCGCTCGAGTTCGTCACAGATCATCAGGACGGCATCGACCTGCGTCGCGTGCCGCAACTTCGGCACGGTGAAAACAAATCCCGACGGAACACCGCCGGCGCCGTCGAGGACGAGCTCGAGAGACCGGAGGCCACGGGCCCGCTCGGCCGCACCGAGGCCCTTGCATCGCACACCGAAGACCCGGGGTGCGGCGTCTCCCGCAGCTGCCCAGCGCGCGAGCGTTTGTCCCGCAGCGCTGGCATGCCGGTCCTCGACCTCATCGGACCGCCACCCGTAACCGTCCTCGAGGTCGATGCGCAGATCCTCGATCGGCCGGACCGCCAGCCGGTCGAGCACCAGCGGCAGGACGCGCCCGCCATCGAGATCGTCCAGTGTCTGCTGCGCACTCTCGGCGATCCGGAGTGACTCCAGCCCCCATGCCGCGGGGGTGTCGACATCAGCGTCCGACGCACTGACGTAGACGGTGTGAACCGGCTGCTGCTGGGTGCGGTCGCCGGGAAAGTCCCGATCCAGTTCGGCATCGACCGCGGCGAGCACCGCATCGATGCGTTCGCGCGCCGGCAGTGACATCCCGATGTGGTCCGGCCGGCTCCCCTCGGAGGTGGTCACGTCAACCTTCGGTGATGTTCTGGAGCCGGACCCGCCCCTGCGCGATCAGCTTGCCGTTCTCATCGGCGATGTCCACTTCCCACAACTGCTGGCGCCGGCCCCGGTGGATGGGCTTCGACTGCGCGACCATCTCACCGGTTGTGACCGCACGCAAGAAGTCGGTGCTGTTGTTGACGCCGACGACGTGGCCCTGCGCGGAGACATTCGCATTGAGCCACACCTGCCCCGACATGCTCGCCACGGATTCGATGACAGCGCAATAGACACCCCCGTGGACGATGCCGAACGGCTGCAGCAGCTTGTCGGTGATCGTGAACCTCGCCGAAACGCCGTCCGTGGTCGCCGCGTCGTACGACAGACCGATTTCGGAATCGAACCCTCGGGCCGTCCAGGTAGTCGGATCAAACGAGCTGAAATCGGTTGACTCGGTCACCGACAGGCCTCCTCTACGACGGGCCACACTTCGACGACGTGGCGTTGCAGCCAGTTTGTCAAAGTTTGGGTTCGGCCGTGCCGGAGGGTTCTTCGCCGGATCGAATCGAGCAGATCATGCCCAGAAAACTCAGCAGGCCCCACCTGGAAGGTGGGGCCTGCCGTGGCGTGGACCGGGGGTCTCTGCAGCCCTCAGGACTCTCGCGCGGTCCTCGTACTAAGAATGTAGGCTAGCCTTACCATGGTGTCAACCGTCACGGAGAAAAATAATCACGATGCGCGTTGAGCTACTTGATGAGAAGAAAAGTAAAGTGAGAAGAATGAACGGCTTGGGTGAACTCGAGCGCGTCGTGATGGACAATTTATGGTCCTCCGACGAGCCTCAAACGGTGCGACAGGTACACGCCGCGGTCTCTGCCAACCGCGAGTTGGCCTACACGACGGTGATGACGGTGCTGCAGCGTCTGGCCAAGAAGCATCTGGTCACGCAAATTCGCGACGATCGCGCGCACCGCTACTCCGCGACGCATCCACGAGAGCACCTCGTTGCCAGCCTGATGGTCGATGCGCTCAGCGAAGCCGACGAAGCAGGTTCACGACAGGCGGCACTTGTATCCTTTGTGGGACGAGTCGGCGCCGACGAAGCAGCGGCGTTGCGACGCGCCCTCGATGAACTGGAATCGGCTCGTGGAACCACCCGCGAGCCTCACCGCATCAATGAGCCTTAGGAACACCTTGCCGTGACCGCGTTTGTGTTCGGGATCGTCGCTGTGATCCTGGTATGGCCGGCCCCGAGCTGGCTGGCCAGTGCCCAGTGGCCACTTCGGGCACCCCGCGCCGCCATGGCCCTGTGGCAATCGATCGCTCTCGCGGCCGTGCTGTCGGCGTTCAGCTGCGGGCTGTCCATCGCCTCCAACATGCTGACCCTCGACGAACAGGGTCGCCCCGTCGCCAACCCGCTCGAAGAAGTGGCCACTCTGGGTATCGTGCGCTGGACCGCGTACATCACGGTCTTTCTGCTGACCCTCTTTGTCGGTGCTCGCCTCATCTACAGCGTGATTCGCGTCTCAATGCGCACCCGGGCCCGCCGGTCGGCCCATCGTCAGCTGGTCGACCTCCTCGACCGGATGGACAGGTCCGCGCCCGACAGCCCGCTGAGCGCCCGCGATGTTCGCATGCTCGAGGTCGATCAGCCGATGGCCTACTGTTTGCCCGGCCTCCGTCAGCGGGTTGTGCTGAGTGAGGGCACTGTGGCACGTCTGACCCGCGACGAGCTCGAAGCCGTCATCAGTCATGAACGTGCACATCTGCGAGCCCGCCATGACCTGATCCTCGAAGCGTTCATCGCAGTCCACGACGCATTCCCACGGTTTGTCCGCAGCCGGTCGGCCCTGGGTGCGGTGCAGCTGCTGGTGGAGTTGCTCGCCGACGACACCGCCATCCGAACCAGCGGCCGAACCCACCTCGGCCGGGCACTCGTCGCCTGCGCAGATTCCGTGGCTCCCAGCGGTGCCATGGCAATCGGTGGGCCGAGCACACTCGCGCGGGTCAAACGCCTCTCGGACACCCGGCCGACGATGCTGATCTCGACACTGGCCTATACCGCCGCCGCCGCGATCCTGGTCATCCCGACCCTCGCCGTCGCAATCCCCTGGCTCAACGAACTCCATCGCCTGATCAGCACCTGACACCGACCTCCGAACTTCGTCATCTCTACCCACGTCATATGGTGTAGCAATGACTGATTCAGCTGCTCGCGCCCAGATCGGAGTCACCGGACTTGCGGTGATGGGTTCCAACATCGCCCGCAACTTCGCCCGTCACGGTCACACCGTGGCCCTACACAACCGCAGCATCGCGAAAACCGATGCGCTCGTCGAGAAGTACGGCACCGAAGGTGATTTCGTCCGCACCGAGACGATGGCCGAGTTCGTCGGCGCGCTGCAGAAGCCGCGCCGCGTGCTGATCATGGTCAAGGCCGGCGATCCCACCGATGCCGTGATCGAAGAGCTCGCCGACCTGATGGAAACCGGCGACATCATCATCGATGGTGGTAACTCGCTCTACACCGACACCATCCGACGCGAAGCCGCCATGTCCAAGCGCGGCCTGAACTTCGTCGGCGCCGGCATCTCCGGTGGCGAGGAAGGCGCGCTCAACGGCCCGTCGATCATGCCGGGTGGACCGGTCGAGTCGTACAAGTCGCTCGGACCGCTCCTCGAATCGATTTCTGCCCACGTCGACGGCGAACCCTGCTGTACCCACATCGGGCCCGACGGCTCGGGCCACTTCGTAAAGATGGTCCACAACGGCATCGAATACGCCGACATGCAGCTCATCGGCGAGGCCTACGACCTCATGCGCAAAGCGCTCGACATGCCGGTCAGCGAAATCGCCGACGTCTTCCGCGAGTGGAACTCCGGTGACCTCGACAGCTACCTCGTCGAGATCACCGCGGAGGTGCTCAGCCAGGTCGATGCCGAAACCGGCAAGCCGCTGGTCGACGTCATCGTCGACGCCGCCGGTCAGAAGGGCACCGGCCGCTGGACCGTGAAGTCGGCACTCGATCTGGGTATCCCGACCACCGGTATCGCCGAGGCCGTCTTCGCGCGGGCCCTGTCGAGCGCGACCGACCAGCGCAAGCAGGCGCAGGGACTGGCCTCGGGAACCCTCGCCGCCTCCCCCACCGACAAGGCGAAGTTCGTCGACGCCATCAACAAGGCGCTCTATGCCTCGAAGGTTGTCGCCTACGCCCAGGGGTTCGATCAGATCGCCGCGGGCAGCAACGAATACGGCTGGAATGTGCACCCAGGCGACCTCGCCACCATCTGGCGCGGCGGCTGCATCATCCGGGCCAAGTTCCTCAACCGCATCCGCGAGGCCTACGCCGAGAACCCGGAGCTCCCCAGCCTGCTGCTGGCCCCGTATTTCCGCGCCGCCGTCGAGAACGCCGTCGACAGCTGGCGTGAGGTCGTCGCCACCGCGACCACCATGGGCATCCCGGTCCCGGCCTTCTCCTCGTCGCTGTCGTACTACGACGCCCTGCGCGCCGAGCGACTGCCCGCCGCCCTGACCCAGGGACTGCGCGACTTCTTCGGTGCGCACACCTACCAGCGCGTCGACAAAGAAGGTGCTTTCCACACTCTCTGGAGCGAAGGCCGCACCGAAGTCCAGGCCTGACCTTCCACCGGCGGGCTGCGCCTTGCGGCCAATGCCCGCTTCTGCGAAGACGCTCCACAAGAACTTTGTGGAGCGTCTTTCGTATTGGGTGGCGCGTTTACCGTTTTGTCTCCTGATCTCGCCGACGAGTAGTATCGACCTACGTGCGATTCCTCGATGATCATTTCCCGAGCCAAGACCTGACCTACGACGACGTATTTCTGGTGCCTGGTCGCACCGACGTCACATCTCGTTTCGACGTCGATCTCTCATCCGCCGACGGCTCCGGCACAACTATTCCGCTGGTCGTTGCCAACATGACGGCTGTGGCCGGACGTCGGATGGCCGAAACGGTGGCCCGCCGGGGCGGCCTGGTGGTGCTCCCGCAGGACCTGCCGATCACCGCTGCCGCCGAGATGATCGCGTTTGTCAAAGGACGCCACCTCGTCGCAGACACCCCCGTTGTCCTCGGTGGAGAGGCAGCTGTCTCCGATGCCGTGGCGTTGCTGCCCAAGCGCGCCCACGGTGCCCTGGTAGTGCTCGATTCCGATGCCGCGACCCCGATCGGCGTGGTCACCGAAGCCGCGTGCGCAGACGTCGACCGGTTCGCCCGGCTGACCGAGGTCCTCGACCCCGACTTCGTGTCGGCCCCGGTCGGCACACCTGCACGTGAGCTGTTCGAACTGCTCGATGGCACGCACGCCGACCTCGCGGTCCTGACCGAAGCCGACGGTTCACTCGCGGGCGTGCTGACCCGGGTCGGAGCAGTCCGCGCCGGTATCTACCAACCCAACCTCGACGCGAACGGCCGGTTGCGGGTCGCCGCTGCGGTCGGCGTCAACGGTGACGCCCGCGGCAAGGCGATCGCGCTGGTGCAGGCCGGCGCCGACCTGATCGTCGTCGACACCGCGCACGGACATCAGGAGAAGATGCTCGCGGTCCTCGAGCAGATCGCCGATGCCAACCTCGGGGTTCCGATCTGCGCGGGCAACGTGGTGTCGGCGCAGGGCACCCGGGACCTGATCTCCGCCGGTGCCGACATCGTCAAGGTCGGTGTCGGGCCGGGCGCGATGTGTACCACCCGCATGATGACCGGCGTGGGCCGTCCGCAGTTCTCGGCGGTTGCCGAATGTGCCGCTGCGGCAAAGGAATCGAACGCCCATGTCTGGGCCGACGGTGGTGTGCGACATCCGCGCGATGTCGCCCTCGCCGTGGCCGCCGGAGCCTCGAATGTGATGGTCGGTTCGTGGTTCGCCGGTACCTACGAAAGTCCGGGCGACCTGAAGTGGGACCGGGCGGGTAAGCCGTACAAGGAAAGCTTCGGGATGGCCTCGAAGCGGGCGGTCGCCGCGCGTACCGCGACCGACAGCTCTTTCGACCGCGCCCGTAAAGCATTGTTCGAAGAAGGTATCTCGTCGTCGCGCATCGCCCTGGACCCTGAACGGCCGGGCGTCGAGGACCTGATCGACCACATTTGTTCGGGCGTTCGGTCCACCGCGACGTACGTCGGCGCGCGATCACTCGAGGAACTGCACGAGAAAGCGATCCTGGGTGTGCAGTCCGCCGCGGGCTTCGCCGAAGGACGCCCGCTACCAACCGGCTGGTAACCCGATACGATCGACCCAACATCCCAGGCGACATCCCCTCGCCTGATTCCCCTGAACATGGAGGCTGGATTGGTGCCCATGGCACCTCAAGACGTCACCCACTGTGGTGATCGTTGATGCAAGCACTGATTCTGATCGGCAGTCTGCTCGGCTTCATCGCCCTCACATTGGGCACCGCGCTATTTGTCGCGGCCGAATTCTCTCTCACGGCGCTCGAACGGTCCACCGTCGAGAACGACGTCCGGACCAGGGACGATATACGTTCACACCAGGTCAGCCGGGCCCACAAAACACTGTCATTCCAGCTCTCGGGTGCTCAGCTCGGAATCACCATCACGACCCTGGTCACCGGCTACATCGCCGAACCGGTGCTGGCGCAGCTGTTCGAGCCGATGTTTGACGCCCTCGGTGTCCCCGACAGCGCAGCCTCGGCGATCTCATTGATCCTCGCGCTGGTCATCGCCACCTCGCTGTCGATGGTGCTCGGTGAGCTCATCCCCAAGAACCTGGCGATCTCCAAACCGCTTCCGACCGCACGCGCCACCGCCGGAACCATGAGCATGTTCTCGGCGACGTTCCGATGGTTGATCAACGCACTCAACGGCACCGCCAACTGGGTGGTCCGTCGAATGGGGGTCGAGCCTGCCGAAGAATTGCGGTCGGCTCGATCACCCCAGGAACTCGGATCTCTGGTGCGCAATTCCGCACGTCAGGGAGCGCTCGACCCGGGGACCGCGGCACTGGTGGATCGATCGTTGCAGTTCGGGACACTCACGGCGGAAGACCTGATGACGCCACGTGTCACCGTCGAATCCCTCGACATCCACGACACCGTGCGCGATCTGATCCTGGCGTCGTCGCGGACGGGCTACTCCCGGTTCCCGGTTCTCGACGGCGGCGACCTCGACAACATCAGCGGTGTCGTCCACGTCAAACAGGCGTTCACCGTCCCGATGTCGCAGCGCAGCACCACCGAACTGCACACACTCGCCCGCTCGGTCTCGGTTGTCCCGGCCAGCCTCGACGGTGATGCCCTGATGGAACAGATCCGCGCCGACGGCCTACAGGTTGTCGTGGTCGTCGACGAGTACGGCGGCACTGCCGGGATCGTCACCACCGAGGACCTCATCGAGGAGATCGTCGGCGATGTCACCGACGAACACGATGACGAACAGGCCGACGTCCAGCAAGACGGCGACGGCTACCTCCTCAACGGGTTGCTGCGTATCGACGAACTCCTCGAGGCGATCGGCTATCGCGCCCCCGAGGGCCAATACGACACCCTTGGTGGTCTCCTGATGTTCGAACTCGGCCGGATCGCCCGCGAAGGTGACATCGTCGATCTGCCGGTCCGCTATTCCGGTGCCGACGACGAGGACGACTCCTCCGACGACGTGCCCGAACAACGTTGGCGTGCCCGGGTGGTTCGGATGGACGGACGCCGGATCGACGCCGTGGCCCTGATTCCGCAACCCGGATCCGACGACGCGGAGGCCACCGATGGGTGACCTGTGGGGCGTGGTGCTCGCGGTGTTGTTGCTCGCCGGCAACGCCTTTTTCGTCGCCGCCGAGTTCTCCCTGATCTCGGCTCGCCGCGACCGTCTGGAAGCTCTGGAACACCAGGGCAAGCGCCGGGCCCGCACGGTCATCGAAGCCGGCGAGCACCTATCGCTGATGCTGGCCGCGGCGCAGCTCGGCATCACCATCTGTTCGATCCTGCTGGGCCGGGTCGGCGAACCGGCGATCGCCCACCTGATCGAGAAGCCGCTGGAACTCGCGCACGTCCCCCACGAACTTCTGCATCCGATCTCGTTTACCCTGGCGCTGTCGCTGGTCGTGGTGCTCCACATTCTGCTCGGCGAGATGGTCCCCAAGAATCTCGCGCTGGCCGGCCCGGAGCGATCGGCCATGCTCCTGGTCCCGACACATCTCCTGTTCATCAAGCTCGCGCGGCCGGTGATCGCGTTCTACAACTTGATGGCCAATCTGTCGTTGCGACTGCTGCGGGTCGAACCGAAAGACGAACTCGACTCGACGGTCTCGGCCAATGAACTCGCGCAGATGCTCGGCGAATCCCGGCGCGAAGGCCTGATCGACGAAGAGGAACACACGCGCCTCACCCGCGCCCTCCAGACATCGGGCCGGACCGTGCTCGAGGTCGCGATACCGCTCACCTCGCTCCGCAGCGTCCAGGTCACCGCCGACCCGGTGACCGGCCGCGTCGGCCCGACGCTCGGTTCGATCGAGCAGGCCGTCATCGACACCGGGTTCAGTCGCTACCCGGTCCGTGGCACCGATGGCACCTACACCGGGTATCTGCATCTGAAGGACGTTCTCGACGAGATCCTCGACGAGGCCGTGGGCCCCGACAGCATCATCGGTGTCGACAAGATCCACCCGCTACCCGTCCTCGCCGACACCACCGCGCTCGACGAGGCCACCAACGCCATGCGCCGCACCAGCTCGCATCTGGCCGCGGTGGTCGACCTCAACGGCCGCACGGTTGCCGTGGTTGCGCTCGAAGACCTGGTCGAGGAATTCGTGGGGACGGTGCGCGACGAAACCCACCGCGTATGACGTCCCCCGGTGCGCTCGTGGACCGACTCGTCGAGTCGGAGTGGCAGGGCGCGGCGACGGAGCATCACCGGCGGATCGATGAACTCCTGCAACGCCATCCGCCCCGGTACACCCACCCCGATGCCGGTGATGTGGTGCATCCGGTGTGGGGTTTCCTGTTCACCTACTACAGCTTTCGGCCGGCGCAGCTGCGGCGCTGGCATCCCGGATACGGGGTCGGATTACAGGGTGCGGCCGCCCGGCGCTATCTCGACTACCGGGGATATGTTCGCAGCGGTCAACTGGTGACCGTCGGCCGCGACCACCTCGACAAACGCCGCGACACCCTCGACTACATCATCGATCTGCTCGAGGCCACCGCGGGCCGGCCTCCTCGACTGAACTGTTTTGGGATGCACGAGTGGGCGATGGTCTTTCAGGCATCACCCGAGCAGATCCGTCACGCCGGTGTGCCACTGCGCCTGAGCCCCGCCGAGACCGACGACGTGGTCCGGTCCCAGCCACCGCGCTGCACCCACTTCGATGCCTTCCGGTTCTTCACTCAGCCGGCGCGGCCGTTGAATCTCACCGTGCTGGATCGCGATTCGCAGCCGGAGTTCGAACAACCGGGCTGCTTGCACGCCGGCATGGACCTCTACAAATGGGCGTACAAACTGGCACCGCTGCTGCCGTCGGAATTGATTGCCGACGCCTTCGACCTGGCACTGCAACACCGTGAGATCGACATGCGGGCCAGCCCGTACGACCTGTCCGGGTTCGGACTGGCACCGATCGCGATCGAGGGGCCGACGGGTCGGGCCGAATATGTCCGGATGCAGTCGGAGTTGGGCCGCCGCGCTCAGTCCCTACGGACCGAACTCATCGACCGATGCCGCCGCCTGCCCTGACGGTCAACCGGCACCTGACCTGGCGGACAGGTAGACCCTTCCCCGGCTGACCCCGCTACCTACCCCCGAGTAACATAGGTGGCATCAGTGCCCTTGATCGAAAGAGAGTGAGGCCGGTTATGGCTCAGCGCGTCACCGTGGACGGCGGCTTGCAGGTTGCGTCGGTTCTGTACGACTTCATCAACAACGAGGCCCTGCCGGGCACCGGAGTAGACCAGGACGCGTTCTGGTCGGGTGCAGCGGCAGTGATCAACGATCTGAGCCCCCGAAATGCCGAACTCCTGGCGGTTCGTGACGACCTGCAGGCCAAGATCGACCAGTGGCACCGCGACAACAAGGCAGCCACGCCGGCCGACTTCGACTTCGCCGCCTACAAGGCCTTCCTGACCGAGATCGGTTACCTCGCCGAGGTTCCCGCCGATTTCCAGATCAGCACCACCGGCGTCGACACCGAGATCACCAGCACCGCCGGACCTCAGCTCGTGGTCCCGATCCTCAACGCCCGGTTTGCGCTCAACGCATCCAACGCGCGCTGGGGATCGCTGTATGACGCCCTCTACGGAACCGACGCCATCTCCGAGGCCGACGGCGCGGAAAAGGGCAAGTCCTACAACAAGGTCCGCGGCGACAAGGTCATCGCGTTCGCCAAGAACTTCCTCGACGACGCCACGCCCCTGGAAAGCGGCAAGCACGCCGATGCCACGTCGTACGTCGTCGACGAAGCCGCCGTGGTCGTCACCCTCGCCGACGGTTCGACCACCGGATTCGCCGACCCGGCCGCGTTCGCCGGTTACACCGGTGACGCCACAGCGCCCACCGGGATCCTGCTGCGCCACAACGGTCTGCACCTGGAAATCCAGATCGACGCCGACTCCCCGATCGGTGCAACAGATGCTGCCGGCGTCAAAGACGTCCTGGTCGAATCGGCGATCACCACCATCATGGACTTCGAGGACTCGGTGTCCGCGGTGGACGCCGAGGACAAGGTGACCGGCTACCGCAACTGGCTCGGCCTGAACAAGGGCGATCTGGCCGAAGAGGTCAGCAAGGGCGGCAAGACCTTCACCCGGGTCCTGAATCCGGACCGCGAATACACCGCACCCGACGGTTCCGGTCTTCTGCTGCACGGCCGTTCGCTGCTGTTCGTGCGCAACGTCGGGCACCTGATGACCAACGACGCCATCGTCACCGCCGAGGGCGACGCGGTTCCCGAAGGCATCCTCGATGCCCTGTTCACCTCGCTCATCGGCAAGCACGGCCTCGAGGTCCACGGTCTGCAGAACTCGCGCAGCGGCTCGATCTACATCGTCAAGCCCAAGATGCACGGTCCCGATGAGGTCGCGTTCACCGTGGAGTTGTTCGGCCGCGTCGAGGAAGTCCTGGGCCTGCCGACGAACACACTGAAGGTCGGCATCATGGACGAGGAACGCCGCACCACGGTGAACCTCAAGGCCTGCATCAAGGCCGCCGAGGACCGCGTGGTGTTCATCAACACCGGCTTCCTCGACCGCACCGGCGACGAGATCCACACCTCCATGGAGGCCGGCGCCGTGGTGCGCAAGGCCGAGATGAAGTCGCAGACCTGGATCAAGGCCTACGAGGACTTCAACGTCGACACCGGCCTGCACGCGGGTCTGCAGCACAAGGCGCAGATCGGTAAAGGCATGTGGGCCATGCCCGACCTGATGGCCGACATGCTCGAGACGAAGATCGGACACCCCAAGGCCGGCGCCAACACCGCCTGGGTGCCGTCCCCGACCGCCGCGACCCTGCACGCCCTGCACTACCACCAGGTCGACGTGTTCAAGCGGCAGAACGAACTGGCCAAGCGGGAACCGGCCTCGGTCGACGACATCTTGACCATCCCGCTCGCACCGAACACCAACTGGTCCGACGAAGAGAAGCTCGAAGAGCTCGACAACAACTGCCAGTCGATCCTGGGCTACGTCGTCCGCTGGATCGACGCCGGCGTCGGTTGTTCGAAGGTGCCCGACATCCACGACGTCGCACTCATGGAAGACCGCGCCACCCTGCGGATCTCGAGTCAGCTGCTGGCCAACTGGCTGCACCACGGCATCGTCACCGAGTCCGATGTCGTGGCCGCACTCGAGCGGATGGCACCGGTGGTCGATCAGCAGAACGCCGGCGACCCGACCTACCGGCCGATGGCTCCCGACTTCGCCTCCAACATCGCGTTCGGTGCAGCCAAGGAACTCATCATCGAAGGCGGCAAGCAGCCGAACGGATACACCGAGCCGATCCTGCATCGTCGTCGCCGCGAGTACAAGGCCGCCAACGCCTGACGGCTGCGCGGTGTGACCTCCCGAACGCACATACAGCGCACCGCATAGACTGCCCCACGACAGCTCACGCCCTTCCGGACCGGTGGACGACCACCGGTCCGGAAGGCGCAGGTCCGGGTTGTCACGTCTTTCGTGGATCGGGGGGTTTGTGGGCGAGCATCGCAGAGCCGGTGGCAGCAGGGGTATCAGCCGCGGCCTTCTGGTCCTGGTTGCCGTCGTCGTGGTGCTTGTGGCCGTGGGCTTTCTCTGGTCGATGCTCGGTGATCGGGTCACCAAGCAGGGTCAGGATGCCGCAAAGCGCTGCGTGGAAGGCGATCTCACGGTCGCGGTCATCAGCGATCCGGCGCTGGCCGAACCCCTGAAGTCCCTCGCCACCGAATACAACGCCACCAAACCGATCAGCCGCGACTGGTGCATCACCATCGATGTGCGCCCGGCCGATGCGAAAGTGACTCTCGAAGGTCTGACCGGAACGTGGGATCCGGCGTCGCGCGGACAGTATCCGGCAGCCTGGATCCCGCAGTCGTCGGTCTGGAGTTCACAGCTGACGGTCGCCAAACCCGAGATCGTCGACGGCACGCCGTCGTCGCTGGTCACCTCGCCCGTGGTCCTGGCAATTCCGGCGGCGGCGAAGGAAGCCATGGACGGCAACGTCGGCTGGATCGAACTACCCACCCTGCAGCGGTCCGAGCCCGCGATGAGACAGCTGGGGTTGCCGGGGTGGGGATCGCTGAAGATGGCAATGCCGACGGGTCCGCAATCCGATGCGACAGCACTCGCCGCCCAGGCCATCGCGATGGAGGTCTCCCGGACCCCGAGCGGTGCCTTGTCCGTCGAGGACGCGACCTCACCTCTGGTGACATCGACCCTGCAGGCGATGCAGTCCCAGGCGCCACCGACCGACCTCGGGTCGTCGGAGAGCGGCGTGGAGATGATCGCGGCGCAGCCGAACCCGGCGGCCGGCTCCATCCACGCGGTGCCGATCACCGAGCAACAGCTCTACAAACTCACCAAGGACGGGGCCAACGCGGGCGTGGTGTCGCTGCTGCCGACCGGCCCGACACCGATGGCCGACTTCCCGGTGATCGCGTTGACCGGCGAGCAGGTCGATGTCGCTTCGCGCGACGCCGTCAATACGTTCATCAGCTACGTCCACGCGCCCGAAAACATCACGGCGATCACCCAGTTGGGCTTCCGTGGTGGCGGCGCGCTACCGCCGCCGACCACCGCCGTGGACTTCCCGGTGACGCCGTCCCCGATGCCCCCGCCACCGGCAGAGGCTCAGAACGCCATCACCGAGACGCTCACGCGTCGCACCTGACGTCCCGTCCGGATCAGGCGAAGGCCTCGATCGGCGGGCAGCTGCACACCAGGTTCCGGTCTCCGAACGCACCGTCGATCCGGCGCACACTCGGCCAGACCTTCGCCCGGCCACCGGCCGACGGCAGCCCGTTCGGGTAGACGGCGACCATGCGGTCGTATCCGTGGTCCCACTCCCCGACCAGACATTCGGCGGTGTGGGGTGCCCCGCGCAACGGGTTGTCGTCGACTGACCAGTCGCCGGATTCAACCTTGCTGATCTCGGCGCGGATCGAGATCATCGCGTCGCAGAACGCATCGATCTCGTCGAGATTTTCGCTCTCGGTGGGCTCGATCATCAGGGTTCCGGCCACCGGGAAGCTCATCGTCGGCGCGTGGAAACCGTAGTCTGCCAACCGCTTTGCGACGTCGTCGACGGTGACACCGCTACTCTTGGTCAGCGGGCGCAGATCGATGATGCATTCGTGGGCCACGCGGTCACCCTCGCCGGTGTAGAGCACCGGGAAGTGCTCGCGGAGCCGGGCGGCGATGTAGTTCGCCGAAGCGATCGCGGTCAGGGTGGCCTGGCGCAGTCCCTCGGCGCCCATCATCCGGATGTAGGCGTAGGTGATCGGCAGAATCGATGCGGACCCGTATGGGGCCGCGGAGATCGTCAGCTCACCGGGCAACTCGTCGGCCAGTGGATGTCCGGGCAGGAACGGCGCCAGGTGCTCGCGCACACCGATCGGTCCGACACCCGGTCCGCCGCCGCCGTGCGGGATGCAGAAGGTCTTGTGCAGGTTGAGGTGACTGACGTCGCCGCCGAACCGGCCCGGCCGGGCCACTCCGACAAGCGCATTGAGGTTCGCTCCGTCGACGTAGACCTGACCTCCGGCGTCGTGGACCGCGGCGCAGATGTCGCCGATCTCGTGTTCGAAGACTCCGTGGGTGGACGGGTAGGTGATCATGATCGCCGACAGTTCCGCGGCGTTCGCCGCGATCTTGGCGCGCAGGTCATCCACATCGACGTCGCCGTTCTCACGGCAGGCCACGACGACGACCCGCATCCCGGCCATGACGGCCGACGCCGCGTTGGTGCCGTGGGCGCTCGACGGGATCAGGCAGACGGTGCGGTTGTCGTCGCCGCGGCTGCGGTGGTATTCGCGGATCGCGAGCAACCCGGCGTACTCACCCTGTGAGCCGGCGTTCGGCTGCAGGCTCACCCGGTCGTACCCGGTGATCGCGACCAGCCACTCTTCGAGCGTCGCGATGATCTTGCGCATCCCGGTTACCTGATCAGCAGGCGCAAACGGGTGCAGCCGGGCGATCGTCGGCCAGGTGATGGCCTCCATCTCGGCGGCGGCGTTGAGCTTCATCGTGCAGGAACCCAGCGGGATCATGCTGCGGTCCAACGCGATGTCCTTGTCGGCGAGTGTCCGCAAGTAGCGCATCATCGCCGTCTCTGTCCGGTAGCGGTTGAACGCCGGATGCGTGAGGAAGTCGGAGGTCCGGTTGATGACGCCGGCAGGGACGGTTTCGGTGGCCGTCGCCCCGAACGCCTCGAGCACCAGTGCCACATGCGCATCCGTTGTCGCCTCGTCGCAGGCAATCGACACGTGATCGGTGTCGACCAGTCGAAGGTTGACACCGCGTGTTCGGGCGGCCGCGACCACGGATTCAGCCTGTCCGGGGACATGGGCCAGCACGGTGTCGAAGTACTTGGCGTGGACGACTTTGTCCCCGAGTGCGGATGCGATGGTCTCGGCGTGTCCGTGGACGCGCCGGGCGATCGCACGCAGTCCGTCGCCGCCGTGGTAGCTGGCGTACATCGCCGCCAGGATGGCCAGCAGGACCTGCGCCGTGCAGATGTTGCTGGTCGCCTTCTCGCGTCGGATGTGCTGTTCGCGGGTCTGCAGCGACAATCGGTATGCGAGGTTGCCGTCGGCGTCCTTGGAGACGCCCACGAGTCGTCCGGGAAGCTGACGGGCGTGCTTGGAATGGACCGCGAGGTATCCCGCGTGCGGTCCGCCGAATCCCATCGGGACGCCGAAGCGTTGTGTGGTGCCGAAGCAGACGTCCGCGCCGAGTTCACCGGGAGGCGTGATCAGCGTCATGGCCAGCAGATCGGCACCAACTGCCACCAGGGCGCCACGTTCGTGGGCTGCCTCGATGAGTGCAGCGCTGTCGATGACCCGACCGGTGGCGGTGGGTGTCTGGGCCAGGACGCCGAAGAACTCGCCGTCCGGCAGTCCAGCCGTCAGATCAGCGGTCACGATCTCGATTCCGAGCGGCCGCGCGCGGGTGGCGATCACGGCGGCGGTCTGCGGGAAGAGGTCCGCATCGACGAGGAATCGCGGTGACTTGCTCTTGCCGGCGCGGCGCAGGAGTGTCATGGCCTCGGCAGCGGCGGTGGACTCATCGAGCATGGACGCGTTGGCCACCTCCATACCGGTCAGGTCGGAGACCATGGTCTGGAAGTTCAGCAGCGCCTCGAGGCGGCCCTGGCTGATCTCCGGCTGGTACGGGGTGTACGCCGTGTACCAGGCCGGGTTTTCGATGATGTTGCGGATGAGGACGGGCGGGGTCAGCGTGTCGTAGTAGCCGAGACCGATCATTGATGTGGCGACGGTGTTCTCACCGGCGAGCGCAGCGAGTTCCGCGAGGACCTCGTGTTCGGAGATCGCCGGCGGCAGGATGTCGAGACCGTTGTCTTCCGGGGTGTCGAGAATCCCGGAGGGCACGACCTGCCGAGCGAGGTCATCGAGCGAGGAGGCGCCGACAAGTGCCAGGATGCGGTCGAGTTCACCTGCGTCAGGGCCGATATGGCGGTCGGTGAAGGGTGTGCCGGTCATGGATAGGACCTCCGCGGGGTCCGCCACGAAGGCCGACCACTTGTAGTGCCGACCTGTCGGCCGGACGCCGGTCCTCCCCCTCTGTCCTATCCCGCAAGGTCTGTGCCCGCGGAACGCCTGAGAGATTCAGCCGCGCGTGGCGCGGCCTTTCACCATGGGCGGACGGCTCGTGCCGTCACTCTCCAGAGACGCCGACGTCGACACGGTCCTTGATGCCTGAGAGTTTGACGGAGAGGTATTGCTCCTTCGGCGGTCATCTCGAAGATGACTCTCTCCCGTGTCGCTGCGACGCAGTCCCAGTGTACGGCTTCAGGTACTAGCCGGTGCGACGGGCGCGGCTCTTGCGACGCGACGCCAATTCGTCTTCGGGTGCGGCTTCCGTCACGCCACCATCGGCACGTTCGGCCGGGAAGTCGGCGATGGTTCCGGTGAGTTCACGCATTGCCCCGCTGACAGCGATACCGAACACGCCCTGACCGCCTTGGAGTAGGTCGACAACCTCTTCGGCCGAGGTGCACTCGTAGACCGTGGTGCCGTCCGAGAACAGGGTGATGCGGGCCAGATCTTCGACGCCACGCTTGCGCAGATGGTCGACCGCGACCCGGATGTTCTGCAGAGAGATGCCGGTGTCGAGGAGACGCTTGACGATCTTAAGGACCAGGATGTCCTTGAAGGAATAGAGCCGCTGGCTGCCGGATCCGGCAGCGCCGCGAATCGACGGCACGACCAGCGAGGTACGGGCCCAGTAGTCGAGCTGCCGGTAGGTGATCCCGGCGATTTGGCATGCGCTGGGGACGCGATAGCCGACGAGTTCGTCCGGAACGGTGTCGTTCGGGAACAGGCCGGGCGCGATGTCCTCCAGTGAGCCCTGACCGAGCCTGTTCGGGCCGCTGATCGGGGTGTGTGCCTCGGGGGTCGCGTCGTGCGCCCCGCTGTCGCCGTTCTCACCGTCGTGTGGCTGATCGCCCACTGGGTTCTCCTCGCGTGCTGGTCGGTGACCTGCCAGTGCGGATCTTGGCTCCGACGGGCCAAGTTTACGCGCACTGACTGATCAAAATCACATCTCCGCAACTTTCGCGGTCATGTGAAGACCGTATGGCCGCAGCGGGTTCGGATCAACGCGACTCGCCCTAACCCTGAACCTAAAGTTGAGCTTTAGGCGATTCGTGACCCAGCAGTTTCCGTTCCGTGACCAGACTCGCCAGGGTGAAATGCCGACTCCCGGAACGGATTCGTGCGTTACCGAGATGTTGGCTACGCCCCACCGGATGCTTTGAAGTCGTCCGGCGACACCGAGTCGAGGAACTCCTTGAACTTCTCGACCTCGTCTTCCTTGACCTCGGCCGCCGGCTCGGCGTCTTCCGCTTCTTCCGGTTCGTCCGAGGGCATCAGCAGGCCGGCTTCGGCCAGTACGGATTCTTCGGCAAAAATAGGGACCTCGGCACGCATGGCGATCGCCACCGAGTCCGACGGCCGCGCCGAGATCCGCAGATCCCCGGCGAACACCAGGTCGGCGTAGAACGTGCCCTCCTGCATGTCCACGATCCGAACCTCGAGAAGTTCGTGGCCCAGCGCACTGATCAGGTTCACGATCAGGTCGTGGGTCAGAGGACGGGGAGGTTCAACACCCTTTTGCCGCAAGGCGATTGACGCCGCTTCGCTCTGACCGATCCAGATCGGCAGGAATCGTTCACCGGTGGTTTCCTGCAGGAGCAGTACCGGTTGACTCTGTGGAGGTTCCACACGGATACCTACTACGCGCATCTCACTCATGCGGCCGGCCCTCCCAAGCTTGTGTGGGGCAAATGCTTCACCGCTCTAATCCTATGGCAAGGATGCCCGCGGGACGACCGAGAAACCCCGGACTGGTCCGGAGAAAGGGACTTCAGTCGAGAACTTCGCGCACCGCTTGCTTCACGAGCTGGGTGTGCAGGGTGACCGACAGTGCGGCGATCTCACGCACCATCTCTTCGGCGCGATCGCGCGCGCCGGTCCCCTTGCCCTTGGCGATGGGGTTGGCAATCTGCGCGACGAGACCCGCCTCACGATCGGCCGACACCTTGAAGGCGCGAAGGTGGCGCGCCTGAACACCGAAGTTGGCGAGTGCGGATGCAGCCGTCACCAGCCTTACGGCGTCTTCGTCGAAGAATCCGCGCGGCCCGGGAACCAGGAGCCCGTTGTCGACGAGTTCGGTCACGAAAGCCGAATCGACCCCGGTCCGTTCGAGCAGGGAATCGCGGCTCAGACGACCGCCACCGTCCTGTGAGAAATCGGTGGCCGGAGCCACCCAGTTCTTCGCCGACGACAACAACCGGGTACCCGCCGATGCTTCTGGACGGGTACCGCGGTCGATCTCGTCGAGCTGTTCCTTGATGACTTTGAGCGGCAGGTAACGATCGCGCTGAGCGGTCAGGACAAACCGGAGCCGTTCACAATCAGCTCTGCTGAACCGGCGATAGCCGGACGGCGACCGCTCAGGGGTGACCAGACCCTCGGATTCGAGGAATCGGATCTTCGAAATCGTCACGTCGGGGAATTCACCGCGCAGCTGATCCAGGACCGAGCCGATCGACATCGATCCTTCAGAATGCTGCCCCGCCGCCGGTGAGGTCACGCGTCCGCGGAACCTTCGTCACCACTGGGGCCGGTCAGGAACACCAACCGGAACTTGCCGATCTGAACTTCGTCGCCATTGGCCAGCACGGCGGAATCCACCGGCTCACGGTTGACGTACGTGCCGTTCAGGCTGCCGACATCAACAACCTGGAACTCGTTGGCGCCCAACCGGAACTCGGCATGCCGACGGCTCACGGTGACGTCGTCCAGGAAGATGTCACTGTCAGGATGCCGACCTGCCGATGTGGTTGCCTGATCGAGCAGAAAACGAGAGCCGGCGTTGGGGCCGCGCTTGACCACGAGCAACGCGGTGCCCGCCGACAGCCGCTCCACACCGCTGTCCGCGGACGTGCTTGCAGAACCACCGGTCGATTCCATCTCTTTGATGAAATCGGCCCGGAAGACCGACGTGGTCTCTACCGGAGCTTCGATGTCCTTCTCGTTGTCGCTCACCAATTCTCCTTCTTCGTAATTGTCCCCGCGGCCCGGATTCGAGCCATGTATTTCCACGGTGATTGCGGCGGCGTTCGGCGGTCAAACTACTCACACGCCGAATCCGGCCTCATCGAGTGGATTGGGGCATTACCCGTGACTTAGACCGTACCCTGCCACAGGCCAACGATGCATAAACCCGCTGCATACGGTGTGCCCGGGTCAAGAGTCGCCGACTGCCTATCCGGACGTGATCGCGCCGTAGCCACCGGCATCGAGCATTTCGCCCACCAGTTCGTCGAGGTCGTCGTCGGCACCGACTGTGATCTCGACCAGCCAGCCGGCCGCGTAGGGCGCCGAATTGACGAGGTCGGGACTCGCTTCCAGTTCCTCGTTGACCGCCGAGATCACACCGCTCAGGGGCCCGAAGATGTCGGACACGCTCTTCGTCGATTCGACCTCGGCAAACGATTCGCCGACCTCGACGACATCATCGACCGCCGGCAGCTGGACGAACACGACGTCGCCCAACTGGTCCTGCGCGTAGTCGGTGATCCCGATCCGAACGGTCCGGTCGGACACCTTCTGCACCCACTCGTGCTCGGTGGTGTAGCGCAGATCGTCAGGAGCCTGCTTCTGGGTCACGTGTGCTGCCTTTCGCCTCTACGCATGAAACATCGTTTGTTGTGAGAATCTAGCGCACCGCGGGCAGTGCGCGAACAACCAGCACAGCTTGCACCCAGTACAGAACGAACGACCACACGTACATTCCGGTACCCCAGATCAGAAATGCCCAGCCGCAGGGGTAGATGATGTCGCCGATGATCGAATCCAATTGCCCGGCAAGGATCATCGGAAATCCGTACATCAATGCGAACGTGGCCGCCTTGCCGATGTAGATCGTCGGGAGTGCGGTGATCCCCCGGCTCCGCAGCAGGGGCGCCGACGCCAGCAACAACAGATCTCGCCCCACCAGGATCCCGAGCAACCACCACGGGATCATTCCGCGGATCGCGAGCCCGAGCGGAACCGCGAGCATGTACAGGCGATCGGCGGCCGGATCGAGCAATGCCCCCAGCCTCGACGACTGGTTCATCAGCCGGGCGATCTTGCCGTCCGCCCAATCGGACAGACCCGCGAAGAACAGGATCGCGAACGCCCAGCCGTCGGCCTCTTCGACCAGCAGTACCCACAAGAAAACCGGTATGAGTACCAGCCGCAACCCGCTGAGCAGGTTGGGAACAGTGAATACCCGATCCGACTCTACGACCGGATCCGGATCGGTCTCCTCCATGCCGACAAGCCTGTCATACCTGCCGCGCGGGGTTCGCCGCCCCGTGCGTTACCGGAAAATTCCGACGATGCCCTGCAGCGCCTTGGCGCCACCGGACGAGAACGGGCTGTCGTGGACCATGTACGTCCAGGTGGTGGTCGAACGACGCAGGTCGGCCTGGTCCAGGTCGACGCCGTCTACGGTGATGACGGCTTCGCGGAACGTCTTGCGCGCGTTGTCGACTGCGTCGCCCGGCAATCTGCTGAACTCGGCGAGGATCAGCTTGTGGAACTCGTCGAGCGGAGATTCACGGCCGATGGATCGCAGGTGGATGCTGGCGCGTACGTCGGAGACGTATGCCAGATGATCAGCCCACGCCCGGTCGAGATGGAACAGCATGATCTCGCGGGCAGCCTGCTCGAGCACCTCGTGCGGGATGGGCTCGGCGGGCGGCACCGGCGTCGTGGCGACGGCGTCGGTGGTCTCCGTGGACTCCGTATCCGAATTCGTGGCTTCCTCGGTCTTTTCGGCCGTCTCGGCCTTCTCTTCGGTCTCGTCCTTGTCGGCCTCGACGGCCTCGCCGGTCAGTTCGCGGTAGCGGTCGGGCTCGGTTTCTTTGAACTCCTCCAGCGCGGCGTCAGTGGTCAGGAGGCTCGTGCGGCGTCTGATGATGATCTCGCGCTGCTGGTTCACCAGCTCGTTGTACCGCCAGGTGTTTGCGTGCAGTTCGAGCATCACGCCCTCGGCGATCCGCTGGGCCTGCTCGATGATGTCGACACCCTTCGACCCCAGGGATCCGTCCTCGGAGGAACTGACCGGATCACGCTTGAGCGTGAGGTTCCGGGTGACGACGGGATCTTCGACGCTCGAGAAGAACACGGACCGACCGGGGTCGCCCTGGCGTCCCGCGCGGCCACGGAGCTGGTTGTCGAGGCGCTCGGTGTCGTGACGACCGGTCCCGACCACACACAGGCCCCCGAGTTCGACGACCTCGTCGCGCTCGGGGCTCGATTCGCCGGCATCCTTCTGACCCGCCGACCCACCCAACTTGATGTCGGTGCCGCGGCCGGCCATCTGCGTCGACACCGTCACCGCGTCCTTGGCACCCGCCTCGGCGATGATCTTGGCCTCTTCGGCATCGTTCTTCGCGTTGAGGACCACGGACTCCACACCGGCGCGGCCGAGCAGGTGGGCGAGTTCTTCTGATTCGGCGACATCGTGTGTGCCGATGAGGACCGGCTGTCCGGTCTCGTGGATCTCCTTGACGAACTCGACGACGGCCTCGGCCTTGTTCGCCTTGTTGTCGAATACCCGGTCGGTCTCGTCGACGCGGATGTTCTTGGTGTTCGGCGGGATCTGCGACACCGCGAGCTGATAGAACTGCCTCAGTTGCTCGCCGGCCGCGACCGCGGTACCGGTCATCCCACAAACCTTCGGGTATCGGCCGATCAGCGCCTGCACCGTGATCGTGTCGATGACCTCGCCCGAATCTGTCTGCGCGAGGCCCTCTTTCAACTCGACTGCGGCCTGGAGTCCATCGGGCCAGCGCTGGAGCTGCGCCACGCGACCACGGGAGGCGTTGATCAGGTGGACACCGCCGTCGCGGACGATGTAGTGCACATCGCGCTCGACGAGGATGTGGGCGTGCATTGCGACATTGACATGCACGAGCGTGGTGCCCACATGCTCTTCGTCGTACAGGTTGATCCCGCCGAGCTCACCCTCGATGAAAGCGGCACCTTCGTCGGTCAGGTAGACGTTGCGGCCCTCGGGGTCGATGTCGTAGTGGTTCTTCTTGAGCTTGCCGACGGCGTCGTGGATCGGCTTGTCCGGCACTTCACCGATCGCCGAACCGGCCAGGATCAATGGCACCAGCGCCTCGTCGACGAGCACCGAGTCGGCCTCGTCGATGATCGCGACATCCGGCTTCGGAGACACGAGATCTTCGGGCCGGGTGACGAGTTGGTCGCGCAGCACGTCGAACCCGATCTCGTTGACCGATCCGTAGACGATGTCGGCGTCGTAGGCGACTTTGCGCTCATCGCGAGTCGACTTCTCGGACACCGAATCCGAGGTGATGTCGAAGAGGTCGAACAGTGGCTTCATCCACGCGGCGTCACGGGTGGCGAGGTAGTCGTTCACCGAGATGACGTGGATCCGATGGCCCTGCAACACGAACCCGACCGCTGCGATGGCACCGGCCAGGGTCTTGCCCTCACCGGTGGCCATCTCGATGACGTCACCCTCGAGCAGACGTAGCGCGCCTTGCAGCTGGACGTCGAAGGGACGCATGTCGAGTGTCCGCTCACCGGCCTCACGAACCAGTGCCAGGAAACGTGCCCGGTCTTCGCCTTCGGGATCGGTGATATCGAGTTTTTCCGCAGCCGCGGCGAATTCCTTGTCATCGAGGCCCGTGGCCCACTTGTCGTGGGAGTCGGCCTTCTTGATGAGCGTCAGGGACTTCGACTGATTGCGCGAGGATTGTGCTCCCAGCAGCCGCCACATGTTGTTCGTGAGCTTTCCCACCGAGCCGTACTCCTTAGTCCACATGACGTGTTGCTATGACAAAACTGCCGTCCTCCACCGTACGCGGAAGACGTTTCGCAATAACCGTACGCGGCGAGGTTGGACGCTGGCCCGGGCTCCTTCCACTACCGTGCTGGTCACAGTGCCAATAGGATGCGACAGACAACAGAATTCGAGCCGGAGGTCTCCATGGGCACAACTCGCGGCCCAGTGAGGTCCCCGGTGTTTCGACAGGCAGCTCGAGCGACGCTCGCTGGTGCAATGCTGGGCTGCGGTGTGGGCCTCGGCGCCTACAACCATTGGGTGGTCGCCTTGGTGGTCGGCGTTCCGCTGGCCGTGGCCGCGATTGTTGTGGCGCCCCGCCCACGCCGCATCGACGGGCTGGTGACCGGTGGTCATTCCGCCGTCAACATCCCCGTGTCGGTCGAGGCGGTGACCCGATCGAGTCTGGACGCCTCCAATGTCCAGCCGACGCTGGTCACCGCGACCATCTCTCCGCCCAACGACACCGAGTACCGGGCCCGGTGGTTGTCGGCGATGCCGAAAGGCATGGTCGCCAATCTCCTGCACGACGCCGACAACCGCCTACCGTCGAGCTTCATCCCGGAGCGACCGAATGTGGCGTTGACGGACGAGAGCGACCCGGCGCCCACGCCGGACATCGAGTTCGGCGATCACCCGGCCAAATCAACCGTTCTCCTCCCGGTGCTCACCATCGGTGTCGCCGCGGCCTTGTTCTTCGGTGTGGGCACCGGCTGGCACGTCTCGGTCTCGTTGCCCGACACCGGGATCTCGTCCATCGGTTCCGGCGACGAGTCGGTTCGCCCGCCACAGGAACGGGTCGATGCCATGCTGGCCGAGGTCGGGAAACTGGGACCCGGCGCGTCGAACAACATCTTCACCTTGAGTCTCGGCACCGATGGCAACGACCGGATCCAGATCTATGATCCGGCCACCGGAGAGTCGATCAGCATGAACTACTCATCGAGCAGCGACAGCTGGTACGGACCGAGCCGATCCAGTACCCCGTGGCGGACGCCGCGTACCTTCCGGGCCGACGAGCTGTCCAAGATGCAATTCACCACCATCGTCGACCGGATGGGCGCGGCGCTACCCGAGAAATCCCGCGATTTCCAGTCGATGGAGATCGCCCGCAGCGGGGACGATCTACCCGTCTTGGCGACCGCGACGTTCGGTGAGAGCTACCCCGACGAACTCGAGATCCAGGCTGATACCGACGGGAACATCGCGGTCTGGTTCGACCCCGCCGACTTCGGGGCCGCGATGACGCTCGCACAGGAGACGATGACCAAAGCCGGTCTGCCCACCGACCTTCCGATCATCGACCGGTTCGAGATCCGCGGAACGGTCTCGGGAACACCGATCATGCGGGCCGGGGAGATCCAGAACTCCGGTGGCGTGCTGATCGACTTCACCGCCCCGGACCGCACCGGATCGTTGAGCATCGTCCCCGGCTTCTTCCCGACAATGCGATCCTCGGACAACACTTCCGGCGGGACGAGGGAAGGATCGGTGGCTTTCGACGACCTGTCCGCGGACACCTTCGACGCGGTCCGCGACGACTACATGCGCCGCTATCAGGTCGACGCATTCGACCGCGCCGCCGTCGATATCCAGACCTCGTATCAGTACGTGCTGCAGGATTATCAGACCACGATGATGGTGCAGGTCGGTCCCGACGATCCCATCGCGTACTACACCCTCGACGGGCAGTTCCTCGGCGAAGATTGAGAGTTCCTCAGCGACGATTGAGAGTTCCTCAGCGACGGTTGAGTTCCCAAGGGTGGAGCGTCATTCGGCCTCGAGCGCCCGCCGTCGGCCGGCCTCGATCTCGTCGAAGGCCTGCTGCTGTGGGTGCACGCTCCCCCGGGCCGCCAGGCCGGTGACGATCCGGTGGATCTGGTCGAGATAGTCGGCCTGTTCACCGCCCTGCGAGGCTCGCGCGTTGTCGAGCAGCGACAGCGCGGTCGAGAGTTCCTCCTGATCACCAGAACCAAGAAGTCCGGAACCGATTGCGCGGCCATATCTCTCACACTCGGCCCACGCCTTGCCGGCATCGACGACTGATTGCTGATACTCATCGGCACGATCGAAATTCTTCGGAAACTCATCGGTCCGCAGATCCTGCGCCCTGGCCAGCGCGGTGTGGAAGTTGGCGACCGATTCGACGGAGACGTCGGTGACAGCCGGATATCGCAGCACCAACTCGGGTTCGAGTTCGTATTGGGCGTAGTCGACAAGTATCGCGTCGTGCCGGCGGCAAGCGGCCTGCCACAACCGCTGCGCTGCTTCCTTGCTGCCTGCGTTGGCAATACGGGGAACCGTGCGACCCAGGCCGGCGTCCGCCGGACGATAGCCGGGCTGGGCGGCCGCAGGTACAGCCAGATCGCCGGCAGCCGTGACGTCACTTCCGTTGCCGATCAACACTTTCCGTTTGGAAGGCCGGTGCACACGCAACCGGGCGAGCACCTCCGCGGCCGCCGGATCGGATTCGATGACGGCGACCTGCCACTCCTGATCGGGATTGTTCGCGAACCGGAGTTGTAGGTAGCGGCAACCTTTGATTCGGAATTGGTCGGTGCGGCTCGACCGCGACATCGATGTGTCGGCGGATAGTTCGGTGCTCTGCTTGACCGACAAGAGATCATCCAACGGGAACGAGTTGATCGCCACGCCGGCGTTGCCGAGGTGCACCGCCGTGTCGTCGACCGTCAGGCTGACTGCAGGGAGATCGATCACCCGCCCGAGCGCTGCGACCAGCAAACCCAGGCCCAAGGTGGCGATGACCGCGGCACCGGTGATCTTCGGGTCCACGTCGGCGATGGTCAGCACAACCAGTTCGAGCATCGCGGTTATCGCCAGCGCGCTCGCCAAGGTGGCCAGACGATGATGGACCGGTCGCCGGTATTCGGTTCGACAGGTGACCGATACCGGACCTGTTCTGCTCGCCACGTCGTGCCTTCCCCGAGGTCCGCTGCGCTCGACGGGCAACGATGTGGACAGGATTTTACCCACCCGGGCCGGCGACATGGCCGCTGAACACCCCGAATGTCCCTGCCGGTGCTTAAACTACCCGGGTGAGTGTGCGCCGATATTCGCTGTTCGGAGGCCTGTCGGCCACGATCGATGGCGCCGATGCCGCTGTGGGCACGCGCAAACAACGGGCAGTTCTCGCGCAATTGATCCTTGCCGCCGGACGCGTTGTCACCAGCGACCGGCTGATCGACGGGATCTGGGGTGATGCCGCACCAGATCGCGCCGAGGCCTCCCTTCAGGCATACGTCTCCGGCCTGCGCCGGATCCTCGAACCCGAGCGTGCCCCTCGCGCCCAGCCGAGCGTACTGGTCACCAGGGGCTCTGGATACGCCCTGGTCACCACAGATGACGACGTGGACCTGAGCCGCTTCACCCGCGCCGTCGAGCGCGCCCGCGATCTGCACGCCCACCATGAATCAGACACTGCGGCAGCCATATTGCGGTCCGCGCTCGCCATGTATGCACCGCTGCTCCCCGAGTTCGAAGGCTTGTCCTTCCGGGACGAGGCCGCGCAGCACGTCACCCGCCTTCACGCTGCCGCGCTCGAGTTGTCGTACGAGATCCGCCTCGACCTCGGCGAGACCCAGCTGCTGGCGACAGACCTGGAACAGGCACTGAGGACACAGCCTCTCAATGAGGGTCTCTGGGCGCTGCTCGCGATATCCCGTTACCGGATGGGTCGTCAGTCCGATGCCCTCGCCGCGGTTGCCGATGCCCGCCGGATCCTCTCGGATCAGATCGGCGTCGACCCCGGCCCCACCCTGCGCGCTCTCGAGAAAGACATCCTCGCCCAGGCCCCACATCTGAACCCGCGTCAGAACGCGCGTCAGAACACGGCCGGGTCGGCACCGGTGGCCGCAGAACCGAGCGTCACCAACCCCCGGGACACCCAGGACACACCGTCGGCACCGCACACCGACCTGACGCTCGTCGGCAGAGTCGACGAGCTCGCCCGGATCAGCAGCGCGATCTCCGCCGCATCCGGCGGCGCCGGCTCTGTCATCATCGTGGAGGGCGAGGCCGGGGCAGGCAAGACCTCGCTGATCGACGCCGCCACCCACCACCCACGGAGTTCCGACCACACCCTCACAGTGTGGGGACATTGCCTGGAAGGTGGCGCCGCACCGGCGATGTGGCCGTGGATCAAGATTGTGAGCGAGCTGGTGCCACAGCTGACGGACGCCGAACGAGAGATGTTGTCCGGCAACGAACTCGGTGAGCTCATCGATGGCCGGGACGCGGTCTCACAGCAGCCCGAGGTCCCGGATACGGCAGCCAGATTCAGACTCCACACGCAGGTCACAGCACTCCTGGCGCAGTTGTCCAACCGCATCCCACTGATCGTTGTCCTCGACGACATCCAGTGGGCCGACAGTGCTTCACTCGAACTCGTCTCACATGTGGGAAAGGCGCAGCTCGCTCATGTGGTCGTCATCTGTGCGATCCGCTCCGGCGACGGACGCGCCCGCGAAACGGTCCGGAACACACTCGCCGAACTCAGTCGTCTACCGTCCCAGCTGCGTATCGCCGTGGGCCCCCTCGGCGACAACGACATCGGCGAACTCATCCTTCGCGAAACGGGCCGGCGTCCCATCCCCCAGGTTGTCGAGTCGGTGAGCAGGCGCACCAAGGGGAACGCTTTCTTTGCCCGCGAACTCGCCCGCACCCTGACCGACGACGGCGAACTCGCACTACTCTCCGCTGCTGCACCCGGCAGTGTTCCCGCCGGGGTGCGAGACGTGGTCCGCGGTCGCCTGGACCAGATGCCGACCGAGACGATGGAACTGCTCGAGGTCGCCGCGCTGATCGGCAAGCGGGTGGATCTCGAATTACTCGCCGGCGCAGCATCTATGCCGATCGGTACCGTCCTGGACACCCTCGAATCTGCCGAGGAACACTCGGTGATCGAGACCGGCGACAACGACCCGTACACGGTCTACTTTGCGCACGACCTCGTTCGCGAAGCAATTGTCGAGAGCATTCCGCCCCTTCGTGCCCGTCGCCTGCACATGAAGATCGCCGGGCATCTCACCCGGACCGGAGCGAGCTCGCGACTCGGAGAGCTGGCCCATCATCTGTGGTCGGCCGGTCCGCTGTCCGAGCGTCAGGTCACCGCGCGCGCTCTCCTGGCCGCCGCGCAGGAATCGTTGATGGGCTTCTCCTACGAATCCGCGCAGTCACAACTCGAGGCATGTATCTCGCTGGCCCGGGCCGACGGTGACGAGAGGCTCGAACTCGAGGCGATCGGTCTCCTGGTTGCGGTGATCGGCGCCCGTGACGGGTATCTGGCCGCGGCCACCGAGTACTTCGACCGCGGTGAGCAACTCGCCGCGTCGATCGGAGACCTCCGTAACGTTGCGAATTTCCGCTACTCCCGCTGGGCATCCTGTTCACAGTCACTGGCGCTCGACCGCGCCCAAGAGCTCGCGGTCGAGATGTACCACGCGGCAATGGAATCGGAAGATCCGGCGATTGAGATCATCGGATATCAGGCGTGGGGCGTGAATGAATGGGACCGGGGCAAGATCGGCAGTTCCCACCGATCGCTCGCCCACGCCCAGGAGATCCGCAAACGCCTGGACCGGACCTCGATGCACGGACTACAGCACGACTGGGACCTGCTCGGCCAGGCATTTTTCGCCTGGATGACCACCATGCATGTCGGTTTCGAACCCGGACGGGACTATTTCCAACGCTTCATCCGCAGGACACCGGACGCATACGGACGCAATGCTGCCTGTAGTTTTGCGATGCTTGCCGGAGCGTTGTCTGCCCAGCCACAGTGGACGGCCGACATCGGCCGAGTGTGGCTGGTGTCGGTGGCGGACGGACCCTTCGACTTCCTACGCGCATTCAGCGAATCAATGTTCCGGTGTGCCGAGGTGATGCTCGGCGACCACGAGCGAGGCCTGGACCGTCTGCGCGAGTTGCGCCCGGCCGTGGAGTCCGGACCGAACACCGGCGGCTCGGCGTACTACGGCCTCTACGCCGAGGCCGCGTTGACCGCAGGCCGCCTCGATGACGCGGCAGAGTTGCTCGCGGCCGCGCAGCAACACCTGCTGACCTTCGGTCAGCGGTACGCAGAACCGCATCTGTACCTCACCATCGCCCGCCATCAGGACGCCATCGGTGATCGGGAATCCGCACGGACCACGTACTCGAAAGCGCGCCATGTGGCCCGCAACCAGGAGTCGACAACACTTCTGCAACGCATCGAGAGTTTCGCCCCGAAGTTCGCCCGGTGAGCCAGTAGGCTTCTTCAATGGGAAAGACAGGGTCCACGGGTAAGAGCGCCGGCAAGAAGAAGACGTCGAGCAAGGCGAAGAACCCGAAGCCGAAGAAGATCCCCGATGACATCTACGAGGCCGAACTCTTCCGTCTGCAAACGGAGTTCGTCAAACTGCAGGAGTGGGTCAAGGAGACCCGGGCCCGGGTGGTTGTCGTCTTCGAAGGGCGTGATGCCGCCGGCAAGGGTGGCACGATCAAGCGGATCACCGAATATCTCTCCCCTCGCGTTGTCCGGGTGGCTGCTCTGCCCGCACCCACCGACCGCGAGCGCGGTCAGTGGTACTACCAGCGGTATATCGCCCACCTGCCGGCGCCCGGTGAGATCACCCTTTTCGACCGCTCCTGGTACAACCGGGCAGGCGTCGAGAAGGTCATGGGTTTCTGTACGCCACAAGAACATTCGCTCTTCCTGCGCCAGACACCGGTGTTCGAGCAGATGATTCTCGACGACGGGATCCTCTTGCGGAAGTACTGGTTCTCGGTGTCCGACGGCGAGCAGCTCCGGCGGTTCCGGTCCCGACTCGGCGATCCGGTGCGCCAGTGGAAACTGAGTCCGATGGACCTCGAATCCGTCTACCGATGGGAAGACTATTCCCGCGCCAAAGACGAGATGATGGTCCACACGGACACCCCCAACAGTCCCTGGTACATCGTCGAGTCCGACGTCAAGAAGCACGCGCGGCTCAACATGATGTCGCACCTGTTGTCGACGATCGCCTACACCGACGTCGAGAAGCCGAGAGTCGAACTGCCCGAACGTCCTATCGACACCGGAACCTACCGGCGTCCCTCCCGTGAGATCAGCACCTACGTCCCGAACCACGTAGCCGAGCTGATGGGTGACATCGAAACCTGATGGACCAAGAGATCAATTTCCTCACCTTCGCCACCGAGGACCTCGATGCAGTCCGCCGGTTCTATCGGGACGGCCTGGGCTGGACGCCCTTGCTCGACGTTCCCGGTGAGATCATCTTCTTCCAGATCGCGCCCCGGATGACCCTGGGATTCTTCGACAGTGACAAGTTCGTCGACGACCTGGGCGACGAACTTCCCGCCGACCTCCGGAGCAGGTCGGCCCGTGGAGTCACGCTGGCTCACAACGTCAGCAGCCGAACCGAGGTGGAAGATCTGATGGCGGCCATGGTGCATGCCGGCGGCCGTGTCCTGAAGTCCGCGCGGGACAGTGCCTTTGGCGGCACCTTCCATGGACATGTCCTCGATCCCAACAACCTCATCTGGGAGATAGCACACAATCCGGGCTGGCAGGTCGATGCCGACGGGAATGTCTCTTTCGGCTGACCGCAGTTGAGCAAATGCGGGGTCAGGTGCGAAGTACCCACGTGCGCATCGCCCTGAGATACCGGGCGGTGATCGCCCGCTGACCCAGTCTGCCCACCGGTCCCGCCATCCGGGCCAAGCGGGTGCGCGGCCGCGAGAATGCGGTGACCACAAATACGACAGTGTTGTTGTCCCGCAATTCAACACAGAACAATTCCTCGCCCGACACCGGGTGGCCGACGAGCGTTCCGTACGCGAAGCCACGGCGATCGGCCTCCTCGATGACGTATACAACCCGGACCGGCGCCTTCAGACGCAGCGGTCCCACGCCGATCCCGACCCGCGCGACGGTGCCGGCCTCGATGGTCTCCGACGACGCGTCGACCCGCAGACCGGCGCCTAGCTGTACCTGCCAGGTTGCGATCGCATCGGCGATCTCGACAAAGCGCCGCCGTCCGGATCCGACAACCACTTCCCGGTGGACGTGGTGATATCCGTCCGGAAGCTCCTGCCGGGTCTCGCCGATCTCCGGATAGCTGAACGCCACGCCGCGCAACCGCGTGGCAAGGTGCGGCTTCAGCGGCCTGGCGCGACGACCGGTCATCATCACCAAAGGCTACCCAGGCCGCCGAACCACATCAGAATGCCCCACAGCGGTTTTCGCCGCTTCAGGCGTCATCCAACTCGATCAGCTGGGTCAGACGGAAGCTGTTGCCCGACGGATCACGGAAACCGGCATCGATGCCGTAGGGCCGCTGCTCGGGTAGTTCGGTGAACTCGACACCCTTCGCTGCCAGCCGTTCGTACTCGGCCTGGCAGTTTTCGGTGGTCAGGAAGACCGCCGTGCACAGTCCTTTCGAGACCAGTTCGAGGATCTCGTTGCGTCCGGCGTCGGTCAGCATCGGTGGACCGGGGACGTCCATCAACACGATGCTGATGTCGTCTTGTCCCGGCGGCGACACGGTCAGCCACCGGAAGTCATCCATCTCGGGCATCGTCACATCGGCGCGGACTTCCATCCCGAGTTTGTCGGTGTAGAACTTCAGTGCCTCGTCCTGGTCATGGACCCAAACCTGTGCGCTGGCGATTTTCAACATGGTGCTCTCCTGTCGGGTAGGTGTTCGAATCAGTGATTCGAACCTAACGCCGCAGACCAGGCCCGGTCTTCTCCCCCTGTGCTCTCTTTGACACGACTGTCCGGGTACGGCCGGCCGAAAGCACGCACCACGCAAGCCGGGACCATGATCCGCTGGGCGGCCGGCGGACGACTGGCGCGATAGTGCGCCGGCGTTTCGCCAAACGTTCTCTTGAAACTCGTCGTGAACGACCCGACACTCCGAAGACCCACGGCCACACAGACATCGGCCACTGAGTAGTCCGTGTTGCGGAGGAGGGCCGCAGCCCGTTCGAGCCGACGCGTTTGCAGATACAGGTGGGGCGATTGACCGAACGCCTTGGTGAATGCCCGGGTGAAATGCGCACGCGACAACCCGGCCGCGGCTGCGATCTGATCGACGGTCAAAGCCGCCGAGTACTCGACGTCGATCAGATCCCTGGCTCGCAACAGATGGCGGGTTGTCGGCACGCTGGCCACGACCACCACTATGACATCGGACGACCTCAGCCGACAGCCCTGTCGTTCTCACTCCAATACTGTTTGCGCAGTGCCTTCTTGTCCGGTTTGCCCAGGGCGGTCAGTGGCAGTGCATCGGCCACGATGACCCGCTTCGGCGATTGCACCGCACCCTTGCGATCCTTCACCGCATCCTGGATCTCCGAGATCATCGTCTCGATCGAGGCCTCATCACGCGCAGCATCCGCGCGTAGCACGACAATCGCGGTCACCGCCTCACCCCACTTCTCGTCCGGGACACCGATCACACCGACTTGCGCAACCGAAGGATGTTCGGCCACAACGTCTTCGACCTCTCGGGGGAAGACATTGAAACCGCCGGTGACGATCATGTCCTTGGTGCGATCGACGATGAACCAGAACCCGTCCTCGTCTTCGCGGGCCACGTCCCCGGTCCGCAGCCAACCGTCGCGGAAGGCCTCCGCGGTCGCCTCCGGAAGTCCCCAGTAGCCGCCGGCGAGAAGTGGACCGGCTACACAGATCTCACCGGGTTCCCCCACCGGCACCGGCTTACCGTCGTCACCGACCAGAGCCGTCCGCAGGAATGCCGACGGACGTCCACAGCTCGAGAGCCGCTTTTCATCGTGCGCACCCTTGGGCAGGTAGCTGATCACCATCGGTGCCTCGGACTGGCCGTAGTACTGCGCAAATATCGGGCCGAAACGCTCGATGGCCTCGGCCAGCCGGACCGGGTTGATCGCGGAGGCGCCGTAGTAGACGGTCTCCAGCGACGAGAGGTCGCGAGTACGCGAGTCCGGGTGATCCAGTAGTGCGTACAGCATCGACGGGACCAGCATGGTGGCCGTGATCTTCTGCTCCTCGATCGTCCGGAGCACCTCCGCGGGATCGAACTTGGCCAGCACCACCATCGACCCGCCCTTCATCAGGGTGGGTACAAAAAACGCTGCGCCCGCGTGCGACAACGGTGTGCACATGAGAAAGCGCGGGTGCTCCGGCCATTCCCATTCGGCCAGCTGGATCTGCGTCATCGTCGACATCGCCGACGCAGTTCCGATGACGCCCTTGGGTTTTCCGGTCGTGCCACCGGTGTAGGTGATCGAGACGATGTGGTCCGGGGCCAGATCCGCAGCCACCAGCGGCCTCGCCTCGAATCGCTTGGCCTCGGCTGTCACATCACGCGCAACGTCGGCGAGCTCCGGCGGCACCGGACCGAGCGTCAGTACCTGTTTGAGGCTGTCGACCCGTTCGAGCAGTGCCACCGCGCGTTCGACGAACATCGGCACCGGGTCGATGACCAGCGTGGCGATCTGCGCGTCGCCCAGGACGTACGCGTGGTCGTCGAGTGAACCGAGTGGATGCAGTGCGGTCCGGCGCCAACCCTGTGTCTGCCCCGCACCGATGACAAACAGGACCTCTGGCCGGTTGAGCGCCAGCAGCCCCACCGCGGTGCCGGAACCCGCACCCAGGGATTCGAAGGCCTGGACGTAGGTACTGACCTCGGCCTCCATCTGCCCGCCGGTCAGGGTCGTGTCGCCCAAAAATAGAACAGGTTCATTGCGATGTCGCTTGAGGGCCGCCACCATCAGATGACCGAGGTGGGTGCCGCCGCGCAGGTGATCGAATTCAGTGGTCGCGTCCGCAGAAACAGTCATGTCGACCAGACTAGAACGTGTTACAGATTCGCGGAAGTACTCCGCTCACCCGCGTGCCGGGCACACCCGGCATCATCTCTCCCATGAGCACGGGTACCGAACGCACACCGCAGCACCTGACGGTCTCCGCCGTCTGCTTCCACAACGCGGCGTCGCAGGTGCTGACGGTGCGAAAGTCCGGTACCACGGCCTTCATGCTCCCCGGCGGAAAGCTCGAACCCGGAGAGAGTCCGATCGAGGCCGCCGTACGTGAAGTGCTCGAGGAAATCGGCATCGCGATCACGCCCCGCGACCTGACGGCACTCGGAACCTTCACCGCTGCGGCCGCCAATGAACCCGACACCTCGGTGTCCGGCCACATCTTCTGCGCAGAACTCACCGGCGAGCCGAAGCCGGCGGGAGAGATCGCGGAATTGCGCTGGTACAGCCAGTCGGACACATCGCCGCAGCTCGCACCGCTCCTGCGCGATCACATCTTCCCCGCACTCCGGGACGCAAACCCCAGCCGCCGAAACGATTGACCTCCGCGAGCTCGGCGCGGACAGTGAATGCATGCGGTTTCGGCGTACCGAGCGCGACGATCTCATCCTGATCAAGAAGTGGTTGGCTACTCCCCATGTCGCGCGCTTCTGGAATCACGACACATCCGACGAGGCCGTCGAGCGCGACTTCGGTGGAAGCATCGACGGCACAGAACCCTGCGAGGACTTCATCGTCCTGTACGACGAACAGCCCATCGGACTGATCCAGCGGTACCTCTTGTCCGCCTACCCCGAGGACCTGGCCGAGATCGAAACCCTGCTCAGGGTGCCCGCATTCGCGATGTCCATCGACTATTTCATCGGCGACGTCGAGATGACCGGCCGCGGTTTCGGAACACAGATGATCCGCAATATGGTCGAGAGTTGCTGGGTTGATCACCCGAAGACCGACACGATCATCGTCCCGGTTGCCGTCGCCAATCCGGCATCGTGGCGGGCGCTGTTGTCCGCGGGCTTCACGCAGGTCGCCACCGGCTACCTCAAACCGGACAACCCGATCGACGACGGTCAGCATCACCTCTTCCGTATCGATCGGCCATCCGGTCGTTGACCCGAGAGTCGGACATTTCGGACCAGGCGCAACCAATACGTAACACCCGGTCAACTCCGATTTCCATCGTCACTGCGACGCAATGAGTCCGTTACCGGCCATTCGTAGAGTTCGCAGGTCAGGGCTTTCAGTACCAGTGAGACCCGCGAGAAGGGTAATGAACGAATGAGTGGAAACAATATCCGGCTTGCTGCCATCACCGCAGTCGAGGCGTACACGCCGCCTCCGGTCAGTTTCGATATCACCGAGGCGCCGGGAGACATCTTCGGCGCAAACGTGTTCAACAAGTCGGTCATGATGAAACGGCTACCGAAGAACGTCTACAAGTCGGTCATCGACACCATCGAACAGGGCAGCAAACTCGACCCCGCCGTCGCCGATGCGGTCGCGTCCGCGATGAAGGACTGGGCGCTCGAGAAGGGTGCAACCCACTACGCGCACGTCTTCTATCCGCTCACCGGACTCACCGCAGAAAAGCACGACAGCTTTCTCGAACCCGCGAGCGACGGATCCACGCTCGCCGAGTTCCAGGGCAAGACCCTCATCCAGGGTGAGCCCGACGCCTCCAGCTTCCCGAACGGCGGACTCCGCAACACATTCGAGGCCCGTGGCTACACCGGCTGGGACGTCACCAGCCCCGCATACGTGCTCGAGAATCCCAACGGCAACACCCTGTGCATCCCGACCGTGTTCGTGTCGATGACCGGTGAAGCACTCGATCACAAGACCCCGATGCTGCGTTCGCAGCAGGCGATGGGCAAGCATGCCGAGCGCGTGCTGAAACTGTTCGGGCACAGCGATCCCGGCAATGTGGTGGCCTTCTGTGGACCCGAGCAGGAGTACTTCCTGGTCGATCGACACTTCTTCCTGGCACGTCCTGACCTGCTGAACGCCGGGCGGACCCTGTTCGGGACCAAGCCGCCCAAGGGCCAGGAGTTCGACGACCACTACTTCGGTGCGATCCCCGAGCGCGTCCTCGGCTTCATGATGGACACCGAACGTGAACTCTTCAAGCTCGGTATCCCGGCCAAAACCCGTCATAACGAGGTCGCACCCGGCCAGTTCGAGATCGCGCCGATGTTCGAGCGCGGCAATATCGCGGCCGACCACCAGCAGCTCCTGATGACGACGTTCAAGACCGTTGCCAAGAAGCACGGTATGGAGTGTCTGTTCCACGAGAAGCCTTTTGACGGCGTCAACGGCTCCGGCAAGCACGTCAACTTCTCGTTCGGCAACGACAAGTTCGGCAGCCTGCTTGTACCCGGCGACACCCCGCACGAGAACGCACAGTTCCTGGTGTTCTGCGCGGCCGTGATCCGGGCGGTACATCTGCACGCCGGACTGCTTCGCGTGTCCGTGGCATCGGCGACCAACGATCATCGCCTCGGCGCCAACGAGGCTCCTCCGGCAATCGTCTCGATCTTCCTCGGAGAACAGCTGGCCGACGTCTTCGAACAGATCGCGAAGGGCGCTGCAACCTCGTCAAAGGGCAAGGGCACCATGCTCATCGGTGTCGATACCCTCCCGATACTGCCCACCGATCCCGGCGACCGCAACCGGACCAGTTCGTTTGCCTTCACCGGCAACCGCTTCGAGTTCCGGGCTCCCGGTTCGATGCAGACCGTCAGCGAGCCGATGGTGGTACTCAACACGATCATGGCCGATTCCCTCGACTACTGCGCCACCACCCTGGAGACGGCCCTCGCCGAGGGCGTCGACTTCGACTTCGCTGTACAGACGCTGCTCACCGACATCATCACCGAGCACGGAGCGGTGGTGTTCAACGGTGACGGCTACTCCGACAACTGGCCGATCGAAGCCGAGTCGCGTGGCCTGCCGAACCTGAAGACCACCGTCGACGCACTGCCTGAGCTGATCTCCGAGTCGTCGATCGAATTGTTCTCCAAGTACGGCGTTTTCAACGATCGGGAGATGCACAGCCGCTACGAGATCGGCCTGGAGCAATACATCCTGACCATCGCGGTCGAGGCCAAGCTGACCCTGGAGGTCGGTTCGACGCTGGTCTTGCCCGCCGCAGTTCGCTACCAGACCGAGATCGCCACCAACGTGACGGCTCTCAAGGGAGCCGGTATCGAACCCGACACCACGCTGCTGAAGATGGTCAGCGAGCCGATGGCGGAGCTGACCACGGCCTTGGCGGCCCTGAAGTCGGCACTGGACGTTCACGTCGAGGGCAGCCTCGAGGAGGCCAAGTACGCACGCGACACCCTGCTGCCTGCCATGGCCCTGGTCCGGACCGCAGCCGACACCCTCGAAAGTGTTGTCGCGGACGATCTCTGGCCGCTGCCGACATACCAGGAGATGCTCTACATCCTCTGACGATCAACCGATCTCACCAGCTGTGAACGCAGACGAACCGCCGTACACCCCTGGGGGTACGGCGGTTCGTTGTGTGGTGCGACCGCTGCTCTATGTGAGGGCCTGCGCGCCCGCAGTGGCCACCAAAATGTCGTCATCTGTGCTCCCCCCACTCACTCCGACAGCGCCGACAAGTGTTCCGTCCACCAGGAGCGGAAGCCCGCCACCGAATGGTGTGAAGCCCGGGATACTGGTGATCGATGCCGCAAACGAGGGGCTCGCGGCCCCGGCGTCTTCCCACCTCGAGGTGGGTCGTCCCATGCCAACAGCCGTGTAGGCCTTGCCTTTTGCTGCCGATTCCGACATCAGTGGGCTGCCATTCATCTTGATGAAGGCGATCGTCTGACCTGCGTGGTCGAGGACGGTCAGCGCCATCGGAACATTGATCTCGACTGCCTTGGCACGAGCCGCCGCCAATATGGCATCCGCGTCTTCCAAGGTCAGGACCAAACGTTGTGTGACCATGACTGCTCCTTCTCGTTACTGGGGTTGATGAGCCATGGGCAGGTCCACAGACCTCTCCCGATGTGATCTCCGGCCTCGCGGACACCTCGGGTCCGATAGTTGATCGTCACACATCACCAGCCGTTCTCGCCCACGAATTCATTCAACGGACGGCCGGTTGCCCAACCTTCGATCTCCAGAACCGGGCGTTTCGGAAAGTCCGGAACCGGACCGAGGCACAACACGGCCACTGCTTCGGACCCGGGCGGCAACGACAGGATCTCCGCCAGCACCTCCGGTTCGAACAACGACACCCAGCCCATGCCCAGGCCTTCGGATCGCGCTGCGAGCCAGATGTTCTGGATCGCACAGGACACTGATGCGAGGTCCATCTGCGGCATGGTCCGACGTCCGAACACATGACGTTCACGGCCATCTCGTAGCGCAACGACCAAGAGTTCGGCGCATTCGAGAATGCCTTCGACCTTGAGGGCCATGAACTCGTCGGAACGTTCACCGAGTGCATGTGCCGTGCGGCAGCGTTCGTCGTCCACATGGCCGTGAATCTGCTTCCGCAGCAACGGATCAGTGATCCTTATGAAGCGCCACGGTTGCATCAGGCCAACATTGGGCGCGGCATGGGCCGCTTGTAGCAGTCGCACGAGGACCTCAGGAGGCACGCTCGCGCCGGCAACAAATGTGCGCATGTCACGGCGTTCGGCGATGGCACGGTAGACAGCCGCACGCTCCGTCTCGGTGAATGCGTGGTTGTCCGTCACAGGTCGAATGCCTGGCTGAGCAGCGGGATGAAGGCCTGGACCGCGGGACTGGTCGGCGTCGACCACACCGCAGACAACTGAGCCGCGATGTCCACGCCCACGATCGGGATCACCTTCACTCGTCCCCGATGATCCGAACCCATCGACTCGCTCAGGATCCCGATTCCCAACCCGCGCGCCGAACACTCCAGTACGGCGTCTGGAGCGCTCGCCTCGATCGCCACGTGAGGCGAGAAATCGGCTGCGGCACAGGCGGTGTCGAGGACAGCCCGGATTCCCGTTCCGATCGGCATGGCAACGATGGCCTCACCCGCCAGATCCGACACTTCGATGTGCCCTCGATCTGCCAGGTGGTGCCCCGGAGGCACCAGCGCCACCAGACCTTCACTGACGATCACCGACGCCCGTAATTCGTCGCCGACCGGCCCTGCGGTGCCCACGATGGCCACATCCAAGTCGCCACCGAGCACATCGTCGGCCAGCTGATCCGAGTTCGCCTCCTGGACAGAGATCTCGATGCCGGGGTAGGAGATGCGGAACTTCTCGATCGCTGCAAAGAGCGGCGTGATCGTGCAACCGATGACCATCCCGATCGACAATCTTCCGCGGACCAGCCCACCCACGTCGTCCACCGCCTGACCAACCGCCCCGACCGCCGCGAGCGCGCTCCGCGCCGGACCGATCGCCGCCACTCCTGCGGGGGTGAGCCGGGCGATCCGGCTCGACCGATCGAACAACTCCGCGCCGAGTTCGCGTTCGAGTTGCCGGATCTGAGCACTGACGCCGGACTGGCTGATCCGAACCCGTTCGGCCGCACGCGTAAAGTTGGCCTCTTCGGCCACCGCGATGAAGTACTCCAACTGCCTCAGTTCCATGACTGCAGATTCTAGTATCTGACAGAACAATCTATTGGACTTCTCGTCAGTGTCGAAGGAGGCTGGAATCACACCGACGAAAGGATGAACGATGTCACCGCGCGAGACCGCCCAGACCCCCGAGGACCTGACCCGACTCTTTGTGGAGCGTTCCAACGCCGGCGATGCCGAGGGCGTCGCACTCCTCTACGAAGAGAATGCGGTGCTGGCGTATCCGCCCGGAAAGCAGACGGTGGGACGCGCCGCCATCCGGGAACTGTGGGCCGAAGTACTGTCGCACAAGCCTCATTTCGAGGCCGAAGAACCGTTGCCGACACTGGTCGGCGGCGATATCGCCCTCACCTCGACCCCACCACGAGACGGTGCCGGTGCTCGCGCCCAGGTGGTGCGCAGGCAACCGGACGGTAGCTGGTTGCGACTACTCGACCAACCCGAGTTCGTCGTACCGTAAGTAGCGACCGACAAGGTCCTGACCCCTCGAAACCTGCGCGGGAGGCCCCGGTAGCGTTGTGCTCATGTTGAGCACCACCATCGAGATCGAGGCCGGACACGGCGTCGCGGAAGCCTATGTGACCCGACCAGATGAGAGTGCTCATCCCGGCGTCCTGTTGTACATGGACGCCTTCGGCCTCCGCCCCCGCATCTACGAGATGGCCGACCGGATTGCCGCCTGGGGTTTTGTGGTGATGGCTCCCAACACGTTCTACCGGCACGGCACCGTGGAAGACCTCGCGGCGCAGGGTGACCTGAGCGATCCCACCTACCGTGACGAGTTCATCGCCGGTGCCATGGGCCGGGTTCGTTCCCTGGGTTCCGGGCTGGCCACAGCCGACGTGGGCGAATACGTTGATCGCCTGCTCGAACTCCCCGAGGTCTCCGGCGACGGAGTGGGTGTGACCGGTTATTGCATGGGTTCGGCCATGGCACTGCGTACCGCCGGCGCCCGGCCGGATCAGGTCAAGGCCGCTGCCGGGTTCCACGGCAGTAACCTGGCGACCGACGCCCCCGACAGCCCCCACCTCGTCGCAAAGAACGCGCGGGCACGCCTGTATCTGGGACATGCCGACAACGACCGGTCGATGCCGCTCGAGAAGATCGAGATCCTGGAGAAGGCCTTCGACGCGGCCGGTCTGCTGTACACCTCCGAGGTGTACCCCGATGCGCCACATGGTTTCACGATGTCCGACATGGCCTCCTACCGCGCCGACGCCGACGAACGCCACTTCAAGACCCTCGAGAGTCTTCTGCGGGAGAGCCTCACCCCCTAGCCCGACCGTGACCGCCTGTCCGGCATCGCCCACATCGCAGAGGAGCTCGAATGACCGACTCGCCCTTGTCCACTGACCGGGACGCGGTGATCTCCGTCGACCAATTCATCGCCACCGACCCGGCGAATGTCTGGAGAACGCTGACCGAGCCGGAGCTGGTCGAACAGTGGTGGGCGCAGGGCGACATCCGCCCGGTCGTAGATCACGAGTTCACCGTGGACATGCCGGGTTTCGGCCGGCAGCCCTGCCGCGTCCTCGAGGTCGCAGAACCTTCGCGCCTCGTCTACACGTTCACCACGAACTGGACACTCACCTGGACGTTGTCGGCAGAAGGCGACGGCACCCGACTCTTCCTCGAGCATTCCGGATTCGATCTCGACGATGCGCGCATGGCCGCGGCCTACGAGCGCATGGGGCCCGGTTGGCGCGACGAAGTCCTACCCCGCCTGGCCAACCTGGCCGCAGAGCTGTAGGCCGGCCATGCCCACCCTGTTGCACATCGATTCATCCGCCAACCCGAAGACATCGGTCTCGCGCGAACTGACCCGACTCTTCGCCACCACGTGGCTCGCGGTCGGCGAAGACCGGACGGTGACGTATCGGGATCTGCATGCTGATCCGGTGCCGCACATCTCCGATGCCGGACTGCATTACGCGCCGCGACTCCGGGTCGATGTCGAAGCCCCGGATCCCGCAGCAGAAGCACTGCAGGCGGAACTGATCGCCGAGGTTGCGGCGGCGGATGCCGTTGTCATCGGCGCGCCCATGTACAACTGGTCCATCCCGTCGACGCTCAAGGCCTGGATCGATCACATCCACGTGCTCGGAACCACCGCACCGTACGACACTCCAGACCAGCCTTTTGCCGGGATTCCGGTGGTGGTCATCTCCTCACGTGGCCTGACCTACGGGCCCGGTTCGAAGGACGAGGGGCTCGACCACACCGTTCCCCCACTCGTTCAGGTCCTCGGCGCGGCTCTGGGAATGAAAGTTGATGTGGTGACCTCAGATCTGACCCTCGTCGGACGGATCCCGGCGCTGGATCCGTTCACCGAGCAGTCCACCGCCTCTGCTGCCGATGCCCGGGACAGGGTGGTCGAACTCGCGCGTCACATCTGATCGGTCGACCCCGCGCCGGGCAGCAGCGATCGGACCGCATCGATGGAATCGGCCTGCGCCGCGGTTTTGTCGGGCCGGTAGCGGAGCACTCTGGCGAATCGCAGTGCCACCCCACCCGGATAGCGGGAGCTGACCTGCACTCCATCGAGTTCGATCTCGACGACCAGATCGGGCTCCAGATACACGGTGTGGTCGTCACGGTCCCGTTCATGTTTCGGGAATTCATCTGTCTGCCAACGCAATAACTCGTCGGTCAAGCCCTTGAACGTCTTGCCGACCATGATCGCGTCGCCACCGTCCGGATCTCTCGCACCGAGATGCAGATTGGACAGGAATCCGGTGCGCCGGCCGTAGCCCCATTCGGCGCCGAGCACCACGAGGTCAAGGGTGTGTTCCGGCTTGACCTTCTGCCAGGTCTTTCCACGGCGACCGGCGGCATAGACCGAGTCGAGGGACTTGATCATGATCCCCTCGTGCCCCGCAGACAACGCGGCCTCGAGGTGCATCTCGGTCGCTTCGAGATCTGGTGCGACCAACGACGGGATGCGATGCCGGGACGCAACGCGGTCCAACGCCTCGAGACGACCGGACAACGGCTCGTCGAGCAGGTCGGCACCGTCGAGGTGCAGGCAATCGAAGAAGTAGGGCTGCAACAGGAGTTCGCGCTTGGACGTGGCACCGAAACGGCTCATCGTCTCCTGAAACGGACGCGGACGACCGGAGTCGTTGAGCGCCAGCGTTTCACCGTCGAGAACCACTGATTCGCACGGCAATTCGCGAATCAGTGCGACCAGCTCCGGCACGCGATCGGTGATGTCGTTGAGAGTGCGGGTGTAGATGGACACGTCTTCGCCCTTGCGGTGCACTTGAATTCGCGCGCCATCGAGTTTGTATTCGACACTAACCGCACCACCGAGCGCTGTGTGGGCGTCGGCGAGTGAGGTCGCCGGTGACGCCAGCATCGGCCGGATCGGACGACCGACCTGCAGCGCGAACTCCTGCAGCGCCGCCGCACCACCGCTGATCGCGGCAGCAGCGGTCACCGGCAATTCACCGGACAGCATGAAGGCCCGCCGCACCACATCGACGGGCAAGCCCGCTGCGACCGCGATGGCGTCGGTCATCACGCCTTCGCCGGCGCCCTGCCTCATGTCGCCGGTGAGCAGTCGGATGAGGAAGGTCTGCTCGTCATCGGTGGCGCCGGACATCAGTCGCGTCAACAGCTCTTTACGGCGGGCCACCGATCCGGCCCCGGACGTCACCGCCAGCTCAGCGAGGAGCTGATTCACGTCGGCGACGGTCCAGGACGCGGTAGCGGAAGGTTCTGGCCGCGCATCGACCAGCGTCCGCCATCCGATGCCCAGACGTCCCTGCGGCACCTCGCCCGACAACCACGCCACCACAATCGGGACCTCGTCAGGCGCACATGCCTCGATCAGTGCAGCAAGTGCAGCGGACTTGGATTTCCGCGACCGCGTGCCGGCCACAGCTGCACTCGTGGACACCACCTCTGCGAACAACACCTACCCACCGTAGCGATCGCCACCGACATCAGGTCCGGTGTCACTGGACCTGATCAGCGGTATTGGCATCATGTACGAGTGAGCATTCGCCTGGTGGCAACCGACCTCGACGGAACCCTTCTCAACTCCGACCGGGCAGTGAGCGCGAGGACCGCGACAGCGATGGCCGCGGCAGCCGACGCGGGCATCGTTGTGGTGTGGGCGACCGCCCGTGCCCAGCACTCCGTTCACACCCTCGCCGCGTCCTGCGGCTTTCGAGGGTTCGCCGTGGCCGCCAACGGGGCCGTCCTCCTCGATCTCGCCGACGGAACACCGAAAGTCATTGACGTACACCCATTTCCGGCAAGCATCGCATACGACGCGATGTCGCGGGTTCGTGCGCTGGTCCCGGGAACGGTGTTTGCCGCCGTCGGTCCCACGCGGTTCGTCGCCGATCCCGACTACGCAGCGCTGTGCGAGTTCACCGACCATCACCGCGATCCGGCAACCATGGAGCTGTCGGATTCCTCGGTACTCGACACCGAACCGATCGTGAAGATCGTGGCCCGGCACCCCGAGGTGACGAGTGAGAATCTGTTCCGCACGGTTGCGGCCGCGGGCATGCCGCAAGTGACGCCAACCCATTCCGGTGCCCCGTATCTGGAGATGGCGGCGGACGGGGTCTCGAAGGCCAGCGGGTTGTCGCGGTTGTGCACGCAGTGGGGTATCGATCCGTCCGAGGTCGCCGCGTGTGGCGACGCCATCAATGATCTGCCCATGCTGCTGTGGGCCGGGCATGCATTGTGTCCGGCGAATGCCGCCGCCGACACCCTGGCGGTCGCCGACACGATCCTGCCCAGCAACGACCACCACGGCGTCGCCACCTACCTCGAATCACTGGTCGCGCTCAGCTGACGAAATAGCCGGCAGCCGGGACCACCGCGGAGACGGCCGCATTGCACGCTAGCGAAAATTCAGGACGTCGTTGCCCCAGGCCTCGCGCAATTCTTTGTCGAGGTCATCGACAGCCGAATCCTGGCGATCGAAGACCAGCGTCGAGCGCCTGCCGCTCTCGTAGGGCAGCCACTCCGGATCGCCGGGCAGTCCCTGCGGATGTCCGTCGACGGCAAACGCGATCCAGCGGTTCTGCATGCGGGCAGAGAGCGCCTTGCCCACTTTCATACCACCCAGCTTGAAAGTGATGTCTTTGCTGCCGACCACCAGATTGCCCCACACGTAAGGCAATTCGGCCGCGTGGGTGGCACCGACCCGCAGTGCACGCAACATCGGTGTCGCCCAGTCGAATCGGTAGAGGTACACCGGTGCGACCGCGCTGTGCCCGTCGGCCAGCCACAACGTCGGCATCCGAAAACCGATGTCTCGCGCCACGGCGAGGCCGGCGGCCTTGAGTTTCATACCGGTATAGGCCGATCCGATCTCGGCCTCGCTCGGCAGATTCAACTCCGGCTGCTCACTGGCGATCTCGGCGAACATCGACCGGATCGCGGCCGGGGTGATCGGCATCAGCGGCGACTTCATCCACTTGAACAGGGACGCTTCATCTTTGTTGGTGCCGATGATCAGCGGTACCGGATGCGACTTCCCCGCGCGATAGGTCTCCAGCGGATAGTCCGGCAGCAGATCACGATCAACCGTCGGCGCGAAGGCCAGTGTTCCGGGTGACGTGGCGGGTACCTCGCTGAACAATGCCTGGCCGGCGGCGACAATCTTGTCCACCTCCAGATTCGCCAGCGCTGCGACATCGGCGGCCGCGATCCCGACCTTCTCCAGAAACATCCCCGCCACCCGAGCCGCGCGGGCGCTGTCGTACACCGACGTCGCCGGTGAACTCTGAGCGATCGCCCTGGCAAAGAGCCCACCCGCGGACGGAATGGTGAGCAACGTCGTGACCAACGAGCCGCCGGCCGATTCTCCGAACAGCGTCACCCGATCAGGGTCGCCACCAAACGCCTCGATGTTGTCACGCACCCAGTCCAGCGCCAGGATGATGTCGCGCAGCGCCAGGTTCGAGTCGAACCTGCGTTGATCGGTACTGCATGAGGACAGGTCCAGAAATCCCAGGGCACCTAGCCGATAGTTGACGGCGACCAGCACCACGTCGCCGTCGGAGACCAGGGCCCGGCCGTCGTACAGCGGCTGACTGGATGAACCGAACACATAGGCACCGCCATGAAGCCACACCATCACCGGCCGCCGATCGCCGTGCTCAACGGTCGACGCGGACCAGATATTGAGGCTCAGGCAGTCCTCGTCCTGGACGACGTCCGGGCCGAGCCGGATCACCGGGTTACCCGGTTGCGGTGCCACTGGGCCGAACACCGTCGCATCAGCAACATCCGTCCACGGTTGTGGAGGGATGGGCGCACGCCACCGCAATTCACCTACCGGCGGTGCGGCGTAACGGATTCCGCGCCACGACTTGGTGATTCCGTCGTCGAGTCCGCGAACCGGACCATTCCTGGTCTCGACCACGGTGGGATCATCGGTCATCTCTGAGTACTCCGCCCGGCGTTGGGTTGCGCGCTCTGGCCACAGTAGGTGATTTCGGAGGGGATAGCCGGTGCAAAGCAGCGGGCTGGCGCACAATGTCCATCATGCCCAGCGACAACCGTGCGACAACGGCACTACCGGTTGGTCCGGGTCCCACGACCCGGCTCAGGTCGTCGAGGCGTCCGATCTCCCCCCGCACCACGGAGTTCCTCTCCAAAGAATCGGGCAGCGCGGGGCTTCTGCTCGCGGCCACCGTCATCGCACTGGTGTGGGCGAATCTGCCCGACGGCAGCTACTTCTCGTTCTGGCACACCGAGGTGGTCCTGCAGGTCGGAAGCTGGTCCACCGAAATGGATCTGCAGCACATCATCAACGACGCCGCCATGGCGATCTTCTTCCTGGTCGTGGGCTTGGAGATCAGCCGGGAGGTGTCCGTCGGCGATCTACGTGATCGCAGCACCGTCGTCATCCCGGTGCTCGGCGCCCTCGGCGGCCTGATCCTGCCGGCGCTGATCTACCTCGCTTTCCAGCCCACCGGTCCGGAGGCGGCCGGATGGGGCATCCCGATCTCCACCGATACCGCCTTCCTGCTCGGAATATTGGCGCTGTTCGGTCCGCGCTGTCCCGACCAGATCCGGCTCTTCCTACTCACGCTCGCCATCGTCGACGACATCGGTGCCATCACGGTGCTGGCGGTGTTCTACACCGACGACGTCTCGTTCACCGCATTGGCCGTGGTGGTCGTTGCGGTCGCGGTATTGGCCGTGATGCGGTGGGCCGGAGTGTGGAGGCTGCGTCCGTACATCCTGGTCGGTCTCGTGTTGTGGGCGGCGGTGTACGAGTCCGGGCTTCATCCCACGTTGGCCGGCGTCCTGTTGGGGGTGCTCATCCCGACTGCGGCCGTCGAACCCGAACAGCAGATCCGGGTCAGGGTCTACGGACGACTGGTAATGCAACGGGCCGATGCCCGGCGAGCCAGACTCGCCGCGACGGCGGTGCGCGCCACCGTTCCGGCCAATGAACGACTGCAAGACGCACTGCACCCGGTGAGTGCATTGGTTGTCGTGCCGTTGTTCGGTCTGGCGAACGCCGGTGTGCTTCTCAACGCAGATGCACTGTCCGCGGCCGCCTCGTCGTCGGTGACCATCGGCATCATCGTGGCGCTGGTGGTGGGCAACGGGATCGGCATCTCGGTGGCGGCCGGGTTCGCACTCAAGTTGGGTTTGGGGCGGCTACCCGGTCAGGTCCGCTACGGGCACCTGATCGGTGGCGCGGTACTGGCCGGGATCGGGTTCACGATCTCGCTGTTCATCACCGATCTCGCCTTCACCGACCCCGGACTCCGGCAAGACGCCAAGATCGGAGTCCTGGCCGGCTCGGCGATCGCGGCGATCCTCGGCTCGCTACTCCTCCGCTATCTCGGGGAGCGACTTCCGCTGTGCAGCGTCGACGACATCGACAATCCGCCGAGTCTTCCCGACGGCCCGTGGCTCGATCCCACCGGACGCTGACACCCGCCCCGCTCCCCGGGGCCGTATCCGATCAGCGATCGGCTGTGGCCTCACGTAAGGCCTTGAGCGCGAACGTCCCCTCGTACCGGGAGCCGTTGATGAACAGTCCAGGTGTCGCGCGGACTCCTTCTTCGATTCCGAGCGTGTAGTCGGCCGAGACACCCGCCTTGTATTGCTGCGCCTCGAGACCCGTCACCGCACCGACCACACCGGCGCGACGTGCGCACTCGGCGAGACTCTCGTCGTCGAGATTGTCCTGATGGGCGAAGAGCTGTTCGTGCATTTCCCAGAACCGGGAGCCGGAGGCTTCGGCCGCGAGTGCTGCCGTGAGCGCGAAGGGATGCACCTCGAAGACCGGAAAATGCCGGAACACCAGGCAGATCCGGCCGCCGGACTCGTCGACCAACTCCTTGAGGACGGGTGCCAGCATCTTGCAGCCCGGGCATTGGAAGTCGCCGTATTCGACGATGCGGACCGGCGCGGCTGCGTCTCCGTAGCGGTGCCGGTCGGGATGGAAGTCGGTCACCAGGCCATTCTCACAAAAATTCTCCCGGCCGACCTCCTTTGTCGACGACAACCGTCGCATCGGACAATGGACACGATCGCACCAACCCCTGAGGAGCAGACATGACGGACACGGACCTCGCCACCACCGCGCAGGGACAGATCGACGCCGTGACGCGGACGGTCACCATCAGCGACAACGGATCGACCGTCAGGACAGTCGCGGCGTTGCGCCAGGACTACGCCACCGGCATCGACGATCTGTGGGATGCCTGCACCAGTCCGGAGCGTTTGGTGCGATGGTTTGCCCCGGTCAACGGAGACCTGCGCCTCGGTGGCACCTACCAGATCGAGGGCAACGCGGGCGGCACCATCAAGACCTGCGACGCACCGACCGGGTTCTCCGTCTCCTGGGAGTTCGGCGGCGAGGTCAGCGAACTGTCCGTTCACCTCGAAGCATTGAGCTCCAACAGCTCACGGCTGGTCCTTGAACACAGCGCCGACGTCGATCCCGGTCGGTGGCAGGCGTTCGGCCCGGGCGCCGTCGGCATCGGTTGGGATCTCGGCCTCCTCGGTCTGGCACATCACGTCGCCAACAGCGGCGCTGCACCTGCTCAGGACACCGCCTGGGCGCAGACCGACCAGGCCCAGACGTTCATGTCCGACAGCAGCCGCCGCTGGGCCGACGCCTCGATCGGCGCGGGAACTCCGGAGGAACTCGCGCGCGCGTCCGAGATGCGCACCACTGCTTTCTATCTCGGAACCGAAGTCCCCGAGGCCTAGCGGCTGTCGGCCCCCGGGGTTATCGAAGCGCGGGCTATCGGAGCGCGGGAACCACTTCCTTCTCGAACAGTTCGATCCCCGACAAGTCGTAAGCGGCTTCCGGGAAGTAGCAGATGCCGTACGACATGCCCTGATCCTTGAGGGCGCCGAGTTTCTCGATGATCTGTTCCGGCGTGCCCACACCCGGCATGTCCCGGAACGCACCGAGCGAGGCTTCGGCCTTCTCCCGGCCAACGTACGGCGTCTGACGTTCGACCAATGTGGCCAGCCGCTGCTCCACTTCGGCTTCGGTCTTGCCGATTGCGATGTTGTAGTTCGACGAACGCACGATGGCGTCGAAGTCCGTTCCGACGTTGTCGCAATGCTTACGCAGGAGGGCAGACTTCTGCTCGAACCCCTCCGGTGTGCCGTCGAAGTTGGTGTATTGCGCGTACTTCGCGGCAATCTTGAGCGTCACCTTCTCGCCACCACCGGCGATCCACAGCGGAATGCCGCCGTCCTGCAACGGAAGTGGGCGACATATGGCACCGTCGACCTGATAGTGCTTGCCGTCGAACGTGGACGACCCGGTGGTCCAGGCCTGCTTCATGATCTGGACGCCCTCGTCGAGGCGGCCCAAACGCTCTCCGGCTGAAGGGAATCCATAGCCGTAGGCGCGCCATTCATGTTCGTACCAACCGCCGCCGATGCCCATTTCGACCCGGCCTCCGGAGATGAGGTCGGTGGTGGCTGCCACTTTGGCGAGGTATGCCGGGTTGCGGTAGCTCATCGCGGTGCACATCTGGCCGAGGCGGATCCGGGATGTCGATGCGGCCAGGGCCGCCATCAGCGTCCAGGCCTCGTGCGTCGCCTCGTCGGTGGGAGCCGGAACGGTATGGAAGTGGTCGTAGACCCACAGCGAATCCCAGTCACCCTGGTCGGCGCGAACAGCCAGATCGCGCATCACCGCCCACTGCTCTGCAGGGTCGATACCGACCAGATCCAAACGCCAACCCTGGGGAACAAACAATCCGAATCGCATCCCCCGATCCTAACCAGCAAACACGATCCGGCGCTCCTGGCACTCCCGAGGTTCAAATGTGCGCGGAGATCACATGCGCCCACTGACATGCGCCCACAATGGTCGGATGCCGAACAACCACGAAGACGCGGAACATCGATCAATCATCGTGATCGATGCAGCAAATGTGGTCGGGTCCAAACCTGACGGGTGGTGGCGCGATCGCAAAGGTGCGACCGAGCGACTCCGCGACAACCTCGCACACCTTTCCGAGCGCGAACTTGTCGATGGGGAGAAACCCCACGTCATTCTCGTGGTCGAGGGGCAAGCCCGCGGGATCGAGTCGTCACCGACCGTCGAAGTGGTGAACGCCCCTGGTTCCGGCGACGATCAGATCGTCGAACTTGTTGCAGCCCAGATAGATCACCTCTGTACGGTCGTCACCGCCGACCGTGAGTTGCAGAATCGTGTGACAGCACTCGGTGCGCAGGTTCTCGGGCCGCGCAGTGTTCTCGATTGAATGGCCCGCTCACATCGAAGTCGACGAATGAAGCGCTAAATTTGAATGGATGATGTCCAATGCCACGCCAGCCGGAGAGATCGCTCTCCTCGTCAGCAGGCTGTGCACTGAGCATCGCTTGTGGGCCACCGACGCCCGTTTTCGGGTTCGCTCGCGTGGCGACGAGAATCTGGTGGTCGACGTCGCCGACGAGTTCATCGTCCGCGTCAATGTGCAAGCGCAGCCCCATCGGTCAGTCGCCGTGGCGACCGAGTTCAGACTTCTCGAACGTCTGCATCCCGAACTCGACGTAGCGGTACCGAAGTTCCTCGCCGTCGACGAACTCTCCGGCGTGGTCATCTACCGAAAGTTGCCGGGACTGCCGTACCTTCTTGCCCCGCGCCATGATCCGATGGTGATGACACGCGATCTCGGCAAGCTCGTCCGCACATTGCACCGCCTGTCCGACGAAGTCGATCTCCCCCACGACCACCATCGGATCGAATATTGGCTCGTCGAGGCGACAGCCACCGCGACCCGGATCGAGCCCAGCCTTCCGGCGGACCAACGTGCTCACATCCGACGGTTCCTCGCCACACCTCCGCCGGCGAATGTCACCTCTAACACTCTGTGCCACAACGACCTCGGCGCAGAGCACCTCCTTATCGACCCGACATCAGGAGCCTTGATCGGCATCATCGACTGGACCGATGCCGCACTGACGGACCCGGCTCGCGATATCGCGTTGATCTACCGCGACCTCGGACCCGACGCTGCAACCGCGGTGGCACGTGGCGCCGAGGTCGCCGAACCCGGCCTTCTCGAGCGCGCCGCATTCTTGGCGAGGTGCAAGTGGATCGAGGACTTCGCCTACGCCATCGCGGAAGACCCGGCCCGGGAGCGTTATTTGGCCAACGCGCACAGAACCTTCCGGCACACATTCATTGGATGAATCCGTCAGGCTCCTCGCTCGACAAGTTCTGCGAGCTGGCGGGTAACTGTTCCCCACCCGTCGTGGAAACCCAGGTCGATGTGCCTATCTCGTTCCGCGCCGTCCTTGTGCATCGCGGTGGCGACATACTCGGTGCCCTCTGGATGATCGGCGAACGTGATGACCGCGGTGATGAACGGTTCGCGCGCCGGCCGCCACCCGGCGACCAGGGCGGTGGTGAACACGATGCGTTCGAGGTTGTCGACAGCGAGAAAGCAGCCGTTGATTTGCGGACCGAAGTCGCCGCCGTCCTCACTCATCTCCGTCTCGAACGCGCCACCCGGGCGCAAATCCATCTGTACGACCTTGCATGTCGTGGGCGACGGCACCCACCATTGCTCGAACTTCGCGGGGTCGGCCCAGGCAGACCACACGACGTCACGCGGTGCCTTGATGATTCGGGACACCGTGAGGTCGAGGTCGGTATCGGTGGTGGTCATGATCCAGTCTCCTTGTTGTTATCAGACGTGTTGTGGTGGTCGGACGTGACAAATTGTTCGAGCCTGTCGGTGCGGCCTTCCCAGACCGCGCGTTGCTCCGCCAACCAGCTTTCGGCGACCGCGAACTGCTCTTTCTCGATCGCGCAGGTTCGCACTCGCCCCGCTTTGTTCGTACGAATCCATCCACTCGCTTCGAGCAGACGAATGTGCTTCATGAACGACGGCAACGCCATGTCGAACGGTTCGGCGAGCTCGCTGATACTCGCCGGCCCCTGGCCCAGTCGGCCCAGCACCGCCCGGCGGGTCGGGTCGGCCAGGGCTTGGAACACGCTGTTCAATTCCTGTTGATACTGAGCCATAAGGAAAAGTATCAAATCTCCATACTTAGCGCAAGGGCTCAGTATTGGTCACCGGCGGGACGGTTCGCCGGTCCCGGTGACCGTGGTCAGAATGAAGACGGAATCTTCGAGCGCGGTGACGCTGTGCCGGTGATGAGGCAGCCCACGGAATTCCCCTGATTTCAGGACAACATCCTCTTGCGCAGCAACCACCCTGACAGAACCACGAAGGATCAACAGACTGGCAGCAGGAGGTGAGTTATGTTCCCGGAGTTCAGAACCCGAGACCATTGCCACGAGGGTCTGCCTCAGTGGCCCGTCGTGCACAAGCATGTCGGCACTTCGTCCATGAGCGTCGTCATGCGCCAGGGCCAGGTGCTTGTCTGAGAGCACTTCCAGGGTGGAATCGGTGACGTCCATCCTTTGACCCTCTTTCACATCGTGGCGTTGGAGTTTCGGGATCCACGCTATCGGACTGCGACCATCGACGGATGCAATCGGAAGGCCCAAGAATCGCCGACGCAATTCTCGCCCTCTCCGGATACTTGCGATACGAGGTGAGCGCTCTGCCACGAGAGTAAATTTCAGTGCAGTCCAGCATCTGCCGTCAATCCATCTGGGGGTCGGACATGCACACGACAGTTCGCGCATTCACAAGTCTCGCCGCGACGCTCGCAGCCGTCGGCGCAGTCACGTTCGGAGGCATCGCGGCGCCAGATACCGACCGATCCCTCCCGTCGGTATCGCACGAGGTCCGACCCGCGGCAGTGATCACCGGCGAGATACCGCTGACCGTGATTTCGAACCAGTTCCTGTATTGCAGCATCATCTGTCCGTACTTCCTACAGTTCGCGACCACCGTCCCGATTGCGGCCGTCCAATCCCCCGGAGTCTTTGTCTCCGCGTACGGCGCGACGGGTTCGGTTCCGACCTCGTTCGGTGTCGCAGCCCATTCGGTGACCCATCCCGCATACGCGGCTACGACGGGGATCATCGTGAACGACCTGATAAAGGTGCTCCCCCGCGCACAGAACGCGCTCGCTGTCGCCGTGGTCGAAGCAATGAAGACTGCGGGTGGGCAGGATCTCGACACCGGGCGCACCCGGATTCTCGATGCCCTCAACGCGCCGATCACGCCGAACCCGCCATCTACTGCCATCGCCACCACCGACTCGCAGGTCGCCGCCGTCGAGGGAATCAATGCGGGGTCGGCGGTGGTCTTCCAGGCCCCCGAATGGTTGCTGCTGGGTGCGACCGAAACCGCCGAAGCGGCCGCCACGGAATTGGCGACCACCGGCGATATCGATTCCGCACGCGCAGTCGGAGAAGCGCATGCCACCTACTGGGTCAACCTGTCCCAATCGGTGCTCCCAGGCGCAACCGGTTGATCTGTCACTGGCGAAGGGTCAGATCCACAACAACGGGATAGTGGTCGCTGGCCCGGACCGCTCCCTGCGGGAGGACCAACTTCTGTGGATTCGCCGCCGTGAAGTGGGTCGACGTGTACACGCGATCACTGCCCGGCGGTGCCCCTGCGGTGGCTTCGCTCAATCCGGCGGCGGCATATACCTCGTGCTCCCTGACGAACTCCGGCGAGCCGTCGCGGATGTTGAAGTCGGCACCGAATATCGTTGGCCCCTGCCAGGTTCCGATAGTTGCGACCACCGGTTCGATCTGACGTTTCGGTTCGTCGATCCCGTGTTGCGGCGGACTGAAGTGCCCGGACAGCACCCGGACGTGATTGCCGCCGGCAGTATGCACCATCGCGTCGGTTGCCACGCGCGGCTGATACTCCTTCATACCCCCGAACGGCAGCCACGTCCGTCCCAGCTTGCCGCCCACCACACCGGCCCAGGCATCAGCGGTCGCCCGGAACCGTCGAGCGGTGTTGTCGCCGAGTGCATCTCCGATTCGCAGACCTCGGGCAGCGGTGATCGTGGCGCCATTGAAGGTCATCACCCCGGTGCCCTCACGCCGGCCGTTGACCTTTTCGATCGCCGGGGTCATCACGGCGCCGGTGGGTTGTAGCCGCTTCACGAGCCGGCGCAATGTGTCGACGAAGTTCGACCGCACTGCACAGTTGTCGAGCTCCTGGAGCAGCACGATGTCGGGCCGTTCCTGCCTGATCGTCTCGGCCAGCAGATCGAGTTTGGCGGGCGTGGCAAAGTACTTCCCCGGTCCGCCCATGCCGCCGTGCACGTTGAACTCCATCACGCGCAACGTTTCCGTCGCGACCGGAGTGACTGCCGGCACCGAGCCTGCCCCCACTGCCACGACTTGCGGGCGCAGCCGGACTCGAACTGCCCGTATCGCGAACACCGCCCCCGTGGTCGTCCCGACCAACGCTCCCCGGGCCACGCCGAGACCCGTCGTCGCACCTAACACTGCACCGACTCCGCAGCCCCCGATGACGTAGAGGCCGTTATTGCGCAATTGTGTTCCGACACGGTCGATTACAGTCCGAACCTGCGCCGGTTCGGCCAGCGCGGGCAGGGCCGCACCGATCGCCGGCGGACATTCCGCCACCACATGCACGTTCCCGTCGACCGACATCGTCATGTCACAGATCCCGCCAGCCGGCCAGCACGCGATGGACGGCTTCGGCGCCGTGCAGATGATCCGGCGGCGGCGGTAAGACGCTCGGCCACAGCAGGAATGGCGTGCTCTGAGGACCGCCCATCCCACCGTGTGAGCCCACCTGCTCTTCGAACGCGGCAACCTCATCGGTCTCCGGCCAATACGCGCCACCCACCATGATGTCGGCAACGTTGTCGAATGCGTCAGTCCGGCGGATCTTTTCGAGCGCGTCGGGTCCGAAGTGCAGCAACGGGTCGATGCCCTCGACGGTGCCTGTGGCGACATCCACGGTGCCGCCGGCACCCAGGACAACCGATCCGCCGGATGACCGGGAGACAAGCAGGAATCCGACGCCGGGATGGGAGCGCAGCCCGTCGAGGAGACCCGGGTGGGCGGCCTCGATCGTGTCTACATCCGCACGTCCGGGAATCCGGGGAAAGCTGATCAAGCCGAGATTGCCCGAGCCGAGTACCACCGGCAACCCCTCGTCTGGCGTCGGTGACTCCGAGCTTTTCGGTGAGCGCACGCTTGCCGCCGCATAGTCGGCTCCCTCGGCACCGGTGTGCTTGCCGAGCGACGCGCTGGGTGCTGCTTCCCCACACAGGCGCAAGACAAACTGTTGCAGGTCCATTCCGTAGCGCTGCAGGAACGTCGCGCCCTGACTTTGGCCGTGATCCGACAGGATCGCAACGTGGTACGGCCGATCGGCCTGCGCGACAACCGCAAGGAGGAGCTGGATCTCTTCGTCGATCTTCGTCAGCACCTTCAATGTCTCGGGGCGGGAAATCCCCGAGTGATGCGACACCTCGTCGTAGCCGATGAGGTCGGCGTAGATGATGCTCCGACCCTGGATGAGGTCGCGGACAACAGCCGCCACAGTGACATCCGTGGCCAGCACCGTGGTGAACGCCCGCACCAGCGGATAGCTTCCGCCGCGGTGTACTCGGGGCCGAATGTCGGCGCGACGCTGGTGCCACGCCTGGCGCAACTCCCGGTTCACCTCGGCCACCATCCGGATCACTGTGCGCAGCGCACTCGAAAGATCAAGGAAATACGACGAATATCCCGAACCACCACCCAGACGGGCGCCGTGCATCCGGCTGACGACGAGGACGTTGTCCTCCGCGCCACCGGTGAACAGGTTGCCGCGGCTGGCACCGTCGACGGCCAAAAGTGCCGTCAGGTCGGCACGTTCGATCTCGCGATCCTCGTTGTCTCGCGGATTGCTGAAGACCGCGACCTTGCCGGTGTTCTTGTCGTACCAGCGAAACGCGGGCACGTTGTGGTTCGACCCGTGCAAGATGCCGAGCTGGCTCGCCCCGGTCTGACTGCTCCAGTCCGTGTGCCACGGGATCAACGTGTGGCTCTCACGCACCAACGCGGCCAGCCCGGGAGTGACACCGTCCGCGATCGCACGGCGCAGAACATCGTGGCCCAGACCGTCGATCTGAATACACAGCAATCCGGGGGTATCGGCGACGGGCTCGTGATTGCGCTTCAGCCGCTGACGGCGCACCTGCATCAATCGATAGGCGGTGTTCGAGCGAGACGCGATCGCCCCGCCGACAAACGACGTGAACAACGACAGGAGCATCGCCATCAGTACTGCATCCCACAGCTTGTCGACCGACGCCACCGGGACGATGTGCAGTGTCAGCAACATGATCGCGCCGCCGGCGAAGAAGACGAGCAAGAAAAGCAGCGCCGGCCCGATCCACGACATCAACCGGACGAACAACGGCCACAACACCGCGCTGAGCAGTCCGAAAACCAGCGCCACCAGCAACGCCGACGGCAGCCGGGACAACGCCGGGATCCCGTAGTCCACTGGATCCAGGGTGATTCCGTCGAATACCGCGTCGAGCACCAGGATCGCCACCGCGGACGACAGCCACAACACTACGAACTCGATGATGAGACCGATCAGTCGAGCTGTAGTGCGCATAGAGCATCCCTTTCGCCTGATCTCTGGAATCGTAGTGTGTGTGGGTGCGACATCGGGTGCAGACGACGTGGGTCGTATCGGTCGATCACTTCGCTGGCTCGGCCACGCGAGCACCGTGATCGAGGACCGCGGCACGGTTGTGATGACCGATCCGGTACTCACCTCGCGGGTCGCGCATCTGCGACGCAGACGGGGTCCCGTGCCCTCCGGTCCCGCGGTGCTCAATCCGGATGTTGTCCTGCTCTCCCACCTGCACGCCGACCACACGCATCTACCGTCGCTGCGACAGCTGTCCGAGGACGTGCCGGTCGTGGTCCCGGCGGGTGCGCCCGATGCGCTCCCGGCTCTTCGCGACGTCGGCGACCGTCTGATCGAGGTGCAACCCGGTGACACGGTGTCGATCGGTGAGGTCTCGATCCAGGCGGTACCCGCGGATCACGACGGCCGACGGTGGCGACGGGGCCCACGGCGCATTCCGGCGCTGGGATACGTGATCACCGGCGACCAGAGGACATACTTCGCCGGCGACACCGACCTCTATCCGGCACTGGCCGACTGGGTCACCGACATCGACCTGGCTCTGCTCCCGGTCGGGGGTTGGGGGCCGACTTTGGGTGCGGGACACATGGATCCGGCACGGGCCGTGCGCGCTGCGGAGATCGTGTCGGCCCGCCGGGTGGTGCCCATCCATTTCGGCACCCTGTGGCCGATCGGTTTGGGCAGAGTCCGGCCCGAAAGGTTCTTCGGACCCGGCGGCGAGTTCGTACGACTCGCCACCGAGACCGGATTGCGTGCAACCGAATTGGAGCCCGGCGACTCGCTCCGCTGGTAGAACCGTGGTCGCGACTACTTGTTACCGAACCCCGCGTCGCGCAGCGCCTGGGCGAGCGATCCGTTCGCCGGGACCGGTGTGGCAGACTTCCGTCCGGAGTTGTTGTCGCGCTTGGCATTGCCACGCTGATCGGGGCGCGGCCCGCGGCGTTGGCCGCCGCCCTGATTGCCACCACCCTGGCTGCCGCCGCGCTGCTGCGGCTTGGACTTACCGGCACCGGGCTCGTCGTTCAGACGCAGCGACAGACCGATCCGCTGACGGTCGACATCGACCTCCATCACCTTGACGCGAACAACCTGTCCGGACTTGACCACTTCGTGCGGGTCGGACACGAACTTGTCGGCCATCGCGGAAACGTGGACCAGGCCGTCCTGGTGAACGCCCACGTCGACGAACGCCCCAAATGCGGCCACGTTGGTGACAACACCCTCGAGCACCATGCCCGGCTTGAGGTCGGCGACTTTCTCGACTCCGGCGGCAAAGGTTGCGGTGGTGAACGCGGGACGCGGGTCACGACCCGGCTTTTCGAGTTCGGCGAGAATATCGGTCACCGTCGGCACGCCGAAACGTTCGTCGGCGAATTCCGCCGGACGCAGCGATCGCAGCGTGCGTTCGTTGCCGATCAGTTCGGCCAGGGTGACACCCGCGCGATCGAGGATCTTTCGCACCACCGGGTACGCCTCCGGGTGTACACCCGAGGCATCCAGCGGGTCGTCCCCCTCACGGATCCGGAGGAAGCCGGCGCACTGCTCAAATGCCTTGGGCCCCAGACGCGGAACCTTCAGCAGGCCCTTGCGGCTCTGGAACGGTCCGGTGGCATCCCGATGAGCGACGATCGCCTCGGCCAATGTGTTGGTCACACCGGACACCCGCGAGAGCAGCGGCACCGAAGCGGTGTTGAGGTCGACGCCCACCGCGTTCACGGCATCTTCGACGACGGCGTTCAGGCTGCGGGCGAGGATGCCCGGCGTCACGTCGTGCTGGTACTGACCGACACCGATCGACTTCGGCTCGATCTTCACCAGTTCTGCCAGCGGGTCTTGAAGCCGGCGGGCGATCGACACCGCGCCGCGCAACGAGACGTCCATGTCAGGCAGTTCGTGTGAGGCGTATTCGGACGCCGAATACACCGAAGCGCCGGCCTCGGACACCATCGCCTTGGCGGGGGCCTTGCCGGTGGCCTTCGTGATCTCGGTGATCAGCTCACCGGCCAGCGCATCGGTCTCGCGAGAGGCGGTTCCGTTGCCCACCGCGATCAGCTCGATGCCGTGCCGGGCGACCAGCGCCGCCAGTGTGGCCTTGGACTTGTCCCATTGGTTTTGCGGCTGGTGCGGGAAGATCGCACAGGTGTCGAGAACCTTGCCGGTGCCGTCGACCACGGCGACCTTCACGCCGGTCCGGAAGCCCGGGTCGAGGCCCAGGGTTGTGCGCGCGCCGGCGGGTGCGGCCAGGAGCAGGTCACCGAGGTTGCGGGCGAACACAGCGACCGCATCTTCTTCGGCGGCGCGACGGAGCCGCACGCGGGCGTCGACCATCGCGGTGATCATGAGCTTGGTGCGCCACGCCAGTCGGGCCGTTCCGATGAGCCACGGCGTTGCCGGACCGGAGTTCGCCACGTCGACGCCGAGGGCGGCGGCCGCCATCGCCTGGTAGCCGTCGTCCTCACCTCCGTCGAGGGTGAGGGAGAGCGCCTCTTCCTTCTCGCCGCGCATGACAGCGAGGACACGATGCGACGGCATCTTGTCGAGAGGTTCGCCGTACTCGAAGTAGTCGCGGAACTTCTGTGCCGCAGGGGTATTCGCCACGGCCTCCGACTTGGCGGTGGTCCGCAGGGAACCTTCGTTCCAGAACTTCTCGCGAACGGCACCGACGAGTTCAGCGTCTTCGGAGACCTGTTCGATCAGGATGTGGCGTGCGCCTTCGAGGGCAGCTGCGGCGTCGGCAACGTTCTCGGAGACGAATCCGGCAGCGACCTCTTCGGGCACCAACGACGGATCGGCCAGAAGTTGCTCGGCCAGCGGCGCCAGCCCGTTCTCGCGGGCGATCTGGGCTTTGGTCCGCCGCTTGGGCTTATACGGCAGATAGATGTCCTCGACCCGCGACTTGGTCTCGGCAGCGTTCAACGCGGCCCTGAGCTCATCGGTGAGCTTGCCCTGTTCCTCGATGGACGCGATGACTGCGCTGCGCCGCTCGTCGAGCTCACGGAGGTAGCGCAGACGTTCGTCGAGGGTACGGAGCTGGGCGTCATCGAGGCTGCCGGTGGCCTCTTTGCGGTACCGGGCGATGAACGGCACCGTCGAACCCTCATCCAGCAGCTTCACCGCTGCCGCCACTTGTTCTTCCCGAACAGCCAGTTCGTCGGCAATACGGGCGTTCACGGACTTCACAGCTGGGCTCGATATCACCCCGTGAACCCTACCGAAGCAACCTGACGGCGGCCGACGGCGGTGTGCCAACATGACAAGGCCGACGAACGGCCGGCAGCGACACACGGAACGGGATTGACTGTGCGGGAAATGGCAAAGGGCTCGAGAACAGATCTGGTCGACGATCGATACACCGTCCGGATTTCCACACCCGGGAAATCCGGCCTGGTCGACCTTGCCGCGGTATTGCTCGCCGACAGCGGCAAAGTGCGCACGGACGATGACTTCGTGTTCTTCAACAACCCGACCGCACTCGGCGTTGCACTGACGTCGGACGACAGCATCTCTGTCGATCTCGCAGCGATCCCAGGTGACGTCCACCGCGTCCTCCTCACGGCCAGCACCGAGGCCCAGAACACCGATTTCGGTGCGGTTCAAGGGCTCTCGGTCGAGGTGGCCGGCAGTTCACAACAGTTTCGCTTCGCCCCTCCGAACCTGACCACCGAGACCGTCCTTCAGGTCGTCGCGCTCTATCGTCGCGGGCCAGGGTGGCGGATCGATGCGATCGGACAGGGATACAGCCAGGGCCTCTCTGCCCTGGCCATCGAGCACGGCATCGAGGTCGATTCACCCGGCGAAGTCGAACAACCAACAGCGGTTGATGTGGTCCCGCCTGTGGTGTCCGGCTCCGCAGAACCGCAGCGGCCGACAGCACCTTCGACGATTTCATTCGACAAGGTGAAGGTCGCGCTCACCAAGGACTCCCCCAGCAAGATCGCGACGATCGACCTCCGAAAAGCCCAGGGAGACACCAGCTGGGTGCTCACAGTCGGACTCGAGTGGGATGGCCGGGGCGCGACCTACGACAGGAACGGCAACGTCAAGAAGTACGGCACAGGCGACCTCGATGTGTATTTCTTCTGCCGGAACGAAGTCACCAACGACTACAAGGTCATCAGCGGCGACAAGGGCCATCAGGGAAACCTGAAGGAGTGGCCGTTCATGCACCACTACGGAGACAGCAAAGGGCCGGGTAACGGCAACAAGCCTGCTACAGAACAGGTTCGGGTCATCCCCAACGAAAACGGCGACCTCCTCGTCAACATCTATCAAAGCGTCGACAACGGTGGCGGCGCCATCGACAAGTTCGGTCGACCCCGCGTGGCCATTCGCTACGGCCGTCCCGGCAAAGGTGGTCTTCCCGACGCGGACGCCGACGAGATCCTCGTATATGTCGGCAACAGCAAGAACTCGTACTGGGCGACCGTCGCACACATCGACGTCCAAGACGGTGTTCTGACGGTCGACGGCGAGACCCGCTACAGCCGGATCGGAAGCGAGAAGATGCCCGGACTGGATTCGAACAGCAAGTGGGTGCGTTCGCCCGCCGACGGGCCAAAAGGCCGTAGCAAGAAGGCCTTCAAGGGGCTTGGGCTCAACAAGTACAGCGGGAAGTGCCCCACATAGCGTTGCCGGTCACTCCGCTTTCGAGAACACCGCCACCAGGAAGTCGGAGTCCTCGGTGAATGGACGTAGGTCCCAGGTCGAGAGCAACACATCGACCACCAAACCACTCGCGTTCGCGTCGGCGAGGAAGTCGGAGAACTCGTAGTCGCGACCGGCACCGAAGCCGACGACAACCCGGCCATTCGGAGCCAGATGTCGCGCGAACCCGCCGATCACCGCACGCCGGGTGGACGGTGCCACGAACGTCACGACGTTGCCCGCACACACGATTACATCGAAGTCTGCGGTGATCCCCTGGGCCGGCAGGTCGAGTTCGGCCAGATCGCCGACAACCCACGTCGGGCCCGGATAGTCCGCTTCCGCCGCCGCGATGAGCACCGGATCGACATCGACCCCGACAACCTCATGCCCGGTCGTGTGCAGATGCCCGCCGAGGCGGCCCGGTCCGCAACCCGCATCCAGGACGCGGGCGCCGCGGCCGACCATGGCGTCGATCAGCCGCGCCTCACCGACGATGTCGTGCCCGCTCGCCGCCATCGACCGGAAACGCTGCGCGTAGCGCTCCGAATGGGTCGGATCTGCAGCCGTGATTTCTTCCCACTTGCTGGGGACACGATCGCCCGGCACTTCGTTGTTCACTTCAGAAACTCCCCGATAGGCCGGCGCTCGAACTCCCTACAACACTAGTCAGCTGCTGCCGAACGTCCCCGGCGGCGGTCCGACCGGGTATGCGGCAACATTCATGAAGACGGTCCCCTGGCACGGACCGCTGTCGATATCGGTGCGCCACACACCGGTCAGCGTGCCATCTATCTGCGGTGTGTAGTAGGCGACGGAATGAGCCGGCGCCCACACTTTGGGTACTCCTTCGCCTTGCCAGCAGTCCCATTGCCAGTCGTACTCGTGAACCCAGCGGGTTCCGTCCCAGGTGTATCGCGGCGGCTGCGGCAGCGTGGGATTGGCCGGGGTCGGCCCGTCCACCACGGTCGCCGTGCAGGGGCCGCCGCAGCTCACCACAAATCGGTAGGTATCGGCGAAATCCGGTTCCCATTGCGTTGCAGCCAAACTCGACCCCCACTTGGTGGCGGCAAACCGTTTCAACGAGTAGTCGCCGGACCACGTCGGACCGGCTGCTGTTGCCGGCACAGCCCCGGCGAGTAGCCAGACGCCGATCAGTACCACAACAAGAAGGCCTCTACGCATAGCGCGATTGAATCACGCCGGCACTCGCCGGTCAGGGCGGACCGCTCAACTCTGCACGTACGCCGCGAGGTGCTGGCCGGTCAACGTCGACCGGTCGGCGATGAGGTCGGCCGGTGGGCCTTCGAAGACGATCGTGCCGCCAGCGTGACCGGCACCGGGGCCGAGGTCGATGATCCAGTCGGCGTGGGCCATGACCGCCTGGTGGTGTTCGATGACGATGACCGACTTACCGGAGTCGACCAGGCGGTCGAGCAGACCGAGCAAGTTCTCGACGTCGGCGAGATGCAGACCGGTAGTCGGCTCGTCGAGCACATAGACACTGCCCTTGCCGGCCATCTGGGTGGCCAGCTTGAGCCGCTGCCGTTCACCACCGGATAACGTCGGGAGCGGTTGCCCGAGCTTGATGTAGCCGAGCCCGACATCCACCAGTCGATGCAGAATCTTGTGTGCCGCAGGTATTTTCGACTCACCGTCGTTGAAGAACTCCTCGGCTTCGGCCACCGACATCTCCAGCACCTGGCTGATATCTCGGCCCCCGAGGTGGTAGTCGAGGACGGCGGCCTGGAAACGCTTGCCCTCGCACTCTTCACAGAGGGTCGCCACGCCGGCCATCATCGCCAGATCGGAGTAGATGACTCCCGCGCCCTTGCAGTTGGGGCAGGCACCTTCCGAGTTCGCACTGAACAGTGCCGGCTTCACCTTGTTGGCCTTGGCAAATGCCTTACGGATGGGGTCGAGGAGTCCGGTGTACGTCGCCGGGTTGCTGCGCCGCGAACCACGGATCTCGGCCTGATCGACCGTCACGACGCCTTCCTTGTCCACGACGGATCCATTGATCAGTGAACTCTTACCCGAACCCGCCACACCGGTGAACACGACCAGCACTCCCAGCGGGATGTCTACATCGACGTTGCGCAAGTTGTTGGTGTCGGCACCGCGCACCTCCAATACGCCGGAGCCCGTACGCACCTCGGATTTGAGTTGGGCCCGGTCATCGAGGTGGTGACCGGTGATCGTGTCGCTGGCCCGCAATCCCTCGACGGTGCCCTCATACATCACCTGGCCGCCCTCGCTTCCTGCGCGCGGACCGAGGTCGATCACGTGGTCACCGATGAAGATGGTCTCCGGCTTGTGCTCGACCACCAGCACCGTGTTTCCCTTGTCCCGCAAATGCAACAGCAGGGCGTTCATCCGCTCGATGTCATGTGGGTGCAAACCGATCGACGGCTCGTCGAAGACATAGGTGACGTCGGTGAGCGATGACCCGAGATGACGAATCATCTTGGTGCGCTGGGCTTCACCACCGGACAATGTGCCCGACGGCCGATTCAGCGAGAGGTATCCGAGTCCGATCTCGACAAACGAGTCGAGCGTCCGCTGTATTGATCTCAACAGCGGCGCAACCGACGGTTCATCGAGGCCACGCACCCACTCGGCGAGGTCGCTGATCTGCATGGAACAGGCGTCAGCGATGTTGACTTTGTTGATCTTGGACGAGCGCGCACCTTCGTTGAGTCGGGTGCCATCGCAGTCGGGACAGATGGCGAAGGTGACTGCTCGCTCTACGAACGCCCGGATATGCGGCTGCATCGCGTCAACGTCCTTGGACAGGAACGACTTCTGGATCTGCGGGATCAAACCCGAGTAGGTGAGGTTGATCCCGTCGATCTTGATCCGGGTCGGCTCCCGGTAGAGCAGGTCGTTCAGCTGCTTCTTGGTGAACTTGCTGATCGGCTTGTCCGGATCGAAGTACCCACACCCACGGAAGATTCGGCCGTACCAACCCGTCATGCTGTAGCCCGGGATGGTAATGGCACTTTCGTTCAGTGACTTCGTCTCGTCATACAGTGCGGTCAGGTCGATGTCGGACACCGATCCGCGGCCCTCACACCGTGGGCACATCCCGCCCGTGATCGAAAAGCTCTTTCGTTCCTTCGTCTCGCGGCCACCACGCTCGATGGTGACCGCACCCGCGCCGGAGATCGAGGCAACGTTGAACGAGAACGCCTGGGGTGAACCGATGTGCGGCTTACCGATTCGGCTGAAGAGGATTCGCAGCATCGCGTATGCATCGGTGGCGGTGCCGACCGTCGACCGCGGATCGGCGCCCATCCGTTGCTGGTCGACGATGATCGCGGTGGTCAGCCCATCGAGGACGTCGACCTCAGGCCTCGCAAGAGTCGGCATGAAGCCCTGCACGAATGCGCTGTAGGTCTCGTTGATCATCCGCTGGGACTCGGCAGCGATGGTGCCGAACACGAGCGAACTCTTGCCCGATCCGGACACTCCGGTGAACACCGTCAGCCGGCGTTTCGGAATCTCGACGCTGATGTCTTTCAGATTGTTGACCCGCGCGCCCTGCACGCGGATCAGGTCGTGGCTGTCTGCGACGTGCAATTCCGGTGTCTCCGTTTGCGTCCTGGTGGCCATGATCGTTCAAGTCTCCATCTCTGCGGTCAAGCGACGCTGCGACTGTTCGGCACCACGTGGGGATGGCGCTATGTGAGGATATGGACCATGGTGCCCGACGACTGCCCAGGCCAACAGTATTTGCGGTGACGCCGCATTGTCGGTCCTACGAAACCTCGACGAGGGAACCCAAGGGCATATCGATGCGGTACACGGTTGGAGAAAGGGCACAACGCCGCTTCTCATCCTTGACCCGAACGCAGATTTCACCCGCCTGCGGGACATCCGCGACGGGTCCGCCGGACGCCGCCCGCAAGATCACCGACTCCGACATTCGGGTCCTGCACTCCATCGACAAAGAGGGTGAGCAGCTTCGAACACGGTTCCTGGGATTGTCGTCGGCGGCCAAAGCGGCTGTACTCCAGATCGATCCGATTGCGGATGCCGATGAGTACAACGTCCTGCTGCATGCCGCTGCAGGTGCCGCCCGAGTCGTTGATGAGCAATCGTTGCTGACCTCATTGCGCGACTCCGGTGATCCCGGTAAACAACGACTGGCCACCCGCATCGAAAACCTGGAGGTGCTCGAGTGGGACCTGTGGTCCCGAGGTGCCGTACCGGCCACCGACATCGTCGCCTCGCGGCCCCGCGCGACCGTCCTCGACCTCGGCGGCTTCCCGCACTCCGCAGCGCCAAAAGTGGCTGCGCTCAGCGTGCTCGAGCAATTGTGGGCACACCGTGAAGAACGGCGTCCGATCCTGATCGTCATCGACGAAGCGCACAACATCTGTCCGCCGGTCGCCAACTCTGCTGTCGAGAAGGCCCTGATCGATCAGATCGTCCAGATCGCCGCGGAAGGACGCAAGTTCGGACTGTGGTTGCTCCTGTCGACGCAGCGGCCGACGAAAATTCACCCGAATGTGCTGTCCCAGTGCGACAACCTGTGCCTGATGCGCATGAACGCTCCCCGCGACCTCGCGGAGCTCGCCGATGTGTTCGGGTTCGTGCCCGAACACATGCTCGCCGAGTCCCCCGAGTTCCGGCAAGGACAGGCGCTGTTCGCTGGCGGGTTCATCAATACCCCGACGTTCACCCAGATGGGTGCACGCATCACCGAGGAAGGCGGGGCCGACGTCCAGGTCCCGATGCCGGTCGCCATCAGCTGAAGTCGGTGGCGCGGCACCCGGAGTTCAGCGCAGTTCCTGGATCCGCACCATGTTTCCCGACGGGTCACGCAACGCGCAGTCACGAACTCCGTAGGGTTGTTCGGTCGGCTCCTGGACGATCTCGGTGCCGCCGGCCTGCACCTTTTCGAAGGTGGCATCGAGATCTCTTGTCGCGAGCAACACACTTGCGTACGTGCCTTTGGCCATCATCTCTTCGATGGTGCGCCGCTCTTCGTCGGTCGTTCCTGGATCGACGCCGGGCGGGGCCAGAACGATGTTCACCTCGGGCTGACCGACCGGGCCGACGGTGATCCAGCGCAGGCCGTTGTAGCCGACGTCGTTACGGACCTCGAAGCCGAGAGTGTCGCGGTAGAACGCGAGCGCGGCTTCGGCGTCGTTGTGCGGGAGAAAACTTGAGTGAATGGTGATGTCCATGGCATTCACGCTAGTTGCGGGTAAGCGGTACGTGCTTCTCGATTCCTGATCGGTCTGGTCACCTGTTTTTCCACACATGACGGCACACCGGCGGAGGCATTCGCCGCCTCGCGCCGATAGACGCTCGGCGGCACGCCGACCAACTCCGTGAACCGCGTGCTGAACGTGCCGAGCGATGAGCATCCGACCTGGAAACAGACATCGGTCACGCTCATGTCCCCGCGGCGCAGCAGCGCCATCGCACGCTCGATCCGTCGGGTCATCAAGTACGAGTACGGCGATTCGCCGTAAGCCCGCTTGAACTCACGGCTGAGATGACCGGCTGACATGTTCACGCCGCGCGCGAGTTCTCCCACATTCAACGGCTGCGCATGCTCGCGGTCGATACGGTCGCGAACGCGGCGCAGCAGAGCAAGGTCGGTGAGCTTCTGCGTGTGGTTCGGCGCGCTGGTCACGCGTCCAATCGTGCCACGCACACACTCGCGGGTCGAGACCAATGACCTGTCGGCGTATCTACTCGTGAGGGGGCTCGCCGGTGACGACGTGATCGGCGTGGTTGATACCTTCGCCGACAAGACGGGCCAGGTGACCATCGCGGATCCGGTAGATGACACGTCGGCCGTCCTTGCGGGTGTCGACCAACCCGGTGAACCGCAGCTTCGCCAGATGCTGGCTGACCGCCGTGCGCGATGCTCCGCAGGACTCGATGAGGGCCGTGACGTCGGCCTCACCGTGGGTCAACAACCACAAGATGTGCAGACGAGTTGGGTCAGAGAGCATGCGAAAGGTACTGGTCGCGGCATCGAGTCGGGCCTGATCCGGAGCAACCGGATGCGCCAGGCTTGCTGGAAGACCCTGTGCTGCCGACGATTTCTTGGCCATCGCAGTCATCGTCCTCTCGCTCCGTGCCACTGCGTGCGCGGGGCAGGATTCCACGCCCCGCTCCGGATCACCGCCGTCGGCCACGTCAGTGCGGCGACAGTGGTGGCAAGTGTAGCGATCACGGTCAGCGCAACTGCGGCAGCGACCTGACTCACCTGTGCTCCTACCCAGCCCGCGATCAAGTAGGTCAGCAGAAAACACGCGTGCGACAACGAGAACTGGGCTGCGAAGACCTGCGGCCGGTCCTGCTGCGTCGACCCATCGCGAATCAATCGTGCCGCCGGAGTGTTCACCAGCGAAGTACCGGCACCCAACAGCACCCACGCGGTGCCGAGAACCGTCCATCCGACCGCCATCGCGGGCGATGAGACCAACAGCAGCACAGTCACTCCCAAACCCACCGGCAACGTCGCCGCGCCACACAGCATCACCTGTCGCTCCGCATACGTGTTCAACAGTCGGGGTACCCAGAGCGCCGCCGCCATCGATCCGGCGCCGAAGCAGGCCAGCGCAAGCGCTATTCCTGCGCTGGAACCACCGAGGAGCCCGGGCACATAGACAATCGTGTTCACCAGGACGACCGCCGACGCGCCGGCCACCGCCATGTTCAATGCCAACAATGCACGTAAGACCGGATCTGCCAACATGATTCGCGACCCCAGGGCAATCCTTTGCACCATCGATCCCGACGAGTCCGGCACCGGCACCCGCGGAAGAATCGTGGTGGCCACCAGACCGGCCGACAGTACGAATCCAAGTGCCGTGCCCACGAACAGTGAGTTGTAGCTGATCACCGTCAACAACATCGCCGCGAGCACCGGACTCGCCAACGATTCCAGGTCATATGCCAACCGCGACAACGACAACGCCCGTGTGTAGTCCCGTTCCCTGGGCAACACCGACGGAATTATCGACTGGAACGCCGGCGTGAACGTCGCCGATGCCGCCTGCAAAACAAAAATCAGGACATAGATCTGCCACGGTTGATCGACAAACGGGAGCAGTGCCGCGATCGCAGCCCGCACGCCATCAGCAGAAACCAACAGGGTCCGGCGTGGAACCCTGGCCGTGACCACGGACATCACCGGCGCACCGAAGACGTAGGCGACCATCTTTATCGCCAGAGCGGTCCCCAACACGGCACCGGCACCGCCGCCGGCCACGTCGTACGCCAGCAAACCGAGGGCGACCGTCAGTAAACCCGTGCCCAGCAGGGCGACCACCTGCGCAGCGAACAGCGTGCGAAACGTCCGTACTGCCAAGACTTCAAACACATTCGACCGCCTCGCCCGGCATCGGCAACACCAATACGTGCGTACTTGCGCAACTATACCAACTTCAGTGAGTCGACACGCTGAACAGACAACGTCGATTCGTTGACGAAAAGCTGCCCAACCGTGCTGGTGTGACAGGAGTTGTTATAGGTTTGCGCTGTTCCGGTCGAGGGAGAGCCGCCAATGCCACGCACCACCAATGACAACATCGGTCTACCCCCCGCCTGGTTGCTACCCCGCGGAGTGATCGTGTTGTTGGGGACGGCCGGTTTGATCGTCACCGTTGCCGGAATCAAGTCGTTCGCCGAGATCGTCGCCCCGGTCATGCTGGCCCTGATGTTGACGGTGGCTGTTCATCCTTTGCCGGACTGGCTGCGAAGCAAAGGGATGCCACGCATTCTGGCGCTCATCGTGGCGTTGATAACCGTCTACGCAGTGGTCTTCGCGCTCGTCGGGTCCTTGGTGGTCTCGATCTCACAGCTCGCGGACCTGCTGCCCACGTACACCGACGAGTTCAACGACCTGGTGGCAAATGCCAAAGACGCGCTGCAGGCCGGTGGGGTGCACCCCGATCAGGTGAACAACATGCTCGCGGACGTGGATTCGACCAAGGTTTTCGGATTCGTCGAAGACCTCGTCAAGGGCTTTCTGGGCAAGATCACAAACCTCGTCTTCATTGTGACGTTGCTGCTGTTCATGGCCGTCGATGGGATGTCTTACTCACCTCGGCTCGAGTCACTCCGACAATCGCGGGCCGATATCGCCTCTGCAGTATCGTCGTTCGCCACAGGTACCCGCCGCTACCTGGTCGTGACGACCGTGTTCGGTCTGATCGTCGCCGTCCTCGACACTGCGGCACTGTGGGCCTTGGGCGTTCCGTTGCCACTCCTGTGGGGGGCGCTCTCCTTCATCACCAACTACATCCCGAACATCGGCTTCGTTCTGGGTCTGATTCCGCCCGCTCTGCTCGGTCTCCTCGAAGGCGGACCGGAACTGATGCTCGCGGTGATCGCGGTCTACTGCGTCCTCAACGTGGTCATCCAGTCAGTGATCCAACCCAAGTTCGTCGGCGACGCCGTTGGACTGTCGGTGACACTCACATTTCTGTCGCTGATCTTCTGGACGTGGGTGCTCGGTCCACTCGGCGCGATACTCGCGGTTCCGTTGACGCTGATGGCGAAGGCGTTCCTCGTCGACATCGACCCGGCAACCCGGTGGGCCGACATCTTCCTGAACAGCAAACCACCGGCCGATCAGACCTGACCAACCGCTGACGATGCCCTCGCCGTAGGATCTGTTGGCGTCGCCGTCATCTCGTGTGCAGGAACATCTGCAATTCACACTGCGCACACTGGGCGAGTAGTGCAAACTCCTCGGAGCGACACATTTTCGAAGCATCATCCGACGGATCTGCCATCCATCCCGTCGGGTCTGCCAACAACTGAGAAGAGAGATTCATCAATGTGGGATTCGTTTTGGGACTTCATCTGGTATTCGATTGTGATCTTCGCCTTCGTGGCGTACCTGATGATCCTGTTCTATGTGCTTGCCGATCTCTTCCGTGATCGCAGCACATCAGGGTGGCTCAAGGGTGTTTGGATCTTCTTCCTCATCATCGTGCCGTACATCACACTTTTCGTTTACCTCATCGCACGGGGCCGCGGGATGGCAGAGCGCACCGTGGAAGCACAGAAGGTGGCGAAGGAACAGTCCGACACGTACATCCGCCAGGTGGCCGGTGCTTCGGCGACTGATCAAATCGCAGCTGCCAAGGCACTGCACACCGACGGAACGATCACCGACGCCGAATTCGAACAACTCAAAGCCAAGGCGCTGAGCTCCTAAGGATTTCGCCGGCAATTCACCGGCCGGTATGGGCGTCGCCACCTTGAACTCATGTTCATGGTGGCGGCGCCCATACGTCGTTGCGCCCAAGCAGTCGGTCCGACATCACTGTCGCCATCTCCATCGTGGTCTGCACCCATCCGAACCCACGATCTGTTCCGAACGTTCAGTGCACCCAGTAACAGCTGAACTGACGCCCGGACACGGAGAACGCCACATGCAGTCGATCATGCAACAGACCGAGGCTCCGATCGTGGACGATCTTGTCCGCCGACGCCAGCGCAAGACCATTGCGGTTGTGAACGATGTTCTGACCGCTCACGTGGCCGAACACTCTGACTTCTTGCGTGGTTTGAGCCCCGAAGTCGCTCCCATGACCACCGCGATCACGGACACCCTCGCGCGCGGAAAGCGGATCCGGGCACAGTTTTGTCTGTGGGGCGCCTACGGCGCGAGCGGTGGTGATCTGGTGACAGGGATCCCGGAGATGGCCGCAGCGATCGAACTCTTCCACTTCGCAGCACTGATCCACGACGACATCATGGACAACAGCGACACCCGTCGCGGGCTCCCCACCATGCATCGGCAGTTCACCGATGAACACGTCCGAGAGCAACGTTTGGGAGACAGCAACAATCATGGTTCGGCGGTCGCAATTCTCGTCGGCGACATGTGCCTGTCCTGGTCCGACGATCTGGCCGCCATGGCGACGGACGACCTCGACCTCCACTCGCGTCGTGCGGTCCGGGCCATGTGGACGCAGATGCGCGACGAGGCCTACGCGGGCCAGTATCTGGACATGCTCAGTCAAACCGAGGCCACCACGTCCCGGTCCCGCACCGACCTCATCCTCCGACTGAAGAGCGCCAAGTACACCATCAGCCATCCGCTCCGCCTCGGCGGCACCATCGCGCGAGCTGACGGCGCACTCCTGCATCTCTACGACCAGATCGGACTGACCGCCGGTGAGGCATTCCAGCTCCGCGACGACCTCCTGGGTGTCTTCGGCAATCCCCTGGTCACCGGGAAGCCGGCGAACGACGACATCCGCGAAGGCAAACGCACCCTGTTGATGGCCGAGGCCGAATCACGGGCCAACCGGTCGCAACGGGAACTACTCGCACATTGTCTGGGTAACCCCGCGGTTGAGGATGCGGAAGTCGAGGCGCTCCGGTCCGTGCTCATCGCAACCGGCGCCGACCAGGCCATCGAGGAGAGGATCGGCGAGCTGACCGCCGAAGCGCTACGGATCGTGGAGTCGCTGCCCGTCGATGAGATCACCCGGACCGCGTTGACCGGTCTGGTCGAACGATGCGTGTCGCGCACATCGTGACGGCCGAGTGACTCAGGTGGACGGTCCCACCGACCGGTCGCCCCGCAGTCTCTTGCGGATCAGTTCGGCGCTGATGAGGCACATCGGCAGGCCGATCCCCGGACGCGTGCTCGATCCGGCGTAATACAGGCCCTCGACTTTCCGCGACCGGTTGGTGGCGCGAAGAAATGCGCTCTGGCGCAACGTGTGTGCCGGTCCGAGCGCACCACCCGACCACGAGTTGACGTCGTCGACGAAGTCGGCCGGTCCCACGGTGCGGCGGACCACGATCCGCTCGGCAAGATCCGGGATTCGGGCCCACTGCGCCACCGTCGCGATCGCGCGGTCGACGACCTTCTCGATGTCGGGATCACCGGTGCCGTCCATTCCTCCGTGCCCGAGGTCCGGGTCCGGGGGCACCGGCACCAAGATGAAGATGTTCTCGTGATCGGCCGGTGCCACCGAGTCGTCCGTCGCCGACGGCCGACACACGTACAACGATGCCGGATCGGGTATGTGGGTTGGTGTTTCGAAGATTGCATCGAAGTTGGTCGTCCAGTTCTCGGCGAAGAACAGCGAATGATGGGACAGTTCAGGCAAATCGCCACGCACGCCGAGATATGCCAGGACCGCGCCGGGCCCCGATGTTGCCTTGTCCCACCATTGTTGGGGAAACGTCTGCAGATCTCTCGGCAGCAGTCGGGTCTCAACGTGGTGCAGGTCCGCGGCCCCGACTACGATGTCGGCGGCGATGATGCGTTCGGTGCCACGGCGATCGTGCACCCTGACCCCGACAACCTCATTGCGCCGACGCCCGAGGTGACGACCGTTGCCACGACCTCCACGTCGCGGACGAGTCAGGATCTCGGTCGCCGACGTTCCGGCGTGTACCCGGACACCGTGTTCTGTTGCGAGCCTGGACAACGCGTCGACAAACGTGGTGAAGCCGCCATCGGGATAGCGGACCCCGTCGGCCAGGTCGAGCCAGCTCATCAGGTGATAGATCGCCGGAGTGCGCTCCGGCGATGAGCCGAGGAATACCGCGGGATAGCCGAGCACCTGTTTCAGTCGACGGTCGGAAAACCGTTGCGAGACAAACTTTTCCAGGGATCGGGTCAGCAACACCGCCAGGGTCGGAGCGTTGCGCAGCACCTCACGATTGAGAAAAGCGCGAGGAGAGTCGAAACTGGTGTACAGGAAGTGCCTGACGGCGACGTCGTATGCCTCGCGAGCGGAGTCGAGGTAGGCGCTCAATGCCGAACCCGCGCCCGGCTCAACACTTTCGAACACTGCGCGATTGCGTTGTTCGTCACCCACGATGTCGATCTGCTCGTCCACACCTTCGAAGAACACGCGATATCCCGGTTCGAGCCGGACCAGGTTGACCTGTTCCGCTGTCGAGGTTCCCAGCAGTTCGAAGAAGTGGTCGAACACGTCCGGCATCAACCACCAGGAAGGACCGGTGTCGAAGCGGAATCCCTCGTGTGCCCACGAGCCGGCGCGCCCACCGAGGTCGTCGTTCTTCTCGACCAGGTCGACATCGTGTCCGTCGTGCGCGAGTAGGGCGGCAGTCGCCAACCCGGCAACACCACCGCCGATGATGACTACTTTTTTCGGTGCGGCCGTCACGGCAGGTGGTGCCCCTTGTCGACATTGAGAGGTCGACCGCGGCGAAGTGCGGCCGAGGCAGCGATGCGTACTTTCTCTGGCGTGGGCACACGCACTCTGCAGTACCGCACCTCGGCGGGCGCAGTCGCCCGCAGACGGCGAGTCAGTTCGGCGAACAGATCGTGGGCGGTGCACACTGCCACACGGCAGTTGCGCGGTAGTTGGGGAATGGCCTCGGCGGCCGCATCCAGGTCCATTTCGATGTCATCGAGCCAGTTGTTCCAGATCACGTCATCGAGGTCATCCGGCTGGAGTCCGACGAGGTAGCGCCGCCCGAGTCCGTCGCTGTCGTCGCCGAAATCTCGCAGAAAGTTGATCTTTTGAAACGCCGCGCCGAGTCGCGCGGCCCCTTGAGCGAGCTCGTCGTAGCGTTGCGACGGGTTCGCCTCACCGGCGACGAAGGCACGCAGGCACATCAGGCCGACCACCTCGGCAGAGCCATAGATGTAGGCCGCGAGGCTCGCAAAGTCATGGTCGGTGCGCCGGAGGTCGGTGCGCATCGCCGCGAAGAAAGGAGCGATCAGTTCTTCTCCGATACCGACCCGACGCGCACTGCGTGCGAACGCGTGAACAACAAGGTTCGTGCTCGACCCGGTCTCCAACGTCGTATATGTCTCTTGTTCGAGCTTGTCGAGTTCGATCAACCGGTCAACGCTGCCCTGACCGGGCCGAGGTGCGTCTACGACCTCGTCGGCCACCCGTACCAACGCGTAGATGTTGCACACATCTTGGCGGACCTGCCCGCCGAGCATCCGCGTCGCGAGACCGAAAGATGATGAGTACCAACGGATCACCAACGCTGCACTGGCGTCTGCCGCCGCGTCGTACCGCAGATAGGGCTGCAAGGCGTCTGCGCGCCTCCGTGTTTGTACCATGACCAGTCCTCACCCTCGGTTCGCCTGCCTCGGTCACCTACTGCCCTCTATTCGGGCCGGCAGGCGATCCGGATGGGGCTCACGAGGCAGCAAGTCCGTATGGATCTGGTCCCGGCAATGAGCGGACCTGTTCAACGAACCAGGGGCTCACTGCCCAGGGAGTGCGTTCAGCGAGCGCCCACACATCGGAAATGTCGGACCAGGCGTATTCCGCAACCTCGTCGGGATCCGGATGCAGCACTCCGACCGGACTCGCGACGTACACCGGGCAGATCTCGTTCTCGACCACACCACTGGCGTCGATCGCTCGGTAGCGGAAGTCCGGAAGCACACACCGCAGTCCCTGAATGTCGATACCCAGCTCACGCCCCGCATATCGGTGAATGGCATCCTCGACCGATTCACCGGGGCGTGGATGGCCACAGAACGAGTTGGTCCACACACCGGGCCACGTGCGCTTGCTCAACGCCCGTCGCGTCATCAGGAGGCGGTCGGCGTCGACCAGATGGCAGGAAAACGCAAAGTGCAGGGGTGTGTCCGTGGTGTGCACTGTCGTCCGGTCGGCGGTTCCACACGGTCGCCCATCGGAGTCGGCCAAGACCACCAGATCGTCGGTCATGCATACCTCGTTCGCTCGGGGTGCGTATTTCAGTCACCTCAGGTTCGGAACCGATGGCGCCGCGGATGTCTAACATGATGACTGAACCCGCTCCATTGGTGGTCGAAGGGGATTCATGATTGATGTGATCATCGCCGGGGGCGGACCGACGGGCTTGATGCTGGCCGCCGAGTTGCGCCTGCACGGTGTGCACACGGTGGTCGTGGAGAAGGAACCTGAGCCCACGAAGGTTGTTCGCGCACTTGGCCTTCATGCGCGCAGCATCGAGATCCTTGATCAGCGCGGTGCGCTCGAACAGTTTCTGAAGCTCGGTCAGCAGTATCCGGTCGGCGGGTTCTTTGCCGCCATCCCGAAACCTCCACCCGAGCACCTCGACACCACGCACCCATACGTCCTCGGGATCCCGCAGCCCGTGACCGACCGGCTGCTGGCCGAACGCGCCACCGATCTCGGCGCCGAAATCCGGCGCGGATGTGAGCTGGTCGGACTGAACCAGGACGACGACGCAGTGACTGTCGAATTGGCCGACGGCAATTCAATGCGCTCGAGATATGTCGTCGGCTGCGATGGTGGACGCAGCACGATACGAAAGCTCATCGGCGTCGGTTTTCCCGGCGAACCTTCCAGCGCAGACACACTATTGGGCGAGATGAGGCTGACTGCAGGACCCGACGTGCTGAACGCCGTGACGGCGGAGGTCAGGAAGATCCAGCTGCGGTTCGGCGCCATGCCGCTCGGTGACGGCTTCTACCGCGTCGTCGTTCCCGCGGCAGGAGTCTCCGACGACCGCAGGGACCCGCCGACGATGGACGAGTTCAGACAGCAACTGATAGCGACCGCCGGTACCGACTTCGGTGTGCACTCACCACGCTGGTTGTCCAGATTCGGCGACGCCACCCGACAAGCCGAGCGCTACCGGGTCGGCCGCGTGCTGTTGGCCGGCGACGCCGCGCACATCCATCCGCCCACCGGTGGACAGGGCCTCAACCTCGGCATCCAGGACTCATTCAACCTCGGATGGAAATTGGCCGCCGAGATCGCCGGGTGGGCACCAAGCGGCCTGCTGGACAGTTACCACACCGAACGGCATCCGGTGGGTGCTCGAGTTTTGCGGAATACCCGCGCCCAGATGGCGCTCATGGCAACCGATCCCGGCTCCAGAGCGCTGCGGGCACTGTTCTCGGAATTGATGGAGTTCGATGAGGTGAACACCCATGTCACCGAGATCATCACTGCCACCGGGATCCGCTACGACTTCGGTGACGGTCACGAACTTCTCGGCCGGCGGTTGCGCGACGTGGTGTTGCAGAACGGTCGACTCTACGAGCGCATGCACAGCGGCCGTGGGCTACTGCTCGACCAGACTGCTCAACTCTCGGTGGAGGGCTGGGGAGATCGGATCGAACACGTCGTCGAGGTGAGCGACGAACTGGATGTTCCTGCGGTCCTACTGAGGCCCGACGGCCATGTGGCCTGGGTCGGTGAGGACCAGCAGGATCTGATTCATCATCTGCCCCGGTGGTTCGGCACAGCCGTCGACAAGTGAAGGCCCCAAATATTGTCAGGACCGATTGTCAGGACCGGCCCACCGCACACCATGCGGTTGCCTCGAGTTCGAACCGTCCGTCCGGGAGTTCCGCGGCACAGCGCTCACGCAGTGCGGCCCGTCGCTCGGGTGAAAGACTGGCGACGTAGATCCCTGCCGGGCCGATACCGAACGTATTGGGCTCCCACCATTCTTCGAAACACGTATACGCCACCCGGACGGTGAGTTCACTGGAGTCGATATCACCGAGTCCGGCGTTGGTGAACAGTGTCACCAACTCGTCTTCCCGGACACCGGCCAGCTGGGATTCGTCTTGGGCTTCGGGGTCGAGTTCGCGAACCATCCGCCACAGCAACGAAATAGGCCCCCGCTCGTTTGGTCCGAGATCCCAGACGCATGCCCCGACGGTGCCGCCCGACCGGGTCACGCGGGCCATTTCAGCCACCCCTCGATCGGCATCAGTCATGAAATGCACCACCAACTGAGCCAGCGCGACATCGAACGAATCGGATTCATACGGCAAGTCCTCGGCTACGCCCTGGCGTGCGTCGATACCCGGAAACCTTGCTCTCGTGCCGTCAACGAAGGACGACGACGGGTCGACTGCGCTCACACGGTCGACTCCGACGCGCGCCACGAGATGACTGGTCAGGGCACCCGGTCCACATCCGACATCGAGAACACGCTGTCCACCAGAAACTCCGGCTGCGTCAGCGAACAATGCACCCAGAGGTTCGGAGTAGCGGCCCATGAACCTGGTGTAGTCGTCAGGCGCCACGTCGAATGACATGGCTCGAACCTAGCTCACTCGAGGTGGACTGATACAGAAGTTGTGTTCCGAATAGCGTCCCGGTTGCGAACGGGTCAGGAGAAGGGTGACTTCCCCTTCGCCAGACCGGCCTGGGAGTTGCCCGGAGTCGCATTCAGCTTCGGGTCATGGATGTTTGTGGCGTATCCATTCGGGTTGGTCTGAGCTACACCCGACACGAATGCACCGCGGCTTTCGCCGTTCGGGTAACACGAGTTCAAGTTGCATTCCTTGACTGTTTGACCCCAATTGGGTCCCGTGGCCGGGCCGGCGTTGGCGATTGGGGTCGCCAGCAACGCAAACCCGACTGCTGAGCCACAGAGAATCGTAGTCATCTTCTTGTTCATCTGTTGCCCCTTGGCTGGTTCGACCCTCTTGGAGCCGCTTGATCGAGAAGCGGGCGGCGTACGACGACGGTATCGCTTGCCGCAAACGCTTGAGCCATTTCGCCCAAGCGCGAGAGGGCTTTTGAGGGATTTCAAGCGTTCGCGCTACGGCGACCGGATGAATGGCCAGTGCTCGAAGAGCCTGCTCGCCCTACCGCTTTCCCGTGCACTCGCGCATCGATGTCGTGCGACCTGCCCTCCGGCGGCGATGGCATTCGAAGCGATGCTGGCGCACCGAGCATAAGTGTGACTATGGTCACACTATGATGCACTACCTTCGGACATGGTCGTCCGCCTTCCTCCTCGTGCTCCTCCTCCTAATCGGTGGGACCATCGCGTCGCCGACGGCCACTGCCGCTCCACCACCGGACGCGGTGTACGACGCGCTAGGAGACTCTTACGCGTCCGGTTACGGCGTGCCGCCCTACGGGCCCTGCGGTCGCTCGTCCTCGGCATACGCCGTTCAGCTCGACGGCCGGCAGAAGATCGCGCTCGATGATTTCGTCGCGTGCGCCGGTGCCACCACAGTCTCGCTGGTCTCGGGCGGACAGCTCACCGCACTCGACGCCGACACAGACCTGGTCACGCTCACCATCGGCGGAAACGACATCGGCTGGTCGCAGGCGGTGACCGCCTGCCTCGGTGGCACCGACGCGCAGTGCGCCGGCGCCACCGCACTTGTCAGCGCTCGCATCACGAACCAACTGCCAGTCCTGCTCGACACGGTCTACGCCCAGGTCTCCGCGGCGGCGCCGAACGCGCACGTGGTGGTGACCGGCTACCCGCGGCTCTTCTCGCCGAAGTTCGGCGCCTTCCTCGGTGCGTCCCCTGACGAGCAAGACGCGCTCAACGCCGGCGCCAACCTGCTCAACACCATGATCAAGGCTGCGGCGGACAGGGCCGGCTTCCAATTCGTCGACGTCGCGTCGCGCTTCGACGGCCACGGCGTCAACGCGCCGGCTGCCTGGATCCTGGGGCCGTTCGATCCGGCTCCCTTCCACCCAAACATCAACGGCTACAAGGCATACACGGCGGCGATCAATTCGGCGCTGGGCCCGGTCAAGCTGGGTTAGCGGATTGTCGGTGCCCGCGGAAATGCGGCCGTTGGGTCGACAGCGACGGCGAACATAGAATGGCGTCATGAGCGTCAAGGTAGATCTCGATCAGCTGGCCGATACCCTTGCCGACTTCGCCTTTGCGTATCTGGTGACCGTCGGCGACGACTTCCGCGCGCATACCGTCGCCGTGGACCCGGTGCTCGCCGATGGCGCCCTCGACCTCGGCACGATCGGACGAACCACACGCACCAACGTGTCGAGCCACGGCGACGTCACGGTCATCTGGCCACCGCGCGAACCCGGGGGCTACACGTTGATCGTCGATGGCACGGCCCGCCTCTCCGCCGAAACGCTGGAGGTTGTTCCGACGCGCGCGGTGCTGCACCGGAAGGCGACTGCGGAGTCGCCGTCGACGAACCCGAACTGCCTGCACGATTGCGTGCCGATCGAACAACCCTGAGCAGCGGTTCTGTCGCCCGATCACCCGCGACTACGCGACAGCACCGGATACCATCGCAGAACCAAAAAAGCCTGGTCAGATGATCTCTGACCAGGCTTTTCTTTGTCGGGCTGACAGGATTTGAACCTGCGACCACTTGACCCCCAGTCAAGTACGCTACCAAGCTGCGCCACAGCCCGTGGCACTCCCTGCGAAGGGTGCTGAATGAGATTACCTCAGGCACCACCCCCAACGAAAATCGGCTGGTAGAAGCCCAATTTGCACACGACACAGGCGGCAAACGGGCGCTCGCAGACGTTCACCACGTCTCTCCCCGCCGGATACGCAATCCTTCCGCATACTTCCCTATAATCACGTATATTTCCCTATTGTGACCACTGCGAATTTCCTATCCGCCGAAGAGGTGGCCGACGAACTCGGGCTCCATGTGCGGACCATCCGCGCATACATCCGCGATGGACGCCTACGCGCCGCACGGGTGGGCAAGCAGTACCGGATCACGAGACCAGACCTGGAGGCATTTGTGACGGGTGTTGAGCCCAACCCGACCGTCCAGATTCCAGCGCCGCAGACCGAGGGCGGCCTGACCGCACACAGCACCGTTGTCATCGACTTCGACAACATCGGCGCCGACGACTCCGACCGCATCATCACAGTGCTCAACGGCGCGGTGGGTGGACGGAGTGGCGTCACTCCCCTACGCCTCACCGCAGCGCCAGACCGGACCCGCCGATCGTTGAAAGTCATTGCACAGGGCAGCATCAGCGATACCACCGACGTACTCACTCTGCTCCGCGACATCACCGAAGGAGGGAATTTCTCGTGACTACATTCCAGCAAACCTCGAACGGCGAAGAACTGATGGTCTACGGCGAGACCGGAGAGTCCATCGCCGCCCTGGACGCCGTCGGAGCCACGTGGGGCCGACGGGTGGCGGCTGTGATCATACCCCTCACTCGACTGCCTGACGGCTTCCTGGACCTCCGCACCGGTGTCGCGGGCGAGTATTTGCAGAAGATGGTGACCTACCAAATCGTGATCGCGATCATCGGAGACATTTCGATCGAGATCGCGCGCAGCGAATCGTTGGCAGCCTTTGTGCGCGAATCCAATCGCGGCCGCCACGTGTGGTTCATCGAATCGATCGATGACGTACACGCTCGGATCGGCTGACGTGAGCCAGGTTTGACGCAAAAACCGCTGGTAACGGATTTGTCTTAGGGTGCTGATAGAAATATTCCATGGGTTCGGGGGTGGCAGATCTGATCGACCGTATCGAGGGCATGGCTCTTGATGCGGAGGAGATCGTTGCTGTCCGGGAGACATTGTCCCGCAGACTCGTTGATGTATCGCTGGCGATGTTGTCGGACAAAGAAACCGTCGAACTCGCGCAAGTTGTGGAGATGCAGAGCCGTCGTGATGAAGCCGTGAAGGTCCGGATAGCGGTGGAGTTGCGGGAGCGGTCGGTGGCCGCGAAGCAGGGTCTCAAGCACAACAAGTTCTTGCGTCACCAGCTACGCATCTCGGCGACCCAGGCCAGTGCGCGGTCGAAACGCGCTGAACGCGTGGGTGAATGGCACACACCATCAGGTGAGATCACGTCGCCGGTGTATCCCACGACTTGGCTGGCGTTGCGGGACGGTGCGATCGGGATCGCCCACTACAACGTGATCGATGAAGTGCTGCGGGCGCTGCCGGGCACTATTCGTAGTGACCTGGCGTCGTGGTCCGAGGGTGAACGCCTGATGGCCGAAGCCGCCCGGACGATGGATCCGGACGAGTTGAAAAGGGTGGGTCTGCATCTGGATGCGTACCTGAACCCGGATGGTGAGTTCGATGACGTCGACCGGGCGCAAAAACGCGACCTGAAAGTGTCCAAGCAGGGTGCCGACCATATGGCGGGGATCAAAGGCACTTTGGATCCGACGACCAAAGCGTTGTGGGACATCGTGGCCGCGAAATGGGCCGCGCAAGGAATGAACAACCCGGACGATCCGGACTCACCTACCGGAAGTGCCGACAAAGCGGACGCCGAAACGCTCAAGGCCGCAGCCAAGCGCGACACCCGCACGCCAGGACAACGCAATCATGACGCGTTCAAACGGTTGATGGAAATGGTGGTCGGTCAAGGCATCCTCGGTCAGCACCGTGGGCTACCGGCTCAGGTGATCGTCACGATGACCCTGGAGCAACTCGAGGCCGAAGCCGGTCTGGCGACCACCGCCTCCGGTGGCGTGGTGCCGGTCCGCGATGCCCTGCGCCTGGCCGGTGTGAGTCGTAAGTTCCTGGCACTGCTCGACGACAAACATCGCCCCCTGTTCCTGGGTCGTGAAAAACGTTTGGCGACCGCGTATCAACGCCTGGCGCTGATCGCCGCCGAACGGGGCTGCTCCCGGCCCGGCTGTGATGCGCCCGCGACGGAAACAGCGGTCCATCACATGGTCGAGTACTCCAAAGGTGGACGCACCGACATCACCGTCCTGACCCTGGTCTGCGGACCCGATCACGGCCACATCCACGACGGCGACACCGGCTGGATCACCGAGATCATCAACGACGGCACCGGCCCACCCGGCTGGCAGGGTCGGGTCGGGTGGCGCCAACGCGGAACCCTGGATCCGCCGCGGCCCAACAACACTCACTTCCCGGAGAATTACTTCACGAATCCGGAGATGTGGAACCCGGACAGCGACGCCGACGCCGAATGGTTCAAACAACGCGCCCGCGCGGCATTCGAGAAGAAGGCAGCCGAGGCACCGGTGTACAAGGTCGACTTCGGATGGCGCCGTGCCAAGTATCACGCTGCCTGAACGAACCTGCCCCGACCAACTGTTGTTGATCGGGGCAGGTCGCACACTGACTGTTGCTGCTACTTCTTACGCTCGCGCTTCTCGCGCACTCGGACGTTCACCCGAACCGGCGAGCCGTCGAAGTTGAAGGCCTCGCGCAGTTTTCGCTCCAAGAACCGACGGTAACCGGCCTCCAGGAAGCCCGTAGTGAAGAAGACAAACGTCGGCGGCCGAGTAGCTGCCTGGGTCGCGAACATCACCCGCGGCAGGCGTCCACCACGCATCGGCGGCGGAGTCTCGGCGATGACTTCCTTGAGCCAGGTGTTGAGCTGCCCCGTCGACACTCGCTTGTCCCACGATGCCAACGACGTATCCAGTGCGGGCACAAGCTTTGCCACTGCCCGACCGGTATGCGCCGAAATGTTGACCGTGCGCGCCCAGGGCACCCGCGACAGGTCGCGGTCGACTTCCTTGGCCAACTGCAGCCGGCGATCCTCATCGACGAGGTCCCACTTGTTGAACGCAATCACCAATGCGCGGCCGGCCTCGATGATCATCGTCAGAACACGCTGGTCCTGCTCGGTGATCGGCTCCGACGCATCGATCAGCAGCACCGCGACCTCGGCGGCCTCGATGGCCGACCGGGTACGCAACGACGCGTAGAACTCATGACCGCTCGACTGCGACACCTTCTTGCGCAAACCTGCGGTGTCGACGAAGTTCCACACCCGTCCACCGAGTTCGACGAGTTCATCGACAGGGTCGACGGTCGTGCCGGCGACGTTGTCGACCACAGCTCGGTCTTCACCGGTGAGCTTGTTCATCAGCGAGCTCTTGCCCACATTGGGCTTGCCCACCAACGCAACTCGACGCGGGCCACCCGTCAGAGTGGATTCACGCGGCGTTTCGGGTAGTGCTTCGAGGATCCGGTCGAGCAGATCACCGGTACCGCGACCGTGGGCGGCGGACACCGTGAACGGTTCCCCCAGACCCAGCGACCACAGCGACGCAGCTTCCGCTTCCAGCCGCTCGTCGTCAACCTTGTTGGCGGCCAACAAGACCGGAGTCTTCGAGCGACGCAAGACCTTGGCGACTGCTTCATCGGTGGCCGTGGCGCCCACGGTCGTGTCGACAACCAACACGATTGCGTCGGCGGTCTTCATCGCAATCTCGGCCTGGCGGGCCACGGACTGCTGCAGGCCCTTGGCGTCGGGTTCCCAACCACCGGTGTCCTGCACCATGAATCGACGTCCGGCCCACGATGCCTCGTACGAGACGCGGTCACGGGTCACACCGGGGATGTCCTCGACCACCGCTTCGCGGCGTCCCAGGATTCGGTTCACCAGCGACGACTTGCCCACGTTCGGGCGTCCGACGATCGCAACGGTGGGCACCGCCAACGGCGCACCATCGACCCCGAGGTCGGCGAGCTCCACGAGCTCGAAGTCGGATTCGTCCGTCCACATTCCGTCGGACGAAATTGCCGCCCCATCAAAGTTGTCACTCATGCCTCTACCCCAATCCGGTTGCGCGCCAACTCGACCAGCTTGGCGATCACCTCTTCGATGCCCAGGTCTGTGGTGTCGACCTGTACTGCATCATCGGCCGGTCGCAAGGGCGACGTCGACCGTGTCGAATCCAGATGGTCCCGGCGGATCACGTCCGCGAGCACCGTCTGGTAATCACTGTCCATACCTGCGGCGATGTTCTGTTCATGTCGCCGCTGCGCGCGAGCCTCCGGCGTCGCGGTCAGGTACACCTTGAGCTCGGCATCGGGGAACACAACGGTTCCGATGTCGCGGCCCTCGAGCACGCTGAGCCCGGTCTGCGCTTGATCACGCTGGGCCTGCACCAGACGAGCACGCACGGCGGGCACAGCCGACACGGCCGATACCGCGCGAGTGACCTCGTCGCGTCGAATCTCGTCAGAGACGTCGTCGTCGTCCATCAGCACGACCTGCTTCTCAGCATCGTTGGTGACCGAGATACGCACGCCTTCAGTGGCTTTGTCGATCGCTTCCGGATCGTCCAATGCCACACCGGCCCGCAGTGCACGCAGGGTCGCAACCCGATACATGGCTCCGGTGTCGATGTAGTTGGCACCCAACGCGGCGGCCACGCGGCGCGACACACTCGATTTACCGGTTCCCGCCGGACCATCGATGGCGATCACACCAAGCGTGGTCACATTCCCACCGCCTTGTAGAGCGCGCCGACCTCATCGTTGCCCATGACCCGCAAGGTTCCGGGACGCTGTTCACCGACGTTGACAGCGCCAATGTCGGTGCGTACCAGGCGAATAACCGGGTAGCCTGCCTCGGCGAGAAGACGACGGACGATGCGCTTGCGGCCTTCGTGCAGCGTCAGACGCAGCAACGAGATGCCCTGGTTGACGTCCAGCAATGCGAACTTGTCAACTTTTGCCGGACCGTCATCGAGTTCGATGCCATCGCGCAGGGTGCGACCCAGGTTGCGATGGACTTCGCCCTTCACGGTCACCATGTACGTCTTGGGAACCTCGAACGACGGGTGCATCAGGCGATGCGCCAGCTCACCGTCGTTGGTCAGCAGAATCAAGCCTTCGGTGTCGGCGTCGAGACGTCCGACGTGAAAGAGCCGTTGCCCGGACATGACCCGCTCGGCGACCAGGTCACCGATGCACGGACGTCCGAACTCGTCGGACATCGTCGACTGCCAGCCCTTCGGCTTGTTCAAGGCGAGGTACTGATGCTCCTCGTTGATGACCACGCGGAGGCCGTCAACCCGGACCACTGCGGTCTCCGGGTTGATGCGCAGACCCTGCTCTAGGACGATCTCACCGTCGACCTCAACACGGCCGGCAGCGATCAGTTCCTCGGCGCCGCGTCGCGAAGCCACGCCGGCCTGAGCCAGCACCTTCTGCAGGCGCAATCCGCCCTCGACATACGTTGCCCCGTCATTGGCGGCGTCAAGCGGATTCTGGTCGCGTGCCGGCTTGGCGTTGTTCAGACGAACCTGACCGCTCTTGACATCCGGTGCCGAACGCGGTCCGCGCTCGGGATTGAAGCCCTTGCGGTGAGTCTTCTTGAAACGCGCCTCTGCTGCACCCTTCGTGGGCTTTCCACCAGCGGGCTTGCCACCAGCGGGCTTGCCACCAGTCGGCTTTCCACCCGGTTTCGTCGAACGGTCTCCGGTCGGCCGATCGGCATGTTCTCCGGTGGGGCGGGAGCCACGATCGTGGGACGGGTTTCCGCGGCGGTCGCCGGATGAGTATTCGCGGCGGTCGCCGGACGAATGCTCGCGGCGGTCGCCGGATGAGTATTCGCGACGATCTCCGGTGGGCCGGCCACCGCGTTCGCTGCTGGGGCGTCCGCCGCGTTCGCCGGTCGGCCTGCCGCCACGCTCGCCGCTGGGGCGTCCGCCGCGTTCGCCGGTCGGCCTGCCGCCACGCTCGACGCTGGGACGTCCACCACGATCACTCGCGGGACGTCCACCACGTTCAGCACTGGGGCGTCCACCACGATCACTGGTCGGCCTGCCTCCGCGCTCTCCGGTCGGCCTGCCTCCGCGCTCTCCGGTCGGCCTGCCTCCGCGCTCTCCGGTCGGCCGGCCTCCGCGCTCTGAATAGGGCTTGGCGTCGCGGTTGTCGAACGAATGTCCGTCCTCACGCGGTGTGCGCCTATTGCCTTTGTTTTTGTCTCTGTCCGGTCTGCCGTCTCGGCTAGCGGGTGCCATTCTCTATCCCTAATTCCCATTGAATCGATCGGTCCGCAGCACGCGGATCAGTCGTCATCAACGGTGATGTTGTTGGTTTTGTTCTTCAAGTCTGACGGGTTACCTGCCAGTTTGGCGAATCGCGGGTCGCGGTGTAGCTCATCTCCGAGGGCATCGATGACGTCCACGTCGGGGAGCAACGGCGCGAGATCCGGTAGCTCGCCCAAAGAAGCCAACCCCAGACGTTCCAAAAATAGTTCCGTCGTGCCGTACGTCACTGCACCCGAATCCGGGTCGGTTCCGACTTCGGCGATCAACCCACGAGCCAGCAAGGTGCGTACAACACCGTCCACGTTGACCCCACGCACCGCACTCACCCGCGACCTGCTGACCGGTTGCCGGTAGGCCACCACGGCCAGGGTTTCGAGCGCGGCTCTGGTCAGTTTGGTCCGGGCACCGTCGAGGAGAAGTCGCTCGACATACGGCGCGTACTCATTGCGCGTGTAGAGCCGCCAGCCGTCACCGGCATAGCGAAGGTCCATGCCGCTGTTGCGGTCGGTCAGTTCATTCGACATTTGCCGCAACATCGCCTCGACCCGCGATGCCTTTTCTTCCAGCACGGACGCCAGTTGGTCGGTGGCAGCCGGTGTATCGGTGACGAGCAGCATCGCTTCGAGCGCCGAACGAAGTTCGTCGTCCGCGAGGAGGTCTTCCACCGGGAGGTCGGCGTCCGACGCGTCACTGTCGGCGTCGTCTTCGAACAGAGCGTCGGCCCGCACGTCGGTCACCTCGTCGGTGTCCGTCCCAGGAACCTCGTGCGTCTCTCCAGCCGGCGTCTCGTCAGCCGGCGTGTCATCAGCCATAGTCCTCGCCCTTCTCGACAATCACCTGAGCGTCTTCGAGCTCGCCCGTCCAGCTCACCAACAACGATCCGAGGGCCTCGGGCTGCTCGAAGGCGACAGCCCGTTCGCGGTACAACTCCAACAGTGCCAAGAACCGCGCGACCACCTCGAGGCCGTTCTCGCATTCGACGACCAGGTCGGTGAAGCTGACCCAGGCGCCCGCTCCGGCGTTCCGCAAGATCTCCCCCACCCGCACCGCGTGCTGGGGTACCGACACCTTCTCGATGTGCAAGTGCCCGAGCCCCACCTTGGGGACCGGTTTGGGGGTCATCGCCGACACCGCCACCTCGGCGAACACCGCCGGACTCACGCCGATGGTCACCTCCGGAAGCAACGACTCGAACCGCGGTTCCAGCGATACCCCGCGCGGATAGCGTTGCAGCGCTGCCGCTTCCAGCTCCGCGAATAACATCGCGACCTGCTTGTAGGCCCGGTACTGGAGGAGACGCGCAAACAGGAGGTCTCGGGCTTCGAGCAGCGCCAGATCCTCGTCGTTCTCGACTTCACCAGAGGGCAGCAGCCTGGCCGCTTTGAGGTCGAGCAATGTCGCGGCCACCACCAGGAACTCCGTGGTCTGATCGAGTTCCATCTCGGCACCGAGTGCTTTGGTGTACGCGATGAAGTCGTCGGTCACCTCATGCAACGCCACCTCGGTGACGTCGAGCCGATGCTGGCCGATGAGGTTGAGCAGCAGATCGAACGGGCCCTCGAAGTTGGTCAGCTTGACCTGAAACCGCGACTTCCCGACAACCTCGGGTTCCGGCGTCGGCGTCGGTGACTGCGGCTCGGTCATCTAGCGCGTGCGGTAAATGACTTCGCGAGCCAGCGCCCGATATGCCCTGGCGCCGCCTGATTTCGGTGCCCACGAGGTGATGGGTTCACCGGCGACACTGGTTTCCGGGAACCGCACGGTCCGGCTGATGACGGTGTCGTAGACCTTGTCTCCGAAGACCTCGACGACGCGCTGCATCACCTCTCGGGAATGCAGGGTGCGGGCGTCGAACATCGTGACCAGGATTCCGCCGAGCGTCAGCCGGGGGTTGAGTCGGTCGCGGACCTTGTCGATGGTGTCGTTGAGCAACGCCAGACCGCGCAGGCTGAAGTACTCGCACTCCATCGGGATCACAACGGTGTCGGCGCAGGCAAGCGCGTTGACGGTGAGCAACCCCAGCGACGGCTGGCAATCGATGAGGACGTAGTCGTAGCGGTCGAGCAGCGGATGCAGCGCACGTCCGAGTGTGTGCTCGCGGCCCACCTCGTTGACCAGCTGGATCTCGGCTGCCGACAGGTCGATGTTGGACGGCAACAGGTCCATGCCGTCGACCCGCGTCCGCATCAGGACGTCGTCCGCAGAGACCTGAGGCGGGACCAGCATGTTGTGAACGGTCAGATCGAGTTCGTGGTGGGGCACTCCGAGACCCGCGGACAACGCACCTTGGGGGTCGAGATCGACAAGCAGTACCCGACGACCGCACTCGGCCAGGGCCGCACCCAGGTTGATGGTCGATGTGGTTTTACCGACGCCACCCTTTTGATTGCAGACAGCGACCACCGTGGCGGGACCGTGCCGATCGAGCGGCAACGGTTCGGGGACCGGACGCAGCTCACGACCGGTCGGCCCGAGCTCTCCGGGTGCGCTGGGCTTTTCGCGGTCGAATTCCTCGGTGCCGCGGTGCGGCGTCGAGAGCATCAACTGATTCGCATCACGCCCGCGCCCGTATTCAGGTGGCTGCGGCGTTGTCACACCACGAGCCTAGTGGGTCACTGCCCTGGCAACGCGGAGGCTCACCGCGAAGCGGGTCCGCACCTGCTCTTTTCGGGTCTCACCGGGCTCGGGGATGTGCGAGTGCGTACACCTCACGCATGGTTCCGACCGTCACGAGTGTGTACACCTGCGTGGTCGTGACCGACGCGTGGCCGAGTAATTCCTGCACCACACGGACATCCGCACCGCCGTCGAGCAGATGGGTCGCAAAGCTGTGCCGCAGGGTGTGCGGCGAGACCGCCTTGTCCAGTCCGGCCCGCTCGGATGCGTCGACCAGTACCTGCCACGCGCTCTGGCGGCTCAGCCGGCCGCCTCGGGTGTTGAGGAACAGTGCCGGGTTGAACTTGGAGACCAGCGCGGGCCGGCCACGCACGAGGTAGGCGTCGAGTGCGGCGATCGCCGGTCGCCCCACCGGGACGATCCGCTCTTTTCCGCCCTTGCCGCGCAGCACAACAGACCGCGACTCGGTGTCGATGTCGTCGACGTCGAGTGTGACGGCTTCCGAGATGCGGGCCCCGCAGCTGTACAGCAGTTCGAGCAGTGCCCGGTTCCGCAACGACCTCGAGTCGTCGGCGGCGTCCTCTCCCCCGCTGGCGGTGAGAATCGCGAGAACCTCGTCGACCGGCAGGCTCTTCGGAAGTCTCCGGGGAGCCTTGGGCGGAGCCACAGCGTGTGCGACGTCGGCCTGCACGAACCCTTCGACCGCGGCAAATTTGTGAAAACCTCTCGTGGCCACCAGGGTTCGCGCGATCGAACTGTCGGCCAGCGGCGGTTTGCCGTTGTCTGCGTCACCGCGGCGCAGTGCGACCAGGAACTCGCGAATGTCTGCTTCGGTGACGTCGGCGAGCGTATCGATCCCCCGCGCGGCCAGGTAGTCCTGATAGCGGCGGAGGTCGCGGGCATAGGACTGCAAAGTGTTTCGCGCCGAACCTCGTTCGACCTCCAGGTGATCCAGGTAGATCTGCACCTGGTCTGCGAGCGTCATGAGGTTCGGCGCGTGGTCATGATCGGGCGGCTCGACGTTCGGCGAACGCCACGGGCCGGTCGGTCCACGGAGCATCGACATCGCGCAACGGAACCGCTTGCGCGCGCGAGGCACCCAGTGCCAAGATGCCGGCCACCGCCGTCGCATTGACGATCTCACCGGCGAGGACCTTCTGGACCGCATCGCCGAGAGCAACCCAGTGCAATGTCATGTCGGCTTCCTCGTGTTCCGGATCCGGTTGTGGCACTTCGGTTATCCCGGTGGCGAGATAAATCCGCAGCGCCTCGTCGGTGAATCCGGGTGAGACGTCGACGTCGACCAGCACCTGCCACCGCTCGGCGGCAAGACCGGTTTCCTCGAGCAGTTCACGGCGGGCCGCGTCGACCGGGCTCTCCTGCGGTCCCCCGTCGAGAAGCCCCGCCGGTAGTTCGAGCAGGCGCCGTCCGATCGGATGGCGGTACTGCAGCACCAGCGCGATCTCGTCCCGATCGTTGACGGCCACGACCGCAACGGCGCCGTGGTGTTCGACCACTTCGCGTTTGGCGGAACCCCCTCCGGGCATCGCGACCTCGTCGACGCGGAGCGCCAGAATCGCCCCGTCGTACCGAACGTCGGTTCCGAGGGTCCGGAACTCATGACGCTCGCTCAAATGCCGGCCTCTTTCGCGCCCGCCTCTGCAGCGGTCACGTCGAGAGCCTGATCGAGATCGGAATCGAGATCAGGATCGGGATCGTCGTCACCGTGGACGTTCACCGGCAACCGCTCGGCCATCTTGTACCGCAGCGACGCCCGCACGAATGCACTGAACAACGGGTGCGGACGCGTCGGCCGGCTTTTCAGCTCAGGGTGGGCCTGGGTTCCGACCAGGAACGGGTGCACCTCACGCGGGTACTCGACGAACTCGACCAGGTGACCGTCCGGCGAGGTACCCGAGAACACCAGCCCACTTTCGGCGATCTTGTCGCGGTAGCTGTTGTTGACCTCGAAGCGATGGCGGTGGCGTTCGGAAACATCAACGGAGCCATAGGCATTCGCCACGACAGAGCCGCGTTCCAGCTTCGCCGGGTAGGCGCCCAATCGCATTGTCCCGCCGAGATCGGCGTCACCGGCGACGGCATCTTCCTGATCGGCCATCGTCGAGATCACCGGGTAAGGCGTGTCGGGATCGAACTCGGTGGAGCTCGCGTCGGCGAGTCCAGCGACGCGTGCGGCCTCGATGACGATGCATTGCAGGCCCAGGCACAGTCCCAAGAGCGGGACGTTGTGCGTGCGGGCATACCGGATCGCGCCGACCTTGCCCTCGATGCCGCGGATGCCGAATCCACCGGGGATCAGGATGCCGTCTGCCTGGGCGAGCACGGCCTGGGCACCGGCGTCCTCGGCGCAGTCATCCGACTGCACCCACACCAGGTTCACGCGGGCCCGATGGGCAAAACCGCCGGCGCGAATGGCCTCGGTGACCGACAGGTACGCATCGGGCAACTCGACATATTTTCCGACCAGCGCGATCGTGACCTCTTCGCGAGGCTCGTGGACGCGCTTGAGCAGCTCGCCCCACACAGTCCAGTCGACGTCCCGGAATGGCAGACCGAGCTTGCGGACTACGTAGGCATCGAGCTGTTCGGAGTGCAGCACCTTGGGGATGTCGTAGATCGACGGAGCGTCCGGCGTCGAGATGACACCTTCGACGTCGACGTCACACATGAGTGCGATCTTGTTCTTCAGGCCCTCCGGCACGTCGCGATCACAGCGCAGGATCAGCGCGTCAGGCTGGATACCGATGCTGCGCAGCGCGGCCACCGAGTGCTGGGTGGGCTTGGTTTTGAGCTCGCCCGACGGCGCGAGGTACGGAACCAGCGACACGTGCAGGAAGAAGACGTTGTCGCGACCCACGTCGTGACGGATCTGGCGCGCGGCCTCGATGAACGGCTGCGATTCGATGTCGCCGACCGTGCCACCGATTTCGGTGATGACCACGTCGGGGATCTCGCCGTCGTTGTCCGCCTGGCTCATCGCCAGGATGCGGCTCTTGATCTCATCGGTGATATGAGGGATGACCTGCACCGTGTCGCCGAGATACTCGCCGCGGCGTTCTTTGGCGATGACGGTGGAATACACCTGTCCGGTGGTCACATTCGCGAAACCCGAGAGATCACGATCGAGGAAGCGCTCGTAGTGGCCCACATCGAGATCGGTCTCGGCGCCGTCTTCGGTGACGAACACCTCGCCATGCTGGAACGGGTTCATCGTTCCGGGATCAACGTTGAGGTACGGATCCAGCTTCTGCATGGTGACCCGCAGACCGCGCGCGGTGAGCAACTGGCCGAGGCTCGAAGCCGTCAGACCTTTGCCGAGTGACGATGCGACGCCCCCGGTCACGAAGATGTGCTTTGTGCCTGACCGCACATGACGTAGTGGACGCAACGCTTCTCCCGTTTCGGCGTGCGACGGAGCCGAACTCATCGTTCGGCCCGCCGGTTGTAAGACGAAGCCGAACACAAAGCTCGACTTGTCAGTACTGCGGCAAGAAATCCTTGCCTACCTACGGGACTCCACGGTAACACCAATGGACAGATTTCCTACTGTTGACACAACTCGGCGATTCCTCAGAACCAGACGTCACAGACACGAACGCCACGAGCCGCACGCCAATGTGGCGCAGATGACACGTGGCATCGCAGTCAGACTTTCAGAGCGGTCGGGCGAGTTCGATCAGCTCTCCGGCGCAATTGCCGTCGCACCGGGTCCGGTGCCGTAGGCACCGTTCTTGTTGCCCAGCTCGTCGATCAGCGCCAGTACGGCGGTGATGTTGCCGGTGGTCTGATTGACGTTGTCGACGGTGGAGACCTTTGCGTTCAGACTCGGATCGGCGCGGACCACCGCGATCGGTGACGAGCCGTCCGCAGATCCGGTCCGGCCGACCAGGACGGTGCCGGCACCGCGTTCGGAGAAAGCCGACGCAAAGCGGGCGATCACCGGTCCGCGGGCACCGGAGTCGTCGGCAAACTTGTTGCCCGTCACGATGATCGAGAGCTGAGAGGGAGCCACCGCACCGTCGGCGTAGTCGATGAACCCACCCTGCTTGAGTGCGGCCAGGCCGGCCTCGGTGGCAGCGGCGTCCACCTGCGGTTCCGCATCCTCCGGCGACAAGTTGAGCAGCAGCCCCAACAGATCACCGGCCCGACCGCCGGAGTCGGTCAATTCGGTCTTCAAGGTACTGCCGGGCGGAATCGACTGGTCGACGATCGAACGCATCTTCTCCGCATTCTGATCGCTCACGAAGCTGTCTGTGAGTGCCAGCTGTCCGCTGACGATGGCTCCCGATTTGTTCAGGTTGTCTTTGACGGTCGCGACATCACCCTCGTCGGCGCCCGGAGCGGTGATGATCAGCACCGGACGGTCGGTGAGGGAGTCGGCCAACAGGCGACCCGCGATCGCGGTGTCGAAGTTGTTGGCGGAGTTGACATTGTTGGTCAGCTGCTGATTCTCGTCGCGCAGTTCCTGCTCATGATTGTCTTCGGCGCCACTGGCCGATCCGAACGTGTCAGCAACAAATCCGGATCCCAGCACCACACCGACAGCGAGGGCGAGGAACACCGCGACCAGCGAAATAGCGTGCTGGCGAAGCGAAATCACAAAAATCTCATTCCAGGAGTATTAGATCGGACCAGCCGAAGAACCCTCAGAGGCAACGACGCCCAGAGGTCACCGGCGGCGATCATTCATTCCACACGCGCGCAGCCCAGTCGGTGAGGCGGTTCCATTGGTCGACGATCCAGTCGGCCACTTCGTTGCCGCTGCTCGACATCATCACCGCGACGACGACGGCCACCAGTGCGGCCAGGATCAGCAGTGCGATGGCAACGCCGGAAACCCGCGAACGATACAGGGTCGCAACTGCTTTGGCGTCGACGAGTTTGGCACCGACCTTGAGCCGGGTGAGGAAGGTCGAGGGGTTCGATTCACGCAGGCTGCGGTCGAAGAACTCGTCGATCGAGGCGGGGTGGCCCACCGTGACGATGAGTGCGGCGTCGTGATGGTCGACGAGCAACAGCGCGAGGTCGGCTGCCGATCCGGCGGCCGGGAACGTCATCGCGCCGATTCCGAGGTCCTGGATCCGCTCGAGTCCCGGGGCGTGGCCATCGGGGTCGGCAGGCAGGACAACCTGGGCGCCGGACTTGAGCGTGGCGGACTTCATTCCTTCGGGATCACCGACGATGAGGTCTGGTCGGTAGCCCATCGCCATCAGGGTGTCGGCGCCGCCATCAACACCGACCATGATCGGCTGGTATTCCTTGATGAACGGCTTGAGGCGCTTGAGATCCAGGGCGTGATCGGGTCCGTCGGCGACGACCACCACGTGCCGGCCCTCGATGCGCACGTCGACATCCGGGACACCGACACCGTCGATCAGCAGCGGCGACTCGCTCCGGATGAATTCGATGGTGTTGCCCGAGAAGGCTTCGAGGTGATCGACCAGACCGGCCTTGGCATCGATCATCAGGTCGGCGATCTCACGCTCACCGAGTTCGGTGCCCTTGGCGAGCCGGCGCTCACCCGAGTACAGGCCACCTTCGTCGACGCGGATCTTGGCGCCGTCCTTGATCCGCTGGAAGACCTCGACTCCGACGTCGTCGATCAGGGTGATGCCCGAAGCTGCCAGCAGCTCGGGTCCGAGGTTGGGGAAACGACCGGAGATGGACGTCGAAGCGTTCACGACGGCCAGCACATCAGCGGCGACGAGTGCGTCGGCCGTGATGCGGTCCAGGTCGACCTCGTCGAGGATCACGATGTCCCCGGGGCCGACTCTGGACAGCAGTCGTTTGGTGTTCTTGTCGATCCTGGCGATACCGCTGATCCCAGGCAGAGTTTCGGTTGTGCGTGATAGCAGGGCAGGCATCCTCATGCGGAAAACACTGAACCACAACTCGATACTTTTGTCGGAGGCGCGCCGTAACACACGCCTCTTTTGTCACACGAGTAACACGTGTATCGCGCTCAGAATGCCGCTTTCTCTTGCTCCGCAGTGCCCAGGAGCTCCTCGGCATGAGCCCGCCCGGTATCCGAATCACCAAGTCCGGCAAGCATTCTGGCCAGTTCAGCCACGCGCTCCTCACGGTCGAGAACTGCCACAGAACTCGTCACCGACGCACCCCTGGCCGATTTTGAACCCGCCGAGGTCTGTTTTCCGATCAGAAGGTGATTGTCGGCAAATGCCGCAACTTGCGGCAGGTGCGTGACCACGATGACCTGATGCGCCTGCGCCAAGCGGGCCAGCCTCCGACCGATCTCGACCGCAGCGCGACCGCCGACACCGGCGTCGACCTCGTCGAACACCATCGTCGATCCGCCACCGGGACCGGCCAGGACCACCTCCAGCGCCAGCATCACGCGGGAGAGCTCACCTCCCGACGCCGATTTGGCGATCGGCCGGACGGGCGCGCCCGCGTGGGCCACCAGTCCGAACTCCACCCTGTCCGTACCGTCGGGGCCGGCATGGACCTGACGGCCCGCGATCTCGAGCGACCGGCGATCGTTGTCGGTTGCCGGGTCTGGAGTGACGATGACCTCCAGTTGCGCATCTCCCATCGCCAGACCGGTCAGTTCGGAACTGACTTTCGTCGCCAGCGACTTTGCCGCCTTCACGCGCACCTTGGTGAGCTTGCCTGCAGCCACACCCACGTCGTCGCGGGCAGCGGTGACCCGGGCCGAGAGGTCTTCGAGCGATTCCGACGAGTCGCCGATCTCGGTGAGCCGTGAGCGGGCGGCGTCGGCCCAGGCGATCACACCATCGATGTCCGGGGCGTACTTGCGGACCAGTGACTTGAGTTCGGACTGACGCTGCAGCAACTGCTCGAGCTCGGCCGCATCTGCGGGCAGACCGGACAGGAAACCGCTGAGCTCCTCACCGATGTCGCCCACGACATTCAGCGCTTCCTCGATCCGCGGCAGCAGACCACGCAGGGTCTCGTCGTTGATCGTGCTCACACTCGTCCGTGCAACGCCCAGCCCGTCGAGGACCGAGCCGCCGAGCTGTCCATCGTGGTTCGGGTCGGCGCCGGTGACCGCCACCAGCGCGGCGGCCGCGGCAGCGCGGACAGTTTCCAGATCACCGAGCCGGCGCACCGTCATCGCGATCTCTTCGTCTTCGCGGGCCTGCGGCGCGACCTTGTCGATCTCGTCGAGGCCGAACCGGAGTCGGTCGGCCTCCTGCGCGATCTCGCGGGAGTTGGCCTGTCGTTCCCGGAGCTGATCGGCCAGTGTGACCCACCGGTCGCGTGCTTCGCGGTAAGCCTTGAGCGGTTTGGTCACGGCATCGGCGGCAAATCGGTCGAGTGCATCGCGCTGATGTTCCGCGCGCAGCAACCGCAACTGGTCGTTCTGTCCGTGGATCGCCAACTGGCCGCTGGTGAACTGCCCGAGCAGTCCAACCGGGACGGACCGGCCACCGAGGTGAGCCCGGGATCGGCCGTCGGCGTTGACCGTTCGGACCGCGATCACCGTGCCGTCGTCGTCCAATTCGGCACCCGATGAATCGAGCACTTCCGCGGCCTCGGTGCCGGTGATCCGGAAACGGCCTTCCACCACTGCCCGGCTCTGGCCGGTACGGACGCGGCCGGCATCGGCCCGGGCACCGGACAGCAGATGCAGGCTGGTGACCACCATCGTCTTACCCGCACCGGTCTCGCCGGTGAGCACGGTCAGGCCTTCATGAAACTCGGCGCCGGCCTTGTCGATGACGCCCAGACCGCTGATCGAGATTTCTTCGAGCACTAGGTTTGCCTTCCCCTCCACCCCGTGACCGGCAATTCGAACTTGCGCACGAGCCGGTCGGCGAATGGATCGGAGTCGATCCGGATCCAGTGCACCGGCTTGGCTCCACGGATGACCTCGATGCGGCCGCCGGCCGGTACGTCGATGTTGCGTCGCCCGTCGCAGGAAACAAGAGCATCCTGCCCACGAGCCATCACCTCGACCGCGACCAGCGAGCGGGGGCTCGTCACCATCGGCCGGGCGAACAGTGCGTGCGCGTTCGAGGGAACGAGCAGGATGGCCTCCAGGTCGGGCCACATGACCGGTCCCCCTGCGGAGAACGCGTAGGCGGTGGAACCCGTCGGTGTCGACACCAGGATGCCGTCGGCACCGAACGCCGAGACCGGGCGTCCGTCGACCTCGGTGATCAGCTCCAGAACACCCTGCCGCGACAGGTTCTGAATGCTCACCTCGTTCAGGGCCCAGGTCTGCGCGATGACCTTTCCGTCGACCCGGACGCTGATGTCGAGCGTCATCCGGTCTTCGATCTCATAGTCGCGGTCGACGAGTTTCGCCATCACCTCGTCGATGCGATTCGCTTCCGCTTCGGCGAGAAACCCGATGTGCCCCAGGTTGATTCCGAGTACCGGCACCGACACCGGGTGTGCGAGTTCGGCGGCCCGCAAGAATGTGCCGTCGCCACCGAGCACGATGACGACCTCACAACCGACGGCCGACTGGTCGTCGCCGGCTGTCACGGCAACGTCGGCACCGATCTCGCGCAGTTCGTTGGGATCGAGCGGATAAACCGCGCTCACATACCGTTGCTCGGGATGGCTGGACATGATGTCGTGATCGACGACCCGCAATCCGATACCGGCATCGGCGCAGCGTTTCGCGATGACCGCCATGGTCTCCTGCACGTTGTCGCGGCCGGTGTGGGCAACAACCAGGAACTCACGTTCGTGCGGACCCGCCTCCACAACCTCTACAGCGGGGACACCCACCACATCACTCACTGGGGCCCTTTCTCGATCGCCTCGGCAATTGCCATACGCACATTGTCATCTACGACAGCGGGTTCGCTCTGTTTACGCAGCCAGAGGAAGTATTCAACATTGCCCGACGGACCCGGCAACGGGCTCGCCACGACAGCGAGCGTCTGCAGGCCGTGGCTCGCCGCGGTCTCGGCCACATCGGTCACTGCTTCTGCGCGCAGCTCGGCACTGCGCACCACTCCGCCTGATCCCACGCGGTCCTTGCCCACCTCGAACTGAGGTTTGACCATCGGAAGGAGGTCGGCACCGGGCTTGGCGCAATCGGCGAACGCGGCGAGGACGAGATTGAGGGAGATGAACGACAAATCGGCCACCACCAGATCCACCGGACCACCGATCTGCTCGGCGGTCAGGCTGCGGACGTTGGTGCGATCATGCACGTGGACCCGGTCATCGTTCTGAATACGCCAGATCAGCTGGCCGTAGCCGACGTCGACGGCAACGACCTCTGCGGCCTCCCGGCGAAGCAGGACGTCGGTGAAACCGCCGGTGGAGGCACCCGCATCGAGGCACCGTTTTCCGGTGACGGAAACACCGTGTGGCTCGAACGCAGCCAGCGCACCGAGCAGTTTGTGGGCACCACGTGACGCCCAGCCCTCATCGTTGTTCGCCGCCACCACGATCGGCGCGCCGAGATCGACGTTGGTGGCCGGCTTGCCGGCTACGGTGCCGTTGACCTTGACCAGACCCGCTTCGATGAGCTCCCGGGCATGTTCCCGAGATCGGGCCTCCCCCCGCCGGACCAGCTCGGCATCGAGGCGAGCCCTACGCGCCATGGCGCACACGGCCGGAAACGACCCCGAGAACAACGTCAGACACGGTCGACCTTCTCCAGGGCGTCGGTGATCACCGTATGCGCCTGTTCGAGGAGATGCGCCTGCTTGGCCAGCTGGATCAGCGACTCACCACCGGTCACGACGTCGCCCGCGCTCTCGTCGCCGACGGTGTCGTTGCCTGTCACGGCCACGTTGTCGGCCTGTTCGAGCAACGCGGCAACCTCACGCCGGATCGAGTCGGGATCGACGGCAGCGGTGGGTGGGACCGCGCCCGGGACGGGGCCCGGGGTCGGTCGGGATCCCGGAGTGGGGCCGGGTGTGGGTCTGGGGCCGGGAAGGGGTTGGTTCATCGCCTGCCAAGGTTAGTCGATCTCGGGGGCTATTCGATTGTTAGCGTCGAGTGATGACCTCGACCACGCGACCGCACCCGGATCCGACTGCACCCGACGCTCGAGTCCTGCGCCGCGACACCAGGCTGTGCATATCGTTGTCGGGACGGCCGAGCAATATCGGCACCAAATTCCACAACTACCTCTACAACGTGCTCGATCTCGACTACGTCTACAAGGCCTTCAGCACAACGGATCTGCCGTCCGCGATCGCCGGGATCCGGGGGCTCGACATCCGGGGAGCCGGAATCTCGATGCCGTTCAAGGAGGCGGTCATCGATCTGGTGGACGTGATGCACGATTCAGCGGCCGCGATCGACTCGGTGAACACGATCGTCAACGACGGCGGAACGCTCCACGCCTACAACACCGACTACCAGGCTGCGGCAAATCTGTTGCGCGACAGCGGAATCTCCACCGGCAGCTCAGTGGCTATCGCAGGCAGCGGAGGTATGGCCAAAGCAGTGGTCGCCGCGCTACGCGACGAGGGATTTGCGGACACCGTCGTGGTCGCCCGCAACAAATCGGCGGGGCGGGCACTGGCGGATCGATACGGCTTCACCTGGCAACCCGAGCTCGGAACCCAGACACCGGACCTGCTGGTCAACGCCACACCCATCGGGATGGCGGGCGGCCCCGACGTCGAGGGCATGCCTTTCTCCGCTGCGGCGGTCGGGGCAGCGCAGGCGGTGTTCGACGTGGTGGCGATGCCCTCACAGACACCGCTCATCACCGCCGCAACCGGTAAGCCGGTGATCACCGGTGCGCAGGTGATCGCGCTCCAGGCCGCAGAGCAGTTCGTGCTCTACACCGGAGTGCGACCCACCGACGCGCAGGTCGCCGCTGCCTCGGAGTTCTCCAGAAACTGAAGTCACCCCGAGGCCAACCGGATCAGGCGAGCAGACCTGCACTCTTCAGCGCGTTCTGCGCTTTCTCTTCGGCGGCTTCGACAGTCCACGTCGCTGCGGTGCGTTCGTTCGACCAGCCGGCGTGCAGAACCGCGTAGAGCGCTGCTGCCGGGTCGGCGTCGTCGTCGGTGGCCACCACGGTCAAGGTGCTGTCGAGTGCACTGACGTGCCAGCCCGCACGAGGTCCGACGATGATGTCGTCGGCGGTGGCATTGAGTCCACTCAGATCGGCGGAGACGAACGTCGGGCGCTGCGCCTCGGGCGCATTGAGCGCGTCGGCAACGTTGTTGACACCGGTCAGGACGAACAGGCTGTCGGCCTCGATCGCGTTGGCACCTTCGATGTCGGTGTCGAGACGATCACCGACGACCAGCGGGGTCTTGGCGCCACTGCGGTTCACGGCATCGATCATCAACGGCGCGGCAGGTTTACCGGCGACCAGCGGCTGTCGGCCGGTGGCATGGGCAACTGCGGCGACCATCGAACCGTTGCCCACCTGCAGCCCACGCTCGGTCGGCACCGTGGCGTCGACATTGCAGGCCACCCAGAGAGCTCCGGCACGCAGGGCGAGAGCGGCCTCGGAGAGGATCTCCCAGCCGGTCTCGGTCGAATGTCCTTGCACCACAGCGGCCGGACGATCATCCGCGCTGCGGGTCACGCCGAGTCCCACCGAGCGGACCTCGTGGACCAGCGCCTCGGTGCCGACAACCAGCACTCGCGAACCCATCGGCAAACGCTCCGACAACAACCGCGCAGCGGTCTGCGCGCTGGTGACGATCTCGTCGGGATCTGCCGCAAATCCCAAGTCGCGCAGATGTTCTGCGACGGTCTCCGGCGAACGGCTCGCGTTGTTGGTGATGTAGTAGTTCTTCTGGTCACCTCGGTCGAGCGCGTCCTTTGCACCCGGGATCTCCAGCTTGCCGGCGTAGACCGTGCCGTCGAGATCAAGCAACAGGGCATCGTAGGCATCGCGCAAACGATCACCGGCCGCGGCCGGCGCCGCCGGAACGAGCGTGGGCCGGACCGGTTCGGCAACAGCAACCGGGGCGACTTGGGCAGCGCGGGCCTCGGAGCGGACCGGTGCCTGCACCTCGGATGGCAGATCCGCGGCCCCGGGCTCCGCTTTGGTCCCGGCTTCGGTCTCGGGCTCGGTCTCGGGCTCGGTTTCGGGCTCCGACAGCTCCATCAAGCGCTCTTCGGCGTCGGTGATGTCGTCCTCGTCGGCCGAGGCCGCATTCATGAACCAGGTGATCGCTTCGTCGCGACGCCCGCCGGCCAGCAGGGCTGCGGCGTAGGCGTAGAAGTAGCGGGCAGCTTCGGTGCCGACCCGCGACGGATCCAGATCACTGGTCTGAAGTGTGACGATGGCCTTGTCGAAATCGCCGAGGTCCAGGCGTGCGCCGGATTCGACGATCCGCATCTCAGCGGCAACCTCACCGGTCAGCGCCCGACCGTCGTCGCTGCGTGCCACGTCGATCGCTCGCTCGGGACGGCCCAGGCCGCGTTCGCAGTCCGCGATCATCGGCAGCAGTGCGTTACCGGCCGACATCCGCTTTGCAGCGCGCAGTTCGGAAAGTGCCTCGGCCCATTCCTGAGCGTTGTAGGCGGCCAGCCCGGCGGCTTCGCGAACCATGGCGATGCGTCCGGCACGGCGTCGTGCCGCACGGGCATGTTCCAGAGCCAAGGGTGGATCTTCGTCCAGCAGGCGGAACGTCATGATCAAGTGGCGCGAAACCGCGTCTGCGTTCACCCGGTCGAGGCTGAGCAGATCGCGACGAACCTCGGTGTCGAGGTCTTGCGGGAGAACATCTTCGGGAAGCGGGGGCTCGGGTGGGCGGTTGGCCGAGCCGGTGCCGCGGCGAGCGTTCGAGTCGTTCCGGAAGTTACGGCCGCCGCGATCAGATCCACCACGGTCTGATCCGCCACGGTCTGATCCACCACGGCGATCGGAGGGCCGTCCGCTGTTGGAATTGCCTCGGCTGTTACCACTGCCGTTGCCGATAGGTCGGTCGTTCACGTCTGCCTCTTCGCCACGATCACACCACCTGCGAAGACCGCAGAATCGATGGATTCACGCTATGTAGTTTCGTTGGAATGGCCGAATGGCCGCTGACCAGAATAGCCGCTGGAGTCGTCGAACGGCTAATTCCGAGAAAAGGATCACCTCATCGGGCTGCCCGATACTTCAGCGACTCCTACTTCAGGCTGCGCAACACTTCAGCGGCAGCCCGTTGCCCGGACCGCACAGCCCCATCCATGTATCCGGTCCAGTAGTCGGACGTCTCGGTGCCCGCCCAGTGGATCGGACCGACGGGCGCGCGCAACGCCGTCCCGTATCGGGTGAGAGTGCCGGGACGGCTGACCGCCACCGGTCCGCCTTGTGACCAGGGCTCGAGGTCCCATTTGAAGATGCCGTAGTCCAGGTGGTCGCGTGCTTCGGGACCGAAGTAGTCGACAAAGTTCTGGGTGCACTCGGCGACGATCTGTTCCTCGGGAGCGTGGTCCAGGCGCCGCATTGCATCACCGGATATGAAGCCCATCAGGACGTGATTGCCCTCGGCATAGTTCTCGAAGCAGACGTCGATCGGTTCACCATTGCCGATCACCTGACCCGACAGACCCTTCGCCCGCCAGAACGGCGTGCTGTACACCGCGGCAAACTTGCTGATCGCGCCCATCCGGTAGCCGGCGTGCAGTCCCTGACGCTCCGTGGACAAGCCTTGCAGATACTCGATGTCGCCGCTGATGGCCGGTGACATGGCAACAATCACCTTGCGCGCCTTGACAGTTCCGACATCGCTGCACACGGTGGCGACGCCATCTGCCCACCCGATCGAACGGACTGCGGCGTTGTAGACGATCCGGTCCCCGAGTTCGGCGGCCATCGCAAGCGGAATCAGCGCTGCCCCACCGACAAACAACTGTTCTTGCGCGCCCCCGGAAGTGCTCAGCAAGCGGATCAGGCTGCCCGGATTGGCCTCATCACCGGCGGCTGCCACGTAGTTGAAGAAGTAGAGAGCCGACAATTCGTGCGCTTCCACTGACAAGGCGGCAGAACTCGCCAGACCGAGCAGCATGCGCGCGGTCGGCGACATCGTCCGGCTTTCCAGCCACTGCTCCCAGGTCACCGAATCCAGATATGCGGCATCGGGATGTTTCCAGGGTTCACCCACCGGAAAGTTCAGAAATGCTTGCAGTTCTACCTGTGCCAGCGCAAGCGCCGCCTCCGGCGTGGCCGGATCGATCGGGAGGCCGAGCGCGCTGGGCATAGTGGAACGCTGTCCGCTGTTCCAGTAGACGCTGTCACCCTCGTTGTATGTCGGGAGTGTGGCGATGCCGTATTCGCGGGCGAGCGTGGCGATGTGGTTTTGGGTCGGTCCGATGAATTCGGCTCCGGCGTCCAGGGTCACACCCAACTTCGGAGTGGAGATGTTGTGCACCCGCCCGCCGGCACGCTCACGGGCCTCGAGAACGAGGACCGATCTACCGGATGCGGCGATCTGTTTTGCGGCAGCGAGCCCCGACAACCCGCCTCCGACGACCACCGCGTCATACGTCTCTGTCCCAGGGGCGCCCCCCGGTGCACCATTCGTCGACGCCGAGGACGTCGCAGTGCCCAGGAGAGTGCCGCCGACAGAGAGTCCAATGGCCCCCAGCGCGGCACCGCCCAGGAGTCGCCGACGCGTCATCGGCACTCCGGTCAGTGGGCGGTGACCAGCGCTGAAGGGTTCGTGGTTGGACATGGCCGGAATATTAACCCGGCCGGCGAATTAATGTGGGTCAAACGACCCAGTGGACTGACCGCACCATCCTCGAGGCAGTCCTCGAGGATGGTGCGGTTAGTGGAGTCAAGTCAGCAGTTGTCGACTCAGTAGCAGTCGATCAGTAATAGTGAGCTCGCCCGCCCACCTTGCGTCCGGTGCTACCGAGGATCCAGAGCACCGCACCGACTACCAGCAGGACCGCGCCGACGATCCACAGAATTTGGATGCCCAAGAGCAGTCCAAGGATGAGCAGTATTGCGCCGATGATGATCACATGAACTCCAGACTGACATGCGGTGGGACTGGATGGACGAGAACTCGTCCGTCTCCACTCGCGGGGTCCTTGACTGTTTCAGCACGGGCGTGCCGTAAACCCCGTTTTGTCCGATTACCCAGACTGCAACGGCTTAAACACATTCCGAACACATTCCGTTGCCGCGCACACCTGACCAGGTGTGTGGGTTCCGGGGAGTGGGTACTCGCGGGGGGGCAACTGAAGGCATGTGCCGACTGTGGTTTGTGATCACAAATCGGGCGTTGACGGAGGGATGGAGACATGGCTACCAAGAGTTCGCAGCCTCAGCTCAAAGACGAGAAGTTCTACGAAGATCTGCGCGAGCAAGGGGCATCCAAAGAGAAGGCTGCACGTATCTCGAATGCCGCAGCGAAGCGGGGACGCAGCAGCGTGGGCAGAAAAGGCGGCAAGTCCGGTTCATACGACGAGTGGACCGTCGACGAACTCAAGAGCCGGGCGAAAGAACTCGGGCTCCGCGGGTACTCGAAACTGAATAAGGGTGACCTCATCGATGAGCTCCGCAATCATTAGGCATCGGCCCTGATCAACACTGCTTAATGTTCACTATCCAGAGATCGTGCCTGTGCCCATACAGATGCCACGATTGGGTCTGAGGTGTGACAAACTAGAAGAACCGGTCGAGACAGCAGCCGCGAGATCCGATCCGGAACCATTTTCACCGCGATCGTTCTCTATTTCGTCGTGGTCGAAAGGACTCGCAGCTGTGCAGCACCCAGAGAACTCGAAATTCGTTGACACCAGTGGAACCCATGCTGGAAGTGCTGCGGTGTCGGTGGTCACTTCTCATCACGGGGAGCTGGCCATTCTCACTGTTGCGGGCAGCCTGGACGTCTTGACCGCGCCTGCGTTGTCCGAGGCTGTCGGCGAGGCGCTCTCCAAACAGCCCCCCGGCCTCATCATCGATCTGACTTCTGCGGACTTCTTGTCGTCCGCCGGCATGACTGTGCTGATCGCCGCGCAGGAAGCAATCGCTCCGTCCGGATGGTTCGGCGTTGTGGCCGACGGCCCGTCGACTGCTCGGCCGATGCGACTGGTCGGCCTGGACCAGGCGATGACCATCTACACGACTCTTGAAGCAGCTATCGACGCCATGACAGATACCCCCGAAAACCGTCGCAACCGAATCTCCTAGGATGCTCTGCGGTCTATGGTAGGAAGTCTTATCTGTCACTCGAAAGGGGGCGCGTCGATGCAAACGTCACAACTGGAGCTGTCTCGACGAATGGCCGATGTGGCCAGGAGTTTGCGTGCCGAAAGCGATGACATCGAAACCGTTCTACGTGCGATTTCGAAGGCGGCGATCGATTCGATCCCAGGCACCGAATACGCGAGTGTCACCCTGGTCACCGGTAAATCTCGGGTCGAGACACCGGTGGCGATCGGCGATCTCGCGGGCAGATCCGATGCGCTGCAACAGGAACTGGGCGAAGGGCCCTGTATCCGGTCGGCCATCGGCGAAAAGACTGTGTGGATCGACGACATGCGGGACGAGGCACGCTGGCCCCGTTTTGCCGCTGCCGCCGATGCACTGGGTATCGCCTCGATGATCTGCTTCAGTTTGTACGTCGAGGGCGACCAGTTCAGCGCATTGAACCTCCACAGCACCACCCCCTCGATTTTCGACGACGAAGCACGCTCCATCGGGCAACTCTTCGCCGATCACGCCAGCGTCGCGCTGTCGAGCGTGCGCGAAAAAGAACAACTACGCACCGCTCTCAACAGCCGGGATCTGATCGGTCAGGCCAAGGGCATGATCATGGAGCGCTACCACCTCGATTCGACTGCGGCGTTTCGGTTGCTGGCGAAGCTGTCGCAGGATTCCAATGTGAAACTGGTCGATGTGGCACAGCGTGTGGTCGACGCCGGGCCCGAAGATCGTTGAGCCCGGCTCAGACAAGTCCCTCGAGTTCGGCGACCGTGTGCCCTGGTGTCTTGCGAAAGATGTCGAGTCGGAAGTCGCAATCGGCGTAACCCGCGACATGCGTCAGATCGGTCTGCGACAGCCGGTGATGGACATGATCACCGCTCGTCGGATATTCGTCCACCTGACGACGCCAGTGAACGGCAACCAGATCGCCATCATCGGTGAGGGTCTCCAGAGATCGTTCGAGCACCGTCTCGAACTGTGCCGGATCAAGGTAGTAGAGCACCTCGCTCAGCACGATCAGGTCGAACGTCCCATTCGGCCAGTCGTCGACGAAGTCGCGGGCCTGAACCTGCACCCGGTCGGCCACCGATGCGAGTCGCCCGGCGGCGATCGCGGTCGCCCGCTCGCTGAGGTCAACGGCCAACAATTTATCGCATCTGTCCGCGAGTAGTTCGGTGAACACACCTATCGAACAACCGGCTTCGAAGGCATTGCGGTAGCGCTGTTTTGGCAATGACGCCAATGTCAGCCGATACTTTCTTTCCTCGTACCAGCGGGTGGTGAAACCCCAGGGATCATCGCTGTCGCGATACATCTCGTCAAAATACTTGTTGTCCAACAACGCTCCTCAGCCGAAGACGTACTCGTGTGTGCGGGTCAGCCGATCGAGGATGTGTGGCAGGAGCACCGGTCGGTCGGCGGCATCCGGCGACAACGGGTTGATCTGCGTGTCGAACGCGGTGATCGCGATTCGTTTGGTGGCGAGCGCCGTATTCGAGAGCTGATGCCGTCGCATGTCTTCCCAGGGAATCTTCGATTCACCCGGAGTTGCCCAGTGCCACATCCAAATCGGGTATTGCCACAATTCGATGCCACGGTCTGCAGCGACCTCACGCGCGCATCGGCCAACCGCTTCATGATCTGGATGGCCGTCGTGTTCCCACACCGCAAGTACAGCCAGGGTTTCCTCCGGCCATTCGTCGCAGATGTCGTTGATGATCGATGTCATCGCATCGTGCTCGCGATCGAGACCTCCGTCGGGCAGGCCGAACCAGCGAGACCTGCTGATTCCCAACACCTTCGTGGCGACATCGAGTTCCTCCTGCCGTCGGGTGGCAAGTTCTTCGGGCGACAAGGTCGGCGATCCGGGATGGGAACCCGCTCCGTCGGAGAAACACACCGGCACCACCTCGATCCCAGCTGCCGCGGCGGCGATCATCATGCCTGCGGCGCCCAGCACCTCGTCGTCAGGGTGGGCGGCGAGCACGATCAGCCGATCCACCTTCACTTCGAGCTGCGGCCACTCGCGTGTCGACAGCCAGCTCTGCCACTGCTCTTCCGTGGTCCCCCGCTCATCGATGGGTACGGCACTGAACCGCTCAGACGACCTCATCGGGCATCTTCTCCCGCTGCGAGCCGCCCGAGTTCCACCAGATCGCGGTCCGCGTGGGACTGTCTGATGTAGATGCTCAGATCTGCGACCGCCTGCGCGTGATCCGGGTTTCCGACAAGGGGAGCCGGCCCGAGTGCGCGTGCCACCCGATCGAGTACACCGGCGGCGATCTGCTCGATCGACCAGCGCACTCTGAAGGCTCGACGACGTGCGTCAGCGAGATCACCGGGCTTCTTGTCGATGTCGGCAGCGGCCTGAGCCAGCTCCGCCCAACCGGTGGCCAGTTGGGCATCGACCGCACCCAGGTGCATCAGGGTGATGTCGTCACTGTCGGAACGGGTCTTGCGGTACAAGGCCTGTGCCACCTTGGCCGCACCGCCGAACCAGCACGCGGCAACCCCGACACCGCCGTGCCAGAAGCCGGCCCTGTCAAGATATCCTCCGGGCTCTCCCACGGGCCGGGCCTCGACGTCCACGAATTCGACCGCTGCAGTATTCGTTTCGGCCATTCCGCGGTTGCACCACTCGACCGCCGACGGATGCACGCCGCTCTGCCGAAGATCAACGGCGAACAACCGTCGACATCCATCAGCCCTCGCCGTCACCAACGCGTGTGTGCACCCCGAGGCGCCCGAACACCAGACCTTGGTCCCGGTCAGTGTCCAGATACCCGACTCGATTTGTGCCGTCACCAGCGGTGCCGGTGGTTCCGCGGCCCAGACACCCCACAGCTCCCCGGGCCCCATCGGCGGCCCGTCGAGTTCGTGGAGAATTGCGGCGGCATCACAGTGCGCTTCCACCATGCGTCCCACCGCGATATCGCTGCGGGTGAGATCGGCCAACTGCCGGAACCGCCCGATCGTGTCTCCTTCTCCCGGCAGCGGGAGACCGAACTCGGACGCTGACACGATGCCGAACGCTCGAGTGATCGCTCCCGAACTCACGACGCCTCTCCGGTGTCGAGGAGGCCGACCAGATAGTCGGCGAAGCCGCCGGTTGCCCGGCCATCCCGTCGAGTCGATGTCAGCACCGGCGCCCGAGCGCTCCAACGTATGCGAACTCCCGCAAGCCGCAGGCGCGCCACGAGATCCACATCCTCGTCATGGTCGATGAGCGCAAACCCACCGACACCGAAGTACACCGACGCCCACATCCCCAGATTTGCGCCGTGGACGTGACGGTGGCCTTCTGCGGGCTGGTATTCGGCCGAGAACTTCGCGGCGACCTCGGGTGGCCAATCCGGCCAAGTGCGCACGGCGATCGTGCCGACGAAGGCATCCCATCCGTCGGCGGCGGCCGACAGCTGCTCGCTCAGCCAGTTCGGCGGCACCACCGAATCTGCGTCTGTGGTGGCAAACCAGGTGTGGTCATCCCAGAAACCGTGGTCAAAACCCGCTTTGCGGGCTTGACCGACAGATCGCCCGCTCACCGCTATCGACTCCATACCGTCAGGGACGCAGGCCGCCGTTTCGTCCGTGCAGTCATCGAGCACAACCACCACCCGGACCGGTACATCCACCATTTCGGCAGCAACATCGATCGAGCTCAAACAGGCAGGCAGGACATCCATCTCGTTGTGGGCAGGAACGACGACAACAATGCTCTCCGGTCGTGGTCTCGCGGCTGCCATCACACCCCACCTCCCGAATCGGAGGTAAGGCTCTGCACCGCATTCTCCAGGTCAAGGGCCAGGTCCCGACAATCCTGAAACACCAGACTCGCGCCGGCATCGCGCAATGCACAAGCGCTGACGCCGCCGGTCAGCACCCCGACCGGCCGGGCACCGGCCTTCGTGGCTGCAATTGCATCCCACGTCGCATCCCCGACCATGATCGCGTTGGACGGGGTCACACCCGCACGCTCTATCGCGATCTTGACCAGTGTCGCATCGGGTTTCGCGGTGTCGACGTCCTCGCCGGAAGTGACGGCATCAACATGTTCCTCGATATCCAGCAGACCACGCGTCAGCTCGAGTTCGTCCGGCGGTGCCGATGATGCAAGCACCACCACAAACCCCAACGTCTTCGCTCTCTCGACGACCTCGCGTGCACCGGGCAGCACCCGCAGTGATCTCTGAGCAGCCGCTCGATAGATCCGACTGTGTCCTTCCGACATGTCGTCGGCCAGTTCGGATCGCTTGGGATCGCTGTCCTCGACACCGGCGAGCGTCAGCAGTTCGTCAACCAAGAGCCCACCATCCATGCCGATGCGTCGATGGACCTCCCAGAGCGGAACCGTCAGCCCCGCCTGGCAGAACGCTTCATGCCAGGCCACAACGTGGGTGTAGACGGAGTCGACAAGCGTGCCGTCGATGTCGAACAGGATTGCGATCTGCCCGTCTTTCACCCGACCACTCCCGCCCCCGTCCACCACCTCACTACGCCTTGTGCTGAGCGCCGGTCCGCGCCGGATTGCTCTGCTCTGCAGCCTTCGGATCGAGTTCGTTCTCCTTGGCGCGCACACCGGCTTCGACCGCGCTTCCCAGGTCCGGATCGACCCGCCTCCAGTACTCGAAAGCCCGGGCCAGCACCGGTTCGCTGACACCGTTCAGAAGGTGGCCAACGATGTTGTCGGTCAGCCGCTCTCGCGCGGCGTCGTCGAGGACCTCACGCACCATCGTCCCGGCCTGCCCGAAGTCGTCGTCCTCGGGATGATCAACGTATGCGGACCTGACGATCTCTCCGCTTGCTGCCCACCCCGGTTCGATCTGGAAGCCAGTCGCGGCCGCCGGACCGCCCTTGGAGTTGGGCGCGTACACCGGATCGACCGCATTGATCACCCGCATCGCGCCGTCCTTGGAGTACGAATGCACCGGGTACTTGGAAGCATTGACAGGAATCTGCCGGTAGTTCCCGCCGATCCTGGCACGGTGCGCATCTGAGTATGCGAAGCCACGAGCCAGCAGCATCCGGTCCGGGCTCAGGCCGATCCCCGGCACCAGATTGTTCGGTTCGAATGCCAACTGCTCGATCTGTGTGTGATGGTCGGTTGGATTCTGGTTCAGCGTCATCCGTCCGACTTCATGGAGCGGATAGTCCCCGTGTGGCCAGACCTTGGTCAGGTCAAAAGGATTGAACCTGTACGCGGCCGCGTCGTCGAACGGCATCAACTGCACCTTCAACGTCCACGACGGGAATTCGCCATCGGCGATGTGCTCGAACAGATCTCGCGTGTGATAGTCCGTATCGATCGCGGCCATCTGATCGGCTTCATCCTGCGTGAAGAACTCGTGGCCCTGGTCGGTGATGAAGTGGTACTTAACCCAGTGCTTGACACCCTCACTGTTGGCCCAGAGGTAGGTGTGGGAGCTGTACCCGTTCATGTGCCGCCAAGTCCGAGGGATGCCCCGGTCCCCCATCAGCCATGTCACCTGGTGCGCGGACTCCGGGGACAGACTCCAGAAGTCCCACTGCATGTCGTGGTCACGAAGGTTGTTGTCCGCTCGCCTCTTCTGCGAGCGGATGAAGTGCTGGAACTTGAGTGGATCCTTGATGAAGAACACCGGGGTGTTGTTGCCGACCATGTCGTACACGCCCTCGCTGGTGTAGAACTTCAGCGCAAAGCCACGGGGATCACGCCAGGTGTCGGGGCTCCCACGTTCACCGGCGACAGTCGAGAATCGTGCTGCCATCTCGGTGGTCACACCGGGCTGAAACACCGATGCGCACGTGTAGGCAGACACATCAGCCGTGACTTCGAAGACACCGAATGCGCCACTGCCCTTGGCGTGCGGCTGCCGTTCCGGAATACGCTCCCGGTTGAACTGTGCCATCTGCTCGATCAGGTAGTGGTCATGCAACACGATCGGGCCGCCGGCACCAACAGTCAACGAGTGTTCGTCGCTGGCCACCGGGGCACCGGCATCGGTTGTGGTGTAGATCTGCTCGTCGGTCATGCGCACCTCCATGCTCGGAAATCGGCAGTCGGGAGGCCGGCAACGGGCTGCAGCCGTCTCCCGAATGCCAGTTACCCAGGCATCGCGCCGCTGAAACAGACAGTGGAGGTCTACCCCGGAACGCACTGAAGGCCCCCGACATATAGTCGAGGGCCTTCAATGGAAATTGTGTTCGGCGGTGTCCTACTCTCCCACACTGATTAGGGTGCAGTACCATCGGCGCTGGTAGGCTTAGCTTCCGGGTTCGGAATGGGACCGGGCGTTTCCCTACCGCTATAGCCGCCGTAACAATGTGAAACAACCATCACGCACAAATCGAGTTAATGATTAGTGCTGATCATTTGTTTGTTTGTGTGTTGTTTCAGATATTGCACAGTGGATGCGAGACATTATGTCTATGTTTGTTTTGGTTGTAAGTCCTCGGCCGATTAGTACCAGT
>NZ_KB911516.1:0-287063 GCF_000383535.1 Nocardia sp. 348MFTsu5.1
CTGTCATGCCCCGATCGATTCGACACCATCGACCATGCTCGCACCTGGACAGCGCACTTCCTAGGCGCCTACGCCACCGAGCACCGCCACAGCGGCCTGAACTACTACACCCCAGAACAGGTCCACACCGGCAGCGCTGCCGCTACCCACAAGCAACGACAGCGCCACCTCGCCAACTACTACAACGAACATCCCGAACGGTTCCGGCAACCACCGAAACCACCACCACTACCGACAACCGCCGGTATCAACCCACACCTGTCTCAGACAGGTTGACAACTACCGTGCAACGTGTGGATTTGGCTGGAACGGGTGGTTTTATGTCGGGAGTCAGTCGAAGCGTTCGATGCTGGATTCGGCCAGCCGGGACAGGCCCTCGCGGATGTGGCGGGCCCAGATGCTGCCGATGCCCTCGACGGCCTGCAGGTCGGCGGCGGTTGCGGCGAGGAGCGCCTGCAGGGTGCCGTAGCTGCGGACGAGTCGATCGATGTGGGCGAACTGCAGGCGGGGGATCCGGGCCAGCAGCCGGTATCCGCGGGGGCTCATCGCGGTGTCCTGTGCGTCAACGGTATTCGGGTAGCCGAATGCACGGGCCAGTGCCGTCAGGTCGAGAAGGTCTGCGTCGGTGAGTTTTTCGATGGCGGCCAGGGCCTGCTCGACCTCCTGGGTGCTCGCGGGCTCGGGACTTGCGAAGTAGTCGCGGACCACCAGTTCGCGCGCAGAGTCGTTGTCGCCCACGAGTTCTTCGAGCTGCAGGCTGAGCTGGCGGCCGTTCACACCGAGTTCGACTACGTAGTACTCGATCTCCTCGGAGACGCGTCGGACCATTTCCAGGCGCTGGGCCACCGTCATCGCATCGCGCAGCGTGACGTAATCCTCGATCTCCGAACGGGACAGCTGTGTGCTGACCTCGTCCAGTCGGGTCTTGTACCGCTCGAGTGTTGCCACCGCCAGGTTCGCGCGCGAGAGGATGGCGTCCGAACCCTCGACCACATAGCGGATTCCGTCGACGTATGCGGACACGATCGACATCGACGCACTCACCGAGATCACGGGGTATCCGGTCTGGATGGCGGTGCGCTCGGCGCTACGGTGCCGGGTACCCGATTCCTCCGTCGGGATCGACGGATCGGGAACCAGCTGCACATTGGCCCGGACGATCCGCGCGCCGTCGGTCGAAAGAACAACCGCACCGTCCATCTTCGACAGCTCACGCAGCCGGGTCGGCGCAAATGCCACGTCCAGATCGAAGCCACCCGCACAGATGCTCTCGACCTCGGGATCGTGCCCGATGACGATGAGAGCGCCGGTCCGGCCACGCAGGATGCGTTCCAGGCCATCTCGAAGGGGTGTGCCGGGTGCGAGCCGGGCGATCGTGGTGCGGAGCAGATCGGAGGCCGGAACCTCTGGCATGAGGCGCCTTTCTGTAGTAACGCAAGTGGTGACTAGATTAGCTGTCTGTGAAAACCTCCTTTGTTTTGCCCGACGAGCTCGTCCCGGCAGTCCGGTCGCCCAAGGCTCCACCGCCCGGGGAAAGCGTGCGCGCGCACAATCCGATGTGCTTCGGATGCGGGGAGCAGTCCGAGGGTGGACTCCACGTGGTCGCGATCGCGGGCGAGGGCACGAACGCCACGGTCCGCATGCAGGTCGACAAACGTTTCGAGGGTGGTCCGGGCACGATCCACGGCGGCATTCTCTCGACCGCATTCGACGAGGCGATGGGTCTGACCCACTACATCGTGGGCCAGGTCGCAGTGACCGCGCATCTCGAGATCGACTTCGCCAAACCGATCCCACTCGGTTCGGAACTGCGGATCGAGGCCGAGACAGTCGGGACGGTCCGGCGCAAGCTGTACTCCCGTGCAGTCGCGTATCTCGGCGACAGCACTGAAGCGGTTGCCGCGGCGCATGCGATCTTTGTCATCATCAAACCGCTCGAGCACTACAGGGACAGCTATGCCGTCAGCGGTGCCGCAGAGTTCTACTCCGAAGCCATCGCACGCAAGGAGCGCAGCGGCGGCGTCTAGCGCCGCGAGTCAGAATGAGAAGGGGCCCGCGGGGCCTTTGAGTGCGGCGCGCATCGCCGTCTGAAGGTCGGCGACCTGGGTGATCTTGATGCCCGATGGCAGGTCCAGCGATCCGGCCGGAACGATTGCGTGCTTGAACCCCAAGCGCTTTGCCTCGGCGACCCGGCGGCCGACCCCGGCCACCCGGCGGACCTCTCCGGCGAGTCCGATCTCGCCGATGGCCACCATCGACCCCGGCAGCGATCGCTGGGCGAGGATGGAACTGAGCGCCAGTGCCACCGAGAGGTCGGCGGCGGGTTCGCTGATCTTCATGCCGCCGACGGTGGCGACGTAGACGTCCTGATCGTGGGTGGGCAGGTTCGCCCGGGCTGCGCAGACGGCCAGAATCATTGCCACCCTTGCCGAATCGAGCCCGACCACCGCGCGACGGGGGTTTGCCAGACTCGATTTCGAGACCAGCGCCTGGACTTCGCCGAGGAGTGGACGTTTACCGTCCAGCGCCACGGTGATGGCGGTGCCGGCAACCCCGATGTCGCGGTGGTGCAAGAAGAGTTCGGAGGGGTCGGTGACTTCGTGGATGCCGTCTTCGCGCTGTTCGAAGCAACCGACCTCGTCGGCAGACCCGAAGCGGTTCTTGATCCCGCGGACCATGCGCAGGGGTGAATGCTTGTCGCCTTCGAACGACAGGACGACGTCCACCAGGTGTTCCAGCGAGCGTGGGCCGGCAACGGTGCCGTCCTTGGTGACGTGGCCGACGAGGATGACGGCGATCCCGGCGTTCTTGGCCAGGGAGGTCAATGCTGTTGTCACCGCGCGGATCTGGGTGACGCCGCCGTTCACGCCATCGACGTTCTGGGCGATCATCGTCTGTACCGAGTCGACCACCATCAGCGATGGCATGACTGCTTCGGCGTGGCCGAGGACCGCGCCCAGGTCGGATTCGGCGGCGAGGTAGATCTCGTCGTGGACGGCTCCGGTGCGTTCGGCACGGAGCCGGACCTGACCGGCCGACTCTTCGCCCGTGACGTAGAGGGCCCGACGGCCTTGCAGCGCCCATTGTTTGACGGCCTCGAGCAACAGGGTGGACTTGCCGACACCTGGTTCGCCGGCGAGGAGCATGACCGAGCCGGGGACTATGCCCTTGCCCAGTACCCGGTCGAATTCGCCGATGCCGGTGGGGAAGGCGGCGGCGTTGGTTGCATCGATCTGCGTCATCGGACGCGCCGGCCGGCTGGGAATCGTTGCGACGGTGGCGGATTTGCCCCCGCCGATTCCGGATCCGCCCACGGTTGCCAGGGCGGCTTCGGTCACCGAGCCCCATTCACCGCATTCCGGGCAGCGGCCAACCCATTTCGCGACTTGATATGCGCAGGCACTGCACCGGTACGTCGACTTCTGTTTGGCCACTGGATGACTCTAGCCAGCGGGTCTGACAGCGAAGTGCCGGCAGCGCCGCGAGGGGTGGGTTCCGGCGTCGGCCAGAACCCACCGGCGACTAGTGGTGCTCTTCGACGTGGTCCGCGTCGACGCCGCGGGGCTTGTCCTGACGGGGCAGGACTGTGCCGGCGTCGATCGGGACATCGACGGTGGTCTCGCCGGCGTTCTCGAACGAGAAGACCATCGGGACGGTCAGGCCGGGTGTGAGCTTGTTCGGTGCATTCGTCACGGTCACGGTGATTCGCTCTTCGACCGGATCCGGGGTGTGCTCGACGTCGACTTCCAGCAACCCGGAAGGCTCACCCGCATGCAGCGCCCGGGCGGGGCCGATCGTGGTGTCACCGTCGATCGTCACGGTGCCCTTGCCGTCGGCGAAGGCGATGCTCTTGAGCTTGTCGCCCGTGTCGGGCGACGTGTTGGCGATCACGAACCCCATTTCGAGCGGCCCGCCGTTGACGAACTCTTCGGTGCTGCCGTCCTTCGGGAACATGATCTGCACGTTGCGCAGAGCCAGGGCTCCGGCGTCGATCTCGGTTCCGTTGATGGCCGGTGCCTGGTTGGCGGTCTGGCTGATCTGGCCGGCGCCGCACGCGGTGGTGCCGATCAGCAGGCCTGAGGCGATGGCTGCGGCGGCGAGGGTCGATGCGACTCGACTTCGCCGGACGGTCCGCGCCGACGAAAAGGCCTTCGGCCGGGCCGGCCCGAAGCCCGTGGGCTGGGCCGATTCTTTCTGCACTGACACCGGTTTTCCTCCGAGGTAGGTCCTGATGCGACGACGCGCGCGCCGTGTCGTCGGGCGGCGCAGGTACTCGACCAGCGCACACCGGACACACAATGCGTGCACTACGCAGCGTAGTGGGCGACCCTCGGGAATTCCCGATGGGGTCGCGAAAACAATCTGTTTCGCATCCACCGGCCAGCTGGCATGATGATTCTCATGAGTGAGAATCTGATTTCCGCCGCACCTCCTGTTCAGGTGGGCGGTCGGCCGGGAATGGTCCTGCCGGGTCCCGTGTCGTTTGCATCGGACTTCGGGCTGACGTCATTTCAGCCGACGCCGCAGCGTTCGGTGATGACGGCGATGCTGACCGACAAACTCCGGGACTCCGGTGGGGCGGCCGCGACAGGGGTTCTCATGACGGTGGTCGACATCGTGGCCTCGGATCCGGCGCTGGTCGCCGCGGCGCCCGACTGGACCGCAACCCAGGATCTGTCGCTGTATGCCGCCGATCCGATCACCCGCGGGCCGATTGTCGCCGACGCCAAGCTCATCCGGGCAGGCAAAAAGGTGGTGGTCATCTCCGTTGATGTCTATGACGGAAATGGTGCGACCGACCTCCGGGCGCTGGCCGATGCCATCGACTCCGGAGCCCACGGCCTGACCCGGGCCGGTCGGGCCCTGGTGGTGTTCGCCCGCATCCCGCGGACCGCGGCCGTCGACGCCGATCTGTATTCGCCGGCGAAGACGGTGGGGACGATCCAGGAGCGTAAGCCGACTCCTGTCGACGGGACGGTGTACTCCCGACTCGCCATGCGCGTGATCGATCCGGACGCCGGCGTGCTCGAACTCGACCTTTCCCCGTTTGTCGTCAACCAGATAGGCACCATCCTGGGCGGTGCGCAGGCGGTGCTCGCCGAGTCGGCCGCCTGCGCCATGCGCCCGGGAATGGTGGCCTGTGACATGCAGATCCACTACCTCTCGCAGGTCCGGGTCGGTCCGGCGCGGGCGAGCGGAGTGGTCGTCCGGGATGCCGGTGACCACAGTGTTGTGGATGTCCAGTTGGTCGACGCCGGTACCGGCGACACCGTGCTCGCCCTGACGACCGTGACCCTGCGGCGCGAGGTGACGGCCTAGCGGTGGTCGCGGCGGTCCGGGCCGCATGCCATCTGGTGGACAGTTGTCTGAACCGGTGCCCACAATCTGCCCGTGGCGGGGGGCCTCGAGTGCTCGGGCCTTCGGACTTCGGGCGCTGTGCCAGCACACATTTCAGTTGCCGTCAAGGTTTCGGATCCGGTCGCTATGCCGCTGACCTGCGCCGTTGGCTGATGACGCGGAATGCCCCGTGCTAGACTGGAGAAATCGAAAGGGGCATGGAACATTGAATTTCAAAGTTGGTGACACCGTTGTCTACCCCCATCACGGTGCCGCACTGGTCGAAGACATTGTGACCCGGACCATCAAGGGCGAGGCAGTAGAGTACCTCGTTCTCAAGGTGGCTGATGGTGACATGACAGTTCAGATTCCATCGACAAAGCTCGAATATGTAGGAGTCCGCGACGTAGTCGGGGAAGAGGGTTTGGGCAAGGTTTTCGACGTCCTCCGGGCGCCGCACACCGAAGAGCCCACCAACTGGGCTCGCCGCTTCAAGGCAAACCAGGAGAAGTTGATCTCCGGGGACATCATCAAGGTCGCCGAAATCGTTCGCGACCTCTGGCGTCGTGAGCAGGATCGTGGTCTGTCCGCAGGCGAGAAGCGGATGCTGACCCGCGCCCGCCGTGTCCTGGTCGACGAGCTCTCGCTGGCGCAGAACACCAACGACGAGAAGGCTTCGATCATTCTCGACGAGGTTCTCGCCGCAGCTTCCTGAGCACGCCGGCTCGATTCTGGTGTCTACGGTCGCATTGATCCCGGCTGCAGGTCGTGGAGAGCGACTCGGCATGGGTTTACCAAAAGCGTTTGTCGACCTCGCAGGTCAGAGCATGTTGCACCATTGTGTGCAGGGTGTTCTGTCCAGCGGGGTCGTCGACCGTGTCGTCATCTCGGTACCTGTAGATCTGGTTGACCAGGTCCGGTCCGAGTTCCCCGAGTCCACTGTGGTGGCCGGTGGTTCCAATCGTTCGGATTCGGTGAAGGCCGCCTTGCTGGCGGCGCCGTCCGACTCCGAGGTGGTGCTGGTGCACGACGCCGCCCGCTGTCTCACTCCCGCATCGTTGTTCGCCGATGTGGTCGACGCTGTCCGATCGGGCGCGTCCGCGGTTGTTCCCGCACTGCCGGTGGTGGACACCATCAAATCCGTCGACCCCACCGGCATCGTCACCGGAACCGTCGATCGCGCGTCGCTACGTGCGGTGCAGACCCCGCAAGGATTCGACTACTCCGTGCTCAAAGCCGCCTATGCTGCCGCCGCCACCGATTTCACGGACGACGCCGGTCTCATCGAATCCCAGGGGATCGATGTGCAGACGATCCCGGGCGACCCGATGGCCTTCAAGATCACCACAGCGTGGGATCTGAACCTGGCCACGTGGCTGCTCACGGATCGGGCTCACGCATGAGGGTGGGTATCGGTACCGACGTTCATCCCATCGAGAGCGGCCGGCCGTGCTGGATGGCCGGGCTGCTCTTTGCCGACGCCGACGGCTGCGCGGGGCACTCGGACGGTGATGTGGCCGTTCACGCGCTCTGTGACGCGCTCCTGTCGGCAGCGGGCCTCGGTGATCTCGGGTCGGTGTTCGGTACCGGGCAACCACAATGGGAGGGCGTCAGCGGCGCCCGGATGCTCGCGCACGTGCGCGAACTGTACGAAGCACAAGGATTTGTCATCGGCAACGCCGCAGTGCAGGTGATCGGCAACCGGCCCAAGATCGGCCCTCGCCGTACCGAAGCGCAGGGGGTCCTCAGTGCCCTTCTCGGAGGGCCGGTCTCGGTCTCCGCCACCACCACCGACGGTCTCGGATTGACCGGACGAGGCGAGGGCATTGCTGCCGTGGCCACTGCACTGTTACTTGACCAGTAAGATTGCCGATCGTGACCCTGCGCCTTTACGACACCGCCGCCCGAGAGCTGCGTGATTTCACGCCGATCCGACCCGGACATGCCTCGGTGTACCTGTGTGGCGCCACCGTCCAGGGAATTCCGCACATCGGGCACGTCCGCAGCGGTATCGCCTTCGACATTCTCCGTCGCTGGCTGACGCACAAGGGCCTCGATGTGGCATTTGTGCGCAATGTGACCGACATCGAAGACAAGATCTTGCGCAAGGCGGCCGATGCCGGCCGCCCCTGGTGGGAATGGGCAGCCACCCACGAACGTGCGTTCACCAAGGCATACGACCAGCTCGGGGTGCTGCCGCCGTCGGCCGAGCCGCGCGCCACCGGGTTCATCACTCAGATGGTGGAGTACATGGAGCGTCTGGTCGAACGTGGCCACGCCTATGCCGCCGACGGCAACGTGTACTTCGATGTCCAGAGCCTGCCCGACTACGGATCGTTGTCGGGACATCGCCTCGACGACGTCCATCAGGGCGAGAGCGCCGGGACCGGCAAACGCGACCCCCGCGACTTCACCTTGTGGAAGAGCGCCAAACCCGGTGAACCGTCCTGGCCGACCCCGTGGGGTCGCGGTCGTCCCGGTTGGCATCTGGAATGCTCGGCCATGGTCACCTCGCTCCTCGGTCCCGAGTTCGACATCCATTGCGGCGGAATGGATTTGATCTTTCCCCACCACGAAAACGAGCAGGCGCAGAGCCACGGCGCCGGCGACCCGTTCGCCCGGTACTGGATGCACAACGGCTGGGTCACCATGGGTGGCGAGAAGATGTCGAAGTCGCTCGGCAATGTCGTCGCGATCCCGGCGATGCTGCAGCGGGTCCGGGCCGTGGAGCTCCGTTACTACCTGGGCAGCGCCCATTACCGATCGATGCTCGAGTACACCGAAGGTGCCCTCCAAGATGCCGCCGAAGGCTATCGACGGGTGGAATCCTTTGTGCAGCGGACGGTTTCGCGTGCCGGAGCGGTTCCGGTCGGCGAGATCACAGCCGAGTTCGCCGCCGCCCTCGACGACGACCTGGGCGTCCCGGCCGCACTCGCCGAGATCCATGGTGCGGTGCGGATCGGCAACACGGCACTGGAGTCGGGCGATCACCAGGCGGCAGTCGCCGCGGCCGCCACGGTGCGCGCGATGATGGGTGTGCTCGGCGTCGATCCGCTGGCCGAGAACTGGGCGGATTCCGCTTCCGATTCCGACACCACCGCCGCGCTCGACGTACTGGTGCGGGCCGAGTTGCAGCGCCGGACCACTGCACGGGCCGAGAAGGACTGGGCCACCGCAGACGAGGTTCGTGATCGGTTGGCACGCGCCGGGATCGAAGTCACAGATACTCCGGACGGCCCGCAGTGGTCGATGTCCGAACCAAAAGAAACCGTAGAGACGGACCGATGAACGCGATGCCGGGTGTCCCGGCGATCGAAGATTACAGCGCATTTCGCGTAAGGTGGGTGGCCTGATGGCCGGCAATTCAAAACGTAAGGGTGCAGTTCGCAAGGGCAGCACCAAGAAGGGCCAGACCGTGGGTTCGGGCGGACAACGCCGTCGCGGACTCGAGGCCCGGGGTGCGACCCCGAAAGCAACGGAGCGTACGTACCACGCGGCGCACAAGCGTGCCAAGGCGGCGGCCAAGAGTTCAGGTGGACCCTCCGGCGGACGTCCGCAGCGCGGCAAACCGACAACCGATGGTCCGGAATACGTACTCGGCCGCAATCCCGTCGTCGAATGCCTGCGCGCCAAGGTGCCGGCCACCGCGCTCTACGTGGTCCTCGGAGGTGAGGCCGACGAGCGGGTGACCGAGTCCGTGCAGCTCGCCGCCAACGCCGGTATCTCGATCCTCGAGGTGCAGCGTCCCGAACTCGACCGGATGAGCGCCAACGGCATGCACCAGGGCGTGGCCCTGCAGGTGCCGCCATACCGCTACGCCCATCCCAGCGACCTGATGCAGCTGGCGATCGACAGTGGTCGTCCGCCGCTGCTGGTGGCCCTCGACAACATCACCGATCCCCGCAACCTCGGTGCCGTGATCCGCTCGGTGGCCGCGTTCGGTGGCCACGGTGTGGTGATCCCGGCCCGGCGCAGCGCTTCGGTCACCGCGGTCGCATGGCGGACCAGTGCCGGTGCGGCAGCGCGTCTGCCTGTCGCCCAGGCCACGAATCTGACTCGGACACTGAAGGATTGGGCCGAGTCCGGCGTCCAGCTGGTTGGTCTCGACGCCGATGGTGACGTGACCCTCGACAACTACGACGGCTCCGGACCCACGGTCATCGTGGTCGGATCCGAGGGCAAGGGCCTGTCACGTCTGGTCCGTGAATCGTGTGACTCGATCCTGTCGATCCCGATGGCCGGTGACGTCGAAAGCCTCAACGCCTCGGTCGCCGCCGGTGTGGTGCTCGCCGAGTTCGCTCGCCAGCGCCGTTCCTAACTCACCCCCCAACCCCGATGGTGTGGCCTTTTGGCGAACAAAACCCCAGGTGGGGCCGCCAAAACGGCACATCATCGGGTGAGTCAGGCGGGGTCGCCCTCGAGGAAATTGATGATCACCGGATTCACCACCGCGGGTGTCTCGATCGGGATGAGATGGGTTCCGGGCAGCACCGCCAAACGTCCGTTCGGCAGCTGATCGACGATCGCCAGGCTGTGCTCGACGAGCACTTCGTCGTGGTCGCCCTGCATCACCAGAGTCGGCGCGGTCACGGCTGTCAGATCGGTGAGATCCATTTCGGGCTCGCTCGCGACCATGGCGTTGGTCTTCTCGAACACCACCGGGAAGTGGTCGTCTCCGTCCGGTGAGGCCGAGGCGTAGTCGGCCCGGAGGAACTGCACGATGTCGGAGTCGATGTCGCCGATGTCGTCGAGGATTCCGCCCGGCGCCCGGCCCGACGAATTCAGATACTGGCCCAGGACGACCATGCGGTCGACCAGGTCCGGTCGTTTGAGGGCGACGAGGAAGGCGATGACCGCACCATCGCTCCATCCGACGATGTGGGCCCGGCCGCCGACGACCTCGTCGAGATAGACGATGGTCTCGTCGGCCATCGTTTCGTAGTGGAACTCCTCGGTCACGTCTGCGCTGTGCCCGTGTCCGTGGCGCTCCGGGACATAGACCCGGAAACCGGCGTCGACAAACGGCTGGAACTGACCGCCCCAGTCCGCGGCGCTCGAGAACGCGCCGTGAAGCAGGACCACCGGGGTGCCCGCGCCGGCCACCTGATGCCAGATCTTTGTGCTTGGCACGGGATGGCTGATCTCGACGTATCCACTGAAGTCGGTGGTCATGGCCTCGAGGATTCCAGATCGTGGCCTGCCCGGCGCGGTGAATCGTCCGATGGCGGGCAAGCGCCCGCTAAGTGCCGCTAGGGTCGGGTGCATGGCCATAGCAAGCACACGAGTGACACTGTCCGACGGTGTTGTCGCCGGCGTCCGCGACGGCGACATCGTCCGCTGGCGGGGAATCCCTTTTGCCGCACCGCCGGTGGGCGACCTCAGGTTGCGCGCCCCGCAGCCCGCCATCCCATGGACCGGGGTGCTGGAGGCGAACAGTTTCGGTAACGCATCGCCGCAGCACCCCAGGTACGCGATCGCCGAGCGTGGCAAGAAGCAGCCGGTCAGTGAGGATTCGCTGATCCTGAACGTGGTGGCGCCGGCGAAGGCGTCGACCGAGCCCCGCCCGGTGATGGTGTTCATCCACGGCGGTGCCTACATCCTCGGCTCGACGGCCACCCCGCTCTACTACGGTCACGATCTCGTCCGGCGCGGGGATGTGATCTTCGTGTCGATGAACTACCGCCTCGGCCCGCTGGGATACGGCGATTTCACCGCACTGTCCACACCCGAGCGGCCGTTCGAATCCAACCTCGGACTGCGTGATCAGGTTGCCGCACTGCAGTGGGTGCAGGACAACATCGCCGAGTTCGGCGGAGACCCCGGCAACGTCACCCTCTTCGGCGAGAGTGCCGGCGGGAATGCCGTGACGACGCTGATGGCCACGCCCGCGGCCGCGGGTCTTTTCCACCGTGCGATCGCCGAGAGCTCGGCGCCGATCCTGACGCTGCACCAGCATTTTGCCCGGAAGTGGGCGGGCAAGCTCACCGAACTCCTATGCGCCGACATGGGTGTGGATGATCCGGCCGAAGCGCTGGTAAACGCCTCGCTCGCCGAGATCGGCCGGGCCGGACACCGGCTGGCCCGCTGGGTCACGGAGGACACCCCTGGACTCCTGCCCTTTGGTCCGGTCGTCGACGGCGACTATCTGCCGGAGTCACCACTGGACGCGTTCGCGGACGGGACGGCACATCGGGTTCCGATGATCATCGGCACAAACCGCAACGAGGGAACACTGTTCAAACGGTTGCCTCAGGGCATGTTGTCGACGGAGGAGTCGATCACGGCGATGTTCGCCGCCACCGATCCCGATGCGCAGGACCGCATTGTCGGCGCCTATGGCGGGTTCCCGAAGCCGAGGTCGATGGTGAAGTTCGGCGGGGACTACATCTTCTGGGTCGGCACGATCGCCGCAACCGAAGGCCATTCGCAGCACGCGCCCACCTACGCCTACCGGTACGACTACGCCCCCCGACTGCTGAAGTGGCTGGGGCTGGGCGCCACGCACGCGACGGAATTGTTCGCTGTCTTCGGAATCTACCGGGGTAAAGCGGGCCGTTTGCTCGCCCGGGGGAGCGATCGGCGCAAAGCGCTGGAGGTCACGTCCGAGGTCCAGGATCAGTGGTTGGCGTTCGCCAAAACCGGCGAGCCGCTGGAATCCTGGCCGCGATACACTCCGAAGGTCCGCGCCACCAGGATCTTCGACAAACACTCCTATGTGGAAATCGACCCCTATCGCGCCCGTCGCGAGGCGTGGGCGGGATTCGGCGATTATGTGGCCGCGATTTCGGGACTCGAACCGGCCACGGAGACATTGGAGAACATATGACGCGCGTATTCACATCGGCCGCTGAAGCCCTGGCGGCGGTGGGTTCTGAACTCGGTAAGAGCGATTGGCTGGAGATCACGCAGGAGCGGGTCAATCTGTTCGCCGATGCCACCGGTGACCACCAATGGATCCACGTCGATGTCGAGCGTGCCAAGTCGAGCCCCTTCGGTGGGACGATCGCACACGGCTTCCTGTCGTTGTCGCTCCTCCCGATGCTCGGCGCCCAGATCTACGGCTTCGAGAACGTGAAGATGGCGCTGAACTACGGCAGTAACAAGGTTCGCTTCCCGTCTCCGGTGCTGGTCGGATCGAAAGTCCAGCTGACCACCACCCTCGCCGAGGCGACCGAGTTGCCCGACGGCGCCGTTCAGCTTGTCTTCGGCCACAGTCTGGCCATCGAGGGCGGCACCAAGCCGGCTCTGGTCTCGGAGATGGTAGTCCGGGTTCTTTTTTGACGCTCACCCGTCACGTCAGTTCACTGTGCCGCGGGTCAGCAGCAATGCTGCTGGCCGCGGCACTGCTGGTCGGTTGCGGCGATTCCGCCGATGGGGCCTCGGACGACGACGGCGTTGCCATCACGACGTCGCCGACCACAACTCAGGTGATGTCCACCGCGTCGAGCACATCGGGGCGATCGCCGGTTTTGGGGTCCGCGGCGCCGGTCTATCTGCCGCCGTTCATCAGCGAGGCGGCGTGGGCGCAGACGGATCAGGGCCCGAGCTTGCAGGTGTTTCCCACCGAATCGGGCCGATACACGCCCGGTGGCAGTGAACTGGATGCGGCCTGGTCCGAAGTTGTTGCCATGGACCTGACCGCAGATACCCCTGGTATGCGCGACCAATTCGCCTGCCATTGGCGGTTTGCCCGGATCGTGGCGCCCGAGAAGACCAGCTGGAACCTCGAGCCCTGGCGACCGGTGGTCTCCGAGGCCCAGATGATCGCCGCCCAGTGCAACCCCGGCGCGCCGGAGGAACAGATTCCCTAGTGCGCCAAGTGATGCGGTGTCAGACCGGGGTGGTTGTCCGAACGACCTGGCCGACCCGCAGCACACCTTCGGGATCATGCCGCTCGGCGAGCGCACTGAGCCAGGCCAGGGTGTCTTCGTCGTAGCTGCCGGCAATCCGGCCGGCCGTGGTGCCCGGATTGAAGTTCGGTAGTTCGCCGATCGCCCATGGTGCCATCGCGCCCATGATCGAGGCGGCGTGGGGTGCCACGTGTTCGGCGACAGGCGGTGCCAGTACGCCGACGGTGAACAGGTGGTAGCCCGCATCCCGGTGGCAGAACGCGCTTCGATGGGTGGCCGGGCGGGCCATCGCGCCACCGAATCGGCGGACTTCGACTACCACCTGCGGTGACTGCGAACCGGGACCGGCGAGCGCGAGCAGGGTGTCCAGAACGGTGTCGTTGAACTCGCTGAGCAGGGTGGCGCTTTCGAAACTCGGCATCGGATCAACCGGGTCCGCATGGATCGCACCCATTGCGGCATAAGGCATTACCGCGACCGCATCGATTATCGGGGTGGCAACGGCGCGCAGCGGGGCGATGAGCGCCTCGGCGGTTTCGGGGTCGGCGAGGGATGCGTAACGGACCGCCACCGTGAGCTTGCCGGCCAGCGGCGGTGGTACCTCCGGAAGCGGGGGCAGCTGGAGCAGCGCGATCGAGGTGTTGGCGTGCTCGGGCAGATCGAGGCTCCAGTCGCGCCAGGCGAGGAAGACCGCGGCCGCGTCAGCTCCGTCGAAGTAGAGCGCACCGCCGTAGAACTCGGAGATGGGCAGGAGATCGATCTCCACCGATGTGACGATACCGAGGGTGGCTTTGCCACCGCGCAATCCCCAGAACAGTTCGGCATGGCTCGCGGGTGTGACGTGAAGGATGTCGCCCTGGCCGGTGACCAGTTCGAATGAACGCACGTGATCGGAGGACAGACCGAGGGTGCGAACGAATGGTCCGATGCCGCATCCGGTGAGGAATCCGACGACTCCGGCGTCGGGTGCGGAACCGCCCAGCCCGGCCAGTCCGTGCGGCGCGGCGGCCTCGATGACCCGTTGCCACTTCACCCCTGCGCCGACCTTCGCGGTACGGGCCTGCGGGTCGATCTCGAGTCCGTCCAGCGCGCTGGTGTGTACGAGGATGGTGCCCTGATCGAGCGGCAGTGCGCCATGGCCGGTGGCGTTGACGCCGACGGTGAATCCGTGTCGTGCCGCGATGCGCAGGGTGGCCGCGACATCGGCTGCGGACTCCACGAACACCGCTGCATAGGGGTCGGTCGGGACCGCAACGTTCCACGGGATCGCCCGTTCGAAGCCAGGCTCTCCCGGTCGGACAACCACGCCGGCGACGGCTGCCCGGAGATCCGTGAGCGGATCGGTACCTGTACTGGGGGTGATGACGGTCATCGTGATGGTTCCTTCGATAGAAGTCCGGAGTTGATGGCGTCAGCATGCGCGCGAGTACTTGGGAGGTTCTTGGTGCCGGCGTTCAAGAATGTTTCAAGGAGCCCCGGGCGGGGGTCGGATCCGGGGAGAACTGGCTGATCAGCGCGCGGTGCGCAAGCAGCGAACCTCGCTGAGCACACCGGCCATCCCGAGCTTCTCGGCCTGACGTTCGAGGTCGAGCTCGGTGGCCAACAGGCCGCCGGCAGGGCGTAGCCGCATTTCGAGAACTCGGCACCGCAGGAGCGTGGGAAGTCCACCGGTTCGTTCGGCGATGCCCGCTGCCACCGCGACCGATTCCTTTGCCGCGGTGAGATTGCCGGTGAGCAGGTACAGCCGGCTCAGCGCCAGGGCCACCGGGCCGACGTTGCCGAGTTGCCCGATCAGGCCGATGTGGTCGCTGAAGGGTTCGAGTTCGGTGATGAATTCTTCTGCGTACTCGGTTAATTCGAAGTCGGCGACCACGTGGGCGAGGGCCACGGCGTGACCGAGCGTGTGCCACACATGTGCACCGCAGGTGGCCTGCCGTTGCGCGACCAGCGCCGCTGCGAGCGCGCGGTCCACCGGTGCGCCGGGTATACCCGCCGTTCCGGCGGCGATCACCCCGAGCATGTTGGTGTCCTCGGTGCTGGTTGCCACACCGGTGATCGTCTCCAGGGCCCGGTCTGCACCGATTTCGGCGATACTTCCGAGCTCGCGGCTCAGTGACATCAGCGACATGTCGGCTTGCCCGGTCACATACAACTCGGTCTGTTCGTGAACGCGTTTGGCGATCGCCTGATGTTGTTGTGCCCGTTCGAAATCACCGATCCACACCGCGACAACGACTTCCATCCAACGCAATTGGGCGCGCAGGATCGGCAAGTTCAGTTCTTCGCTGCCCGCGATGGCCAGCTGCAGATGACTGCGGGCGGCCGCGACGTCTCCCAGGGTGAAGGTGGCCATCGTCCCGATCGAGTGGGCAATGACCGCATCGAAGCGGGCCTGGCGATGATTGAGCGCCAGGAGGCTGTTGATCAGCGCGACCGATTCACGCGCATGCGTGGCGACTCCGGAGAATGTGATCAGCCGGGCCATCATCACCTCGGCGATGATATCGGGGTCGTGGGAGAACTCTGCGAATCCTTCTGCCCGCCGGATCAATTCCGGGGCGATCGTCGGATCGGGGTCGTAGCTGTGCCCGACGCTCAATGCGCCCAGAACCTGTGCACGCTCGCCGGGATCATCGGCGACGGTTTCCTCGGTCCGGGCCAGCAGTGCCAGCAGTGATGCGGGATCCTCTGCGGGTGACACCCATGGCCATCCACCCCCCGACCGCAGCAGCGAACCGGCAAGTTTGCCGATAGTGGAAGACTTTTCGGCCTGGACAGCGGTCGTGAGCGCGGCCTCCACCGTCTGCATGACGGTCTGTCCCTTGCCGGCCCGAGACAGCGACTCGAGCAACAGCACGGTCAGTTCATCGCGTCGTTCGTCGACCTGTTCGGCCATCGGAAGCAGGGCATAGGCGATCATCGCCTGCTGCCACCAGTGTGCGGCGACCTCTGAATGCCACTGTGCCGCAGATGCTTCCGCCGCTGCCATGCAAGCGTCGACCGCCAGCTCCGGATCGACGAGGGGAAGTGCGGCCATCAGATGTTGTGCTCGTCTGCCGAGGGCGTCGGATCCCTCTGCATCGGCGAGGATCTCGGCGACCTTCGCATGCGCACGCTTGCGCCGCAGTGCCGGTATCTGGACCAGGACCTCTTCCCGGAGCAGGCCATGGGCAAACGCGTAGCTGTCACTGCCCGGTGTGGCGGTGACGATGCGGTCATCGGCGGCGGCATCAAGCTGGTCGGCGAGTGTGTCGATGTCGAGTCCGGTGGCCCGTGACAGCAGCGCGATGTCGATGGTGTCGCCGATGACCGCTGCCATCCGGAGGACCTGCAACACAGCGGGATCCAGCCCGGCAAGGCGCAGTCCGAGTACCGACCGTACGGCCACCGGGAGTTCGCCGGTACTGCGTTCGCCGGCCGGCAGCCGGGCGTATTCGGAGACGAACAGCGGATTGCCGCCGGTCCGCTTGGCCAGTCCGGCGACCTCGTCGGCGGTCAGCTCTTCGGTGGCGATCTCGTTGGCAAGTGCGCCGACCTCGGCTTCGTCGAGTACCGGGACGACGATCTGCCGGTTGCCGGTACCGCGCGCGACCGCGCTGAGCAGTCGGGCTATCGCGGGATTGTGTTCGCCCTCGCGCAGTGTGATCACAAATGCGATCGGGTGCCGGTGCACTGCGGTTGCCATCGAGGCGAGAGCGCCGACCGACATCGAATCCGCCCACTGGGCGTCGTCGACGATCACTGCGAGTGGGCTTGTCTCACTTGACTGTTCGATGATTCGCTGCACCCGATCGTAAACAGTGAACCGGGCGGTGTCCGCATCGACGGCTCCGGTGGTGAGGAATACCTCGCCGGGGTTGGAGCCGAGGGATTCGACCAACTGCCGCGCCGGCCACCACGACGGTGCACCTTCTTCCGGGTTGCGTGCCCAGACGGCCCGCCCACCCGCCGAATGCATGAGGTGGGCCACCTCGTCGGCGAGCCTGGTCTTGCCGATTCCGGGCGGGCCGATGAAGATCAGCCAGCGCGTATCGCCGGCCAGGACGTCCTGCAGCACCGCGGCGATGTGGTCGAGTTCGCGAACCCGTCCGATCAGCCCACGGTGCGTGGGGATCTCGGCGTCGGTGGAAACCTGAGCGGGCGGGTTGTCGGGCACACGGAGTTCGCCGGCACCGGACCAGATCGGTTTGCGTGGCCAGGCGATCAGTTCGGGGTCATGGCGGAGGACGGCGCCTTGCAGATCGCGGAGTTCGGTGCTCGGCTCCAGGCCGAGATCGGTGTCGAGCCGGCGGGTGTGGTCGCCGAAGACGTCGAGCGCCTCGGCGGACCGGCCGGCGCGGTGCAGCGCGAGCATGTGCAGCCAGCAGCTGTGGTCGCGGTACGGTTGCCGGTTTCGCAGCGCGACAACGTCGGCCAGGGCCTCCGGCAGCCGGTTCAGCGCAAGCAATGCGGTGATCCGGTTCTCCATACCGCCGCTGCGGATCTCCTCGAGTCCGGCCGCCTCGGTGCGCACCCAGTTCTCATCACCCTGCCCGTCGAGCAGCGGCCCGCGCCACAAGGCCAGTGCGCGATCCGCGGAATCGAGCGCAAGCGCCCATTCTTCGTTGTCTGCATGCTGCTGGGCGTCGCCCGCGTGGGCGAGAAACTCGCTGACGTCCACATCGCCGTCGGCGACGTCGAGGATGTAGCCGGTGGACTGTCGCCGGATCGGAGATGTTCCCGCATCATTTCGGAGTGCGCGGCGCAGATTGGAGATGTATGCCTGCAGGCTCGACGTGGCACTCGGTGGTGCCTCGTCGCCCCACAATGCGTCGCACAGCCGGTCCGTGGACACCACTTTGCCGCGGTGGATCAGCAGTATTGCCAGAATGATCCGCTGTTTGGGGGAGCCCAGGTCGATCCTGGTTGCACTGCCGTCGTTCCGGAGTACTTCGAGCGGCCCGAGTATCTGATAGCGCATACCCGTCCTTCGCCGCTCGTCGAACACACACCGATTCCGCTCGGTGTGAACCCGGCCCGGGTCATGAGCGGTTGAACCAGAGCTTAGGTGACTGGTGCGTTCGAAGGGTACGTCCGATCAGTCTAATTTTTTCCGATTGCCCTAATTCTTGACGAGCGTCCTGTCCGCGTCCGCATGCGAAGTCCGCCGGCCGGCGTTGCGGGAACGCCGGGTGCCGATCACTCGGCACACCATGTAGATCGCAAATGATATGGACGTGACGAACACCGACGGCGGCAAACCCGGTGCCAAGGACAGGATGATCCCGGCTATTGCGGCTATCTCCGCGAACAGGATCGACAGCGCGAGCACGGTGGTCGGATTCGACGACACCCGCATCGCTGCGGCGGCGGGTGTGATGATCAGCGACATCACCAGCAGCGCGCCGATGATCTGGACGCTCTGTGCCACGGCCGCACCGAGTAGGACGGCGAAGACGACGGACAGCAGCTGCATCGGGACACCGCGCGCCTCGGCCACCCGTGGATCGGTACTGGCGAAGAGCAGCGGACGGTAGATGATCGCCATCACGACAACCACCACGACGGTCGTGACGACCACGGCCCCGACACCCTGCGCTCCGGCGTTCACGACCTGGCCGGTGAGCAGGTTGAAGCCGGCGCCGGTGCGTCCGTACAGGGCGATGAACAGCACACCCAATCCGAGGCCGAAGGCCATGACCACACCGATGACCGAATCACGTTCGCGCACGCGGTTTCCCAGCAGACCGAAGATCACCGAGGCGATGACCGCGCCGATCAGACCGCCGAGATTCACGCTGATCCCCAGCAACAGCGCGGCGGCAGCACCGGTGAATGTCAGTTCGGCGGTGCCGTGCACGGCAAATGCCATCTGCCGGCTGACCACCATCGGTCCGAGGATCCCACCGAGAATGCCGAGCAGTGCGGTGGCGAGCAGCGCCTGTTGCACAAAGCCGTAGGAGAGGAGATCGGCGGTCTCGGCGAAGTCGAAGAAGTCGGACCAGCTGCGGTTCACTCGGTTACCTCGATTGACGGTGTGAACGAATGGTCACCGTGGCAGGCCGATTCGTCGGCGCCGACGACCACGAGCCGGTCCTGGACCCGCAGCACATCGACACGGGTCTGATACAGCTCGCTCAGCGTTTCCGATGTCATGACGTCCGCGGGTGTGCCGATCCGGAAGCGGCCGTCGACGAGGTACACGACCCGGTCGACGTACGGCAGGATCGGATTGATCTCGTGGGTGACGAACAAGACGGCTGTGCCGTGATCGCGGCGGCGACGGTCGATGAGTGCGGCGACGCGACTCTGGTTGGCCGGATCCAGGCTCAGCAACGGCTCGTCGCAGAGCAATACCGCGGGGTTGCCGGACAGCGCCTGCGCGACCCGAAGACGTTGCTGTTCACCACCACTGAGCAGACCCAGTGGTGCGTCGGCGAAGTCGCGGGCATCGACCTGCGCGATGGCATCGTCGACAAGTGCGTTGCGACGCTTGCGATTCCGGAATCCCAGGCCCCAGGCCTGGCCGTCGACTCCGAGACCGACGAGGTCACGGCCACGTAGTGGCACGCCCTCGTCGTGGGTCTCCTGCTGCGGGATGTATCCGACGTTGCTGTCACCGCTGCGCAGTCCGCGGCCCTCGACGGTGACAGTGCCGGAGTCCAAAGTGTATTTGCCCAGAAGGGTTTTCAGCAGCGACGTCTTGCCCGAGCCGTTGGGACCGAGGACGGCGATGAACTCGCCGCGCGCGACGGTGAGGTCGAAGTGATCCCACAGGACCCTGCGGCCGAACGACAATCGGGCGCCCACGATTGTGATCGCGGCTCCCCGGCCTGCGGTTTGGTGCACGGTTTTCAGACCGTCGGCAGCTTGGTGGTCAGCTGTTTTCGACGGTGGCGCTGTTGCCGGTTCGGGCTGGGTCATGTGGTGGATTGCCTCATCAACGAGTGCTGTTTGCGCTGGCCGCCAGGGCAGACGTCAGCGCCTCAACATTAGCCCGCTGCCAGTCGATATAGTTCGTGACGCCGTTCGATGGTCCAGCTCCGCCTTCGGCTCCGTGTCCTGCCGGGAATGTTTCGGTGAGATTTACTACAGGCACACCGGCTTTGTCGGCGATCGCGAGTAGGGCTTTTGTGCCGTCGTCCACGGCCTGGGTGTTGTAGATCAACGCCCGCACCCCGCGGCCCGAGATCAGTTCCTGTGTCGCGGCGACGTCGCGCGCCGACGGCGACTGTCCGGCCTCGACCGCATCCTGCAGTCCGGCGGGTGTGACGTCGTCGAGCCCGGCCTCGGCCAGGAGGTAACCCGCCAGCGGTTCGGTCTGGGCAACTGTTGCGCCCGGGTTTGCCGCCTTGATCGCGGCCAGCTCCGCGTGCAGTTCGTTGATCTGGTCGTTGAACGCCCCGGCGTTGTCGCGGAAGTACTGTTCGTTGGCGGGGTCCTTCTCGGACAATGCATTTGCGATTCTGTTCGCGACCTCGCCGACAGCGGTCAGGTTGTAGAAGACGTGCTCGTTGACCGCGCCGGGGGCGTGGCTGTGGTCGCCTTCCTCGTGGTCGCTGTCGTGATCGTGGCTGTCGTGGTCATCGCTGTGTTCGTCACCTTCCATGATCTCGTAGGCGTTGATCACGATCGCGTCCGAGTTCTTCGGAGCGGATTCCATGTACGCGTCATAGTGACCGCCGTTGAGGACGACAACACCGGCGTCGGCGACCTTGGCGGTGTCCTTGGCGTTGGCCTCGAACTCGTGCGGATCGCCGTCCGCCGAGGTGTAGAGCGCGCTCACGTCGGCGTGTTCACCGCCGACGGCCCCGGCCACCGAAGCCCAGACATTGGTTGATGCGACCACGGCGACCTTGCCGTCCGAGGTCATCCCGCTGTCATCGGAGGAACACCCGGCGGCCACGCCGATGGCCAGGGTCAGGGCTGTGGTGACCCCAAGAAGCCGGGACCAGGTTGCCATTACAGGACCTTTCGCATCAAAGGATGGTGTGTCCGCGCGGGGCTGAATCGCGAGGAACCATCTAACAGATGCTAATGATAACCGTTACCGACAACTTGTGAAAATCAATATCGCTGCAGGATCGCAGGCGTGACGAATCGGGTCACGATCTCTCGTTCTTCGGCCGCATCGGAGCCGGGCGTCATCAGCAGCGATATGACCATGCGGACGATGAACCGGGCTTCGAGGGTGAGCTCGGCCTCAGGGGCGGTGGTCTCGCCGGTGATCAATGCGATGGCGGCTTTGTTGACCGATTCCGACGTTGTACCCATGGCACCCGCCAATCCGGCTGCTTCCGGACTGAACCAGCTGCGCATCACCGGATCGGAGCGGACGCCGGCCACCGCCGTCAGGATCGACTCGGTGATGCGTTCGCCGGGATCAGTCATATCCGCGGTGGCCGCACTGACCGCGGTCGACAGCCGGCGCGCCTGCCGTTCCACGTAGGCCAGGTGCAGTTCGGAGCGCGACGCGAAATATCGATAGAGGGTGGCCCGAGAACATCCGGCCGCGGTCGCTATCTGATTCATGTTCACCGCGGTGACCCCGTGGGTGACGAACAGGTCGCCGGCGACATCGAGGATGCGGGAGGCCGCGGACTCGGGCCGATTGGTGCCGAGCCAATCCGGGGCTTGCGTGGTCCCGGAGTGTCCGGTGGTTGCCGGAGACCGGCGGCTCATGGGCCGACAGTCAGGTGCATGGTGGTCGGCCGGCGCACATAGTTGCCCGGTGCGTAGGTGATCGATTCCGGATCGACGGTGAACTCGGGGCAGCGGGCCAACAGTTCGGTGAGTACGACCCGCGTTTGCATCCGCGCCGCGGCGGCGCCGAGACAGTAGTGGGCGCCGCGACTGAACGTCAGGATCTGCCGTGGGCGACGGGTGATGTCCAGGCGGTCGGCATCGTCACCGAATGCTCGCGGATCCCGGTTGGCCGAGCCATAGCTGAGCAAGACTTTGCGTCCCGCCGGAATGGTGTGATCGCCGAACGTGGCCTCGACAGTGGTGGTCCGGGCGAGACCCTGGACCGGTGAGGTGAGCCGCAGGAACTCGTCGACCGCGTCGTCGACGAGTTCCGGATCCTCGACCAGCGCCGCCCGTTGCTCCGGATACTCACCCAGCAATTCGGTCGCACCGCCGAGTACCCCGGTGGTGGTGTCGTTGCCACCGGCAACCATGGTGAAGGTGAAGGCGAGGAGCGACAGCATCCCCTCAGTGCTGTCGTCCTCGCCCACGCCTGCCTTCACCAGGTGGGAGATCGTGTCGTCTCCCGGGTGTGTGCGCCGGTACTCGATGAGCGTGCCGAAGTAGGCCATCATCTCGAGTACTGCGGCGGTGGCGGTGTCGCCGGCCTTGCTCAGGTCGGACGTGTCCGCGCCGACTATCGCCTCGGTCCATCCGTCGAATGCCATCCGATCTGATTCGGGGACACCGAGGTAGTGAGCAACAACCATGGATGGCAACGGCTTATAGAGCTCGGTCACGATGTCACCGGCACCGGCCTCGACCAGCGCGGCGATCCTCGCACGGACGAATTCTCGAACGGCGGGTTCGACCTCGGTCACCTGCTTGGGTGTGAATCCGCGGGACACCAGCTTTCGAAAATGGGTGTGTACCGGCGGATCCTGCATCACCATCGGCGGGTTGTCGGCCAGCCCGATGCTTTCCAGCTCGCCATAGGTGGTGGTGAGTCCCTGCGACGACGTGAACGTGCGCCAGTCGTCGGCGGCGTGCGATACGTCGGCGTGCCTGGTCAGAACCCAGAAGTCGTGGTCGGGATTGTCCGATCGAACACGGTGAACCGGGTCGTGGTCACGCAGATCTTCATACATCTGCCACGGATCGCGCCAAGTGTCGCCTGATCGCAGCTCGTATGCTGCTCCGTGCGACACTTTCGTTGACATGTCTCAATCGTGAGACATAAGTCGACTTGTGTCAACCATCAATTGACAGGTTGCCTATTTGGCGGCCCCAGCTGCGGTCAACGCAGTTCGCGTGGTCAGCGCAATTCGCACCGTCGGGGCAGTCCCAGGCAGTGCATGATCAAACTCGCCGGACACCACCCGCCCGTGCTGAAGAGCATCACGTTCAGTCCCACACACGCGGTCAGCAGCAACCCCCCGGGGCCGCATCGAGAGTCGCGGTAGGTCTTCACCCGTGATTAGTTCCCTTGTCGGACCGCCTTGGTAGCCTGAGTGGTTTGCCTCCCTCCTTCTGGTGAAAAGGATTGCAGCACAACAGAAACAGCCCTCTCGAACACTTGTGCGGATCAGGATTTGCGGGTACCTTGGAGTCATGGACTTCGGGGGAATGTTCGCCAGACTTTCTGATCTGGTCGGGGATGCGGCTCTGGTCGCGGGTGATGACGCTGAGTTGTCGTCGCGGGTTGTGATGGTACTTCGTCTCAATCATGTTGTGGAACAGATACTTTTCCGGCTGGTCGGCGAAGCTGAGACACGTGGAATCGCCAAGAAATCGGGCGAGAGATCAATGGTGACGTTGCTGCGGCAGGCGGGGATGGCGCCGGCGGTGGCGCACCGCTACGTGCGGGTCGGTACCGCGCTGGACGATATTCCGTCCGTCGCGTCGTACGCGGTCGACGGTGCTTTGTCAGGCGAACATATGGATTCGATTGTGAAGGGCCTCAACCACATAGCGCGGCGCAATCCGGATCTGCCAGAGGATGACCGTACGGACTGTGTGCGCGGCCTATTGGCGGAAGCATTGACAGCCACGCCATCCTCGGTATCTGCTCGGGCACGGCATATGGCACTGGTGTTGTCGCCGCCGGACAAGCCGATACCCGACGCCGAGAACCACGAGCTCAACGAGTTCTCTCTCGGGACCGGTGACGACGGACGCAGTCACGGCACGTTGGATCTGGACAACTTGCTGGGTGAGAAACTGCGGGTGGCGCTCGATCCGTTGTCGAAGCCGGTGCCTGAACCTGATGGGTCTCCGGATCGTCGTTCCAATGCGCAGGTTCGCGCCGACGCGCTCGAGCAACTATTGGATTCCTATCTCGATCAGGAAGACCGACCCACGCGTGGTGGCGCGAAACCGCATGTGGTCATGACGCTTTCACCTGAGGGCCTGCAGGCCTTCCAGCTACGCGGCCTGAGCGGCGTCACGCCGCCGGCGTTGGCTGCCTCGTTTGAATGGACCGGCCCGGCCTCCGCATCGACCGCGCAGATGGTGGCCTGCGATTCGGTGATCACGAAGATCTTGGTCGACAACAACATGGTCGGTCTCGATGGACATCCCTGGTTCATCAATCCTGACGACGCAATGCAAACACCTGTGCGGTCTCACGCCCGCAGGACCATGACTTCCGACCTCGCCGCCGCATAACCAGGCGAAGCCGGAACCGCAAGACCAGAAAACTACGACGACATATTCCAAGTTACCCCAAGCAACACAGCAAATGCTGTGTACTGCAAGACCTTTGAGAACTTAATAGTGTGAGTCGGCCGGTACCTGGACTTCAGGGTGATGCTCGTGCGGGCTACGTGGTCTCCGTCAAGGCGGTGTCGAGGATGTCCATTCCGCGGTCGAGGTCGGCGTCGCTGATGGTCAGTGGCGGAGCGAGCCGGAAGATCCCACCCATGCCGGGAAGCTGCACGATGTTCATGTGCAAGCCGTGTGACAGGCAGGCGTCGGTGACGGCCTGGCCGAGTTGGTCGGCAGGTGCTTTGGTGGCACGGTCGGCGACCAGTTCGATGCCGCAGAACAGGCCGCGGCCGCGGACGTCGCCGATGACCTCGTGTCGCGACTGCAGTTCGAGGAGGTGGTCACGCAGGCGCTTGCCGGCGGCGGAGGCCCGCGAGACCAGATCATCGCGGAGCACGATGTTCAGGACGGTACCGGCGACGGCGGCAGCCAGTGGATCTGACACGTGGGTGGTGAAGAAGAGGAATCCGCGTTCGTGGCAACGGGATTCGATCCTCTCGGACGTGACCACAGCTGCCACGGGTAATCCGGCGCCGAGAGTCTTCGACAGGGTCAGGATGTCGGGCACGGCGCCGTCTCGCTCGAAGGCGTACATCGTGCCGGTGCGACCGAGCCCGGTCTGTGCCTCGTCGGCAATGAGGAGCATGTCCCGTTCGAGGCACTTGGCCTTCAGCGCGGTGAGATAGCCGACGGGTAGATCGATGAGCCCGCCGGAGGAGACGATCGGCTCGACGATGCAGGCGGCGAGGCTACCGGTGGACTGCTGGTCGATGAGGTCGAAGCCGTAGTCGAGTTCGGTCCGCCAGTCGTGCTCGCCCGATTCCGTGCGGAAGATGGAGCGGTAGGCGTTGGGGGTCGGCAGGGTGAAGTTGCCGGGTATCGACGGGCCATAGCCTTTGCGGCCGGCCGAGTAGGTGGCCGCGGCCGCGCCGGAGGTCATCCCGTGCCAAGACCGGTCGAACGAGACGATCTCGTACTTGCCGGTGTAGAGCTTGGCGATCTTCAGTGCCGCCTCGTTCGACTCTGCGCCGGTGGACAGGAGCATCACCTTGTCCAGGCCGCTGGGCAGAGTGTCCGACAGCGCCCGGGCGAACTCGACCACCGGACGGCTGAGCATTCCGCTGAACAGGTGATCGAGGCCGGTCATCGACGCGGCAACAGTGGCTGCGACCTCCGGGTGGCAATGTCCCAGAACGGAACTCATCTGCCCGGAGGTGAAGTCGAGGATGGCGTTGCCATCGCTGTCGTAGACGTAGCTGCCACTGGCCCGCTCGATGATCCGGGGTGTGAACGCCCCGCCGTAGCGGATCAGATGCTTGTCGACGGTGGGCCAGAACGCGGCGTCGTGCACTTGATTGCCTCCCAGAGATCGTGGAACTGGTTGGTTCCACGATCTCATCAAGGTCTCAGTTCTGTTGGGTTACCGACGTGTGGGGCATCAGGGCGCCGGGTGGTATCTGACCGAACTTGCCGGCGTTGAAGTCGTCCATCGCCTCGATCAGCTGCGCCTTGGTGTTCATCACGAACGGCCCGTACTGGAACACCGGTTCACGGATCGGCCGTCCGCCGAGGAGCAACACCTCGAATGCGGGCCGGTTCGAATCCTGATGTGCCGCTGCGGAGAGCGAGATCCGGTCGCCGGGTCCGAGGACGGCCAGTTGGCCTTGCTGAATCGGGTTGTCGACCGGGCCGACGGTGCCGCGCCCGGACAACACGTACACCAGCGCGTTGAAGTCGCGGTTCCACGGCAGGTCGAGCTCGGCACCCGGTTGGAGGGTGGCGTGCGCCAGGGTGATCGGGGTGCGTGTCGACCCGGGGCCGGCATGCCCGTCGATGTCACCCGCGATGATGCGCACCAGCGCGCCGCCGTCCGAGGAACTGAGCAGTGTGGCCTCGGTGCCCTCGATCGACTGGTAGGCCGGGTCGGTCATCTTCTCGGCAGCGGGCAGATTCACCCACAGCTGGACGCCGTGGAACAAGCCGCCGCTCTCGACCAGCTCGGCCGGCGGGGTCTCGATGTGCAGGATGCCCGATCCGGCGGTCATCCACTGGGTGGCGCCGTCGGAGATCAGGCCGCCTCCGCCATGCGAATCCTGATGCTGGAAGCGTCCGTCGATCATGTAGGTGACGGTTTCGAACCCGCGGTGAGGGTGCCAGTTGGTTCCGCGCGGCTCACCGGGCTGGTACTCGACTTCGCCCATCTGGTCCATGTGGACAAACGGATCGAGGTCGGCCTTGGTTGCGCCGGCAAACGCCCGGACAACCGGGAAGCCCTCGCCCTCGTATCCACGGGGTCCGGTGGTCACCGACCGAACCGGACGTTCGGTGTCGGTGGCGGTGGGTCCGGCGATGCGGGGCAGGGTCAAGGTATCTGCGGTCACGGCTGTCATGACTGGCTCCTTCGAAGCTGGTGGGCGATACAATTGACATAACCGGACCGCGGTCCGAATAATTCCCGAAGGTGAAGTTCCGCGTGAGTCATTGTCCCACCGGTTGTTCACTTTCAAATCCCTGATGGCCGAACGTGCCGGTGGGAGTGGCGGGCAGGCCCGCGAGCGAGTCGGCGGGCGGAACCCGGTAGGACCGCACGATTAGTGTGGACCCATGGGTACTTCCACGGGCCACGTCCTTGCAGGCGACGGCACCCAGATCAGCTACCGCACGACTGAGTCTCCCGGTGACAATTCCCCGGTTGTCGTGCTGATCCACGGTTGGGCGCAATCGTCGCGATCGTGGGGCGATGTGCTGGTCGACGAACTGTCCAAAGACTTCCGCGTCATCGCGATCGACCTGCGTGGTCACGGAGATTCCTCGGTGCCGCCCGAAGGTCACCTGACCGGCGGCGACTTCGGTGGCGACATCGCCGCGGTGCTGTCGGCCGAGGTCACCGGAGAACAGCCGGTCTTCCTGCTCGGCTGGTCGTATGGCGGACTGGTGATCGGTGATTACCTGAAGTACCGCGCAGAAGGCGCCTCGCCGGCTGCGGGGAATCTGGCCGGGCTGATCCTGGTCGATGCGATCACCTCGATGGGACGTGGTGAGGCCGGTGGCCGGGTCGGGCCGGCCATGCGGGCGGCACTGCCCGCCGCCTATTCCGACGATCCCGCCGTCGCCACTGCGGCACTGCAGTCGTTTGCCGACGCGTTGGTCCCGGCGCAACAGGGGCCCCTCGCGCAGCAATTCCTCGGAACGTCACTGACCGTCCCGCCCGCGGTCCGGGCCGGACTGTTCAGACGCACCGCCTCCTACGACGACCTGTTCGCCGGGTTCGGTGGTGCGGTGATGGTCATCCACGGAACCTCGGACACGGTGGTCGACATCTCCTGCGCGCAGCACGTCGAGACGCTGGTCCCGAACGCCCTCACCCGATACTGGGATGGCGCCGGCCACGCACCCTTTGTCGAAGACCCGCCCCGGTTCGCCGCCCAGGTGCGCGAGTTCGTGAGCGCCACCGCAGGAGCGTTACGGTGAACGCGGCCAACGACTTACCCGTCCCGCACCGGGTGGCACTGATCTCGGTGCACACCTCGCCGCTGGCCCAGCCGGGGGTCGGCGACGCCGGTGGGATGAACGTCTACGTCTGGCAGACGGCCAAACGCCTCGCGCAACGCGGTGTCGAGGTCGAGATATTCACGCGTGCAACATCATCGACCGATGAGCCGATGCTCACGGCCGCACCCGGCGTGACCGTCCGCAACGTGGTGGCCGGGCCGTTCGAAGGGCTCGACAAGCGGGATCTACCCACTCAGCTGTGTGCATTCACAGCCGGGGTGCTGCGAGCCGAGGCCGGCCGCCCCGCCGGGTACTACGACCTGGTGCATTCGCACTACTGGTTGTCCGGGCAGGTGGGCTGGCTGGCCCGCGACCGGTGGGCGGTGCCGCTGGTACACACCGCGCACACCCTGGCCGCGGTGAAGAACGCCGCGCTCGCCGAGGGGGACACACCCGAGCCCCCGATGCGTCAGATCGGTGAGCAGCAGGTGGTCGACGAAGCCGACCGCCTGATCGTCAACACCGAAACCGAAGCGCAGCAACTTGTTTCGATCCATCACGCGGACCGCTCGCGCATCGATGTGGTGACGCCGGGCGCGGATCTGGACTGCTACACCCCGGGATCGCGGACCGAGGCGAGGTTGTCGCTCGGCATCGATCCCGACGAGGTGGTCGTGACCTTCGTCGGTCGCATCCAGCCTCTCAAGGCGCCGGACATCCTGGTGCGGGCGGCCGCGCCACTGATCCGTCGCGGACTGACCGGCGGCCGCAAACTCCGTGTCCTGATCGCCGGGGGTCCGTCGGGTTCGGGCCTCGAGCGCCCGACCTCGCTCATCGAATTGGCCCGCGACCTGGGTGTGGAATCATCGGTGACCTTCATTCCGCCGCAATCGCCTGAGCGACTCGCCGGGGTGTACCGCGCATCGGATCTGGTTGCGGTGCCGAGCTATTCGGAGAGCTTCGGTCTCGTCGCGATCGAGGCGCAGGCGGTCGGTGTGCCGGTGATCGCCGCCGACGTCGGTGGTCTGGGGGTGGCGGTGGACAACGGTGTCACCGGAGTTCTGGTGTCCGGTCACGACGTCGATCACTGGAGCGCCGAACTCGGGCGTCTGCTCGATGATCCGGACCTGTTGGCCACGATGGGCGCGGCCGCGCGGATCCATGCCCGCGACTTCTCCTGGGACCACACCGCGGACCAGTTGCTCGACAGCTACAGCCGGGCCATCGGGACCTTCCACGGGCATTACCCGTTGACACCACACCCAGACGTGGCAGAAGCCGACACCAGGCCACTGTCCCGGATCGCCAGACGTTTTGCCGGACGACGAAATGGAGTACGTGCGTGACCACCGAAGCTGTTTCCCACCTGGGTGTTGTGGTTGACGAGTTCCTGAGCAGTCGCGAGTTCACGTATGGCCGTAAGGATTCCGGCGGCAGCGACGTCGAGCATTTTGTGGTCGAACTGCCGGGGGAGAAGAAGCTCAAGACCGGGGTGCTGCTGACGGCCGGGACACACGGGCTCCGGTTGGAGGCGTTCGTCTGCCGCCAGCCCGACGAAAACCACGAGGGCGTCTACCGGTGGATCCTCAAACGCAATCGCCGCCTGTACGGGATGGCATACACCTTGGACAATTCCGGCGACATCTATCTCGTCGGTAGGCATTCGGCCGAATCGATCAACGCGGACGAACTGGACCGGTTGCTCGGTCAGGCGCTCGAAGCCGCGGACGGTGACTTCAATGTGCTGTTGGAGATCGGGTTCGCAACCTCGATCCGGCGCGAGTGGGCCTGGCGGGTGTCGCGGGGCGAATCGCTGAACAATCTGAAGGTTTTTGAACATCTCATCCGCGAGGAAGACCTGTCCGGCGATGGCGCGGCCGGTGACAGTCAGGGTGGCGAACTGGCGAATATCGCTGAACCGACCGATCGCGAACTATTTGGATCCATCGAGGGCTGAGTCGAATCATTGGTAGGTTGTTCACCGCCAGGTAACACACTGTGGAGGTCGCACACATGAGTTTCAAAAGCCCTTACCCGCCTGTCGAGATCTCAGATACGTCTGTCTACGACACGCTGTTCGGATCGATCAGCGAAGAGGACCTCGATCGGGTTGCCGCAATCGATGCCGGTGCCACCGAGGGCACCACCTACCGCGAATTGATCGCCCGCATCGACGGTTTCGCCGGTGCCCTGGCTGCCCGCGGAATCGGTGTCGGCGATGTTGTGGGGCTGCTCTCGGCCAACACGTCGGCGTTTGCCTTTGTGTTCCACGGCATCCTGCGTGCCGGTGCGACCGCGACCACCATCAACGCGCTGTTCACGGCCAAGGACATCGCGAAGCAGCTGACCGATTCCGGCGCGAAAATGATTGTCACCATCACGCAACTCGAAGAGCAGGCAAAGATTGCCGCCGCCGAGGTCGGCATCCCCGAGAGCGCGGTGATCATCCTCAACGGGCCCGGTGAGAAGGCCGGCCCCAACCCCAACGCGATCGACCTGCTGGCCGCCGGTCTCCCGGCCCCGGATGTCAGCTTTGATCCGGCGACCCATCTCGCGGTGCTGCCGTACAGTTCCGGCACGACGGGCAACCCGAAGGGTGTGATGCTCACGCATCGCAACCTCGCGGCGAACATCGCGCAGATCAGGCCGTTGCTCGAGATGAAGGCCAGCGATGCGATTCTCGCGGTGCTCCCGTTCTTCCACATCTACGGAATGACGGTGCTGCTCAACGCCGCTCTGCTAAACCGGGCAAAGCTTGTCGTGATGCCCCGCTTCGACCTCGAGCAGTTCCTGTCGTCGATTCAGAACTACAAGTGCAGCTATATCTTCATCGCGCCGCCGGTGGCTGTGGCTTTGGCCAAGCATCCGATGGTCGACGAATACGACCTCTCATCGGTCAACACCATCATGTCGGGTGCGGCGCCGCTGGACGAGCAGCTCGGAAACGCCGTCGCGAAACGTCTTGGCACGCAGGTGATCCAGGGCTACGGCATGAGTGAGCTCAGCCCGGTCAGCCATGTCATCCCGGTCGACAACCGTGGGGGTCCGCAGGCGCCGCTCAACTCTTGTGGATGGCCCATTCCCAACACGGTCAACAAGATCGTCGACCCGGTGACGGGTGAGGACATCGAGATCCCCGCCGAGGGTATGAGCGAAGCGGGTGAACTGTGGGTGTCCGGTCCCAACGTGATGGTCGGATATCTGAACAACGACGCCGCGACCGCGGAGACCATCGACGCCGACGGGTTCTTGCACACCGGTGATATGGCGACCGTCGACTCACATGGATTCGTGTACATCGTCGACCGGCTCAAGGAACTGATCAAGTACAAGGGCTATCAGGTGCCGCCCGCCGAACTCGAGGCGCTGCTGCTGACACACGCCGACGTCGACGACGTCGCCGTCGTCGGTGTCATCGAAGAGGAGACCGGCGAGGAGATCCCCAAGGCGTTTGTCGTCAAGCGCGAGGGCAGCGACCTCACCGGTGAACAGGTCATCGAGTTCGTCGCTTCGCAGGTGTCCCCGCACAAGAAGGTCCGTGCGGTCGAGTTCATCGAAGCGATCCCGAAGAGTGCTGCCGGGAAGATCCTGCGCAAGGATCTGCGTAAGTAGTCCTCTCGCCTCGCACCGCACCACCAACCGTCACGACGCTGACGGTTGGTGGTGCGGGTGTGATCAGGCGGTGACGCTCGCCTTGTCCAGGCGCCGGTGGAGGGCATCGAGGTACTCGGTAGTGCCCTGGAAGGGCCCGCTCACGCCGATCGCGACCTCGAGAAAGCGACTGTATTCGTCGTTGCAGTGGGTTTCCCAACGGGTGACGTCGCCGTCCTCATTCGTGTTGACGAAGCTGTACGAGTAGAAACCCATCCCCGTGCCGTCGACGGTGTGGCCCTGCCATCGGGTCATCATCACGAAACCATCACCTGCGGACCAGTACTTGAAACTCTCTGGCTTCCAGTCGGGAAAGGTCAGCGAATACACTTTCGCTTCCAGCGTCGCGGAATTAGCTGTGTCGGTGGGGAAATCGCTCATCAGGAACTCTTGATCGCCGGTGAAGTACGGCGACATATACACGGCATCGGCCGCGAACTTCCACGCCTCATGCCCTTCGTCATCGGTGTATTGTTCGCCGTCCTTCACCCCTTGACGCAGGTATGCGTTCCGGTAGCTTTCGGCCATCTGGCGGTGATGGGCAATGCGTTCTTCGAGATTCATGCGAGTGGTCTCCTTCGTGGGACTTGGTCTCTCATCTACAAGGTGCTGAACGCGCTGGTGTTTGATCACCTTTCTGTTTAATTGGTCCGTCAGGTCCGGCGTCCACCGTTGACGCCGATGACTTGCCCTGTGATGTACGAGGATTCGTCCTGGCACAGGAAGACCGTCGCGTTGGCGATGTCCTCGGGACGGCCGGCTCGTTTGACCGGGGTGATCTTGGCGAAGTGTTCAAGGGAAGCGGTGAAACGACCCTCGGCGATGGCCTTCTCCAGCAAGGGGGTCACCACCATTCCCGGCGGAACAGTGTTGACGGTGATCCCGTACCGGCCGAGCTCGAGAGCCAAACTCTTTGTGAGGCCGATCAATCCGGACTTCGAGCTAACGTAGGCCGCCATCTGGGACTGCCCGCCCTGCGCACTCGACGACGATATGTTGACGATCCGGCCCCACTGTGCGGCCTTCATGTCCGGCAATGCTTCCTGCGTGCAGATGAACGGCCCACGGAGGTTGATCGCCATGACGCGATCCCAGAACTCGTCCGAGATCTCATCGAACTTTCCGAACTGCTCAATTCCGGCGTTGTTGATCAGGATGAGCACCGGGCCGAAGTCGAATCGCACGTGCGCCATTGCACTTCGGACCTGTGCACGATCGGAGACGTCGACCACGTAGCCGTTGACCACTGCGCCATCGGCCCGCAATCGTTTCACCTCGAGTTCGAGCTGTTCGGCATGGATGTCGAAGATGGCGACCTGAGTGCCACGTGCGATCAGTCCTTCGGCGATGGCCAGGCCGAGTCCTGACGCGCCACCGGTGACAACCGCGGTTGTTTTCTCAAAGGGCATGACGGTGTCCTCTCACAGGAGTGGATAGGTTGGTACTGGCCGCTATTCCGCGGGATCCGCGGTGCGGATGGCCTGTTCGGGGCAGTGACGGATGGATTGGTCGACAAATCCGGCGAGGTCGTCGGGAACGGTGGCCACCAGCACTTCGGCAAATCCGTCGTCGGTGAACCCGAATACCGCCGGGCAGGTTGCGACGCAGGCCCCGTGTCCGGCGCAGCGATCGGGGTCGACGAACAGACTCACCCATCGCTCCCCGACAAACTGAATCCGATGTGCAGCTTCGTCAGCCCCCGTAAGACGAAGGTCGGCAGGTATTGGTATCGCCGGTTGTCGACCGGACCGTGCTTCTGCTCGTCGATCCAGATGTCAGTGGTTCGATCCAGGAGCAGTTGCAGGCTGATCAGGGCTTCGGCTCGCGCCAGGGGCGCGCCGGGGCAGCTGTGCACACCTCGGCCGAATGCCACGTGACTCCTGGCGTTCGGCCTATCGATGTCAAAAACATCGGGTTCGGCAAACTTTCGCGGATCCCGATTGAGCGCGGCATTGATCAGCATCACCGTCGTCCCGGCCGGCAGATCCACATCACCGACTGTGACCGGGACCTTGGAGAGCCGGAAGTCGCCACGCACGGGACTCTCGAAACGAAGGGTCTCCTCGATGAATGCCGGGAGCAGGCTTCGATCGGCGCGAAGTCTAGCCTGGAGTTCGGGGTCCTCTGCGATGTGTTTCACCGCAAAACTCAGGAGCCGAACCGTTGTTTCCTGACCGGCCGCAAACAGATTCGCGGCCACCGCAACTGCGTCCGACACCGCCGGGATACTCCCATCCGGAAAGGTTGCCGAAGCGACACCCGTCAGGACGTCACCACGCGGGGTGCGCCGGCGATCCTCGATGTACTCGGCGAACTTCGCATAGAGATATCCCAGGGGTGAATGGTCCATCGCCGCACCACTGCTACTGCCGATATCGGTGCCGCTCAACAGCGCGGTGCGGAACTCCTCATGTGACGACTCCGGCACGCCGAGGAGGTCGGCGATGACCAGCATGGCAAAGGGTGTCGCGAACTCGCCGTTGAACTCGCACCGATCGCCGGTCAGTATCGCGTCGAGCTGCTGATCGGCCAGACGCCACATGAATGTCTCATTGTCTTTCAGGCGCTTGGGCGTGATCATCCGCAACAACAGTGCTCTGTGAGCGGTGTGCATCGGTGGATCCATCGTCGGCAGTTGATCATTCATGATCAGTTCACTGCGATGCTGCTCGATCAGCTCGGAGATGTCGTCGCCCTCGAGAGGGACAGGGAACCCGGGGAATGGACCTCCCACCGAAATACACGATGAGAACTTCGCTGGATCGTTGTAGATCGCAAGGGCCTCATCGTATCCCGTGATCATCACGACATCATGGTGGCTTTCGCGCCGGACCGGGCATTCACCGCGTAGCGTGGCGAGGTACTCGTAGGGGTCGGCGAGCACGTCGTTGTCGATGAAGAAGTCGACCTCGTCGACGTTCACCTTCTCTGGTGCACTCATCCTGAGATCGTCACTCCCTCATAGCTACCGAACATGTCCCCCTCCGGCATGGCCATCTGCAGGTACACGTCGACATGGCGTACCTTGCCGGCTTCGGTGAATTCGTACACCGATACCGAATTGACCACGCTGTTGAAGTCTCCGACGGTGCTGCGCTCCTCGAGTTCGAGAAATACCGTATTGCCACCCTCGGTGACCCTTTTGAACGAGCAGTCCCACGTTGCCGAACTCGCCCATGCGGTGAGGAATCCGACGTACTCCGACCAGTTCATGACCTCTTTGAAATTGCCGATGCGCTCGAATTCTTCAACAGCGATCAGTTCTGCCAAGGGAGCCCAACTTGCGGCCGAAAACCCGGGCGCCTTGGCAGGCCCTTCCACAATGCTCTTTGTGACGAGGCCGTATTGCAGAGCTTTTCGCGAAAGTCCGGTGTAGTTGTCGAGAACTTCGTCGAGCGGCTTGAGTGACATTTGTCGATTCTCCATCTGATCGTTTCGGTGTGAGTTCACAGTCCGGCGATGTGCTTGTTGAGGACATGGTGGAAATGCGAGACGACGATTTCCTCTTTCACCAGCGACATGTACTTGAGCCCGGTGTTGCGGAGCCCGCGCTGCTGGCGCGGCATCTGCTCGTAATCCTGTTGCAGCGCAAGGAAATACTTGTAGCTTCCCGGCTCATCGACCTCGACCAGGTCGGCCTTGTACACATCCCGCAATTCCTCTGGAAGCCACATGAAGCTCGCCACATGCCAGATGCACCGGTTGGGGTCGCCATCGGGGTCGGGCACCGCCATCACGATGTGCGCCTCGCCGGCGCGGATGGTCATGAAGAGGTTGGGGAACAACACCCAGCCGTGGTTGTCGCTCATCTGCGCATCCGTCAGTCCGCTGACATCGAGCCCCATCCCGGTGAGGGTGTCGCGGGTCGCCTGCTGCAAGATCGTTCGTCCGGTCACACCGTCGGGGAACGCGACTCGTCCGTCGTCGGTCTGGTACTCGCTCACCAGCTCGTCAAAACGTGGCATGACCGCAGCAGTGCCCGGGAACGTCTCAGGGAGCGCCTTGATGCCCAGGATCTCGTCTTCGGGGGAGAGCGAGTTCGCAACATCGAAGGGCGCGCAGGCCACACTGTGGTTGTCGAAGAACTGAAACTTGCTGGTGGTCGGATCCAGCGCGATCACATTGAGCAACTCTGGATGGATCCCCGAGATGTGGTATCCCTCTTCGAAGGCATCCATCACAACTTTCCAGTTGCATGCGATGTTCTCCCGGACATTCATGACCGTGGTCATTTCCTCGAGTCGATAGGGCGCCAACAGTCGGTTGACATCCTCGCCGAGATAGACGGACAGCGGTTGCGCATCTGGGTCTGGATTGAGAAATATGAAGCCGCCGAAAGTGTCCACTGGCACCGGGATCAGCGAGAGATCATCCTTGTCGAGATCGCCTTGCGCCTTTTCACGTAGCATTCCGAGCAATTTCCCCTCGAGATCGTACGACCACAAGTGGTATTGGCAGAGAAATCCGCGTTTGGCAGTACCGCTGCCCTGGCACAGCACATTTCCGCGATGCCGGCAGGCGTTCACGAATCCGCGAATCGTGCCGTCCTTGCCCCGGACGATGATGTAGGTCTGGTCAAGGATCTTGTACTCCTTCCAGTCGCCGGGACCGGGGACTTCGCTCTCGCGACCGGCGAACTGCCAGACTTTGTTCCAAATACGTTCTCGCTCAAGCTGTTGGAACTCGTGAGACGTGTATTCGGAGTTCGGGATCTGCGTCGGAAATCCTTGTTGTTGATACTCGTCGAGTCCTCGGGCTTCCTCGACCCACTCTCCGGTACGTGCTGTTTCCATCGGGTTCACACTCTCTTTGTAGGCGGCAGGATCGGATCGATAGGGCCCATGGATCTCCCTCGGGGCCGACCATGCGGGCCGTTGGTTACCGGGAGCGGGGGGCAGTGGTCGAGGCCAAACAAGGGGTGACCTGTTCCCAGGATCGACGGGGCTGTGATCCATGCCACTAGTGTACAACAATGTACATTAAGTGCAAGGATGTACTTTAGATGTTGTTTCTGCAGGTAAGCGCGATAAACATAGAAAAACACCACCGACGGGAAGCCCGTTGGTGGCGCTGGCGGATCTCATGATCGAGCGGTCGATCAGCCCTCGCGTGGCACGATGCTCGACACGATCAGCTGGAGGAAGGGGCTGTAGAGGTCTTCGTCGTCGAGGTGGCAGTTGAGGGTGACCGCATCATTGGTGGCGATGATGACGTGTGCCAATGCGTCGGCCGGGATCGTCAGGGTGGCGCCGATGCGGGCCACATCGTTGGTGATGTACTCGCCGAGCCGGCGAATGGCCTCGGCCCGTTGGGCTCTGACCCGCTCGCGCGCCTCCGGGTTGCGCAGTAGGAACAACGTGAACTCGTATCCCAGTGCGGCGCGATCAGGCCCGGCTTCCCGCATGCTCAGTTCGCGCCAACGATCCGCGAGAACATCGAGTTCTAGGTCGTCGAGGCTTCGTAGGGAGGCGACGAGATCGGTGAATCCGCCGAGGAAACGTTCCCGGCTACGTTCGATGACGGCCAGGAACAACTCGGATTTGGTGCCGAAGTGGGAGTAGATGGCACTGCGGGTGTAGCCCGCGGCCTCGGCGATCTCTTCTAGGGGCGTTGCTCCAAAGCCGTTGCGGGCAAATGATTCCTCCGCTGCGTCCAAGAGGAGTCCGCGAGTGTGCTCCAGTCTTCGCTCACGTGTCCACCGTTCGGCCATCCGCCCATCTTTGCACATGGCTGCCATCGTTCGATTGCGCACGTTGGCGTCGATTTTGGGTACACCCTTGATCTTTATGTACAAACTTGTACAGTTAGCGAGATCACACAGCGCGCCGCGAATTGCGTATGTCAATCGTTGGATTGGTGGACCGCCTGCCTTCGGGTGCGCATGCGACGACCAAACGGAGTCGCTTGTGCGAGAGCGCTATTCGCATGAGATCTGGCCAAGAATAGCGATATCCCCGTCCCGTGATGTCGGGCGGAGGCCACGAAAAGAGGGGCAGGAACTTGAAACCACAACGTTTGCTCATCGCTCTGACGGCGATCGTGCTGGTTGTTGCCGGCTGTGGTGACCGCGGAGGAGGTGGCGACGAAGGTGGCGGCGGCTCGACATCGGCGGAATCAGCCTCGAGTTCCTTTGGCGACCTGACCGACGTCTGTCAGTCGGGTGATGCGAAAGGATCTCCTACGCAAGGGGTTACGGATGGCGAGGTCCGGGTCGGTGTGTTCTCTGATGTGGGGTTCAACAAGAACTCGGAGTTCATCGATGCGGCGAAGGTCTTCACCTCATGGTGCAACGAACTCGGCGGCATCAACGGGCGCAAGATTGTCGCGAACACCCGCGATGCGAAGCTGATGGAAACGCGTCAACAGATGATCGCCGCGTGCCGTGAGGATTTCGCGCTGGTCGGTGGTGGTAGTGGTTTGGACGGGCTGGGTGTCAAGGAACGCCTCGGTTGCACGTTGCCCAACTTTGTGGCGCAGACGGTGCAGCCGGCATCGACGGGCTCCGACTTGCAGATAGCTGCTTCGCCGGCCTCGACTGCCGGCTATGACCCGTTCTTCGGCTTCCGGAGTTGGCTGATGAATGAGGCCTATCCGGACTCTCGGAATGCGGTGGGAATCATCAATGGAGATTCACCGCTGACCAAGTCCATCGGTAAGCAGGCCGTCGAGGCCACCGAGGCGGCCGGCGGGACGTTTGTTTACAACGATGTGTACCCGGCGATGGGCATCTCGGATTGGACTCCGTATGCACAGGCCCTGAAGAACGAGGGGGTCAAGGGCCTGATCTTCTACGGCCAGTTCCAGCAGCTGGCCAAACTCGAGAGTGTGCTGAGCGGTATGGATTACAAGCTCGACTGGATCGATTCGAACAACAATGCGTACGGACAACAGTTCATCGAGTTGTTGGGTACCTCCGCCGACTCCCAGAACAACTACGTCGACCTCGGCGGGGTGAGCCCCATCAGCAGCACGGAACCGGCGATGAAGGATCTGACTGCGCTGTACGCCGAGTACGCTCCCGATGCCGACATCACACTGCCGGCGATCCGCGCGATATCGTCGTGGTTGTTGTTCGCCAAGTCAGCTGCGAGTTGCGGTGATGACCTGACGCGGACGTGCCTCTACAACGCAGGCAAAGCTGAAACTGCTTGGACCGGAGGTGGATTGACGGCACCGCAGAATCTTGCCGCGCCCGCTCCACCATCACCGTGCTTCAACGTGCAGAAGGCGACCTCAAACGGCTGGGAGGACACCGACTTCCGACCCGACAACGGTCAATACCGTTGCGACAGCCCGCCGTACAAGTACACCGGTGACTATGGTGCCCCGATGACCCTCGCCGACGTCGGAAAGAGCATGAACGATGTGAAGTAACCCGGCGGTTCGATTCGACTCGCCATCGAGGCCGGGAGCGGGCGTGACTAGACCTTTGCGGCGATCGTGTTGGACTCGATCACGCCGCTGCCGGCGCTCTGACGGACGAACTTGTACGGGATGCTCAGCGCGATCAGCGCTGCCAGCAGCGCCGCGCCACTGCCGATGATGAACACCAGCTGGAAGGCCGATTCGGTCGGGACGTGGTGGCCGCCACCGAGATCGATCACCGAACTGGCGAGAATTGTGGCGAGAAGCGCGGACGCGATCGCGGTACCGATCGACCGCATCAACGAGTTGAGGCTGTTGGCCGCCGCCATCTGATGCAGCGGTGCGGCCGACATGATGAGGGCCGGCATGGCCGAGTAGCCGATACCGACACCGATACTGACGACGATGTTGCAGACGAAGATCTGCCACGGCTCCGTCATCATGAAGACCGACATCACATAGCCCAGGGTGATGACCACGCCACCGATCAGCAGCGTGATCTTGGGGCCGATCTTGATGTTCATGCGCGCCGAGACCGGCGAGAAGAACATCATCATCAGCCCACCGGGTGCGAGGATCAGACCGGTCGCCAGGATGGTCTGCCCCATCCCGTAATCGACGACCCCAGGGATGTTCGGGATCTGCAGTAGCTGAGGCGCCGCCAGTCCGATGGCCATCAGCGAGAAACCGAACAGGACCGACGCGGCGTTGGTCAGCACGATGACGGGTTGCCGCGAGGTGCGCAGGTCGACGAGCGGTGTCTTGATACGGAGCTCGAACCAGCCCCACGCGGTGAGTGTGACCAGTCCAAAAGTGGCCAGGCCCACGGTCAGGGCACTGGCCCAGCCCCAGGTCGACCCCTTGGACAACGCGAGCAACAGGCTCACGAGCGCCGCGGTGAGTCCGGTAGCACCGACGAAGTCGAAGGTGCCGGGCGAACGCGCGTCGGATTCGCTGACCAGGGTGAAGACGAGAGCGAAGGTGAACACGGCGAGTCCGGCGGCAACCCAGAAGATCACGTGCCAGTCGAAGGTCTGGGTGATCCAGGCCGCCACGGGCAGACCGATCGCGCCACCCACACCGAGGGTCGCGGACATGGTGGCGATGGCGCCGGGGATCCGCGCCGGATCCAGCTTGTCGCGCAGCAGGCTGATGCCACAGGGGATTACTCCCATGGCCAGGCCCTGGGTGCCGCGCCCGATGATCATCGGGACGACCATGCTGGTCATCGCGCAGATGATCGAACCGATGATCATCGCGCCGATGCAGGCGAGGATGATCCGGCGCTTGCCGAACATGTCGGCGAGCCGGCCGGCGATGGGCATTGCCACAGCTGCCGTCAACAGGGTGGCTGTGATCACCCAGGAGGCGTTGTCGGATGTGGTGTCGAGATACGCCGGCAGTCGGCCCACGATGGGGATCACCAGGGTCTGCATGAACGATGCAAGCAGGCCGCCGAAGCACAAGACCGCGATCAGTACCCGCGGTTTGACCGGCTTGGCTTCTAAAGTTTTCATTACTTGCATCATGCATGCATGTGGGGGCTACAAACAAGTCGGGCGGCGGGCCGGATTATCCTGCCAGACGACAACGGGACCTCAGACGAGTAGGCGGTCCCGCAACACCTCGAGTTGGGCTTCGCCGACCTGGCATGCCGTCAGGTAGTCGGCGATCGAGCCGAAGCCGTCGGTCATCGCTCGGTAGGAGACGTCCAGGTACTCCTCGCGGACACCGAGAAGGTCGGTCGAGATCTCGAATGGTTTCCCGTCCGTGGCGGCTGCGCCGTAGACCTTCATCAAATGCGTCCGAAGCGCTTCGACATCGTTGTTGCTGGCCAGGTAGTCGGCGACGATCTCGTCGCGACGCACGCCGAGGGCATCGAGGACGACGGCGGTCACCCAGCCGGTGCGGTCTTTACCGGCCGCACAGTGGGTGAGCAGGCGCCGATCGGGATCAGTCAAAACCTCGATGGCCGATCTGACGGCGCTCATCGCGCCCGGAAGTGCCGGCATCCGCTCGTAGACGTCGAGCATGTAATGGCCGCGGTGGGCCTCGTATTCCTCGGCCGTCATCTCGTGCGGTGCCTTGCCACCACCCTGGCTCAGGCCGAAGGGAAACGAGTGAACCGTGACGTCGCCCGGAACCCGATCGGATCCGCTGCGCTCGACCTCGGTCGGATCACGAAGGTCGAATACGTCGGTCACACCCAGTTCGGAGAGTTTCTGGGCCCCGGCGTCCTCGAGGCCGCTGAGTTCGGAGCTTCGGAACAGCAAACCTGCACCGACGTAACGCCCTTCGTAGGTTTTGAGGTCGGATACATCGCGGAAGTTCCAGGCGCCGGGGAGCATGGCGTCAGTGTAAATGGTCACTGCCGCAAGGTGATGACTGTGTGACCACCGGAGCTGTGGAAAACTATTGCCTCATGAGCAACGGAACCCTGATCCTGATGCGCCACGGCGAGAGCACCTGGAACGCCTCCAACCAGTTCACCGGTTGGGTCGATGTGGCCTTGACCGAGAAGGGCGAGGCCGAGGCCGTCCGCGGCGGAGAGCTGCTCGTCGAGCACGATCTACTGCCCGACGTGCTGTATACCTCGCTGCTGCGGCGCGCGATCTCCACGGCTCAGATCGCACTCGATGCGGCCGACCGCCACTGGATCCCGGTGGTCCGGGACTGGCGCCTCAACGAGCGGCACTACGGCGCGCTGCAGGGTCTCAACAAGGCCGAGACCAAAGAGAAGTTCGGCAACGACCAGTTCATGCTGTGGCGCCGGAGCTACGACACCCCGCCGCCGGCCATCGAAAAGGACAGCGAGTACAGCCAGGACGCGGATGTCCGGTACGCAGAACTTCCGGAGGTCCCGCTGACCGAATGCCTCAAAGATGTTGTGGTGCGGCTGATCCCGTACTTCGAGGAGACCATTGCCGCAGACCTGCGAGCCGGAAAGACGGTGCTCGTGGCCGCACACGGCAACTCGCTGCGGGCCCTGGTCAAGTACCTCGACGGCATCTCGGACGAGGACATCGCCGGACTCAACATCCCCACCGGCAACCCGCTGCGGTATGACCTCGACGAGAACCTCAAGCCGCTCAATCCGGGTGGAACCTACCTCGATCCCGAAGCCGCCGCTGCCGGTGCGGCAGCGGTTGCGGCGCAGGGCAACAAATAGCCGATGCCGGGAGGCGATGACCGCATTGAATTTCATGCGGTTGTCGCAACTCGGACGGATCCGACGATGCGCGGTCTACTCTGGTTCCATGGTGGGCAAAAACACATCAAAGATGGGGGCAGAAATGCGTACGCCCAAAATCAGAGTGTCGCATTCGGTGCCTCAGGAGCGTTACGAAATCTACGTCGACGAGCTATACGTCGGCTATCTCGACTACGTCAACGAAACCGAACAGGTTGTGTTGACCCATACCGTGGTGCACGACCAATACAGCGGCCACGGATACGCTGCGCACCTGGTCAAGTACGTTCTGGACGACATAGCAAAGACCGGAAAAGACGTGGTTCCACTCTGCTCCTATGTCGGCTATTACATCGAACAGCACCCCGAATACGCGGCGATGGCCACAGAAGTCACCCGTTGACTGTTCCGACCTGAAACGAGCTCCGCGGGTGAGGGGCTCGCACGAAGTTCCGGTGAACAGCGCCCGAACACTCGCGTACCGGCTTGTTATCCGGGGTAGATGCCGCGCATCCTGCAGAGGTGGAGTACTGCGCTGCCCGTAAGATTTCCCTGTGACCGTAATCGTTGTCGCAGGGGTGGCTTTGCTCGCGCTTCTCATCGGCGGGCTGGCCGGATGGTTCCTCCGCGCTCACCGATCAGGTGTGCGTGTCCTGCCGTCGGCGACGGTCGTGCATTCGCAGTCACCACCGGAATCGTTGGTGCTGCTGTCGAACACCGACCGTCTCCCCATGACCCGCGCGACCCTGCTCGACCTCATCGTCGAGGGCGGTGAAACAGGACTGGCAGTGGTCGACGTGGTGCGCGACGTCGTGTTCTACAACGAGCGCGCGGTCTATCTCGGAATGGTCCGCGATCATCTGCTCGACGACGACGTCTGGGAACATGCTCAGTCCACCTTGGAGACCGGCGGCGTCGAACGATTCAGGTTCGTCCCGACGCAGAGTGCCGGTGCCTTCGTGTCCACCGGAATCAGCCCCGGACGTAAAGTCCTTGCCGTGTCCTGCCGCACTGGTCTGGTCACCGACGGCATCGAACGCTACGCGGTGGTCTACGGCCAGGACGACACCGAAAACGCCCGCGTCGAGGAAACCCGGCGCGACTTCGTGGCGAACGTGTCCCACGAACTCAAGACTCCGGTCGCCGCGATCGGATTGCTGGCCGAAGCACTGATGGAATCGTCGGACGATCCCTACTCCGTCGAGCATTTCGGAGAGCGCGTCCGCATCGAGTCCCAGCGGATGGGCGCCATGGTCTCCGAACTGATCGCACTGTCACGTTTGCAGGGTGCCGAACGCCTGCCGGATTTCGAGGACGTCGAGGTCGATCCGCTGATCGATGAGGTCATCGACCGGGCGCACATAAACGCCGAGGCCGCCGGGATCAACTTGACTGCCGATGACAATTCCGGGCTCCATGTCCTCGGCGACCACACGTTGCTGCTGACCGCATTGAACAACTTGGTCGCCAATGCCATTGCGTATTCACCCAGCGGTACCGCGGTGTCGGTGAGCCGTCGGACGACGGACGTCGGTGATCAGAAGATGGTGGCGATCGCGGTGACCGATCGTGGCATCGGAATCGCGCCGGAGCACCAGAAGCGGGTCTTCGAGCGATTCTTCCGCGTCGACAAGGCTCGATCCCGCACAACCGGTGGTACCGGGCTCGGACTCGCGATCGTCAAACACGTCGCCTCCAACCACGGTGGCTCCATCAATCTGTGGAGTGCGCCGGGTACCGGCTCCACCTTCACTCTCACCATTCCGCTGGCCGGCGAAACGCCGCCGGCGGGCCGCCATGCCGTTTCCACAGCCACCAAGGCCGAACCGACCGCCGTCGCGGTCTTTGAAGAGAGAGAACTGAGCCGTTGACACATGTGCTGATCGTCGAGGATGAGATGTCCTTGGCGGACCCGCTTGCATTCTTGCTCCGAAAGGAAGGGTTCGACACCACGATCGTCACCGACGGGGCCAGCGCGCTACCGGAGTTCGAGCGCGTCGGACCCGACATCGTGCTGCTCGACGTGATGCTCCCGGGCCTCTCGGGTATCGAGGTGTGCAAGTCGATTCGCGCGCGTTCGTCTGTGCCGGTGATCATGGTGACCGCCCGCGACGGTGAGATCGACAAGGTGGTCGGTCTCGAACTCGGCGCCGACGACTACGTCACCAAGCCGTATTCGGCGCGTGAACTGATCGCCCGGATCCGTGCCGTGCTCCGGCGCGGTGCGGTCGAGGGCGACACCGACATATACGACAGCGGATTGATCGAGGCCGGACCGGTCTCGATGGATGTCGAGCGCCACACGGTGACCGCGAGCGGTGATCCGATCACGTTGCCGCTCAAGGAGTTCGATCTCCTGGAGTATCTGCTGCGCAACTCCGGGCGGGTCCTGACCCGGGGCCAGCTGATCGACCGGGTCTGGGGCGCCGATTACGTCGGCGACACCAAGACCCTCGATGTCCACGTCAAGCGGTTGCGGTCGAAGATCGAATCAGACCCGGGCAATCCGAAGCATCTCGTCACGGTCCGCGGCCTGGGCTACAAGTTCGAGCCCTGATCGCACCCGGCGCGGCTCCGAAGTCCGGAGCCGCGCACAGCAGATCGTTCAGGCGTGCTCTTCGGGATGCTGCGCGTACTTGATGTCGCCTTCGGTGCGTTTGGTGGCGGCAGCAGTGGCCGGATGCACCGCGATGAGTCCGAGCGCGCCACGTCGCTTACAGATCTTGGCCAGTTCGTCGTACGCGGGCTCACCGATCAGTGCGATCAGCTCGGGTCGATATGACTCCCACACCTGCTTTGCGCCGATGTGCGCATCAGGTGATCCCGAGCAGTACCACTTGAGGTCGGCGCCGCCCGAACCCCAGCCGCGCCGATCGAACTCGGTGATCGTGGTCTTCAGGATCTGTTCACCGTCCGGACGCTCGACCCACTGCTGTTCCCGCCGCACCGGTAGCTGCCAGCACACCTCCGGCTTCACCTCGAGCGGCTCGATGCCCTTGCGCAGTGCCATCGAGTGCAGCGCGCAACCCTGACCGCCCGCAAAATCGGGACGGTTGAGGAAGATGCAGGCACCCTTGTACTTGCGTGTCTTGAGCGCGGGCTCACCGTCGAGGTCGTCTTCTTCGAGATAACCGCGTTTGCCCAAAGGGTTTCTGCCCGAACCCTTTTCATAGAACTGCCAGTCGTCCGGCGTGAGCATGGCCATGCCCTTGGCCAGGATCTCGCGGTCCTCGTCGTCGGAGAGATAGGCGCCGTGGCTGCAGCACCCGTCGTCCTCGCGGCCCTCGATGATGCCCTGGCAGGCGGGGGTGCCGAAGACGCAGGTCCAGTGCGACAACAGCCACGTCAGGTCGGCATTGATGAGGTGCTCTGGGTTCGTTGGGTCGACGAACTCGTACCACTCACGTGGGAAGTCGAGAGGAACTTCAGGTTTCGGCGCGATTTTGGAGGCTGCGTGCACAAACGCCAACGGTAGACGCATTAGGTTGTAGAGCGTGCGTTTAGGAGTGCTAGATGTCGGCAGCAACACAGTCCACCTATTGGTGGTCGATGCTCATCGTGGCGGTCACCCGACCCCGATGAGTTCGACCAAGTCGACCTTGCGACTTGCCGAGCAGATCGATGGCGACGGCAAGTTGACGCCGTACGGCGCCGACACGCTGGTCGAGGCGGTCGACGAGTTCACCAAGATCGCCTACACCTCGGGCTGCAAACAGGTCATGGCGTTTGCCACCTCAGCGGTGCGGGACGCGACCAATTCTGACGAGGTGCTCGATCGGGTGGAGTCCGAGACAGGTGTTCGTGTCACGGTGCTCTCCGGTGTCGACGAAGCCCGTCTGACGTCGCTGGCGGTCCGTCGCTGGTACGGCTGGGGTGCGGGCCGGATCCTCGCCCTCGACATCGGTGGTGGCTCCCTGGAGCTCTCCAATGGCGTGGATGAGGAACCTGATGCGGCGTTGTCGCTGCCGCTGGGCGCAGGCCGGCTCACCCGGGAGTGGTTGTCGGAGGAACCGCCCGGTCGCCGGCGGGTTGCTGTGCTGCGGGATTGGCTCGACGCGGAACTGGTGGTCCCATCCAAACAGCTCCTCTCACCGGGACGACCGGACATGGCCGTGGGCACCTCGAAGACCTTCCGTTCGCTGGCGCGACTCACCGGAGCGGCGCCTTCCAGCGCAGGACCCCGTGTCAAGAGGACACTGACCAGTAACGGTTTACGACAGTTGATCGCGTTCATCTCACGGATGACCGCATCGGACAGGGCCGAGCTGGAGGGAGTGAGTGTGGACCGGGCTGGACAGCTGGTGGCCGGCGCACTCGTGGCCGAGTCCACCATGCGCGCTCTGGGCGTCGATACCTTGGAGATATGCCCCTGGGCCCTGCGTGAAGGTGTGATCCTGCGCAGACTGGATCTCGAGTCCAGTGATGCCGAATTGCCGGCAGGTCAACGCTAAGGATGGTGAAGTAACTCATGGCCAGAGGAATGGATCCCGAATCGCGTCCCATCTCGGTTGCCGAGTTGTTGGCTCGTGCGAAGGAGCAGGGAGCCGACGATGTGGCCGGGGCGGTCGGCAGTTCGCCTGCGGCGACCGGACGTCGCCGTCGCGGTGGCAAGGACGGGGTGTCGGTTGCGGAGCTGACCGGTGAGATGCCGCGGGTGACCGCCCAGCCGAAGGCTGACGAGACATCCGAGCCGAAGGCTGACGACGCGCCCCAGCCGAAGGCTGACGACGCGCCCCAGCCGAAGGCTGACGAAGCACATGAGCCGAAGGCTGACGAAGCATCCGAGCCGAAGGCTGACCAGAAGGCTGACGAAGCGCAGCAGTCGAAGGACAAGCCCGCAGAGGCCGAGGTGAAGGCGGCCCCGACGACACCGCCCTCGACGACACCGCCACCGACCCGGGACTTCAGCAGCGCGTCGGTGTCGAAGCGCACGACAGCGGAAGCCGAGCCCGCAGTCAAGCCGACACCAGGTGCGCCCGATAGGCCGGCTCCCTTCGGGGCGAAGCCGGCGGCGGCCGAACCGCCATCCGATTCCGCCGATGCGCCGGCCGACCCGGACGAGGAGACGACCGGGGTCATCCCGTCGATGCAGGCCTACTCGCAGGTGGACTCCGCCGGTGACGACGATCATCGGGTCCTCAGTGCCGCCGAGCGGGAACGAGATTTCGAGCGCTACCGAAACTTCGAAGACGTCGAGACCGAGGGCGATGCCGCGACGGGCACCAAGAAGAAGAAGAAGCGCGGTCTGTTCGGATTCGGTCGCAAAACAGAAGAAGCGTCGACGCCGGATGCCGGTGGTGATCCCGGCGAAAACTCGGATCACACTGCGACACAGTTCATCCCGAAGGTTGCCGACGATGCTCGGGCGCCCGAAATCTCGGCACCGGCGGAACCGGAACCCGCATCCGAGCCGAAAACCACACCGGCACCCCCGCCGGTGCCGGCCCCGCGGGAGCAGGCCGGCGTAGTGGCCGCGGCGACCGACCGGTACCTCCGGTTCGATCTGGACGACGACGCCGACACCGAAACCGCAAAGTCGGTTGAGGTCGCGGACGAGTCCCCGACGTCGCAGCTCGGAAGGGTTCGCGACACCGACGCACCGGATGCGCCGGTGGTCGACCTCGACAAGAACACCGGCGATGCCCCGATCTCGCTCTCCAAACCGGTCGCCGGCTCCTCGGATTCGGGGCGCGACACGGGCACCGAGGGGGAGCAGTCCCCGACGGTGCAATGGCTGCTGCTCATCGGTCAGGTGCTCGCCGGGCTGGCCGTCGGCGTGGCCCTGTTCTGGGGTTTCACCGAGTTGTGGCGCTGGAATGTCCTGTTTGCGCTGGTTCTCTCGGTGGCGGTGATCTTCGGTCTGGTGACGCTGGTCCACGTCGTACGTCGCAGCAATGACCTGATCAGCACGTTGTTGGCGCTGGGCGTGGGATTGCTGGTGACGATCGGTCCGCTGGTCCTACTTCTGATTGCCGGGGACTGACCCGAGGTGTCGACGGGTCCGGAACTTCCACCGGGTGAGATAGCGATCGGGCTCTCGACGGCCTCGGTTTATCCACAGAACACAGAGGCGGCGTTCCAGTACGCCCTCGAATTGGGGTACGACGGCATCGAATTGATGGTGTGGGCAGACACCGTCAGCCAGGACATCACCCGTGTCGCGCGTCTGTCGGAGCGCTACCACCTGCCGGTCCTGTCTGTGCATGCGCCGTGTTTGCTGATCTCGCAACGGGTTTGGGGTCGAGATCCGGCAGCGAAGCTGGCTCGTTCGGTGGCCGCCGCCGAGGATCTCGGTGCCAAGACCGTGGTGGTGCATCCCCCGTTTCGGTGGCAGCGAAAGTACGCGAACGGTTTTCGGGATCTGGTGGAAATCCTGGAGGACGACTCAGACGTCGACATCGCGGTCGAGAACATGTTCCCGATTCGTACCGATCGGTTCTTCGGCAAGTACGACGAGGCGGCGGGCCGGATGCTGCGTCGCGGTGGGGGCCCGGGCACAGCGGTGTCGGCCTTTGCGACCTCGATCGATCCGACCGACGACGGTTTTGCGCACTACACCCTTGATCTGTCCCATACGTCGACCGCGGGAGTCGACGCGATGGGCATGCTGGATCGGATGGGGTCGGGTCTGCGCCACCTTCATCTGGCGGATGGATCGGGCGCCGCAGTTGACGAACACTTGGTCCCCGGTGAAGGTTCTCAACCCTGTGTGGAAGTCTGTAGGCGACTGGCCGACACCGATTTCTCCGGTTCGGTCATTTTGGAAGTCAGCAGCAGTGCGGTGAACACCAAATCTGAGCGCCGCGAAATCCTTTCCCGCTCACTGGATTTCGCAAGAGAAAACCTAGAGCGAGCGTAACCACAGGAGTATTTGTACGTTGTCTGTGCCCAGCCTTGACGTTGTCAACACCCTGCAGCAGGTCGGAACCGGGGAATCGGACCGGATCGAGTACACCGCCCAGATCGACCCCGTCTTCACCATCGGTCCCAAGGTTCATGGCGGCACCCTGCAGATGCTCACCGCCAACGCGGCGCTGGCCGGGTTCCTCGCGACCGCACCAGCTGACAAGCCTGCCGCCGAGGGGCTCGCGCCGATTGCCGTCGCCACGAATTTCCTGGGTGCACCGGACCCCGCCGAGATCACCCTGCAGGTCTGGGTCCGCAAGCGTGGACGCCGGGTCTCGCTCGTGGACGTCGAGGTCCATCAGAACGGGCGCAATCTGGTCCATTCGACGATCACCATCGGCACCCCCGACATCGAGAGCCACTATTCGGCGCCCTCGTCGCTGACCGAGCTGCCGGCCGAACCCAGCGGCGACGTGGTCTACATCGAGAACAGCCCGATGGGCGACATCATGCACCTCGGCGCCATCCTCGACATCGCCATCGAGGAGAAGTCCATAGCGTTCGCCCGCGGTCAGAAAGGTGACCCGGTCTTCCGGATGTGGGTGCGCCCGAAGACCACCACACCCGACGGCCTCTTCGCGATACTCGCCGGTGACATCAGCGCTCCGGTCGTGATGAATCTGGGACTGTTCGGCTGGGCGCCGACCATGCAGTTGACCACCTACCTGCGCCGCAATCCGGCTCCGGGCTGGCTGCGGATCGAATCCTCGAGCACCGAGGTCGGCCACGGCTGGTTCGAAGAAGACCATGTCGTCGTCGACTCGACCGGCAATGTTGTTGTGCAGTCCCGTCAGCTGGCGCTGATCCCCGACGCCAGCTGACGCACCCCTCCATCGATCTCAGCGTGAGAAAGTGACTTCCATGACCCAGCGAATCGCAATCGTCGGCGGCGGCAACATCGGGGAATCCCTGTTGGCCGGTCTGATCCGGACCGGCAAGCCGATCAAGGACCTCGTCGTGGCCGAGAAATTCGCCGCCCGGGCCAAAGAACTCTCCGACGACTACGGGGTCCGCGTCACAGACATCGCTGACGCCGTGGAAAGTGCCGCGATCGTGATCCTGGCCATCAAGCCGGGTGACGTCGACGACGTGCTGTCGGTGATCGCCGAGGTCGAGGACCAGGGCGATCAGGAGCGCCTGACCGTCACCCTCGTCAGCGGGCTGCCGACCGCGAAGTACGAGAACGCGCTGCCCGCCGGCACCCCGGTTGTGAGGGTGATGCCCAACACCCCGATGCTCGTCGGCGAGGCGATGTGCGGTGTGTCCGGCGGACGTTATGCCACCGACGAGCATGTGGCGACCGTGGTGTCGCTGCTCGAGACCGTCGGCAAGGTCGTGGTCGTTCCGGAAAAGCAGATGGACGCCATCACCGCGCTGTCCGGGTCCGGTCCTGCCTACTTGTTCCTGATGGCCGAGGCGATGGCAGATGCCGGTGTCAGCCTTGGGCTGACCCGGGCGATGGCAAGCGAACTCGCCGCCCAGACGATCCGCGGCGCCGGTGTGCTGCTCACCGATTCCGGGGTTTCGCCGGTGGATCTGCGGGCCGCGGTCACCTCGCCGGCCGGCACGACGGCAGCCGCACTGCGCGAGTTCGAGCGGTACGGATTCCGGCATGCGGTCTCCGAGGCCGTCCTCGCCAGCTCGGCCAAGAGCGAAGAAATAGGCAAAGCCGTGCTCTCGGCGATCGAATCCGACTGATCCGGAGCCCCGCACAGACCCGACACGCGGGCGGCGGCCGCAACCGAAGCGAATGCTTTGGACGGTCACCGCCCGTTTTTTGTTGGGAGAATGGCCATTTTCGGGCCATCGATTGGAAACAATTGCCCACTCACGTCGCATTAACCCCACCCGCCACGCTAAGCTGCGTGAAGCACGTGCGTGTCTGGAGTCCGCAGGAGGGGAAGCCTGCGGCCGCGACGCGTGCACCGGAGGTATGAAATTTTCATGGCATCTGCAAACAAGCCAGGTGACAACGCCGGTGGTGGAACCCAGTTCCTCACCGTCGCCGAGGTCGCAACATTGATGCGGGTCTCCAAGATGACGGTGTACCGCTTGGTGCACAACGGTGAGTTGCCTGCAGTTCGTGTGGGTCGCTCATTCCGCGTGCACGCAAAAGCGGTTCACGACTATCTCGAGACGTCGTACTTCGACGCCGGTTAGGCCCCGGCCGCAGTAATCGCCAGGTACGGTCGCGGAGAACATCTGCGGTCCGTAGAGTGCTGACCTGCCAACATGCGCACCAACCACTGGTTCGCGGATCGAAGGATCCGGGTGGATTTCGTCACCGGTCGCTCTGGCGGTAAGGTTTGCAGGCGACCCGTTCGCCGGTGTTCTGGCGCACGAAAGTAAGTGAGCCAGCCTGTGTGGACGGCCAAAACCTGTAGGACCATCAGGTCAGATCGTGAGGAAGTTCCCAGATGGGTTCAGTAATCAAGAAGCGCCGCAAGCGTATGTCGAAGAAGAAGCACCGCAAGTTGCTGCGTCGCACGCGAGTGCAGCGCAGGAAACTTGGTAAGTGAGTTTTCTCGCTCTTTACAAAACCCGCCGCATTGTCGGCGGGTTTTGTCATTTCTGAGGTCGTGACAGTGACAATCTGAACTTTTGGTTCAGATTATCGAGATGTTAAGGCTTTGTACCCTGTCCGGTCCGGAAGCAACTTCCGTACGCTGGGCGCATGGTGGAGCGTGAAGGCGGGGTGGAGTCGGCACCGAAGGTGGTGCTGGTGACCGGGGCATCGACGTTTCTGGGTGGCTATCTCATCACCCGCCTGGCCCAGAACCCGGCCATCGACCGAGTTATCGCGGTCGATTCCCTCGTTCCGTCCAAGGACATGCAGCGGCGATTCGGCCGGGCCGAGTTCATTCGCACCGATATCCGCCGGTCGAGCATCGCCAAGATCATCGATCAGGCCGGGGTCGACACGATCGTGCACGCCGCGACCTCTGTGATGGACACCGTCGGGCATTCGGCCGCGATCAAGGAGTTCAACGTCATCGGCTCGATGCAGCTGTGCGCGGCCGCGCAGCGCAGCCCCACGGTCAAGAGGTTCATCGTCCGGTCGTCCGGGATCGTCTACGGGGCCAGTTCCGCGGACCCGGCGCATTTCTCGGAAGAGACATCCGCGCGCGTGGAACCCACCAAGGGGTACGACCGCGACCTCATCGACGTCGAAGCGTACGTCCGCGGGCTGGGCCGTCGCCGCCCCGACATGACCGTCACCATTCTGCGGTTGTCGGCGGTGCTCGGTCCGAAGATCTCGACCCGGATGAGCAAGTACTTCTCGTCGGCGGTGATCCCGGTGGTGATCGGGCATGAGCCGCGGTTGCAGTTCCTGCACGAGGAGGACGCGTTGTCCGCTCTCGAGCACGCCACACTCGCCGCTCGTCCCGGGATCTTCAACGTCGCCGCGGATGGGGTGCTGACCCTCACCCAGGCGGTGCGTCGGGCCGGCCGGATCGGACTCCCGGTACCGGCCGCGATGCTCGGCACCGTGGCGGGTGTGTACCGGGGGTTGCGGGTGTCGTCGATGCAGTTCGATCAGGCCGACTATGTGACCTTCGGCCGGGTTCTCGACACGACGCGGATGCGGACCGAACTCGGGTTCGTCCCGGCGTACACAAGCATCGAGACGTTTGATGATTTTCTGTCGCGAAAACCGCTGGAACCGGTGATCTCGCCGGACGCCTGGTACCGCTTGGAACGGCGGGTTCGGAAGGCCGCACTCCAGTTGACATGAGTTCGCTCCGGATTTGGTATCACCGAACTTTCCCGTCGACTGGCGCATAACAGGTCGAGGCGGGGACAATCAAAGATGTTGTGTATTGAATGCGACATCCAGGGGTGGGAATCCTTAGCTTGAGGGAGGTGTGTGCTGTTGTCGGGTCGGGACCGAACGTCTGATGCGCGGACGGCAAAGGTGATCCAGCTGTATTCGAGTTCACCGGGGCCTAATGGTCGCGAGCGCCGCCGACATCCATCGCAGGCGACTGCGAGCGGGATCAAACCCAAACCGGCGCAACAGAATTCGAAGACCAACGGCCACTCCGTCAACGGGCATCCCAATACTGACGACTTCCATCAGGCGCCGGTCACGCCGATCAGCGCCGATGTCGGTGCGAAGCTGGCGGCGGGGGAGTTCGACGACCAGGACCAGTCGTCGTCGCTGCTGAGCTTCGACGGCGTGCGCGGCGCGGTGGCCGACACGATCACCGGTGCGGCCGGATATGTCCGGCAGCGCGTCACCGGCGACTACGAGGTGGACGACTTCGGGTTCGATCCGCACTTCACCGAATCGGTCTGGCTGCCCGCCTTGCGCGTGCTCTTCGACAAGTGGTTCCGCGTCGACGTCAGCGGCATCGAAAACCTTCCGATGGACGGTGGGGGACTGCTGGTCGCGAACCATGCCGGGACCATCCCCATCGACGCCCTGATGACCTCGGTCGCCGTGCACGATCATCACCCGGCCAAGCGGCATCTGAAGGTGCTGGCCGCCGACCTGGTCTTCGACACCCCGTTCATCAGCGAGATCGCCCGCCGTACCGGGTCGACCCTGGCCTGCACCGCCGACGCCCAGCGTTTGCTGCGCGGCGGCGAACTCACCGCGGTGTGGCCCGAGGGATTCAAGGGCATCGGCAAGCTCTACAAGGACCGCTACAAGCTGCAGCGGTTCGGGCGCGGCGGGTTCGTCACCACCGCACTGCGGGCGGGTGTCCCGATCATCCCGGTGTCGATCGTCGGCTCCGAGGAGATCTACCCGATGCTCAGCGACCTCAAGCCGCTGGCCCGGCTCCTGGGTCTGCCGTATCTCCCGGTCACCCCGACGTTCCCGCTGCTCGGCCCGTTGGGACTGGTGCCGCTGCCGTCGAAGTGGAAGATCCACTTCGGGACACCGATCGAGACCGGTCACTACGACGAGCAGGCCGCGGACGATCCGATGGTCGTCTTCGACCTCACCGATCACGTCCGTGAAGAGATCCAGCAGACCCTCTTCAAGATGCTCAGCCGCCGCGGCAGCATCTACTTCGGCTGAACTCCCCTAACCCAATAATGTGCCCTTTTGGCGCATCCCACCTGGGGTTTTGTTCGCCAAAAGGGCACATCATCGGGGTGCGGGCACCCGTCGGTCAGATCTACTTCAGAACGTCGCGCGCTGCCGACGTCCACGCGCTGCTGAGCCCGGTGACGAAAGATGCGTGAGCCTTGGTCAAGGTTCCGACCCACTCGAGCTTGGTGGCGGCGCCGACCTTCTCTTCGAAGTCCGCGACACTGCTCAAAGTCTGCTCGTATGTGTCGAGCGAGAGGTTTCCGGTCTGCTTCACGGCGCCGACCAGCTTCTCGTTGAGGGACTGGATCCGCTCGCTGGTGCCGTCGAATGCGTTGCTCAGACTTGCGGTAGCGGCGGTTGCCGCATCGGTCGCGGCGTCGGTGGCGGTTTTTGCTGTTGTCATTTTGGCTCCTTCGAGTGAATTGCACACCTCATGTGTCTGTTAGCAAGTTAGCACGATCATTGCTAACAGGCTACTGCAGGACGTAGGTCCCCGGAGCGTCGCAGACGACGGCGTGCTTGTTGCTGCCGACTGCCGGTGGTGCGATCAGGTCGCCGGCACGCGCGTTCGACCAGGCCGCCCAGTCTTCCCACCACGAACCCGACTGCTTCTCCGCCTTCGCGCGCCACACTTCTGGATCAGACGGCAGGGTCGGACTCTTCCGCGACTGGGGTGCGCCGACGGAATGGAAGTAACTCCTGGGATTGGGCGGGTTGACCGCACCCGCGATGTGTCCGCCGTTCGAGAGGACGAAGCGGACGTCGCCGCCGAGCAGGTGCACGCTCTTGTACGAGGCCGCCCACGGCACGATGTGGTCGTTCACGGCGCCGACGATGTAGGTGTCGCAGGTGATGGCGCCGAGATCGAGTTGCTGACCGGCCAGGACGTACTCTCCGCGAGCGAGTTCGTCGCGGCCGTAGAGCGAGCGCAGGTATTGCGAATGCATCTTCGCGGGCATCCTGGTGTTGTCCTCGTTCCAGGCGAGGATGTCGAAGGTGTCGGGCTTCTCGCCCTTCATCCAGCGCGACACCCAGTAGTTGAAGATGAGGTCCTTGGCCCGGATCACATCGAATGTGTCTGCCATCTCGGCCCCGGACAGGAACCCATGCTTCTGCATGCGGATCTCGACGCGGTCGAGGGTGTCGGGGTCGACCAGCAACCCCAACTCGCCGACCTCGCTGTAGTCGAGCAGCGTGTTGAGCATCGTCAGCGCGCTGACGCGTTCGTCTTGTGTGGCCGCCAACCGTGCCGCCGACATCGCCGCGATCGCGCCGCCGAGGCAGATCGAGAGCACCTCGATCTTGGGCGACCCGGTGATCTCTTCGACGACGTCCATGGCGGTACCGAAGCCCTCGACGAAGTAGTCATCCATGGTGACGTCCTTCATGGATTCGTCGGGATTGCGATACGAGATGACGAATACCGTGCGACTGTGCTTGACCGCCCACTCGATCAGGCTGCGGTCGGGTGCGAGATCGAGAATGTAGTACTTGTTGATCCACGGCGGCGAGACGAGGATCGGGATTGCATGGACGGTCGGGGTCTGCGGCTCGTACTGGATGATCTCGATCAGGTCGTTGCGGAAGACGACCTTGCCTGGTGTGGCAGCCAGATTGACGCCCACTGTGAAGGCGTCCCGATCCACTTTCACCGGTTGCCCCTTGCGTTTGACGATGTCGTGCGCGAGAAATCGCGCGCCACGCAGCAGGCTTGCACCGCCCGTATCGAAGGCTCTGGTGATCACGCCCGGGTTGGTGAAAGGGAAGTTGGTGGGCGCCACGGCGTCCATGAGCAAGTTGAGGAATTGCCGAGTCTTCGCATCTTGCAACTGGTCTCCGGCACCCGCCGCGGTCAGGTCGTCGACGAGTGCTCGCGTGGCGAAGTAGCTCTGGCACAGGGCGAAAAACGCCGCGTTCTCGCGCCACGCCGGATCGGCGAACCGCTTGTCGCGGAGATCAATCGGCAACGGTGGATTCGGATCGTCGTCGTTGAACACACGCGCTGCAGCAAGGGGAATACGTGCGAGGCGGCCGGCGTAGGTCGTTGATGCCGTGGCCAGCGCCTTTGGATTTTTTACTGCGCGGCCGGCGACAGATGCGGTGGCGGGACCCCAGCCGATCGGATCGACCGTGGACGCGAACTTCTTCTGTACGTTCTCAAGCACCGGTGGCCCCCAGGAAGCGAATGATGATGTCGGCGACGCACGCGGGTCGTTCGGACCCGTCGACGATGAAGGTCAGGGCCGAGGTCAATTGATATCCGCCCTTGCACGGTTCCACCGTGGTGATCTCGGCAGACAGGCGTACCAGGGATCCGACGGGAACGGGAGCCGTGAACCGCGCCCCGCCGATGCCGCAGTTGATCACCTGGTCGGTGCCGGTGACGTCCAAGAGCTGCCAGAACAGGCCCGGTGCCAGCGACAGGGTGAGGAAACCGTGGGCGATCGTCGTCCCGAACGGTCCCTCCTTCGCGCGTTCGGGGTCTACGTGAATCCACTGGTGATCGTTGGTCGCATCGGCGAACTGATCGATTTGGTGCTGGGTGATCTGTAAGGGCTCGGAAGTGCCGAGCGCGGTGCCGGCAAGCCGGGGGAGATCCTTGAGGCTGACGATATGGGAGGCGGTCTGTGTCATGAGTGCGGTTTCCTCGACCAGAAAGGTCATTTTTCGTTCGGGGAATCCGCCTGGCCGTGGTGCGCGGACTCCTGTGCGAGTGGCCGGGACGAACGCTAAGACACCAAGAATTGATTTTTCACCTTACCGAGGGGTACCTCGGTCATCCGATTTCTGGAAGCCGCGTGCAGTTTCGTGCTATGCTCCGCGCTCTACCAGCAAATACGCTGAGTTACATATACGCTTTGCCACTGTTATGTGACTTGAGACACATGCGGGTGCCGAACCTGAAACACGTCACGTGATCAGATGACGCGATCGTCATTCGGATCGTCATTCGGATCGTCCGTCGGACCGTCATTTCGTGGTCGCTTACGCCTCGCGATCGTGACTTCCCGGAATGCCTCATACATTTCCTCAACGGCTTTGCGTTGCGAATTGGTGAGATCCGGATCTTCGCGGATTGCCTTCGTCACGGCAGAGAGTCCTTCACTCTGTGACCGCGAGGACTCGGTGAGGAGTGCGTCTGCCGACAGGTGGAGTTGGTCGGCGATGGCATTCAGAACCCGATCGCTCGGCTCACGCAGATTACGTTCGATCTGGGAGAGGTACGGATTCGAGATTCCTACCAGCGTGGCCAGCTGGCGCATCGGCAGCTCGGCGAGCTCCCGCTGGCGCCTGATCAGCTCACCCAGGGTCAGGCGGCTCGATTCGTCCTTATCCATGTGTCAAATATAATTGCCGACCCATACCGGGCCGGGCTGTCGGCGACAGACGTGCCGATGCCCGGGTGCTTGGAGCTGAGAGGGCGTCAGCGGCGCATGTGTTTGACCGCGGCCACGGCGCCACCGCCGGCGGCGCCGAGGACCACTGCGGTCGGCAACCCGATTTTCGCGGCCTTGCGGGCCGTGCGGTAGTCCCGGATCTCCCAGCCGCGGACCCGGGCGACGTCCCGTAGGTCGGCGTCGGGGTTGATGGCCACGGCGGTGCCACAGAGCGACAGCATCGGCACATCGTTGTGTGAATCCGAATACGCGGTACATCGCTTGAGGTTGAGGCCCTCGCGGATCGCCAGGGTCCGCACCGCATGGGCCTTACCGAGTCCGTGCAGGATGTCGCCGACGAGCCGTCCGGTGAAGACACCGTCAACGCTTTCGGCCACGGTCCCCAGCGCCCCGGTCAGCCCCAGGCGGTCGGCAATCGTCTGAGCCAGCTCCACCGGGGTCGCGGTGACGAGCCAGACCTGTTGTCCGGCGTCGAGGTGCATCTGGGCCAGCGAGGCGGTACCCGGCCAGATCTTGTCGACGATGTACTCGTCGAAGATCTCCTCGCCGAGCCGGACGAGCTCGTCGGTGGGACGACCGGCGATGAACGACAGTGCCTTCTCGCGGCCCTGGGCGACATCTTCGGAACTCTCGCGGCCGGTGATGCGGAACTTCGCCTGGGCCCAGACGAACTCCATGACGTCGCGGTAGCTGAAGTAGTCGCGGGCGGCGAGGCCGCGGGCGAAGTGGATCATCGAGGCACCCTGCACCAGGGTGTTGTCGACGTCGAAGAACGCGGCGGCGGTCAGGTCCGGCGGTACGTCGGTGGGTACACCCGGTTCGTCGACCTCGACGGTGGCGACGATTCCCTCGTCCGGGACGCGCAGTGATCGTTCCCGGAGGTTCGAGTAGGCGGCGTGCGCGCTCGCCTCGCCTGCCAGCGACTGGCGCAGCTCGGCGGCGGACTGCCGGAAGCGTCCGACCCGGCTGGTCAGCGGTGACAGCGGCCCCGACGGGGTGGCCGGCTTCCCGGGGAAGTCGTTGTCGGCAGAGTTGTCCTCGTCCTCGTCGCCGTTGTCGGGCCCGAGATCGTGGAGGGCGCCGTCATGGCGCGTTCCTCCGCGGGCGGGCTCCGTTCCGCTGACCTCGTGGGTGTCGTCGCCGTTGCTCTCGTCGTGGGGGGCGGTCGCTGAATCCTCGTCGCCGGTGTACCCGTCGCCTGGAATTTGAGTCACTCCTTCGCCTCCCTGATCGGTCCGCTTCAAGCGTAGTCGGTGCGCGGTGCAACACTGGTTGTGTGACGATCACGCTGCTCTCCCGGGCGGGTTGTGCCGCCTGCGCCCGTGCTTTGGCCGATCTGCAACCGCTCCTCGACGAGTTCGGTGCCGAGTTCGAAGAAATCGACGTCGACGCGGCCTCGGCCACCGATCCCTCACTTCGTGCCGAATACGGCGATCGCCTGCCGGTGATCCTGCTCGACGGTCGTGAGCACAGCTATTGGGATGTCGATATCCCCAGGTTGGAAGTGGATTTACGGTCCCTTGCTGGACAGTAGTCCAGACTCGTGGCCAGAATTCCGGCAGCCAAGTTTGTGAATCGATTCACAAGCGGTACCGTGGACCGTCGAGTGGTTACGTTCGCGTAACCGAAGGTTTCGGGGGCCGGGCTTCGGTCCGTGATGCCCCGAACAACGCAGCCCAGATCAGAAAGACGGTCGGCATGGCAAAAAGTCCCACGTTGGGGCAGCCCGACATCCCGGGTGCCTCGGTGGCCCGGCTTGCCACCTATCTGCACGTCCTGCGCTCGATCAGCGAAAGCGGCGACCTCGTCGTCTCGTCGAACCAGCTCGCGGCCGCGGCCGGCGTGAACCCCGCAATCCTTCGCAAAGACCTCTCCCATGTGGGATCGAGCGGCGTGCGCGGTGTGGGTTACGACGTGAGCCGTCTGATCGCGCGGATCGCACTGACCCTCGGCGTCGAGCACAACCACAACGTGGTGCTCGCCGGCGCCGGACATCTCGGCCGGGCGCTGGTCAGCCGCGCCGGGTTCGACCGCCGCGGTATCAAGATCGTCGCGCTGGTCGACGCCGATCCCGAACTGGTCGGGACCAAGGTCGCGGGCAACGAAAGTGAGATGGTGGTCGGCGACCTCGCAGAGATCGCCCAGATCTGTGTGGAACACGGCGTCAAGATCGCGGTGCTCGCCACCGCGGATGCCGACGCCCAGGTCACCTGTGACGCGTTTGTGGCTGCCGGGGTGCAGCAAATCCTGAACTTCACCGCCGTCACCCCGCAGGTTCCCGAGCACGTGTTCGTGCGTCCGGTTGATCTGGCCCTCGAACTACAGGTGATGGCTTTCAACGCGGCGCGTCGGCACAGTGCCGAGAATGGAAGCGGCGCCGAAAGTGAAGTGGCGCAACCAAATGAGTTGCAGCGCGGACGGGCTCAGGGGCCCCGGACGCAATCGAACAAGAGGTCGGTGGGCGTGTGAGTATCTTCCTGTTCGGCGTATCGCATCGCAGTGCACCGGTATCGATCCTGGAGCAACTGACGGTCACCGAATACGACCGGCCCAAGCTCATCGACGAGCTCCTCGAGAGCTCGCAGATCAGTGAGGCCATGATCGTCTCGACCTGCAACCGGGTCGAGATCTACGCCGTTGTCGACGCCTTCCACCCGGCTCTCGAAGCCGTCGGTGAGGTGATGGGCCGGCATTCGGGCATGTCGGTGAACGAGATGACCCGCTACGCCTACGTCCGCTACTCCGAGGCCGTGGTCGAGCACCTCTTCTCGGTGGCGGCCGGACTCGACTCGATGGTGGTCGGCGAACAGCAGATCCTCGGTCAGATCCGCTCGTCGTATGCCAGCGCCGACGCCAACCGTTCGGCGGGGCGCGTTCTGCACGAGTTCGCCCAGCAGGCGCTGCGGGTGGGCAAACGGGTCCACAGCGAGACCGGACTCGACCGGGCCGGTGCCTCGGTGGTGTCGGTGTCCCTCGATCGGGCGCGTGCTGTCCTCGGCCGCGACATCGAGTCGGCGGTGGTGCTCGGTGCCGGTGCGATGGGCGCTCTGGCCGCCGCACACCTGGCCCGCGCGGGTGTTTCCGACCTCGCGCTGGTCAACCGGACGCACGAAAAGGCCCAGCATCTGGCCGGCAACGTCATCAAGAATCACGGGGTCGATGCGCGTGCGGTTCCGATGGACGATCTGACCGACGCACTCGCGGATGCCGATGTCCTGGTCACCTGTACCGGCACGATCGGCGCGGTGGTGGGAGTCGGGCAGGTGCACTCGGCACTGGCCAAGCGGACCGCTCGGAGCCCGCTGGTCATCTGTGATCTTGGTCTCCCCCGCAACGTCGATCCGGCGGCCGGGCGTCTGCCGAATGTGCACATCATCGACATCGAGGGTTTGCGCGGCGACGAGGCGACCAAGGCCGCCGACGCCGACGAAACGGCTGCCCGCGAGATCGTGCTGGCGGAGCTGGCCGACTACATGACGAATCAGCGTCAGGCCGAGGTCACGCCCACGGTGACGGCGCTGCGCCAGCGTGCGGCCGAGGTCGTCGAAGCGGAGATCCTGCGGCTGGAAAGCCGGTTGCCGGGCCTGGACGATCCGCAGCGCGACGAGGTCGCGAAGACGGTCCGCCGCGTTGTCGACAAACTTCTGCACGCGCCAACAGTGCGCGTCAAGCAACTTGCGAGCACTCCGCAGGGTGATCAGTACGCCGAGGCGCTGCGTGAGCTGTTCGAGCTCAAACCTGGTGCAGCAGAATCGGTTTCCATCCCCGAAGTTGGTCTTGGTGAGACCGACGCCCCCCGAAAGGGTCACTGAGAAATTGAGTTCTGACAAGCGCCGAGATCCGATCCGGATCGGCACCCGTGGTTCCCTGCTGGCCACCACCCAGGCGGGGACCGTTCGCGATGCGCTGATCGCCGCCGGGCATCCGGCCGAGCTGGTCATCATCAAAACCCTCGGTGACCTGTCGGCCGCGCCGGTGCAGGAGATCGGGGTCGGGGTGTTCACCACCGCGATCCGCCAGTCGTTGTCGGCCGGCGAAGTGGACGTCGCGATCCACTCCTACAAAGACCTCCCGACCGCGCCCGAACCGGGCTTGGTCATCGCCGCGATCCCGCCCCGTGAAGATCCCCGCGATGCGCTGGTCGCAGCGGGTGGCAAGGTGCTCGGAGAGCTTCTTCCCGGTGCCACCGTCGGTACCTCGGCGCCGCGGCGGGCCGCGCAGCTTAGGGCATTGGGTCTCGGTTTGGAAATCCGCCCCCTTCGAGGCAATCTAGATTCTCGGTTGGGCAAAGTCGCCAGCGGTGAACTCGACGCGGTGGTGGTAGCCCGGGCCGGACTCGTACGAATAGGACGGACCGATGAGGTCACCGAAGCGTTGGATCCGGTTCAGATGCTGCCGGCGCCTGCACAGGGCGCCTTGGCCGTGGAGTGTCGCGAAGACGATGCCCAACTGGTGAGCATTCTCGCCGAGTTGGACGATCCGTCCACCCGTGCGGCGATTGACGCCGAACGTGCGGTGCTTGCGGCCCTGGAGGCCGGATGCACGGCACCGATCGGTGCGATGGCCGAGGTGGTCGAGTCGATCGACGAAAGCGGGCGCATTTTCACCGAGCTGTCGCTCCGCGCGACGGTGGTGGCCGAGGACGGATCTGATTCCGTCCGGGCCTCGGTGGTGGGCCCGGTCTCGCGAGCGACCGAACTCGGCCGAGAACTTGCCGCAGAACTGCTGGAACTGGGAGCGAAAACGCTCCTCTAGGACCGGCGGGCCGAGCTACAGCCCCGAGCGGGGCAGGAGAGCTGAACATGAGCCGAACCAAAAAGGTCATCACGCCCGGACGAATCCTCTTCGTCGGGGCAGGACCCGGAGACCCCGGGTTGCTGACCGTCCGCGCACGCGCCGCGATCGAGAACGCCGTCACGGTGTTCATCGATCCTGACGTGCCGTCCGCGGTCGTCGAGCAGATCGGTGCCGGATCCGGTGCATCGACTTCGTCGAAGACGGGATCGTCGCGTTCAGGTGCCGCCAAACCGAGCAAGCAAGACATTAGCGCCGGGGTCGAGGGTGCGGATCAGCAGGGTGGGCAACAGCCTGACGCCGATGCTGCCGACGACGACAACACCCAGGTCAACAACGTTCGGCCGGCTCTGGGTGACCCCAACGAGGTCGCCAAGACGTTGGTCGCCACCGCGCGGGAGGGTCACGATGTGGTCCGCCTGGTCGCCGGTGATCCGCTGACCACCGACTCGGTCCTGGCCGAGGTCAACGCCGTGGCCCGCACGCAGGTCACGTTCGAGGTCATCCCGGGATTGCCCGCCACGGCCGCTGTGCCGAGCTATGCGGGTATGCCCCTGGGATCGGGCCATGCCGTGGCCGATGTCCGCGGAGTGGTCGACTGGGCGGCTCTGGCCGCTGCTCCCGGTCCGCTGGTGCTGCACGCGACGTCGGGTCACCTCGCCGAGACCGCCAGCGCCCTGACCGAGAACGGACTGGCCCCGCAGACGCCGGCCGCGATCACCGTCAACGGCACCACCTGCCAGCAGCGCACCATCGAGGCCACGCTGGCCACCCTGAACGAGAGCGGCAGCGCCCTGACCGGGTCGCTGATCGTCACCGTCGGCAAGGTTGTCTCCCAGCGCGCCAAGCTGAACTGGTGGGAGTCGCGGTCGCTGTACGGCTGGACCGTCCTGGTTCCGCGTACCAAGGATCAGGCCGGCGACATGTCGGAACGGCTCGTGACACACGGTGCCATCCCGATGGAGGTCCCGACGATCGCGGTCGAGCCGCCCCGCAGCCCCGCTCAGATGGAGCGTGCGGTCAAGGGTCTGGTCGACGGCCGCTACCAGTGGGTGGTGTTCACCTCCACCAACGCGGTGCGTGCAGTATGGGACAAGTTCGCCGAATTCGGTTTGGATGCAAGAGCTTTCAGCGGCGTGAAGATCGCCTGTGTGGGTGAGGCTACCGCTGACAAGGTTCGTGGTTTCGGCATCAACCCCGAACTGCTGCCCTCGGGCGAGCAGTCGTCGCTGGGGTTGCTCGAAGACTTTCCGCCGTACGACGACGTCTTCGATCCGGTGAACCGCATCCTGTTGCCGCGTGCCGACATCGCCACCGAGACCCTGTCCGAGGGCCTGCGTGGCCGCGGCTGGGAGATCGACGACGTGACCGCGTACCGCACCGTTCGGGCAGCGCCGCCCCCCGCCGAGACCCGCGAGATGATCAAGACCGGCGGTTTCGACGCGGTCTGCTTCACCTCGAGTTCCACCGTCCGCAACCTGGTCGGTATCGCCGGCAAGCCGCATGCGCGCACCATCGTCGCCTGCATCGGCCCGAAGACCGCGGAAACCGCAACCGAGTTCGGTCTGCGCGTGGACGTGCGTCCGGAGAACGCCTCGGTGCCGGAGCTCGTGGACGCGCTCGCCGAGCATGCTTCGCGCCTGCGGGCCGAGGGCGCACTGCCCCCGCCGCGTAAGAAGGCTCGTCGCTCGCGCTCGTAGGCTTGGGCTCATGAACGCACCATTCGATCGACCCCGTCGGTTGCGTAACACTCCGGCCATTCGCCGGCTTGTTGCCGAGACATCGCTCGAGGCACGCCATCTGGTGCTGCCGATGTTCGTGGCCGACGGGCTCGACGATCCGCGTCCGATCAGTTCGATGCCCGGCGTTGTCCAGCACACCGTCGACTCGCTGCGGTCGGCCGCCGAAGCGGCTGTCACCGCCGGTGTGGGCGGCCTGATGCTGTTCGGTGTTCCGAAGCCGGAGGACAAGGACGCCGTCGGAACCGTCGGCACCGACCCCGACGGCATCCTCAACGTCGCACTGCGGCAGTTGCGCGACGACCTCGGTGATTCGACCGTGTTGATGGCCGACACCTGTCTCGACGAGTTCACCGACCACGGTCACTGCGGTGTCGTGCGCCCTGACGGCGCGGTCGACAACGACGCCACCCTCGCTCGCTACAACGAGATGGCCGTCGTCCAGGCGCGTTCGGGAGCGCACATGGTCGGTCCCAGCGGAATGATGGACGGCCAGGTCGCAGCGATTCGCCGCGCGCTCGACGACGCCGGTTTCCTCGACACCGGGATCCTGGCGTACACCGCGAAATACTCGTCCGCTTTCTACGGTCCGTTCCGCGAAGCGGTCGGGTCGTCGCTGCAGGGCGACCGTAAGTCCTACCAGCAGAATCCGGCCAACCTGCGTGAGGCCACCCGCGAACTGCACCTGGATCTGTCCGAGGGCGCCGACATCGTGATGGTGAAACCGGCGATGCTGTACCTCGACGTCCTCCGCCGGATCGCCGACGAGTCCGACGTCCCCGTGGCCGCGTACCAGATCTCCGGCGAATACTCGATGATCACCGCTGCTGCCGAGCGGGGATGGATCGACCGGGATGCCGCCATCGCGGAGTCCCTGCTCGCCATCCGCCGGGCCGGAGCTGACATCGTGCTCACGTATTGGGCACACGAAGTTGCAACTGCGCTACATTGACCTTCGCAAGCAATTGATGAGCGTTCATCGGGGTGGGGCCTGATGGCGTGACCGGGGTTCTGGGGGAACATCTGTGTCGGACCAACCGAGTCGTCTTGAAGTGGCTTTCGCCAGATCCATCGAACGCAGGCGTCGGACCGCCGGTCCCTTCGGCAGCCGAGATGACCTGTACCACTTCGTGAATCGTCTTCGCGGTGACGGCATACCGGTGGAGGCGTCCGCTGCCGTCCTCGACTTCGATCCGATGGATTTTCGTAGGTGGCTGGCCGACGACACCGTATTGCGGTATCCGTCGGACCGTGCCCGACACGCTCCGCCGCCGGCGGCACCCGTGGGCCGGGCCCGGCGTCCGGCATCGAATCGGAACGGTCGGCAACCTGCGCCGAGCGATCAGATGCGGCGAGCTTTTGAGGGTCGGGTCCGGAATCGGGCAGCCGAACTGATGCCCGAACCACCCGGTGACGACGAGGGCTGGTTCCCGCTGGTGCGGCTGCTGGCCGGCGAGGGGGTCCCGGTCGACGTCAGTACCGCGATCCTGGGCGTCGATGTCGATGCCTACCGGTCCTGGACGACGGACGGCCGACGCCAGATCTCCAGCTCCGTCGGCGACTCGGGAAGGCCGGCGTGAGGCGCGCCAACTAGGCTGGGTGGCATGTCCGTGCCCCCTACGCCCTATGGCCAGAACCCGTATAGCGGGCCCCCGGCCGGCCAGAGTCCTGGCGCCGGGCCGGAGCTATCGTCCACCAAACCGGCGCTGCCGAATGCCACGGCGATCGCCACCGAGCTGTGGATCCTGGTGATCGTGGCCCAGTGCGTCGTCTTCGGGTCGCAGTACACGCAGTTCTTCGACACTGCGGACGAGGTCGCCAAAGACAATCCGGATGCTCAACTGCCCGACGGAGTGGTCTGGGCGGTCATCGTCGTGACCGGCATCGGGTTGGCGGTGGCATTCGCGGCGCTCACCTGGCTCACCCGGATCGGGTTCAACTGGGCGCGACTGGTCCTGGGATTCTTCAGCTTCTACCTCGTCGTGCAAATGGTGTCGGCGTTCTTCACCGACGGGTCCGACACCTGGGTGATGGTCCCGCATGTGATCGGCGGTGTTGCCGCACTGGGTGCCGGCGTGCTGCTGATGCACCGCGATTCGGACAAATACTGCAAAGACACGGCGCGGTGGCGCAAACAGAAGAAGCTGCAACCGCCGTCGTACTTCACCACCCCGTATCCACCCCAGCAGCCCTATTACGGGCAGTACGGCCCACCGCAGTACGGCCAGTACCCGCCGGCGGGATATCAACCGCCTGCCGGCCCGGATGGCTACAGTCCAGAACACAACAGACCTGAACCAGGAGACCGAACGTGAGCAGCAAGCCTGTCGAGCCGGCCGCACGTCCGGCGCTGGTCACCCGCGCCTACTGGCTGTGGACGATCAGTGGCGCTTTGATCGCCGTCTACGGGGTGGCGTTCGTCATCGTGAGCCTGATCGAGGGTGTCGGCGGAACGGTGGCCCTCGGTGTCTTCTACGTGGCCATCGGCGGCGCGCTCATCGCCGCGGCACGCAGGGTGGTCTCCGGCGATTCGCGATGGCGTTCGGCACTGGCGGTGTTCACCCTGATGCTCGTGTTCCTGGGGATACTGGGGTCGTTCCTGACCAAGGGCGCAGCGCTGCCACTGTTGTTCAGTCTCATCGCACTCATCGGGTCGATGATGGCGTACCGACCCTCGTCGGATCCCTGGTTCGAAGACAAATGAGCGACGAACACGAGTTGGACCCGGCGGAGGGCGAGACGCTCTTCTACGAGTCCGGCGGCGCCTGGTGGGTTGTCGCCATCGGCCCGGTGTTGTGTCTGACCGTGTTCATCATGGAGATCTTCGGCGGCGGCAAGCTGCACTGGCCTGCGCTGCTGGTCTTCGGGCTCCTCATCGGCGGGTTCTCGCTGGTGCAGGTCTATGCCGCACGTGCGCACGTCAGTGTCCGGCTCACCGAGGGAACACTGCGCCAGGGCGCCCAGACCATCCGCCTCGACGAGATCGAAGAGATCTTCCCGGAGAACCACGGCTCCGAGCACGCGAAGTGGGAGAGCGCCCCGGCCCTCGGTGAATTGTCCGCGGTACCCCGGCGCCGCAGCGGTGTGGGCGTCAAACTGGTCGGCGGCCGTCTGGCACAGGCCTGGGCCCGGGACGTGCACCACTTCCGGTCGGAATTGCAGCAGGCCCACCAGGCCGTCCAGATGGGCCTGGGCCCCAAACGCCGCGACACCGACACCCCCGACTGACCCCCGTCGAGCGGGCCGAACGCACCGCCGACCGTGCCAACGGACCGCCGACCGTGCCCAACGTGCCGAACCGTCCGTCGACCGTGCCGAACGAACCGCCGACCGTGCCCAACGGACCGCCGACCGTGCCGAACCGTCCGCCGACCGTGCCGAACGGGCCGTCGACCGTGCCCAACGGACCGCCGACCGTGCCGTAAATGTCGTGGTCAGGCGCTCTGGTCGTCGATCATGGTGGTTCGGAGCAGTTCCTCGGGCACCGCGAATCCATCGACCAAGGTGCGGGCGTGTGGACGTAGCGCGGCACACAGGTCGTTGACACCACGCCGGATTGACTTGGCGCGTTCGACGGAAACGTGACGGTGCATCAGGAACCAGTCGAGGTCGGCCTCGAGGGTCGAATAGACGAACAGATCGCAGACCTTGCCGAGCAGTTCGGTGCCGGCCTTGCTGTCGCAGCGGTCGATCGCCTCGATGAACGCTTCGAGCACGACCCGTTCGGTGTGGGCGCTCCCGACCTTGATCAGGTGGTCCTGCGCGTTGTTGAACACTTCGAACGGGTCGTTGTCCTCGTCGGTGGCGCGGCGTAACCGATTGGCGCAGGTGCGCAGCAGGTGATCTTCGCGGTTACGCAGGAGCCGGATCTGGGTCCCGCGGTTGGTGAGGTCGGATTGCTCGGGATCTTCGTCGCTGCCGTCCATCAATGACTGCACGACCTGGCGGGCGGCGGACTTCTCGAGGAAGACGTCGCGGGCCATCCCGGCGATGAACCGGGCCCAGCCCACCGCGTTGAGGCCGCGCACGTCTTCGGCATAGGCCGAGAGCAATTCCTTGGCAACCAACTGGGTCAGGATGGTGTTGTCACCTTCGAAGGTGGTGAACACGTCGATGTCGCCGCGCAGGATCGACAACTGGTTCTCGTCGAGGTATCCCGCGCCGCCGCAGGCCTCGCGGCAGACATTGATGGTGTTCGATGCATGCCAGGTGGTCATCGCCTTCAAACCGGCTGCCGCGGTCTCGAGTTCGCGTTGCCGGTTTTCGTCGGCGGCCTCGGCCGACTGCACTTCGTGGAGTTCTTCGATGATCTCGTTCTGGGCGAACGCCAGTGCGTAGGACTTCGCGATGAGGGGGAGCAGCTTGCGCTGATGCCCCAGGTAGTCCATGACGAGGATCTCGTCGGTGGAGTCGGGTGACTCGAACTGCCTGCGCGCCAGACCGTATCGGGTGGCGATGGTCAGTGCCTTGCGGCCGGCCGCGCCGGCGGTGGCCGCGACACTGACCCGCCCGCGGATGAGGGTGCCGAGCATCGTGAAGAAGCGGCGGTTCTGATTCTCGATCGGCGAGGTGTACGTGCCGTCCTCCGCGACGTCGCCGTAGCGGTTGAGGAGGTTCTCGCGCGGCACCCGGACATGGTCGAAGGTGATGCGCCCATTGTCGACTCCGGCGAGCCCGCCTTTGTAACCGCAATCGCTCGTGGTGACGCCGGGCATGTCTTTCCCGTCCGCATCGCGGATCGGAACGACCAGACAGTGCACCCCGCGGCCGGTCGGATCCTCGCCGGGACCGCCCGTGATCAGCTGGGCGAACACTGCCGCGACCCTGGCATGTTCGGCGGCGCCGCCGATGTAGTCCTTGCGTGCCAGATGGGATTCCGAGTGGATGACGAACTCGTCGGTGGCCGCGTCGTAGGTGGCGGTGGTCTGCAGGGCCTGGACATTGGAGCCGTGGCCGGTCTCGGTCATGGCAAAACAACCGAGGACGTCGAGGTTGATCAGACCCTCGACGTACTTCTCGTGGTGCCGCTTGGTTCCGAGGTTCTCGATGGCACCGCCGAACAGGCCCCATTGCACGCCGGCCTTGACCATCAACGACAGGTCGGCGTAGCCGAGTAGTTCGATGGCGGTGATCGACGCACCGACATCGCCACTGCCACCGTGATGTTCCTGGAATCCGGCACGGGCGAAACCGAACTCGGTCAGCTCTCGCATGATCTCGAGCGTCCGGGCCCGGGCCTGATCCAGTGTGCGAGACGGATCGGGGAGCAGATCGGCGCGGTTCAGATGTTCCCGGACATGCTCCCTCGTACCCCGCCATCGACCGTCGAGAGCGATCCGGAGATTTTCGACGAGCAACGCGTCGTCTTCGTCGGGAGTCTCCGTTCCCGGGAGATCGGCGGGGACATCGTCAGAACTGGCTTCGATGGCAGTCATGATTTCGAGGCTACCCAGGCAGCCCCACCACCCAAACCGAAATTGGTGGGTTCCGGTGAGGGAACCGGCAGAGCGGCCTCACCGGAAACCACCATCATGGAGTGGGTGCAACCGTGATGGCGTCCAGGCGCTCGAGAATGAAATCGCCCGAGATCACCGGCGATCGCCCGGATTCCGTGCCGATCGGTTTTTCCAGGGGTGTCACCACAGCGTCGTGATTGGCCTCATAGAAGAAGATCAGCGAGACAAGATCCTCATCGGGGGCATCGACCTGTGGCGGCAGGACGCGGTGGCGCCCGGCGGGCCAGCGACCTCCGGTCCAATACTCCAGGAGATCTCCGATGTTGATCGTCAGGGCTGTCGGATCGTAGGGAGCGTCGGCCCATCCGCCCTGGGTGCTGTAGACCTGCAGGCCGCCGGCACCCGGCTCACGGTCGAGTACGGTCACCGTGCCGAAGTCGGTGTGTGGTCCGATGCGGTACTGGCCGTCCTCGACGGGACCGGTTTCGGTGATCGCGGGATAGTGGTTGATGTTCGAGGTCCAGGTCGCGCGATCGGTCAGGCCGAGAAATGGATTGGACTCACCGGTCAGGCCCAGTGACGCGGCCATCAGATCCAGCAGGTCATCCGAGAGGGCTTGCATCTGTCGGCAGTACTCGACGAACAACTCATGCAGGCGCGGGACTTCGGCGGGCCACACGTCGGGAGGGAACCACAGGGCGTCGACGTCCGGATCGCCGACCGGAGTCTGCGCGCCACAGTTGTAGGTCTCCTTCAGATCAGGTGGCGTCTCGGTTCCTTCGGCGTATCCGTTGGCCTCCATACCCGGACCGATCCAGCCGCGGCCACCGACGGCCACGGCGTACTTCTCCTTCACTTCGGTTGGCAGCGCGAAGAATTCCCGTGCCGCCGCCCGCAGCGACGCGGGGAGTTCCGGGTCGATGCCGTGCCCGGTGACCAAGAGGAATCCGGCCTGCTGCAGGCTTTTGTCCACGGCCGCACAGAGTGCGCTCGCGGCCTCGCCGCCGGTCCGCCACTGCGAGATGTCCACCGTCAGAATGGGACCACTCACGACTCCACCACCCCGATGTCCTCATTCCACAGCAGCGGATTGCGGTCGATGAACTCGGTCATCATGGACACACATCGTGGATCGTCGAGAACGGTCACCGAGACGCCGTTCTCGATGAGCCAGTCCTCGCCGCCGTGGAAGGTGGTGTTCTCCCCGATGATCACGGCACCGATGTTGAACTGACGGATCAGGCCGCAGCAGTACCAGCAGGGTGACAGGGTGGTGACCATGATCGTCGACCGGTAGTCGGTCTGCCGTCCGGCGTTGCGAAACGCGTCGGTCTCGCCGTGGACGCAGGGATCGTCGTTCTGGACCCGCCGGTTGTGGCCGCGTCCGAGCAGCGTTCCGTCGGCCGCGAACAACGCCGCGCCGATGGGAATCCCGCCTTCGGCCAGGCCGGCCCTGGCCTCGGCGTATGCGATCTCGAGCAGGGTGGTCGGGGAAACATCGATGGATGCCGTCATGCCAGTAACGGTGCCTGGGAAGCGGTGCCGCGGCAACTGACATAGTGTCGCAGCAGCATTGCTGAGCGACGTGCATTTCGTCTGGTCGCTGACAGTTGATTCCGAAAGGGGACACGATGGTGCTGACGTTGCGCGACGTCCTCGAACAACACCTCGTGTCGGCCGATCCGCAGGTTCTGAGCGGTTATGACGGGCTCGACAACGAGGTCCGCTGGGTGCATTCGAGTGAGATCTTCGAGATCGGCCCACTGCTGTCCGGTGGTGAGCTGTTCCTGACCACCGGCCTCGGACTGGCCGGGGTCGATGCCGGAACGCGGCGGCATTACATCCGCGAACTCGCGCAGCGCAACGTCGCCGGGGTGGCCATCGAGATGGGCCGGACCTTTGACGAGATGCCTGACGAGATGGTGCGAGAGGCCTCGGCGGTGCACTTTCCGCTCATCGCGCTGCGTACGGTGGTCCCGTTCATCGACTTGTGCCGCTCGGCCAACACCGATCTGGTGTCGGGCGAAGTGGAACTGCTGCGTCGACGCAGTGATCTGAGCGCGGCACTGCACGCGGAGATGGCCGCGGGCAATGGTGCACCATCGATACTGAAACGCCTTGCCGCTGCGGTTGATTGCCCGCTGGTACTCCTCGGGAGCGGCAACGCATTGATGGCCGCCGAGGGTGTCGACGACGACCATTCGGCGTGGCAGGCAGTGGACGCGCAGGTGGCCGCGGTACCGGTGGGGATGCGGGGTGAGCTCGTCGCGACGATGGTGGCCGGGCCGGGTTCTCCGCTGGACCCCGCGGCGCTGGTCGGCATGCTCGAGGTCGGGGCCGGACCGCTGGGGGTGACGCTCTCGTTGTCGCGGGAGCTCGGTGGTCTCCCGCATCGGGCCGCGTCATCGTTGGTCTCAGATCTCCTCGACGCCCGCATCGATCGCCGGTCGGATCTGGTGATGAGGTTGGGGGCCGCCGGGTTTCGGCCGTCGAAGACAGCGCGGATCGTGCCGGTCGCGGTGGACGTACCGATACCGCGGATGGCGTCACAGCTCAGTGCATCTGCGGCCAAACGTATTTCGGCGCAATCGATGCATGCCCGGGTTCATGCGACCTCGTACGCCCTCATCACTCCGTCGAGATCCGATGTTGATGCTGTCACCGAGATCGTGGCCTCCTATGCCAGCGGATCCGGGGAAGCGACTGTGGTGGTGGGGGATCCGTGTCGCCTCGATGCGTACGAGCTCTCTGCGGGGCTGGTTCGGGTTCGTCACGCATTGTCGTTGGCGGTGGCCGATCGGCGATCTGGTAACCATGCGGATGCGGTGACCTCGGTACGGGCACTGGCCGCCGATCTGGCGGTGGAGACACTGCCGGACGCGGTGCGGTCGGAGTTGGCCGCCGCCGCGATCGGCCCGGTGATCGCCTGGGACAAGGAGCACGGCTCCGAGTTGACGCACACGCTGGAGGTTCACCTTCGAAATGGTTGCAGTGCAACCCGTTCAGCGGCGGCTTTGAATCTGGGGCGGCAGAGTCTGTATCAGCGCCTCGACCGTATCCGCGGGCTGATCGGATTCGATTTCACCGCGCCACAGACCTATCCGGGATTGCTGATGGCCCTGTGCGCACATCGCGCACAGGGCCGTCGCAGCGCTGGTTGATCAGACGCTCTGGTAGTCCTTGCTGATCTTCTTGCTGCACAACAGGATATAGCCGACGAAAGCGATCACGAAGCCGACGAAGAAGGCGATGTCACCCAACTGTGGCACCGATTCGGCGACGTAGCCGACCCATCGTTCCTGGTTGCCGAACAGCAGCACCGACGTGACCAGCGCGACCAAGAAAGTCACGAGCCCGCCCCAGTTGGAATAGCCGGTGTTGTAGAGGAATCCGGCGATCGGTCGGTCGCGGCGCAACAGCTGGTCGGCGAACATGATGCCCAACCACGGTCCGATCCAGTAGGCCACGACCAGCAGGAATGTCTCGTAGTTCGCGGCTGCATCGGCCAGCGCCCACCACGCCACCAGGAATCCGACCACGCCGAACACCGCGGTGACCAGAGCCCGCTGCATGCCTACCGAGAACTTGAATCCCATGGTCACAAAGGCCATGGCCCCCGAATAGAGGTTGATCGCGTTGGCGGCCACGGCACCGACAGCGATCGCCAGCAACGTCAGGTTGGCCACGACCGAGGGCATCGACGAGGTGAACGCGTCGGTGTAGTTGAGGTCGGCGTCGAACCCGATGGTGACCGATGCCGCACCGATGGCCATCAGGGCGGTGGTGGAGATGAACAAGCCGCCGGAGGCGAACAGTCCGGTCTGGATCTTCGAGACGTTCACCGGGAGGTAGCGCGTGAAGTCGGCGGCGTACGGCGTCCAGCCTGCGGTGTATCCGAAGGCCGCACCAACCGTCAGCAAGAACCCGCCGATGGATCCCCCGCCCTCGTCCAGCGAGGCCATCCCGAGATCAGCCTTGCTGAAGATGAAGATGCCACCGACGACGAAGATGGCCGCGAGGACCGGTGCCACGGCCCGCTCAAAACTCTGGACCAGGTTGTGGCCGAAGAACGCGAAGCCTGTCTGGAGGAGAACGATGATGAGCAGCGCGATCACCGACGGCACACCGATCAGGGCGTTCAGCGCCAGAGCACCGCTGACACTGTTGGTGGCAAACCAGCCGACACCGCACATCACCGCCATGAACGTGGCCGGCACGATGTTGCCGCGGTACCCGAAACCCAGCCGGCCGAGCACCATCTGCGGAACACCGTGCAGCGGACCCCGTGCCGACAACACGAAGTGGGCCGCGGCGCCGAGCAGGTTGCCCAGGGCCATCGCGGCGATGGCCTGCCAGAAGCTCAGACCGAAGTAGAGCACCGCCAGGATCCCCAGGAAGATGGTCGCGAATTCGAGGTTGGGGGCGGTCCAGGTCCAGAACAGGCCTCGGGGCTTTCCGTGGCGGGCATCGAGTGGGATGAACTCGTTGCCGCCGGGTTCCACTGCGAGAACCTTGTCGCCGTAGGTGCCCGATGCAGTCTCCGGTTCCGGAGTAGTGCGGGGAGTCGTGGATGTCATTGCGTAACAGTCTCCTGTGCCGTTGCCTTGCTGCAACTGACATTCCGTCCACTGACTTGGGGACGTCAACGTTCGATCTGTCCGAAAGTGGTGGGTCTTGGTGAGCAAACTCCCAGGTCGGCCTCACCCGAACCCACCACTATCGGGAGGCGGGTTGATTCTGGGTGATGCAGTGGATTCCGCCGCCACGTTCGAAGAGCGGGCGGGCATCGATGGTGACCACGGTCCGGCCGGGATAGACCTCGGCGAGGATGGCGGCGGCCTGCCGATCGTTGGGATCTCCGAAGCTGCAGGCGATGACACCACCGTTGACGACCAGGTGGTTGATGTAGCTGTAGTCGACGGGTCCCTCGTCGTCGGTCAGCACGGTGGGCGCCGGCACGCCGATGATCTCCCAGTCGGGTTCGGCGGCGGCGATGATGGCTTTGATCTGCTTGCTGACGTCGAAGTCGGGGTGGTCCGGGTTCCGCTGATCGTGCACCAGCACCACGCCCGGCGACGGCATCGCGGCCACGATGTCGACGTGACCCCGGGTGCCGAACTTCCCGTTGTCGCGAGTCAGGCCGTAGGGCAACCAGATCGACCGGTCGGCCCCGATGGTCCGGGCGAGCTCGGCCTCGACATCCGCTTTGGTCCAGGTGCTGTTGCGGCCGTCGCCGAGTTGCACGGATTCGGTCACCAGGACCGATCCGGCCCCGTCGACCTGGATGCCCCCACCCTCATTGATCATCGGCGAATCGATGAGTTCGGCGCCCGACAACTCCGCGATGAGCTTTCCGATGTGCTGGTCTTTGTCCCAGCGGGCCCACTGGGCCGCACCCCAGCCGTTGAAGACCCAGTCGACCGCTCCGAGATTGCCGTTGCCGTCGAGGACAAATGTCGGCCCGATGTCGCGGGCCCAGGCGTCGTTCAGTGGCGCCTCGACGAGCTCGATCCCGGACGAGAGGTACTCCCGGGCGGGCCCGATCTCGCCGGGATCGACGATCATCGTGACCGGTTCGAACTCTGCGATGGCATGGGCAACGGCGGCCCAGGTACTGCGGGCCTCGTCCCGTGCCGCCGCGGTGTCGCCCAGCGAGTAGCCCTCGACGGGGAACGCCATCCAGACCTTTTCCTGCGCAGCGCTTTCCGCGGGCATCCGCCAGCTGCTCATGTGTGCTCCTCGCCCCCGATCATGTGCCCTTGTGGCGACCATTTACGCAGGTGGGCACCGCCAGAAGGGCACATTATCGGGTCAGGTGAGCGCTATGTACTTGGTGGTCAGGTACTCGTAGATACCTTCGGAGCCGCCCTCGCGTCCGATCCCGGACTGCTTGACGCCACCGAACGGCGCGGCGACATCGGAGATCACACCCCGATTGATACCGACCATGCCGGACTCGATCTTGTCGGCCACCCGGAGCGCGCGGTCGAGGTCCGTGGTGTAAAGGTAAGCAGCCAAACCGAATTCGGTGGCATTGGCGGCGTCGATGGCCTCGGCCTCGGTGGTGAAGGTGCTGATCACGGCGACGGGCCCGAAGATCTCGTTCTTGGCGATCTCGGCATCGGCGGCAACCTGGTCGAGCACGGTGGCCGGGTAGTAGCAGCCGGCATCGTCAGATGGATTGGCGCCCAGTCGAACCCTGGCGCCGCCCGCGACCGCATCGGCGACCGCGGTGGCGATCGACTGCTGCTGTTTGCTGTTGACCATCGGACCAAGTGTCGTCTTCGGGTCGTAGCCCGGGCCGAGCACCATGGCTTTCATCTTCTCCGTCAGGGCGGCGGTGAACTCCTCGGCGATATCTTCGTGTACGAGAAAGCGATTGGCGGCGGTGCAGGCTTCTCCGCCGTTGCGGGTCTTGGCGGCAAAGGCGCCTTCGACCGCCAGATCGATGTTGGCGTCGGCGAAGACCAGGAACGGAGCGTTGCCGCCGAGTTCCATGGAGGTCCGCTGCACGTTCTCGGCGGCATCGCCGAGCAGGGTGCGCCCGACCGGGGTCGAACCGGTGAAGCTGATCTTGCGGACCCGTGGGTCGGCGATCAATGGTTCGGTGACGTCCGTCGCCTTGCTGGTCGGCAACACCGCGAGTACCCCGTCGGGCAACCCGGCCTCGCTGAGCAGCTTCGCGAGGTACAGCATCGTGAGCGGTGTTTCTTTCGCGGGCTTGACCAGCATCGTGCACCCGGCCGCGAGTGCCGGGCCGATCTTGCGGGTTCCCATGGCCAGCGGGAAGTTCCACGGTGTGATCGCCAGGGCGACTCCGACGGGGGCATGCTTCACGAGGATGTTGCCGGTGCCGGCCGGGGACTGGGTGAACCGTCCGGCGATCCGGACCGCCTCTTCGGCGAACCAGCGCAAGAACTCACCGCCGTAATTGATCTCGGCCTTCGAGTCGGGCAGGGCCTTACCCATTTCCAGCGTCATGATCATCGCCATGTCATCGGCGTTCTCGCGGATCAACTCGAAGGTCGATCGCAGGATCTCAGAGCGGACCCGCGGCGCGGTCTGGGCCCACTCGTCGGCAACCGAGAGTGCGCTCTCCAACGCGGTTTTCGCGTCCTGTGGCGTCGCGTCGGCGATCTGCAGCAGCGAGGTGCCGGTGGCCGGGTCGTCGACGGAGAAGGTGTCGTTGTTCGACGAGTTGACGGACTTGCCGTTGATCCACAGCCCGTTCGGAACTGTGCCCAACAGGTCGCGGTACTCGGCGATGGGATCAGGGGTGGTCATTGCAAGGTCCTCCTGCGGATTCGGTTGAGCAGTGCGAGTTCGGGCTGGGTTCGACGTCCAGTGACGGGTTGCGGTCAAAGAAGCCAAAAGGTTTGAGCCAGAACGACACCGTATCGGCCGGCATGATCGGCCAGTCCTCCGGCCGGGTGATGTGGTGGACACCGAAGGTGTACCAGAGCACAACGTCGGTGTTGTCGATGTTGCGGTTGGCCTTGGTCCATTCGCCGAGCCCGGTGTCCGTGGCCGACTGGTTCACGAACTCGCCTGCCGGCCAGCGCTCGTCGGGATGGTTGGGCGTCACCCACACCGTGTGCCCGATGACCTGCGCGCGCTGAAAGATCGGGGACGCCGGATCGAACATCGCCGGGATCGCGCCGCCGGGAACGAGTTTGTACGACGGATGGGTTCCCAACCCGTTGGTGGTGTTGGTGTTCACCACCTTCCAGGCGCGCTGCGTCGCCCAGTTCATGTCCTGCTTGCCTTCTTCTTCCGTGCGCAGTGGGGTGTTGCGCTGGACCAGCGAGAGGCCGTAGGCGTTGCCCGGGCCCATCGGCTCGATCTCGGTTTCGCTGGCGTAGACCGTGTTTTCGGTGCCGTCCACGTCGAGGTCGAGCCGGGCGGTCAGGAAATGCTGGTGGTACGGCGCGTATGTCCGCTCGTCGACGAGGGTGCCGTTGGGGTGGGCTGCGCCGGCCGCGATCGGTGTGGTCACCATGATTCCGGTGGCGCGGACCTCGCATTCGATGTTGCCGTCCTGGTAAAATCGCCAATAGATCAGGTATTCGTAGTTCGCCACGGTGACATGGAACGAGACCGTGAGACGGCGCATCCGCCGGACCTCGGCGCCCACGTCATGGTCGACATGCTTCCAGAGCACGGCGTTGTCTTCTTCATGGATGCAAATGGCGTTCTTGATGGTGTAGGGCTCGCCCTTGCTGTTGTGCAGGACGGCGTCGAGGTACCGGATCTCCCCGAGGCAGTCGCAACCGAGTTCGAGTGAGGTGGTCATGAAACCCAGACCCCACTCACCGATGTCGAATGCTGTTCTGCGGTAGTGGTCTTCGGATGGGTCCCGGTAGGGGACCATCATCTCTGCGAAGGAGAGCCGATGCGCCACCGACCGCACCCGACCGCCGTCGTTGTAGCCCACGGTGTGCAATGTCATGCCTTCGCGGTGGTTGAATCCGACCCGCAGCGACCAGTTCTGCCAGCTGATCAGATTGCCCTCGAGGGTGAACGACGGACCTTCGGGCTGGGTGATCTCCAACGGCTTGAGCGGTTCGCGTGTTGACTTGGCGCGCAGGCGTTCCGGGATGCGGGCCGGAACGTATTCACCCATCACCTCCGGTGGCTGCACGCCGCCGGTGTCCTCGATCTCGAGGAGTTCCATCGTGTTCAGGTCGATGACGCAATGAAGTCCGCTGACCGGATGTGCATAGGGATTGGCACCGGCTTCGCTCTTGACCCAGGTGTCGGACCACCCGATCCGGCGATCCCGGTACTTTTCCGGAGCCACCGCATCGCCGTACGTCCAGGTGTCCATGAACACCAGGTCGAGGTCGGTGATACCGCGACTCGCCAGTGCCGCAATCACATCGGGGTGTTTGCGCAGAACCTCATCACATTCCTCGAACTCGTCGACGGTGAAGTTGGGCTGGACACCCGGGATGTGGGTGAACGACTCGACGGTGTCGTCGGTCAGGGAGACAACCGCCTTGTAGGTGGCGTTGCGACTGCTGTCCAGGCACGTGACGATGGCCTTCCGGGCGGGCGCGGGACCACCGGCTGCATGGTCGGCGAGCGCAGCCTTGCTGGGTTCGAGTAGTTCGATCGACGCGAACCGCCAGCCCTCGCCGACCCCCTGATCACGTTGCACCAGAGCAACAGTGGCCCGGAACTCGTCTTCGTGCAACGGATCAAGGGGATGGGACGGCGAGTAACTGGTCACAAGCCTCCCCTGACGGCTGTGAGCTCGTTCAGGGCGTCCTCGAGGACATCGAGACCGTCGTGCAGGAGTTCATCGTTGATGACCAGCGGTGGGAGGAGCCGGATCACATTGCCGTAGGTGCCGCAGGAGATCAGCACCACGCCCTTGGCCAGGCACGCGGCCACCAGCGCTTTGGTGAGCTCCGGATTGGGTTCCTTGCTGTCGCGGTGGACGAGTTCGATGGCCAGCATCGCACCGCGCCCGCGGACTTCGCCGATTTCCTCGGTCACCGCGGCCATCGCGTGCAATCGTCCACCGGCCTTGACTTCGATGTCGCGGGCCCGTCCGGGCAGATCGAGTTCTTCCATCACCTTGAATGTCGCCAGTGCCGCCGCGCAGGCCACCGGGTTGCCACCGAACGTTCCACCCAGTCCACCGGCGTGGACGGCATCGAGCAGGTCGGCGCGACCGGTCAACGCGGACAACGGCATACCGCCGGCGATGCCTTTGGCCATCGTGACCAGGTCGGGGATGAGGTCCTCGTGTTCGCTGGCGAACCACGCGCCGGTGCGGGCGAAACCGCTCTGGACTTCGTCGGCGATGAACACGATCTCGTTGGACCGGGCCCACTTCGCGATCGCGGGCAGGAAACCCGGTGCCGGAACGATGAATCCGCCTTCGCCCATCACTGGCTCGATGATGATCGCGGCGATCTGGTCCGCCCCGATCTGCTTGTCCATCTGGGAGATCGCCAGAGCGGCCGCGGCGGGTCCGCTGAGTCCGTCGCGGTACGGATATGACGTCGGCACCCGGTAGAGCTCCGGTGCGAACGGTCCGAAACCGTACTTGTACGGCATGGTTTTGGCGGTCAACCCCATCGTCAGGTTGGTGCGGCCGTGGTAGGCGTGGTCGAACGCCACCACCGCGTCACGGCCCGTTGCCAGGCGGGCCACCTTGATCGCGTTCTCGACGGCCTCGGCGCCCGAATTGAAGAGCACGGTGCGCTTCTGGTGGTCCCCGGGGGTCAGGTGGTTGAGGCGTTCTGCCACTTCGACATACGCCTCGTACGGGGTGATCATGAAACAGGTGTGTATGAAATGCCGGGCCTGCTCGGCAACGGCATCGCCGACCGCGGCGTTGCTGGCCCCGACGGTGGTCACGGCGATACCGGAACCGAAGTCGATGAACGAGTTGCCGTCGATGTCGACGATCACCCCGCCGTCGGCGTCCGCGGCGTACACCGGCAACGTCGAACCGACTCCACCTGCCACGGCCATGGCCCGGCGTCCCTGCAGTTCAATCGATTTCGGACCGGGGATGGCGGTGACGATGTCCCGCTTTTGGGGCAATCGGTACTGTGGCGAACTGTCTTGTGGATTCACGTTTGTCATCCTCATTCCACCGAACTCATGACGTGCTTGATCCGGGTGTAGTCCTCGACGCCGTAGCCCGAGAGGTCTTTGCCGTAGCCGGAATTCTTGAAACCACCGTGTGGCATCTCCGCGACCAGTGGTATGTGACAGTTGACCCAGACGCAACCGAAATCGAGGCCCGCACTCATCCGTCCCACCGTCCCGTTGTCGGTGGTCCAGACGCTGGAGGCCAGACCATAGCTGACGTCGTTGGACAGTTCGAGTGCCTGTGCTTCGGTGTCGAAGGCCTGCACGGTCACCACCGGCCCGAACGTCTCTTCCTGGACGAGTGAGTCGCTCTGGTGCACACCGGTGATGACGGTGGGTTCGACGTAGAAGCCTTTGTCGCCCTTCCGCTTTCCACCCGTGACCACGGTGGCATGTGGTGGCACCGCGTCGAGGATCGACGTCACCTTGGTGAAGTGATTGATGTTGTTGAGCGGGGGAACGGTTGTGCCCTTGGCCTTTTCGATCAGAGCGTCGACGAACTTGTCGTGGATCGACGAGTGCACCAGGATCCGGGTGACGGCGGTGCAGTCCTGGCCCGCATTGAAGAACGACGCGTCGCCGATACCGTCGACGGCCTTGTCCAGGTCCGCGTCGGCGAAGACCACGGCCGGGGCTTTGCCGCCCAATTCGAGGTGTGCGCGTTTGAGGTTCTGTGCCGCCGAGACCGCCACCGCGATGCCGGCCCGCACCGATCCGGTGATCGAGACCATGCTCGGCGTCTTGTGCCCGACGATCCCGGCTCCGGTGGCCCCGTTGCCGAGAACCACGTTCAGGACTCCGTCGGGCAGGATGCCCTTCGAGATCCGGGCCAGCTCCAGAGTCGATTCGGGTGTGGTGTCTGACGGCTTGATGACCACGGTGTTGCCGGCCGCGATCGCCGGACCGACTTTCCACAGCGCCATCATCAGTGGGTAGTTCCACGGCGTGACCTGTGCGACGACACCCACCGGTTCGCGCCGGACGTAGGAGGTGTAGCCGTCCATGTATTCGCCGGCGGACTTGCCTTCGAGCAGGCGTGCGGCACCGGCGAAGAAGCGGATCTGGTCGGCGCCGACAGTGACCTCTTCGTCGGCGATCTGATCGTCGGGCTGTCCGGTGTTGCGGGCTTGCGCGGCCACGAGGGCATCGGAGTTGGCCTCGATGGCGTCCGCGAGGTCGAGGAGTGCCTTCTGCCGGACCTTGGGAGTCGTCTTGCCCCAGGTTTCGAACGCCCCGGCGGCGGCCGCCATCGCTGCATCGATGTCGGATCGGGTCGAGATCGGCGAGACTCCGACCACTGACTCATCGGTGGGGTTGACGAGGTTGATGGTTTCGGTCGAATCCGAGGCGACAAACTCGCCGTTGATGTAGTTCTTCAGGGGCTCGTATGCCATTTCACCAGGTCACTCTCGGTTGCGGGTGGATGGAAACTCCTACGCTCTCCAGTCTTCGCTGCCGGGTTGGCAGTGTGATCCTGACAAGTTGTCCAACCTGGTAGCCATAGATGGACAATCTGTACAATCGGGCCACGGTTGTCACAGGTCGAGGGCGAAGCCGCGGGACAGAAATCAGGGGGCGCGGAGTGAGCACAACAGTTCGATGGTTGCTCGCCCAGCGTGAACTCGATCTGACGCTCGTCGGGGGCCATGCCGACATCGACCGCGACATCGACTGCGCCTTGACGTCCGAACTCCCGGCGCCGCAGGAGTGGCTGGCCGGCGGCGAACTGCTCCTCACCACGGGTCTTCGGCTGCCGGCGTCGCGGGCCGGGCGTTTCGACTACCTGCGCGGCTTGCGTGGGATCGGTGTCGCCGGCGTCGGCTTCGGGGTGGGGTTCGGGTTCGATGCCGTGCCTGGCGATCTGATCGATGCGGCCGACGAGCACGGGATCGCGTTGCTCCGGGTTCCGCTGCCGGTGCCGTTCTCGGCGATCGCCCGGGCGGTGCTCGATCGGATCGCGGAGCAGCGATTCGACCAGTTCGTCCGCGCGTCCCACACGCAGCCGCGGATCACGAGGGCCATCATCTCCGGCGGCATGCCGGCAGTGGTCCGGGAGCTGGCCGACGCGATCGACGCCACCGTGGTGCTGCTCGATCATGAACTGGCACTGGTGAGTTCCCGGCCCGCCGCCCTCGATCCCCAACATCTCGCATTGGTGCAGAGCGAGATCGCGCGTGATCCGAATGCCGCCAGCGGTGTCACGATGACCGGCGAGCAGACGATCACGATCCAGCGAATCAGTGTCGGTGGCAGCGTGTTCGGCCACCTGGCCGTCCTGAGTGAGAAATCGCTCGGCGACCTCGAACGGGTCCTGCTCGGGCACGCGACCTCGCTGTTGAGCCTCGAGCACGCCAAACCGCTTCAGGTGCAGCGTGATCAACATTCGCTGCACGCCGATGCCCTGATGATGGCGATGGCGGGGCCACCGCCGGCCGCGGCCCGCAACATCGTGTTGCGCGCGGCCGATCGGGACGGGCGGGTGCGCGTTGCGACCGCCACATTCGACAGTGTCGCGGCGGCGAAGCAGGCGGCGATGGCGGTTGGCGTCGAACTGCAGTCGCGGTGGCGGCCGGTGTTCGTGCACCACGTGGGTCAGGAGATCGTGGTCCTGGTGCGCGGGGAGGATCAGCGACGGTTTGCCGAATCCGTCCTCGGTGTCGTCGGGGCCAGGGGTTGCCGCGGCGGGCTGGGTTCGGTTGTGCCAGTGGATGAAATAGCCGAATCAACACGGCACGCCAGGTTGGCCGCAGACGTCGCGGCAGAGGGTGAGGTAGTGGACTTGCTGGCCCAGCGGTCGCTGCTGGCGCTCGACCCGGTGCGAAAGGCACTGAGCGGGGCGCGCGTATCGCGCCTGGGCCCACTGGCCGACCACGATCGGGACCAGGGGAGCGACCTCGTTGCGACCCTGCAGGCCTATCTACAGGCCAACGGTCAATGGGAACCGGCGGCACTGGCGATCGGAGTCCATCGGCACACACTTCGCAACCGGATCGACCGCATCGAACGCCTACTTCGCGTCGATCTCACCGATGCCCGGACCAGAGCCGAACTCCTGTTGATTCTGCTCTCCGGCCCCCGCTGACCAGGCCGAAACCGACCGCGGTCAGGCCCCGGTGTAGGGCGGTACGGCCAGGCACGGCACAGCGCGCGGATGTTCCGGATCGAGCGCGTTCAGGACCATCGCGGCCGATCGCTGATTGGCGACGATCGACAGATGATCGGATCGATCGACCGGACAGGTGTCCTGGACAACGATGTTCGTGACCTCGATGCCGACCGGTCCGGCCAGGATCCCGCTGGTGTACGGGCTGATCACCTGGTCGTTGCTGGTGACGATATTGGTGTAGGTGATGCCCTCGACATACGGTCCACCGCCCGCATTGATCGCCTCTTTGAAACTCTGGTCAGCGGGCGCGTCGACACAGCCGGGGCAGGTGGTATCCGGGACCACGTCCGGTGACAGGCCCAAGCCCTCGACAAACGCCGACGTGACATTTGATTCGTCCGAGCCGTCGTCCTGGCCCTGCCAGTACGGCGCCAGCGACACGTACTTGTCGATCTGGGGAGCCCCGCCGTAGTACTTGGCCCAGTATGTCGGGATCTGGGTGCCCTGCGAATGACCCACGATGTCAACCTTTTCCGCGCCGGTTTCCGCCAGCACGTTGTCGACGAACAGCTTGAGCTGCCAGGCACTGACATCCATCGGGCCGAGCCCGCCGATCCGGGACACCGGCCATACCGACGAGAGCTCACCGTAGGTCAGCGCAAAGGCGCAGTAACCCTCGTTCTTCAGTGTCGGGACCATCGAGACCCAGTTGGTCTGTTGACTACCGCCGGTTCCGTGGACCAGGACCACCGGATTCGGATGACTCCTGGAGGGTTTGCAGGTGTAGTCGTTCGATCCGGGCAGCGATCCACCGTGATCGGAGAGTTCGGCCGAGATACCCGCGAAGAAGTTGTAGGTCACGGGCAGCGGCGCCGAACGCGGTGCGGCGCCCGCCACACCGAGCGCCACCCCAAGCGCCAGGACGGTCGCCACCAACATCGAACGCCACGTCCACCGCATGCTTTCATCCTCCCGCTCGCAGCCGGAGGAAGCCAGCAAAACCCCAGGTCGTGGTTACCAGAACCGACCATTTTCGGTTCACGGGTCGGTGTTTGCCACACTGGAGGTCGTGTCGCATGCCACCGATCAGTCAGCGCAGCTCTTCAAGCGCGCATCCCTTGTCATTCCGGGTGGCGTGAATTCGCCGGTCCGGGCCTTCAACTCCGTCGGCGGAACGCCCCGGTTCATCTCCAGTGCCTCCGGCTACCGGATGACCGATGCCGACGGCAACAGCTACGTCGACCTGGTCTCCAGCTGGGGTCCGATGATCCTGGGCCACGCCCATCCGGCTGTCGTCGAGGCGGTCCAGACGGCGGCGACGACCGGTTTGTCGTTCGGTGCTCCCACCGAGGCCGAGATCGAGCTGGCCGAGGAGATCATCAAGCGGGTCGCCCCGGTCGAGCAGGTTCGGTTGGTCAACTCGGGTACCGAGGCGACGATGTCAGCGGTCCGCCTGGCCCGTGGATTCACCGGCCGCACCAAGATCATCAAGTTCTCGGGCTGCTACCACGGTCACGTCGACGCATTGCTCGCCGACGCCGGCTCGGGTGTGGCGACGCTGGGACTGCCGACCTCACCCGGCGTCACCGGCGCCCAGGCCCAGGACACCATCGTCCTGCCGTACAACGACCTCGCTGCCGTCCGGGAGACCTTCGCCGCGTACCCCGGGCAGATCGCCGCGATCATCACCGAGGCCGCCGCCGGCAACATGGGTGCCGTTGCCCCGGTCGAGGGTTTCAATCAGGGCCTCAAAGACGTCACCAGTGCCGACGGTGCACTCCTCATCATCGACGAGGTCATGACCGGCTTCCGCGTGAGCAAGGCAGGCTGGTTCGGCCTCGAGGGTGTCGCCGGCGACCTCTACACCTTCGGCAAGGTGATGAGCGGTGGACTGCCGGCCGCGGCATTCGGTGGTCGCGCCGATGTCATGGCCTACCTGGCCCCGGCCGGTCCCGTCTACCAAGCCGGCACCCTGTCCGGGAACCCGGTGGCGGTCGCTGCCGGACTGGCGACTCTGCGCCACGCCGACGACGCCGTCTACGCAGCCCTCGACGCCAACTCCAAGCAGTTGGGATCCCTGATCGGGGAGGCCCTGACCGCCGAGGGTGTCGGCCATCGTGTGCAGTACGCGGGCAACCTGGTCAGCGTGTTCTTCACCGCAGAGACCGAAACGCCCATCACCGACTACGCAGCGGTGAAAAAGACCGAGACCTGGCGTTTTGCGCCGTTTTTCCACGCTTTGCTCGATGCCGGCGTCTACCCGCCGCCGAGTGCCTTCGAAGCCTGGTTTGTGTCCGCGGCCTTGGACGGGGATGCTTTCGGTGTTATAGCCGGAGCACTCCCGGCTGCTGCGACCGCCGCTGCGCGGGCCCAAAAGGAGAACTGATGCGCACAATCGTGCACATGATGCGGCACGGGGAAGTCCACAACCCCGACGGCATCCTCTATGGCCGACTGCCTGGCTTTCACCTGTCCGAGCTCGGTGTGACCCAGGCGCAAACGGTTGCGCACACACTGGCCGACCACGACATCACCCACGTCTTCGCCTCCCCGCTGCAGCGCGCGCAGGAGACCGCGACCCCGATCGCAGCCGCGCACGGCCTGAAGATCACCACCGACGAAGGCCTCATCGAGGCCGACAACACCTTCGAAGGTCTGAAGGTCTCGGTGGGCGACGGTGCGCTGCGGCGCCCCCGGCACTGGGTCAAACTGCGCGACCCGTTCACCCCGAGTTGGGGCGAGCCGTACATCCAGCTCGCGCACCGCATGCTCGCGGTCGCGAACAAGGCCCGCGAAGAGGCCAAGGGTCACGAGGCGGTGTGTGTCAGCCATCAGCTTCCGGTCTACACGCTGCGGAGATTCCTTGAAGGGCAACGTCTTTGGCACGATCCGCGCAAGCGGCAGTGTTCACTGGCGTCGCTGACCAGCCTGTTGTACGACGGGGATGCATTGGTGGACATCGTCTATTCGGAACCTGCCGGTGCCTCTGACCCGCTTGCCACGGGAGCCTGAGGTAGCGACGTAGTGAATGAGCTCGGCCCTGAACGTGGAATGACCCGCGCGTTGGCACCCCTTGGTTGGCGGATGTTGTCGCTGCTGTTCCTCGGGATCGCGACACTGTTGGTGATCGCCGGTTGTGGAACCGGCGACGACGCGGTGGCGCAAGGTGAGAACTTCGAATTCGTTTCTCCCGGTGGTAAAACCGAGATCTTCTATGATCCGCCGTCCGAGCGTGGCAAGGTCTCCGACCTGACCGGACCCGATCTGGTGGCCGACGGCAAGACCATCAACCTCACCGACTTCGAAGGCGAAGTTGTGGTCATCAACGTGTGGGGCTCGTGGTGTGGTCCGTGCCGCGGCGAGGCGGCCGCACTCGAAGAGGTCTACGCCGACACCAAGGATTCGGGTGTTGCATTCCTGGGCATCGACTTTCGGGACCGCAAGGATTCGGCCCGGGACTTCGTCACCGACCGCGCGGTCACCTATCCGTCGATCTACGACTACGACGGCCGCACCCTGTCGAAGCTGACCACCCCGACCTCGGTGGTCCCGACAACTCTCGTCCTCGATCGTCAGCATCGTGCCGCGGCGGTGTTCCTCAAAGCCGTCACCGCCGACGAGCTGCAGCCGGTCGTCGAGCGAATTGCCGCTGAAACACCTGAGACACCTGATATCCCATGACTTTTGTAGCCCAGAGTTCAAGCCACGTCGCCGGAGTCGGTGACAGCTTCGCGGACACCGTTTCCACCGGTCCGCTGTTGCTGGCGCTCGGCGCGTGCATGCTCGCGGGGCTGGTCTCGTTCGCCTCGCCCTGCGTGGTGCCGTTGGTTCCGGGCTACCTGTCCTACCTCGCCGGACTGGTGGGTGCCGAGGCGCCTGCGATGTCTGACATGGAGTCGAAGAAGGCCGGGCGCCTTCGGGTCACCGGGGCCGCTTTGCTGTTTGTGCTCGGATTCACAGTCGTGTTCGTGCTCGCCACCGCGTCGGTGTTCGGGATCACGAGTGCCTTCGTGGTCAATCGAGAAATGCTGCAACGCGTGGGCGGCGTCATCACCATCATCATGGGCCTGGTGTTCATCGGCCTGATCCCGATGCTGCAGCGCGACGCGCGGTTCCATCCGCGACTCGTATCGAACCTGGTCGGAGCCCCACTGCTCGGTGCGGTCTTTGCCTTGGGCTGGACGCCGTGCCTCGGACCGACCCTGGCTGCGGTCATCACCACCGCCAGCGGGACGGAAGGCTCGACCGCGGCCCGCGGTGTGACACTCATCATCTTCTACTGCCTCGGTCTGGGGCTGCCGTTCATCCTCCTGGCCTTCGGATCTGCCTGGGCTTTGCGCGCGGTGGGCTGGATGCGCAGAAATGCTCGGGCCATCCAGATTTTCGGAGGTGTACTACTGGTTGTCGTGGGTGTGGCGCTGGTGACCGGTTTGTGGGATCAATTCATCGTTTGGGTCCGGGACATGTTCGTCTCGGACACGGTGCTGCCGATATGACCGCCACCGAGACCAGAACTCCGCCACCCGTCCCGAAGGCCGGTCCGCTCAAGCGCTACCTGCTGTGGCCCGCCCGGAACACCTGGCGTTCGCTGACCTCGATGCGGACCGCACTGGCGCTGCTGTTCCTGCTGGCCCTGGCCGCAGTGCCGGGAGCGCTCCTGCCGCAGCGGTCGCTGAACGAGTTCAAGACCGAGCAGTACATCGCCGATCACGGCTTCGTCGGCCGGCTCTTCGACAAGATCCAGATGTACGAGGTCTTCTCGAGCATCTGGTTCACCGCCATCTACGTGCTGCTGTTCATCTCGCTGGTCGGATGTCTGACACCCCGCATGATCGAACATGCGAAGGCGCTGCGGGCCCGCCCGGTCCCGGCACCGCGCAACCTCGGCCGACTGCCCCGGCACGAGAGCCACGAGGTCGACGGCACTCCCGACGAGATCGCGTCGAAGATCAACTCCGGCCTGCGGGGATGGCGCAAGACCACCCGCACCGTCGAGCGCACCGAAGCCGATGGCTCGGTGGCGACCGTCGTCGAGGTCTCGGCCGAGAAGGGCTACCTCCGCGAAGGCGGCAACCTCCTCTTCCACTTCGCATTGCTGGCCCTGCTGGTCGCGATCGCGGCGGGCAAGATGTTCGGCTACGAAGGCACCCGGATCCTGGTCGCCGACGGCGAGGAAGGGTTCTGCAACACCTCCACCGCGGTGTACGACTCCTTCCGCGCCGGCAACCTGGTCGATGGCACCAACCTCAACGAGTTCTGCCTCCAGGTGGAGTCGTTCGACGCGGAATTCCTGCCGACCGGGCAGCCCGAGATGTACAGCGCTGACGTGAAATATCAGGTCGGCAGCGAGATCGACGGCGAGCAGTGGAATCCCAGCGAAGTGAAGGTCAACCACCCGCTGCGGATCGCCGGCGACCGAATCTATCTGCTGGGCAATGGTTTTGCCCCGACGTTCACCGTCACGTTCCCGGATGGCGAAACCCGTACCCAGACGGTCCCGTTCCGGCCGGATGAGCTGCAGACGATGATGTCGAGTGGTGTGGCCCGCTTCGACACCCCGGCCGGGATGTATCCCAACGAGGACGAGCGCCGGAAGAATCAGATCGCAATAGAAGGCCTGTTCGCTCCGACGGCCACGTTCCACGGCGGCCTGATGACCTCGAGTTTCCCGCTCCCGGAAGCCCCGGCAGTCGCGATCGACATCTACAAGGGCGACACCGGTCTCGACACCGGGCGACCGCAGAACGCGTTCGCGCTCGATGTGAACCTGGTCAACCAGGGACGTCTGCTCAAGCAGGACCGCGTCAACCTGAATCAGGGCGAATCGACCACGCTCGAGGACGGAACGACCGTCTCGTTCGACGGCTATCAGCGGTGGGTGTCGTTGCAGGTCTCGCACGATCCCGCCCAGAAGTGGGTGCTGGTCTCCGCGATCGCGATGCTCGCCGGACTTCTGGTGTCGCTGCTGATCAAGCGTCGACGGGTCTGGGCCCGGATCACACCCCTGACCGGGTCGCCGGGTGATGGCACCGCCACGGCGGATGTGCGACGCTCTGTAGTAGAAATGGCGGGTCTGGCACGTACAGATCAGGCTGGTTGGGGCGAGGGCTTCGGCGATATGGTCGCCGATTTGTTGGACCTCGCACCTGCTGACAAGAACCGCCCTGGTGGCAAAGAGCAAGGTGGACGCAAAAAATGGACGTTGGGAAAAGGTAACTGATGAACGTCGATGAGACACTCTCCCGGTTTTCCGACCTGACCTTCGGCACGGCGCTGACCGTCTACGTCCTGGCGATGATCATGTTCCTCATGTCGTTGGCCACCAAGAGCCAGACCGTCGCGAAGTCCGGCCAGCTCGTCGCCGCGGGTGGCGCGCCGGTGGCGGATGCCGATGACGTGCGGACTCCCGGCAAGGTCCAGACCGCCGGGAAAGCGCCGCTTGGAGACCGGTTGGCGAAGATGGCCTACGGCGTGGTCATCCTGGCGACGGCGCTGCATATCACCGCGATTGTGTTGCGCGGCCTTGCAACTGGCCGCGCGCCATGGGGCAACATGTACGAGTTCGTCTCCATCGCCTGCGCCGCCGGCATGATCGCGGCGCTGGTGGTGTTGCGCAAGCGTGAGTACCGTCCGCTGCTCGGATTTGTTCTGCTGCCGGTGGTCATCCTGCTGTTCATCGCCGGTACGTACCTCTACACCAACGCCGCACCGGTGGTCCCGGCGCTGAAGTCGTACTGGCTGGCGATCCACGTCTCGATCGTCGCCATCGGCTCCGGCGTCTTCCTGGTCTCCGGTGTCGCGAGCATGCTCTACCTGCTGAAACTGAAGTTCCCCGAGCCCGGTGACCGATACTGGGGCCGCGTCCTGCAACGCGTGCCCCCGGCCCAGACGCTGGACCGGATCGCGTACACGACCGTGGTCTTCGCGTTCCCGCTGTTCGGTCTCGGTGTCATCTGCGGTGCCATCTGGGCGGAAGCAGCGTGGGGCCGGTTCTGGGGATGGGATCCCAAAGAGACGGTGTCGTTCATCGCGTGGGTGATCTACGCGGCGTACCTGCACGCGCGGGCCACTGCCGGTTGGCGGAACACGGCAGCGGCGTGGATCAACATCGCCGGATTCACCGCGATGTTGTTCAACCTCTTCATCATCAACCTGGTGGTCTCCGGCCTGCACTCGTACGCCGGACTCTGATCACAACGTCAAAGGCGCCCTGACCGATTGGTTCAGGGCGCCTTTGCTGCCTAAAAAAGTGAGGTCAGATAGCGCGATCGTTTTGCTGCTTCTTGACGACCTTCAGGAGTTCGATCACGACATCGAGCGTGTCGGTGGAAATGGCCTCGTGCCGGAACGCCGCCAGGTGCGCGCCGGTCTCCGCTGCCATCTGGACGTATTCACGCTGTTGCTCGACGCGTTTGAGATCTTCATCCGGGTCGGTCAGGAAGTACGTCACGCTGATTTCGAATGCCCGGGAAATTGCTTCGACGGTTCGAAATGACGGAGTTTTGGCCTTGCCGGTCCGGAGCTGGGAGATATAGGCATCGCTCAGTGTGTAGCCGAGTTGGTTCGCCTTCAGGGCAATTTTCTTGCCCGTGTACGGGATTCCGTTCTCGTCACGCACCGTGCTGAATAATTCGTTCAGATGATCGGCAAATGTTTTACCGTCGTGTACAGCAGCCACTATCTAACTCCCAGACCTGTAATTTGACCGCAGCAGTGTGGAGCGGTCGAACTAGAGCGTGACTCTACCGTTAAAGTTCGCAAAGTGTGACGCCGGGATGAGGCACCTTCCGGCAATTCAGTTTAGTTGATGTCGGACTTATGTTGGAAAATTTTGCTGCACAATTGACAGACAATTTCTTGACAATTGCCTAAGAAAAATTGGGCAACTGTGCAGGTCAGTCCGTAGAAGTGGGGCGGTCGTCGCCGTCCGAGTTGAATTTGGGATTCTTGTCGCGGGCTTTCCGATCCAGGTCCTTCAGGAATTCGAGATCGTCATCCGGGCCCACCGGTCCGCGCTTGATCTGGCGGCGTGGGGTGGCCGGTCCGCGGGGGGTCTGTTCGTCCTCGGCGTCCGGCCCGAATGCGCGCCAGGCGAGGTATGTCAGTGCCAACAAGCCGATGATGGCGAGTAGGTAGATCATTTCGGCACCTCCAGAATCAAAGCCGTTGTAGCCAGGCTACTGGAGGCGACAACCAGTCGGTGACGCCTGCGTGGAACGCGTGACCACAGCAGGCGCACGAGGGTCGTCAGGGGTTCGAAAGGGTTCGTCCGTGACGAATCGGTGGATCAGCTGCCGGTGGCAGGTGTGCGGCGATTGAGGAGCTCGACCACATCTTCTTCGCGGAATCGGCGGTGTCCACCAGGGGTGCGGATGGCGCCGAGCAGGCCAGAACTGGCCCACCGGGCGACGGTCTTGGGATTGACGTTGAACATGGCCGCGACCTGCCCCGGGGTCAGCGTGTGCTGGCTTGCTGCCTGGGGCGAGAGGATCGGTGCGGGATTGCTCAAGCCAGGGCTGGGGGTGTGTTGTCCGAGGGGGCCTGCAAACGTCATCGCTGCTCCTATCGAGTGGGGCGTCAACCGCGTGTCGTACATCCGTCCGGACGATTGGCGCGAGGTTTTGCGAAGGATCTCCCCTGGAGCGGGAAGAGCCCACGACTCATGGTTACACCGAAATGCCCATGTATACGAATAGTTAGGTGTTGGTAAAGGGATGGCAAAGGTGGACTTTTCCGGCCTGTGGGGTGCGCAGTAAGGTCTAGTGCGTGAGCACGAACGAGCCAGCTGCAAATAAACGGTCATCTGGGAAAAAAGATCCCGCGCCTTCCGTCGAGCCGACGCCGGGGGCGGGGCGTCGACTGGCCATCGACCTGGTGCTCTACACCGGTGCCCGCATCGCGCTGGTGATCGCGCTGGCCGCCGGGATATACCTGGTCGGCCGGGCCGTGGGGATCGATGTGCCGGTTCTGGTTGCCGCCGTCTTCGCGGTGATCATCGCGCTTCCGGCGGGCATGCTGCTGTTCAAGGGGTTGCGCCAACGCGTGAACGTCGGGATCGCAACGGTCGACGCCGGACGTAAGGCGCAGCGCGAGAACCTCTCGTCGCGGCTTCGTGGTGAAGACGGATCCGACAAGTAGTGATGGCCGGCGGTGGACGTGGGGAGTCCGGTGCGGTCCGGACCCGGGAAGTCGACCGGCGGGCGGATCGCAGTTGGGTGGACAACGCGATCCGGCTCATCGATGCCGATGCCACGCGTAGTGCCGACACACACCTGCTGAGATTTCCGCTTCCGGCCTGGTCCCGGTGGGACACGGGCTCGGGCAGTACCGGGATCTCGCTGTATCTGAAGGACGAGAGCACCCACATCACGGGTTCGCTGAAGCATCGTCTTGCGCGGTCGCTGTTCCTCTATGCGCTCTGCAACGGCTGGATCACCGAGGGGACCACGGTCATCGAGGCGTCGTCGGGGTCGACGGCGGTGTCCGAGGCCTACTTCGCCCAGTTGATCGGTGTTCCGTTCATCGCGGTGATGCCGGCGACGACATCACCGGCCAAGATCGGCCTCATCGAGCGGCAGGGCGGTCGATGCCACTTCGTCGAGCGATCCTATGAGGTGTACGGCGCCGCGCAGCAATTGGCCGACGAGACCAACGGACATTTCATCGACCAGTTCACGATGGCCGAACGGGCCACGGACTGGCGCGGCAACAACAACATTGCCGAATCGATTTTCAGCCAGTTGGCGCGGGAAGAGTTCCCGGTGCCGACCTGGGTTGTGGTGGGTGCGGGGACCGGGGGCACCTCGGCGACGATCGGCAGATTCATCCGGTACCGGCGGCACCACACGTGGCTCTGCGTCGTCGATCCGGAGAACTCCGCCTTCTTCCCGGCCTATCGCGACGGTGACCCGGATGCACCATTTGGGCCGGTACCCGGTTCACGAATCGAGGGCATCGGACGTCCGCGGGTCGAGCCGTCGTTCATCTCGCAGGTGATCGACCGGATGGTGTCGGTTCCAGACGATGCGAGCATCGCCACGGCACGCCGCGCCAGTGACATTCTGGGCCGCCGGGTCGGTGGATCGACCGGGACAAACCTGTGGGGTGCGCTGCGGCTGATTGCCGAAATGCGTAAGGAAGGTACACCGGGCAGTGTGGTGACCCTTCTGTGCGATGGCGGGGATAGGTACTCGGGTACCTATTACGACGACGATTGGGTGACGGGTGCCGGTCTCGACCTGACCCGCGCCGAAGCAACACTGGAGAACTTCTTTGCGACGGGGGAATGGATTGAGTGAGCCGAGTTCGGGTTTGAGTGACATTCGTGAGGCGAGCGGACAACCGATCGTCGAGGCGATCGATCTGGTTCGGGAGTACCAGATGGGGCAGGAGAAGGTCCGTGCGCTCGACGGTCTCAACCTGACACTGGAAGCGCGTCAATTCGTATCCATCGTCGGGCCGTCCGGCGCCGGCAAGAGCACCCTGCTGCATGTCCTTGGGGCACTGGATGTTCCGGACTCCGGATCGATCATCGTCGACGGCCTCGATCTGGCGAAACTCTCCGAGGAACAGCAATCCGAGTTCCGGCGCACACGGGTCGGCTTCATCTTCCAGTTCTTCAATCTGATCCCGACGATGTCGGCTTGGGAAAACGTGGCATTGCCGCGACTGCTCGACGGGAAGTCATTGCGGTCGGCCAAGTCGGAGGCCATTGCCCTGCTCGACCGGGTTGGACTCGGTGATCGATCGAAGCATCGCCCCTCCGAGCTGTCGGGCGGACAGATGCAGCGGGTGGCGATCGCGCGGTCGCTGATCATGAGCCCGCGGATCGTCCTCGCCGACGAGCCGACCGGCAACCTGGATTCGCACACGGGCGAATCGATCCTGGAACTGCTCACCGAGGTTGCCCACGAAGGTGATGGCCGGCTGGTGGTCATGGTCACCCACGACAACAAGGCCGCTGCGCACGCCGATCGGACGATCACCGTGCGGGACGGGAAGATTCAGGAGTGAAGCCGTCGGCATTGTTCGGGCCGGTACTCGCCGGTCTGACGCGGATCAGGCTTGTCAATCTTCGGGAACTGCTCAGCCATCGGCTGCGGGTGACCACGTCACTGATGGTGGTTGTTGTCGCCTCGGCGCTGCTGGTCGCGGTTCTCGGCACGTACGGGTCGCTGACGTCGTCGGTCCAGAAACTCAGTGACACCATCTCGGGGACCGCTGACCTCGAGGTCGCCGGCATCGTCGACTCCGGGGTCGACGACGGGTTGATGGGAGAGATCCGTCGCGAGGCTCCGGCCGCGAGAAGTGTTGTGCCCCTGATCAACAGCCCGGTCTACATCGAGGGTGAGCGCATCACGGTCCTCGGCAGCGACAACAACATCACCGCGCTGAGCGGTGGACTTCGGGACGCCGTCGAAGAGGCGGCGACCGCCGGCGGCACCGATGTCAACGAACTGATGTCGGGGATCAGTGTCGGCAAGGCCACCGGATTGCAGGAGGGCCAACAGGTTTCGATCAACGGTGTCGACACCACGGTCTCGATGGTGATCGATGCCCCGGAGGCGGCGGCCATCAACGGCGGGAAGTTCATCTTCGCCTACCTCGGATTGGCTCAGCAACTCACCGATCACGACGGCCGGGTCGATTCGATCTTGGTGACCAAGGAACCGGGAACGTCGGCCGATGAGCTGCGCGAGCAGGTGGATTCGGTGGTCGACGGCCGGGCAGCGGTGGTGAGCCCGGACTTCCGTGCGAAACAGGTGCAAACGGCAAGCGCAACAACACGTAACTCGACCTTGCTGGTGTCGCTGATCTCGTTGGTGATCGCCGGATTCCTGGTGTTCAACACGATGAACATGGCCGTCGCATCGCGGCGGTCGTCGATCGCGATGATCCGGGCCCTGGGTGGCAAACGTGGACCGCTGGTCGCCGACCTCATCGGGGAAGCGGCGCTGTTCGGTCTGGTGGGTGGCCTGATCGGGGTGCCCGTCGGAATCCTGGCGGGTCGCTGGGCGATCGGGCAGTTGCCCGAGGTAGTCGGATCCTTCGGTGCCACAATCGAGTTCGGATTGCCCGGGTATGCCGCTCCGGCCGCGGTGATCGCCTGTGTCCTCGCCTGTACCGGGGCCAGCGCGCTGGCCGCCCGGTCGGTGTTCACGGTGTCGCCGATCGAGGCAATGTCCGGCGGTGTTGCCGCCGAGCAGCGCGCCGGACGAGGGGTGGCGGCCAAGGTGTCCGGGGTGCTGGGTGTGGTCCTCATCGTCGTTGGCTGGATCATGGCCAACCGCATCCAGAGTGCGGCGGTCGCGACCGCCGGCATCGTGTTCTGCATCGGCATGCTCCTCGTGTGTTACGCCATCACAAGGCCTTTGGTGGCGGCCGTCAGTGCGCTCGCGGCCCGGTTCGGCGGACCGGGCACGTTGAGCGCGGTCAACACCGAACGGGCTCCGCGGCGTGCGTGGGCGACGTTGATGACGGTGGCGGTGGCGATCACGGTCGGACTGTGTACGTCCGGTGTGATGAACAACCTGGTGTCGTCGATCACCGATTCGCTGGATGGCCTGGGCGACACGGACTTCTACGTGTCGTCGCAGGACGGTTCGACGGTTCCGGATGGGCCGATTCTGGATCCGGCGGTGTCGGCGGCGATTGCCGATGTGCCCGGGGTCGAGAGTGTGGTCGGTGGCCAGTGGGCGTCGGTCAACGTCGGTGAGTCGCTGGTGATGCTGCAGGGTCTCGCTCCCGGCATGAGTGCGCCGTTTGTCTCCAAGGGATCCCCCGAAGTGATCGACGAGGTCCTCGCCGGCCGAGGCATCATCATGTCGCGGACGATGGCAGGGAATCTGGACGTCGAGGCCGGTGATCCGGTGGAGTTCGCGTCGCCGACCGGTTTTCACTCGCTGCCCGTCCTGCAACTCGTCGACTACGTGAGCGTCAACTCGGGCACCGCGGCGATCTCCCATGAACTGCTGGCGGACTGGTTCAATCGGCCCGGCGACACCTACCTGCAGGTCACGACCGACCCGGGTGTCGACCAGGAGCAGATCCGGCCCTTGCTCGTCGCCGCCGCCGACGAAGCCACGACGATGCCGACCCACGTCTATACGGGCCAGGAAGGCCTCGATGCCACCAAGGCCTCCGTCGAGCAGTCGGGTGCATTTGCGATCGCCATCCAGTGGATCGTCGCGGTGGTCGCGGCGGTCGCGTTGCTGAACACCCTGCTGCTCTCGGTGATCGAGCGCAAACGCGAACTCGGGGTCCTGCGGGCGATGGGTGCCTCACGCAAGTTCGTCCAGCGGATGGTTCTCGCGGAGGCCGCAGCCGTTGCGGCGATCGGGTCGCTGCTCGGTGTGGTGATGGGTACCGCTCTGCACCTCGTCGGCAACAAGATCCTCACGCAGTCGACAGCCGTGGAGGTGGTGTATTCGCCGCAGGCTCTCATCGGTGTCTACGTGGTCATCGCGTTTGCCCTGTGTTTTGCCGGCGCTTTCTTCCCCGCCGCCCGTGCCGGCCGGATGAACATCAGCGAGTCCCTCCTCACCGAATAACCCCCGATTTGGTGGGTTTTGGTGAGCGTTTCCCCAGGTCGAGCTCTCCAAATCCCACCAAGACCGGCGCCGAGCCTGTGGATAACTCGGGGTTCGCGGGCTCTCCTGCGGGTGGTGGGTCGGCAGACTCTGGCCATGGGGGAACTGCCAACCGGTCCGGCGCGCGCCGCAGACCTGCTCGACATCATGTCTCGACATCAGCTGCGACTCGAGTACCGCTCCATCCTGCGCGGCGTGTGGCTGCGCAACGATAAGGAGGCCGACTTCGGCGTCATGTCGATCGCGGCGGGGATGCTCAATGAACATGCCGTGCTCTGTGGTTGGTCCGCGGCCCATCTCTGGGGCAACCCGTATCGTCCGAAGATCGCCGAGCCGGAAATCGTGGCACCGATCGACGGAAACAAGCGATACGAGGGTGTTTGCGTTCGGCGCGTTCAGATCGATTCCGACGAGATCGTTGACCTCGATGGAGTTCGATGCACGTCCCTGGCGAGAACCGGTATTGATCTGGGTCGCTTCAATCTTCGTGACGAAGCGGTTGCGGCACTCGACGCGATGGCTCGGCTGTGGCCAACCCATGCTCGACGAGATGCGTGCTGAACTCAAGCGCTGGGAGAACCACTGGGGAATCGGCAAGGCGATCACAGCGATGCGTCTGGTCGATCCACTTGCGGAGTCTCCCTGGGAGACCCGACTGCGCCTCATTCTCGTCGACGAGTGTTTGTGCGGGTGGGTTCTGCAGGTCGAGGTGATGAACGGGCGCTACCGCCTCGATATCGCATGGCCGAAACTCAAAGTCGCCGTCGAGTACGACGGCGCACATCACCGCACTGCCGAACAGCACGCCAAAGACCTGGAACGGTGGAACCGCCTACGCGCCGCGGGATGGATCGTGATTCCGGTAACCGCGGCCAACATCCGCGCCAACCGAGCCGAGTTCGTCTCGCAAATACGTGCAGCACTGCGATCGCGAGGCTGGTCCTGCTCCGATTTTGGTGGGTTTTGGCGACCCTGACCTGGGCAAACGCTCACCAAAACCCACCAAATCCGGAATATCCCGGGTGCAGCTGTCAATAAATGTTGACACTCGCCTCGTGTCAGGGTAACTTGACAATCGTGCAAGACAACAAAGAAGACATCACCGCAGCAGTTGCAGATCGTGATCCGGCCAAAGGGCTGGCAGCGGTCAGGGCACTGCGAACGTTGGCCGATCGGCTCGAAGACGTACAGGTCGCCAATGCCCGGCAACAAGGCTGGAGCTGGCAGGCAATCGCCGACGTACTGCAGGTGAGCCGTCAAGCCGTGCACCAAAAGCATTCACGCGGCGAATAGCCGCCGCGTTCCACATCAGGAAGCGAGACAACATGTTTCACCAGTTCACTCGCGAAAACAGGATGACCCTGGTTTTCGCTTATCAGGAGGCAGCCGACCTCGGACACACCACACTCGGCAACGACCACCTCATCCTCGGCATGCTCTGCAACGCCCGGAGTTCGGTGTTCAACATCCTCGGTGAGCAGGGTTTGACCCTGACTCAGGCCCGTGAAGTGGTACGTGAGTACCACGAGGCCAACAAGACCGACGCGGACAAAGATCGCGTCGATGAAGACCGGGACGCCCTCGCGGCCATCGGAATCGATCTCGACAAGGTTCGCGCGGCGGTCAAATCCGCATTCGGCGACGACATCACCGACAACTGGGGCAAACGCCGCGGCGGTCGGGATGGACGCGGACGCGGCGGACCACACGGACGCCGCGGACCACACGAACATGGCGGTCCACACGAACATGGCGGACCACGCGGACGCGGCGGACCCTTCGGACGCGGGGGACCGAACGGACTGTGGTCAGGTCCCTGGGAAGGTCCCGAAGGTGACGGCCCGCCTCCCTGGGAGCGCGAAGGCGATGACCGCGGACCGTGGGAAGGTGGCCGAGGCCGCCGGGGACCGCGGGGTGGCATGCGCCGGCCCCGGTTCTCCCTGGACGCCAAGTCGGCGATCACCCAGGCGGCAATCATCGCCCGGGCCGCAGACCGCGACCTGATCGCAGAGGACGTCCTCCTGGGAATCCTGGCCACCGGCGATGCCGCCTCCAAGGCGCTCATCGAATCGGCCACGACGGCCGACGCGCTCCGCGATGCCGTCCAGCAGGCAGCCACCAGCTAACCCGAAAATGTGCCCTTATGGCGAACAAAAGCCCAGGTGGGCTCCGCAATAAGGGCACATCATCGGGGTGCGGGGTCGGGGGCTAGGCGAGCTGCAGGCCGATGGCGGTGCCGATTGACCAGAGAAGCATCGCGAGGCCGGTGAGGGCGAGTGCGGGAATCAACGCAGGTCCGCCGGCACCGGCGCGGACCGGTGCGTTGGCCTTGTACGCCAACGGAGCCGCGATCAAGCCGAGCAATGCCCACGGGGTGGCCGCGACAAGTGCGAGGCTGACCAGCGATGGAATCACCACGAGTGCAGTGTGAAGTATTCGAGTTCGCTTGTCGCCCAAACGAACCGCAAGTGTCACTTTCCCCGACTCGGTGTCGGTGGGGATGTCGCGGAGGTTGTTGGCCACCAGGACTCCACTGGAGTAACAACCCACGGCCACCGCGGCGAGCAGGCCGACCCAATCGACCTTCTCGGCCTGGACGTACTGCGTACCGAGAACAGCCACCAGTCCGAAGAAAACAAACACAGAAATCTCACCGAAACCGCTGTACCCGTATGGGTTTCGGCCACCGGTGTAATACCAGGCCGCGACGATGCATGCCAGGCCCACCAGGATCAGCCACCAGGCGCTTGTCAACGCGAGCACCAACCCGGCGATCCCGGCCACGGCCAGGGCTGTCATCGCCGCGGTCTTCACCGATTTCGGGGTGGCCACCTTGGAGCCGACGAGCCGCATCGGGCCGACCCGTACATCGTCGGTCCCGCGGATGCCGTCGGAGTAGTCGTTGGCGAAGTTCACGCCGATGATCAACGCCAGCGCCACCACCAGGGCCAGCGCGGCTTTCCACCACACGATGTCACCGACCCAGCCGGCCGCACCGGTGCCGGCGATGACCGGCGCGATCGCGTTGGGATACGTGCGGGGCCGGGAACCTTCGAACCACTGCGCTGCGGAAGCCATGAGAGTCATCCTTGCGCACCGGCTCTCGCCCCTGCCCAGGCCCCTGCACTTGGTCTGGCTCCGCTCCGTGTCGCATGAGAGATAGGCTGTTGCGAGTAATACTGACCTGCAGTTTTGCATCGAATCTGCCCACGAGTTGTGAGGAAAATGTGCCGCCTGCCGCAGGAGTTCCGATCATCGGACTACTCGGACCGGTTTCGATAGCCGACGAAAACGGACGAATGCGACCGGTACCCGGAATCCGGGCTCGGCGTCTGCTGGCGGTCCTTGCGCTGACTCCGGGCAGTCAGCGGTCGCAGTCTGCCCTCATCGATGGAGTCTGGGGCGACGATCTTCCGCGATCGCCTCAGTCGGCGCTGCACACACAGATATCCCGACTTCGGCCACTGCTGCCCGAGGGCGCCATCGAGGCCGGCCCGGCCGGTTATCGGCTGACGCTACCGGCGGTCGCCGTCGATGTATTCACTGCTCAGTCGTTGCTCGCCGATGGTTCGGCGCAGTCGCTCGAGGCGGCCGCCCGACTCTGGCGCGGGGCACCCGGTGACGATCTCGGCGACGACGACCTCGCCCGTGATGTTCGGCAGGCCGCCGACCGTGTTCAGGTCGAACTCGACGAACGCCGGTCGCAGAAGGCACTGGACGACGGAGATTTCGAGACCGCGCGGGCCTTGGCCCAACGGAGAGCCGATGCCGACCCGCTGGACGAGTCGGCGCACGCCACCCTGATGCGGGCATTGTCGGCGCTGGGGCGAAGTGCCGAGGCGCTGGCGGTGTTCGCGCGTCTGCGCCGGACATTGTCCACCGAACTCGGCGCCGACCCGGGGCCGGAGGTTGCGGCCCTTCACGAACAGTTGTTGCAGCCGACGCCGGTCGAGCGGCCACGTGAGGTCGGCCGTGTGATGTCGGTCGGGTTGTCCGCCGAGCCGAATGAACTCCTGGGTCGCGAAGCCGACATCAGCCGCATCTGTTCGCTGCTCCGCACATCGAGAGTGGTGACGATCCAGGGACCCGGAGGTGCCGGTAAGACGCGCGTCGCCAATCTGATCGGGCATCTGATCGCCGACGACGGTGTGCGGGTGTTCTTCGTCGAGCTCGCTTCTGTGCGGGGTGAGGACGACGTCGTCGCGGCCGTGGCCGCAACGCTCGGTGTCGGCGAATCCGATGTCGGGCTCGGAGGTCGTCCGCGCCTGGCCTTTTCGGACCTGCAGACCCGCCTTGCCGATGCGCTGACGTCGGAGACGTTGGTCATCTTCGACAACTGTGAACATGTGGTCGACGCCTGTGCCCGGGTGGCGTCCGAACTCATCGGTATGTCCGAGAATGTTCGGATCCTGACCACGAGCCGGTCACCGCTTCGCGTCAATGCTGAGGTGATCCATCAGCTTCCGCCGCTGTCCATCGACGAGTATGGCTCGGCTGCAACGGATTTGTTCACCGCGCGGGCCCGGGCGATCCGGCCGGACGTGACCATCGACAACACCGAAGTCGCTGACCTGTGCCGAGCACTCGACGGGTTGCCGCTGGCCATCGAGTTGGCTGCGGCGCGGGTCCGGACGATGAGCGTTGCCGAGATCTCGCAGCGGTTGTCGCAACGATTTGCGTTGCTGCGCACGGGGGATCGTTCGTCACCGGTCCGGCACCGGACCCTGCACGCTGTCATCGAATGGAGCTGGGAACTCCTCGACGAACCCGCCCGGATCGCGTTGCGCAGATTGTGCCGCTTTCCCGGCGGGTTCTCGCGTGCCGCGGCCCGCGACGTCGTGGGAGTCACCGACCTCGAACTCGACGACGACCTCGACGCCCTCGTGGACCAGTCGCTCCTCCAGGTTTTTGAACACGGCGGTGTCCGGTACCGCATGCTCGAGACCGTGCGCGAGTTCGGTGAAGAGCAGCTGATCGCATCGGGTGAAGGGCCGCAGGTCAATTCGTCCATCGCACGGTGGGCACGAACATTCGCCGGCGATGCCCGCCAGCCCTTCGAGAACGGTGAGCAGCCGGCGGTGCTGGCGGCGGTATCGGCGGAGGTGGACAACCTGGTCTGGGTGTTGCGCCGCTGCATGGAACCTGATGTGGCTGCGCGCCCGGCGGATTGGGAACAGACGATCGTCGCGTGTTTCCCGGTGATCGCGGGGTTCTGGGCAGTCCGTGGGTTGCACGGCGAGGTGATGGCTTGGGCCCCGAGAGTTGTCGCGGTCCTGCCGTATCTGGATCAGGCGGCCGCGGACGGGCTGGCCGACACCGAGCGTGAATACCGACAGGCCGTGTACCTGATCGCCGGTGGTCACCTGTTGATGGCCCGCAGCCATCGTCTCGTGGCGATCGCCCGATGGCAGTTGCGCCGGCTCTTCCGCGCCGACCTCGCCGATCAATACCAATTCGACTTCATCTCTTCGATCATGTTGGCGCATCACAAGTTCGGTGCATTGCGCCGGATGGTGATCGGTGCCAGATGTACCGATTCGCGGGTCCGGATGATCGCGGCGTTGCTCACCGCAAACACTCGGGAAAACATGTCCGACCGGCGCGGTGCGGTGCAGGCGGCGGACATCGCTCTGGGTATTGCGGAATCCCACAATGACTCGTGGATCGCTGCCAGTGTCCTGATGCAGATCGGTAGTTTTCATGGCCAGACGGCTCAGTACGAGATGGCGATCGAAAGCTATCGTCGCGCGATGGGTCTGCTCGAGATGATCGGCTCGGACCAGGATGTCCGGCAGACCCGTGGCTACATCGTGGCTGCATTAGTCGGCATGGGACGTATCGAGGAGGCGCGCAAGGAGTTCGCCGTTTTTGCGGAGGGGTGGGTGCCGGCGGATCCCGACCCCCGCGCCCATCCCGAGATCGCCGCGGCGATCCTGGTCGGCGCCGCAGAGTTGGAATGGCAGGACGACAATGCCGATGAGGCCGCCGACCTCTTCGAGCGCTCGGTGCGTTTGTTGCTGTCTGAGCATCCGTCGCCGGCGCAGGATCCCTTTGTCGGCATGGTGATCAGCACCGGGGTCTGTGGAATGGCATTGGCGGGACGTACCGCGGTATCAGGTCGATATTTGTCGAACGTCGGATCGATTGCCGCAGCCATGTTCAGCCGCGGCGGCCTCGCGGACCTCCCGCAATTGGGTGCGATGGCCATGGCTTTCGGAGTGGCGCTCAGCGGCCGAGATCCCGGATCAGTGTCGGGAGCCCGGTTGTTGCTGCTCGCCGAGCGGATCGGCTGCCGGCTCGACTACACCACCTTGGTGGTCGTGCGTGAGCGGAGTCAGGAGATTGCTGCCGTGCCGGACGCCCAATGGCAGGAGCTGAGCGCCGAGATCGACAAGATGTCCCGCCGGCAAGCCGTACAGGACATCTTGTCGATCATGGAAAACAGCGTGGCCGCAGTCTGATTCAGGCGTTGCGCATGTAGGACTTGACGGTGATCGGGGCCATGATCGCAATGATGATCGCGGCACCGACCAGCGACCACAGGACGTGGATGCCCACGTGCCCGTTGTTGGTCAGTTCGCGAACCGCCGTCACCAGGTGCGAGATGGGGTTGAACTTGACGAACGTCTGCATCCAGCCGGGCATCGTTGCGGGCTCGACAAAGGCGTTCGACATGAACGTCAGCGGAAACAGGATGAGCATCGAAACGCCCTGTACCGCTGAAGCTTTCTTCATGACGGTTCCCATGAAGGCGAAGATCCAGGAGACCGCGAAGCTGCAGACGATCACCAGCAGGGTTGCCCCGATGACTCCGAGAGCGTCGGGTCGCCAGCCCATCGCGATGCCGACGACAAAGGTGATGGTGGTGGCGATCAGATACCGGATCACGTCGGCGAGCAATGCCCCGGCCAGCGGACTGATCCGGGCGATGGGCAGCGACCGGAACCGGTCGAAGACACCTTTGTCCATGTCTTCACGAAGCTGTGTCCCGGTGACGATGCTGGTGACGATGACCGTCTGAACCAGGATGCCGGGGATGATGATCGGAAGGTAGTCCTGCACACTGCCGGCCAGCGCGCCGCCGAAGATGTAGGTGAACATCAGCGTGAAGATGATCGGTTGCAGCACAACGTCGAACAGCTGTTCCGGGTTGTGGCGGATCTTGAGGAGCCCGCGGTAGCCCATCGTGAACGACTGCTTGATCGCAGTGGTCACGCTGACGCTGGTCGCCGGATGCATGGTGCTGATCGGGGCGGTGGTGATCGGTTTGTCGATGACTGTGGTCATGCTGCATGCTCCTGGGCGCTGGGATCTTTGGCGGTGGCGTCGGCGGGTTTGCCGGTGATGGTGAGGAAAACCTCGTCGAGACTTGGCTTTTGAACGTTCATCGCCTCGATGGCTATGCCGTGTTCGCGCAGGGCGATGAGGACGTCGGGGAGAAGGTCGGGGCGCAGCATCGGTGCGGTGATGCGGCCTGCTTCCGGGCTCAGCGTGGCCGGCTCGGACAGCACACGTTCGACGATCGCGGCTGCGGCCGGAGCCAGGGAGCGGTCGGCGGGCGTGAGCTGCAGGGTGGATGATCCGACGGAGTTCTTGAGTTCGTCGGCGGTGCCGTCGGCGATGACCCGGCCGTGGTCGATGACGGCGATGCGGTCGGCCAATTGGTCGGCCTCGTCGAGGTACTGGGTGGTGAGCAGCACGGTGCTGCCGCCGGCGACCAGTTGCCGGATGGTGTCCCACATCTGCGAACGCGTCCGCGGATCGAGTCCGGTGGTCGGTTCGTCCAGGAAGAGCAGCGGGGGAGTGGCGATCAGGCTGGCCGCGAGATCGAGCCGGCGGCGCATACCGCCGGAGAACTCTTTGAGGGGACGTTTGGACGCCTCGGTCAGACCGAACTCTTCGAGCAGTTCGGTGGATCGGATCCGGGATTCGCGGCGGGACTTGCCGAGCAGCCGGGAGAAGACGATCAGGTTCTCGGTTGCCGACAGATCCTCGTCGACCGATGCGTACTGGCCGGTGACCCCGACCATCGATCGCACGGCGACCGAATCGGTGGCGACGTCGTAGCCGAAGACCTTCGCCTGACCGGCGTCGGGCCGCAGGAGGGTGGCGAGCATTCGGACGGTTGTTGTCTTTCCGGCCCCGTTGGGGCCGAGCACGCCGTAGACCGATCCGGTGGGAACAACCAGGTCGACGCCATCGACGGCCTTGGTGGAACCGAAGTGTTTTACCAGTCCGTGGGCCTCGATGGCCGGGGCACCGGTATGCAGTGGTGTGTTCATGGAACACACAATGCGCCGGCCCGCTGTCGTCGGGCTTACAGCTGCTGTCGTGGGATGCCAGGTCCCCGTCCACCCGAATTTGCGTCGTCCACCGGCAATTGCCGCTGGGCGGTGCAAAAACGGGTGGGTGGGGCGGCGTCTGCGCAGGTTATCCACACTTTCCGCGAGTATCCACAGATGACCCGCGGTAGGGCCCGGTTCTGTCCGACCCCGTTTTCACGGTGGATCCATGACACCTCAGGAGCCACGCCATCTGCTCCGACGCGCAGAACTCGTGCCGGCCGGTGCGCTCAGCGATCAGGCCGTCCGTACCGGGCTTCGGTCCGGCACGCTGATCCGCCGTTGCGCCGGCGTCTACGTCCCACCCGATCCAGATCTGTCGGCTCCTGCCGAGTACCTCGAACGCGTGTATGCCCGGGCCGGTAAGTCGAAGGTGCGGGTCATCAGCCATCGATCGGCCGCCGCTGTGCACGACCTGCCGATGCTCAGACCGGACGACGGCAAAGTGCACTTCATCGTCCGCCGGGGTGGACGCGTGGCCAAGGGGATTCACCTCCATGAGGCGGAGGTCGATCCCGGCGACGTGGTGATGGTGAACGGGCATCGAGTGACATCCGTGGTGCGAACGGTCGTCGATGTCGCGCGCGAGGGCGACTTTCTCGAGGCGTTGGCGATACTCGACTCCGGTTTACGCGCCGGTGTGCCGCGTGCGGATGTCGAGGCCATGGCTCAGCGGTTCCACGGCTTCGTCGGGGGAGCGACGCTGCGTGACGCGGCGCAGGCGGCCGACGGGCAGGCCGCGAATCCGGGAGAATCACTCAGCCGCGGGCTGATGCTCGGCTTTCCGGAGGTGCCTGCGCCACGACTGCAACACGCTTTTGTCGACGACGACGGCCTCATCGGGTTCACCGATTTCGACTGGGACGGCCGCGTGGTGGGGGAGTTCGACGGGCGATACAAATACCGGAAGCACCTACGGCCGGGCGAGTCGGTCGAAGATGCCGTCATCCGCGAAAAGTATCGGGAAGACCGCCTGCGCGCGTTGGGTATTCACGTCATGCGTTGGACGTGGAGTGACCTGATGAATCCACAGCGCTTTCGGGCACTGCTCAACCGAGGCCTGCAGTTGGGCGGTGTGCTGTGACCCCAGATGGTCCCCCGCCACCCGAATTTGCATCGTCCACCGGCAATTGTCGGTGGACGGTGCGAAAACGGGTGGGGCGGGCCGCGGGCCGCAGCGGCTAGCTGTCAGCGCTGGTACAACGGGGGAATCGGCAGCCACCCGTCCTCCAATGCCCGTTTGTAGAGGTCGGTCTTGGTGGGGGCGGGGCGGCCGGCGTCGGCATACTTGCGCCGGATGCGGGTGAGATATGCGTTCACGGTTTCGATCGAGAGTCCGGTGATCGACGCGACTCGCCCCGCGGGCTCGCCGGAGGCGTAGAGCACAAGAACCTCGCGTTGGCGGGGGCTCAGTTCGACGGCCGCGAGGTTCAGGTCTGCGTCTATCGCGGTTGCCCAATCCATGGTGGCCACGGTTCGTCCTTCAGCGGCAAGTCGGATGGCTTCCACCACCTCTGAGTTGCGGGCAGATTTGCGCAAGACTCCGGCAACTCCGGCGGCGATCGCCGACCGGACCAGTTCGGGATGGTCCCCGGTGGTGAAGGCCAGGACACTGATGTTGTGCGCGTGCAGTTTCTGGGCATTGTGGGCAGGGCAGGATTTGTCGTCGAGGCGCAGGTTGAGCAAGGCAACATCGAGATCGCTGGTTTCGGCGAGCAAGTCGTCAACTGTGGCCCCGCCCGCGGCAAAGACCATCCCATCTGATTCTTCGATGACTGTCTGCAGGCCTTTGAGCAGCGACTCGAAATGCTCGACGACACCTACTCTGTACGCAGGTTCAAAACTGCTGGTATTCAACGAAACCCCCCGGCTTCTCACGTCCGCACATCAATCTCGTATGCGGTACCTACTTCCGTTCCCCGCCGTCGGCAAAGACTGGTGCTGTACAGCTTGCGCTGCTGCTCAGCCGACTTTCTGAGTTGATGTGGAGTTGTTTACCCAGTACTGGATCCTGCGAAACATCAGCCGATCTTGCAGCGGTGGTTGAGGAGTTTGTAAAACAACTTGCTCGGGCGGTGTCGATTGGCCAGATGCTTGCGCACCAATGCGAGCTGTTCGTCGGTCACCGCGATGGGAATCAGGCCGCATCCGCCGTCGAATGGGGCGAGAGCTTCACCGATGACCGTCGAATCCTCGCTTGCACCTACGGCTCTCATGGCATGGCCGAATGTGGTGGTGGACGGGACGAGCCGATCTCCGGGTGCGATCGGTCCACTGCTGTCATCGACTTTGCAGTACACCTTCGACGGCGCGACTGCTCTGGGGGTGAGGTTGATGGAAGTCATGTCAACGACCTTTCGGATGCGACTAGTGCCTGTAGACAGCATGCTGGGGATGGCATAGCGGGGTCTCGGGTAGTCGACTACCCGATATTCGACCCACCCCTACGCGTATTTCCCGGGTGCGGATCAGATGAGGGTCGCGCGCAACGCGGCACGATCGACCTTGCCGGGACCCCGTCGGGGGAGGTCGTCGACGAAGTGCACGTCGCGCGGTACGGCAGTCCGGTCAAGGTGTTGGGCGGCAAAGGTTTTCACTGATTCGACGCTCACCTGTGCTCCGCGTGCGGCGACCACGACAGCGACCACCTTCTCACCCAGGCGATCATCGGGCAATCCGAGTACGGCGCATTCGCTGATCGTCGGGTCTGACAGGAGTACGGCCTCGACCACCTGCGGCACGATCGTCAAACCGCCGGTGGTGATGGCCTCGTCGGCGCGGCCGATGATGGTGAGCAGGCCATGGGTGTCGACCGTGCCGAGATCGTCGGTCCGGAACCATCCGGTGTCGGTGAAAGCCGGATGGTCGGGTAGCCCGCGGTAGCCCGCCGCGACCATCGGACCACCGATGATGACCCGTCCGGGCTCCTCACCGTCGATGCGGATCTTGATCCCGCGCAGGGGGGTTCCGTCGTAGACGCAGCCGCCGCAGGTCTCACTCATCCCGTAGGTACCGACGACGGGGATCCCGGCTTCGATCGCCCGACGACGCAGAGCCGGCGGGGTTGCCGCACCCCCGACGAGCACCGCGTCGACCGCACTCAGGGCGGCGGTCGCGGTGGGGTGTCCCAGGACTTTCATCAGTTGGGTCGGCACGAGCGAGGTGTACCGGCGGCTCGACGTCATCTGATCGATGGCACTCACCAATACGGCGGGGTCGAAGCCGGTGGATACGTCCAGCGTGATCGGGTCGAATCCGGCACGGATGCTGCGCAGAAGCACCTGCAGGCCGGCGATGTGATGCGGGGGAAGGGCCAGCAGCCAGCCGCCGGGCCCACCGAGGTATTCGTGGGTGGCGTCGATGGAGGCGGTCAGCGAATTCACCGAATGCATTGCGCCCTTGGGTGTTCCGGTGGTACCAGAGGTGGCGACGACCAGCGCGACATCGGGGTCGATGGGCTCCCCGGCGCCCAGCGCAGTGCACAGCCGGGCGGTCTCGGTGGGATCGGCGGCCGGGACCGGGAGGTAGCTCACAGATCCTGCCAACAGATCGGTGAGCGCGCCGACATCGGCAGCCGCCGACAACGGCAGGGGTTGTAGAACCCGCCGGTCAGTCACCGGTTTCGGAATTGTCGTCGGGGTCGGTCAGGGGCGCGGGATCGAATGGCCAGCCCATGGATTCGAGGTGCTTGCGGATCCGTTCCACATCGGCTTCGAGAGGAAGTTCGTCGGTGATCTTGGTGATCAGGACCCCGGCGTCGATCGAGGTGATCGGTTCGGGCCGGTTGTCGGTCATCTGGCCGCTCTTGATCAGCTCATGAGAGACAGAAGTGACTTCTTCTTCTGACAGCTGGCGGCGCAGGAGAGCGAACAGAGGCTGATAATCGCTCGACGGGACCCCATTGGGATATCCCTCGCGGAGCCAGCTGACAACCTTGGTGAGGAACTGCGGTCGATCCATGTCGGCTCCTTTCGCAGTGCGAGGCGTTCCGTCGGCAGCCGCTTCCTGACCGCCGGGTCACCCGATTTTGTTGATTCTGACCACGTAGATCTGTCCCGATCAGCCCTCTACGAACGGAAACAGATCGACGCCGAAGTAGTACTCGATGGTTCCGCGCGTAATCCACAGGATACTGATCAGGATCACCGCGCTGATGATCGCGAAAAGCACGTAGGCGAGGCCCTTCATCAGCGGACTCGGCGGTGTCATCGTCCCGTCGGACTGCGCTTCGCCCGATCCGGTTGCGTGGAGGCGGATTCCGATCGCAAAAATCGCCGGCAGCCCGGCGCCGAGGATCAGTCCGACAACAAGCACTCTGAGAATCGCTTCGAACGTGGTCATCGATCAGACGCTTTCTTTTGGCCCAGCCCGGTGGCGGTGTCGTCCGCCTTGTGAATCGGGGTGACGGGGATGTCGGACTTCTTCTCGACCGCAACGACTGAGGCGTCCTGGTGGTGGTGATCGTGCTCGTGGTGGTACGCGGCCGCCACGTCCGCGGGGATGACACTGTCGGTGGTTTCGTCCCAATCGGCGTTGACGTTGTGGCTGTCGACCTTCTGTAGTTGTGCGCGCCAGTACATGTAACCGCAGGCGGCAACGAGGATTACGAAGATGACCACCGCGCCGGCGGCACCACCTGTCAGATTGGCGACCGCGAACGACGCCGCACCCATCAATGCGGCAGAGGGAAGGGTGAAGACCCAGGCCGTGGCCATGCGGCCGGCGACCGCCCAGCGCACAGTGGCGCCTTTCTTGCCGATGCCGGAGCCGAGGATCGATCCGGTCGCGACCTGCGTGGTCGACAGAGCCATTCCGGCTGCACTCGACGTCAGGATGATGGCCGCCGACGAGGCCTCTGCGGCCATACCCTGCGGGGATTCGATCTCGACGAGCCCCTTGCCGAGGGTGCGGATGATGCGCCAGCCACCCAGGTAAGTGCCCAGTGCGATGGCACCGGCGCAGCTGAGGACGATCCAGAACGGCAGACCGTGTTCCACGCTCGAGGCTTCGAGGTGTCCGCTGGCGATCATCGCCATGGCGATCACACCCATGGTCTTCTGCGCGTCGCCGGTGCCGTGGGCGAGTGCGACGAGGGAGGCGCTCGCGACCTGGCCGACCCGGAAGCCCTGTGCCTTCTTGCTTTCGGCGATCGACTTGGTGAGTTTGTAGATGAGGTACGTGCCGCTGGCGGCCACGATGCACGCGATGACCGGGGCCAGCAGACCCGGGATGATGATCTTCTTGGTGAGACCTTCCCAGTTGACCCCGGAAGTGCCGAGTGCGGCGATACCGGCGCCGATCAGGCCGCCGAACAGTGCATGCGATGAGCTGGAGGGAAGTCCGAAGAGCCAGGTGAAGACGTTCCACAGGATGCCGCCGACCAGACCGGAGAAGATGATGAGGAGTGCCTTCTGGACGTCGAGGCCGCCGACCAGGCTGCCGGAGTCGTCACCGCTGGTCTGCTGAATGTTCAGCACGCCCTTGGTGATCGTGGCAGCGACCTCCACCGAGAGGAAAGCTCCGACCAGGTTCAGGAGGGCCGCGATCGTGACCGCGGTCTTCGGCTTGAGTGCGCCTGTCGCGATGGACGTTGCCATCGCATTCCCGGTGTCATGAAAGCCGTTGGTGAAGTCGAATCCAAGTGCAGTGATGACGAGGAGCACGAGGATCAACATTTCTGCACTCATGGTCAATATTCTGCGTGTGGTATGGCGAAATCACCTAAACGTTCACCGGTTTGACATCCGAGCTGACCAGCGGTTTCCTTCGCGCGGCGAAAGTGTTCATCCACTGTTCACTTTGAGAAGGTTTAGGAGTGGTCGGGTCGATGCCGAATCGGGGTGCTGTGGCACACTGCGACCACCTTGTCTCGTAGGCTGTTCGGTCCTTGGGAGGACATATGAAGATCGGCATGGGTATCAACTACTCGGGAGATTTTGCCGAGACGATCAACAACCTGGTCGACTTCGAAAAGGTTGGGCTTGACCGGATCACGGTCCCTGAGGCCTACAGCTTCGACGCTGTCAGCCAGCTGGGTTTCATCGCGGCGAAGACCACGACATTGGAACTCGCCACCGGCATCCTGCCGATGTTCTCGCGGACGCCCACCAACCTCGCGATGACCGCCGCCGGCCTCGATTACATCTCAGGCGGCCGCTTTGTCATGGGCATCGGCGCATCGGGCCCGCAGGTGATCGAGGGGTTTCACGGCGTGAAGTACGACGCCCCGGTCGGTCGAGCGCGCGAAACCGCCGAGATCTGTCGGATGATCTGGCGTCGTGAGCGGACCGAATACAACGGCAAGTACTACAAGCTGCCGTTCTCCAAAGAAGACGGCGGCACCGGTCTGGGTAAGCCGCTCAAGATCATCAACCACCCGGTGCGCGACCGGATCCCGATGCTGCTCGCCGCAATCGGCCCCAAGAACGTCGAGCTCGCAGCAGAGCTGTTCGAGGAATGGCAGCCCATCTTCCTGCATCCCGAGCATTTGACTTCGGTCTTCGGTGAATCGCTCGCCAAGGGCAACGCCAAGCGTGACCCCGCTCTCGGCCAGCTGGGGATTTCCGCCACCGTCACCGCGCTGATCACCGACGACAAGGAAGAGCAGAAAAGGGCGCTCGAACTGGTGAAGCATCACTCCGCGCTGTACATCGGCGGTATGGGTGCACGTGGCAAGAACTTCTACAACGACCTCGCAGTTCGCTACGGCTACGCCGACGCCGCCAAGACGGTCCAGGACCTCTACCTCGATGGAAAGAAAGCCGAAGCGGCAGCGGCGATTCCGGACGACCTCGCTTCGGGCATGTCCCTGATCGGTTCGGCGGGCTACGTCAAAGAGCGTCTCGCCGCATTCGACGAAGTCGGCCTCAGCATGCTGCTCATCAGCTCACCGGCGCCGACCCACGAAGCGCGCGTCGACCAGATCCGTCAACTCAAAGAACTCGTCAGCTGATCTGATCCAGCTCGCTGTTCTCACGCTCGCGCGGTCTGCAGGCCGAGCGAGCGTGAGAACCACGAGCGGCGATGTCACATGATCCCGGTGCGGACCATCGCACGTCGCAATATCGTCGGCAGGTTCCCGTTGACGAGATCGGCCCAGGTCCACCGCACGATCTCGATTCCCATCTGCCGCAACCGGTCTTCCCGGATCTTCTCGGCGATGACAACGTCATTGGGCGTCTGACCCGCCTTCATCAAGCCGCCACCGTATTTGACGAGACCGTCGAACTCGCCGACCAATCGCCCATCCCAGTCGAAATCGACGCGGGCGATGAATCTTCCATCAGCTGAGTAGAAGACGTGCTGTAGGCGGGGTCTCGGAATGTCCGGGCACGCGATCATCTGGGCGCGGCTCCATGATTCTCCAACTGTCTCCGACAACCGATCGGCGGAGGTCAGAGCCAGCCGAGCGTGGGCGATACGCTGTCTGCCGCGTCGTCCGGCCACCATCGAAGTCATCAGGTCGCGGTCTGCCCCGAGACGAAGTGCACTGTCGAAAACGGCCAAACCTTGCTCGAACGTCCCTGTCTGGGCGGTATCGACAGCGGTGCGCTCGATTGTTGTCACTGCGATCCCGTTGACCGCGGTGACATCGCGGGGGAGAAGAAGTCCGGCATGGATATGTCGGCGTGATTCGATACGTCCACCACTCGCCCGGCCATTGGTGAAGTGCACTTTCTCGTGAGACGGCTTCAACAACGGCAGATTGTGTAGGAGAGCTGCCGAGACGTGCGAGACCGGCATGATGCCGTCGCAGCTACGGGCGGCGGCGGTGAGGCGTAGATGTGCCAGGTCGTCGCGCGGGTGTCGATGGGCTGTCAGGACGTAAGCGCCCGGCCAGATTCGGTGCAGGTGTCCGGCACGGACCGCTCGTCTGAGCTCCTCGTCGCTGTGGCCCCGCGCTACCGCAACTGAACGCCAGACCAGGCCGTCGCTGTCTTCCGTGAAATCCCCCATGTGCCGATCGTCGCCGACGAGTGGCGTCACTGGACTCACCGCGGGACCGAATGTGGATCGTCGACAGAACTGTGGAGCAATTCCTCGCTCATTGATCTCACGCTCGCGCGGTCTGCAGGCCGAGCGAGTGTGAGATCACCGTGCGGCTCCGAATGAATTTGGTACCAGGTCGTGACGACCGGATCATTTTCTACCAGGGTGATTACCCGATAGTGTCGCCTGGTGACCCGAATGAGTACAGGTAAGTCCCTGCGTATTGCGCTGGCGGCGACCGTTTCCTCCATGCTGGCCGCGACGACGCTCCTGGTGTCGTCGCCCGCCACAGCCGATGAGCTCCCGCAGATCGGTATCGAATCTCCCGGCGGATCCAAGCTGGTGGCAGTGACCGAAACGGGATCTCAGAAACTCGATCTGCTGGTCTATTCGGCGTCGATGAACAAAAACATCCCGCTTTCGGTGCTCTTGCCGAAGGACCGGTCGGCTCCGCGGCCCACGCTTTATCTACTCAACGGCGCAGGTGGTGGCGAGGACGCGGCAAACTGGGAGGCCAGGACCGACGTCGATGGTTTCTTCGCCAACAAGAACGTGAATGTGGTGACGCCGAACTCGGGTGCGTTCAGTTACTACACCGATTGGCAGAAAGACGACCCGGAGTTGGGCCGCAACAAGTGGTCGACCTTCCTCGGCAACGAACTGCCCCCGATCATCAACCAGGCACTCGGCACCTCGGGGCTCAACTCGATCGCCGGCATCTCGTCGTCGGCGACGTCTGTGTTGAACCTGGCGATCGAGCATCCGGGACTCTACAAGTCGGTTGGTTCCTACAGCGGCTGCGCATCAACGTCCAGCAAGCTCGGCCAGTTCTACATCCAGATCACGGTCGGTGCACGCGGCCGCGGTGACGTGGAAAACATGTGGGGACCGGTGAACGGCCCCGGCTGGGCGGCCAACGACCCGATCATCAACGCCGAGAAGTTGCGTGGCCTCACGCTCTACATCTCGAACGCCACGGGCTTGCCCGGCCAGTACGAGACGCTGGATCGCGCCGACGGTGACGTGGCCCAGTTGGCCGATCAGGTCATCCTGGGCGGTGGCATCGAAGCCGCGACCGGTATCTGCACCGCATTGCTGTACGACCGTCTGAACACGCTGAAAATACCGGCGACCTACGACTTCCCGCCGGCGGGCACACACTCGTGGGGCTACTGGGAAGATCAGTTGCACAAATCGTGGCCCACTCTGGCCGCCCCGATCGGAGCATGACCCGATAGGCGTCGACCACATAGAGTCGACCAAATAGATCAGCCCCCGCCAGTTGGTGGGGGCTGATCTATTTGGACCTGTTGTTCACGTGGACTCAGTAGTAGAACGGGTAGTCGTCCCAGTCGGGTGCGCGTTTTTCCAGGAATGCATCGCGGCCTTCGACGGCTTCGTCGGTCATGTAGGCCAGGCGGGTGGCTTCGCCGGCGAAGACTTGTTGTCCCATGAGGCCGTCGTCGGTGAGGTTGAATGCGAACTTCAGCATGCGCTGGGCGGTGGGGGACTTGCCATTGATGGTCTTGCCCCATTCGATGGCGGTCGCCTCGAGTTCGGCGTGGTCGACCACTTCGTTGACGGCGCCCATTCGCTGCATGGATTCGGCGTCATACGCCCGCCCGAGGAAGAAGATCTCGCGGGCGTTCTTTTGTCCGACCTGCTTGGCCAGGTAGGCGCTGCCGTATCCAGCGTCGAACGAGCCCACGTCGGCATCGGTCTGCTTGAACCGGGCGTGCTGGCGTGAGGCCAGCGTGAGGTCGCAGATCACGTGCAAGGAGTGTCCGCCGCCGGCGGCCCAGCCGTTGACCACTGCGATCACTACTTTGGGCATCGTCCGGATCAGCCGCTGCACCTCGAGGATGTGCAGGCGGCCACCTTCGGCTTTGACTCGTGCGGTGTCGACGGTGTCCGAGGTGTCGCCGCCCGCGTACTGGTAGCCCGAGCGGCCGCGGATGCGTTGATCGCCACCGCTGCAGAAGGCCCAGCCGCCGTCTTTCTCGCTCGGTCCGTTTCCGGTCAGCAGCACCACGCCCACGTCAGGGCTGCGGCGCGCGTGGTCGAAGACGCGGTACAACTCATCGACGGTGTGGGGCCGGAAGGCGTTGCGCACCTCAGGGCGGTCGAATGCGATCCGCACGATGCCGTGTGCGCGACCCTCGCCTGCGTGGCGGTGATAGGTGATGTCGGTGAGGTTGTCGAAACCTTCGACCGATTTCCACTGCGTTGGATCGAAGGGCTGATCTGGTGAGGCGCTCATGGATTCTGAGCGTAGTAGGGCAAATCCCGGACGCTGGTCCGGAGGTCGGGTCGCGCCAGGTCGACACTGGTCGATACTGTCGTGACCATGACTGAGGGAAACCCACTCGAAGCGACCGCCACGGCCTTTGGCGACGCCGAACCTCTCGAAGAGCGTCACGAGGGTGGATTTCGCCCCGATTTCGACTTGGACCTGACCCGCGGTGGCCCGCGATACGGGGAGTTCATCGAGCAGGTGCGGACGTTCATGGACCGCGTCAAGGCAGCCTGCCCACCGGAAGATCTCGTCGACGAGCTGATCGATGAGCTGAAGGTGATGAACGACCGGCTCGACGCCGTGGCCATCGACGAATGGCGTGCTCCCTCGGGTGGGCGAATCGACCTGCCGGCACGCGGCAACATCACGCTTCCGCCCTATGAGGTCGACGAGGCCACAGCCGAGATGGTGAAGGCGCGGATCACGTTCCGGCGCTACCACCTGGGCGGCAACAAGGCGGCCCACGGCGGTCAGATCGCGGTGGCGTTCGACGATCTGCTGGGGATGTCCGGTGCACTCGGATCCGGCGGGATCACCCGCACCGCCTATCTGACGGTCACCTATCGCGCGATCACCCCGCTCGACAAAGAACTCATCTTCAGGTCATGGGTCGACCGTATCGAAGGCCGCAAGGTGTTCCTGAAGGGCAGCCTGCACGACGGCGACACTCTGTGCGCAGAGGCCGACGGGCTGTTCATCAAACTGAAGCCCGGCCAGCCGTAGCAGTCGATGTAAGTCACTTTCGATCGTGACAATCATTTTGAATCCGCCTCGGGATGAATTTCTGATCGTCACGATCGAATATTTCCCTTTTGTCTGTTAACGAATTATGAGTCGGGTGTTTGGACTACTCGAAGTCGAGTAGTTATTTCGGACAGTAGTCCGAACAGATTCAGTTTGCTTTTCGGGTTCTTATTCACACGTGAATTGCCGGATACTCGACTCGTGATCGATACCAGTACGTCGCCTTCGGTCGCCCCCCGACTAGCGGCTCATCGACGGGGCGAAGCGCCGTGGCTGCTTCGCGCTGTCGCGGTAACCGTCTTTGTGTTCCCCGCCAATATCATCTTTGATCCGTTGGGTGCCAACGGGTTTGTGGCCATGGTGTTGGCGCTGATCCTTGTTGGAGTGTGGGTGGCATCGGCTCTCTGGGGTCTGCACGACCCAGTGATTCAGCGGCACCCGGCCCGTCTTGGATTAGGAATCCTGTGGCTTGTGACCGTTGCATCGTTTGTTGCAATGGGCGGCGGCCCGGCAACCGTCCAGGGAAAGTTGAGTGCCGAGCGCTGGGTTATCACGCTTCTCGCAATTACCGGAATCGTGTGCGTGACTGCGGACTTTGTCCGTACCCGAGAGCAACTGGCATCGCTCGTCCGTGCATTGGTGCTCGGCGCGACCTTCTGTGCGGCTGTCGGTATCTACCAATTCTTTCTGCACACTGATCCGGTCCACTACTGGACCGACCTGATGGTCGGTATGACGGATAACGGTGGGCGGACGACGTTTCAGCAGCGGTCCCAGTTTGTTCGTGTTGCTGGTACGACGTTTACGCCCATCGAGCTCGGTGTCGTGATGGTCATGGTCTTTCCGCTGGCGGTCTGGAGATGCATCTACGACCCCTCTCGGCGTCGATGGGTCGCTTGGGCGCAGTGCCTGGTGATCCTCGCCGCAGCCGTATTCACGGTGTCCCGTTCGATGATCCTGAGTCTTCTCGCGGTGACGATCGTCATGGTGCCGTTCCTTCCGGTCGTCGCTCGGAGGTGGGCGTACATTCTTGTCCCGACAGGCGTGGTAGCAGTGTTCGCCCTGGTTCCCGGAATGGTTGCCACGATGCTTGCGACCATTACGATCACCACAACGTCCAACGATCCGTCGATCACTACTCGGCTGAACAACTACCCGCGTGTGGAGGCCATGGTCCACGACCGTCCGCTGCTCGGCAGCGGACCCGGTACCTATCTGCCCGTCAATGCTCTGAAGATTTTGGACAATGAGTACCTCAAGGTGGCGGTCGAGATGGGGTTGCTGGGTGTTTTCGCGTTGATTGCATTCTTGGTGTTGCCGACGTATGCAGCGTTCTTCGCCGCATGCAATCTCCGTGACCCTGCGATGAAGGCGCTTGCCGGCGGCGTTGCTGGAGCGGGATTAGCCTCTGTTCTGGTGTCGGCGACTTTTGATTCGTTGTCCTTTCCCACCTTCACCATCGTATTCGCATTTGTTGCCGGCCTGTCTGGATCGGTCTGGCTGGTCGCGCGAAATCAACCGGAAGAATCAGAGATCGATCTGGAATCTGATCAGTACCGGACCAAAGGAACTGAGCGAGAGTCAATTTCATGAATCCACTATCCCTCTTCAAGACGCTGTGGGCCCACAAGCTCATCGCCATTCCGATGGTCCTACTGATTGTGGGCGCCTGCGGATACGCGCTGTTCTTCGGACCAAGGTCGTACGAGTCGTCGGCGTCCTACGTTCTAATTACGCCGGGTATGCCGTCTGAAAGTCAGATGGAGGCAGACCCAAGCCTCGCCCAAAAGGCCGACAATCCTTATCTGCGGGCTGTTGATCCGTCGCTTGCTGCGCAGGTTGTTGTCGCTCGTCTCGGTGCTGCAGATATCGGGGACGCTCTTGTCGGTGCCAACTTGTCCGCCGATTACGCGGTATTGCCTGCAAGCGAGTTCGGCAGCGGGCAGATCATCCGGGTGTCGTCGAGTGCTGATACCCCAGAGAAGGCGGAGGCCACCACCGCCAGACTCGGAGAGATGCTGGAGAGCGAGTTGCGATCGATTCAGGTCAAAAATGGGGGTGATCCGTCCTATTACTTGACGGCTCAAGCGATTACCAGTCCGGCTGCTGCAGTTGAACGTGTATCCAGTCGCCTGAGGACTGTCGCGTTTATCGGGATCGCCGGGGTGGTGCTGCTGTTCGGAGCTGTCAGCTTTGCTCGTGCTCTCGACGATCGCAGGCGGCGCGACGACGGACGTCACGAAATGGATCTCCCGAACCGCGATCGCTTGAACGGTGACCGAGGACCCCTAACCACTGACGTTGATATGTTTCCGGTCGGCGCCGAGATGCGCGGCGACTGAAGTGGCATCGTGACTTTGCGTGATTCACAGGTTGCTGATCACGGTGAGCTGGGGCAGCGCACATCGCGCGCGCTGATCTGGAGTTTCGCCAATACTGCGTTGGCCAGATTGGGCACTGTCGGAATCGGGATCGCGCTCGCGCGACTGCTCGGTCCTGAAGAGTTCGGCACATTTGCCATAGCGACGGTTGCCTTGCTGGCGGTGTTGTCGTTCAACGAGTTCGGGGTCAGCCTGGCGATCGTCAGGTGGTCCGGTGACCCACAGTTGCTCGCACCGACCGTCGCGACCCTGTCCACCGTTACGAGCTGCTTGCTTTATGTTGGAACCTTTTTCGCAGCACCGGTATTCGCCGGTGCCATGGGGGACCCGGATTCCACCGGCGTGATCCGCCTCATGTGTCTCTGCATCGTCGTCAACGGGATAGTCGCGGCGCCCGCCGCATTGATGCAACGGGCATTCGCCCAACGGGAACGCTTTGTGATTGATCAGGTGAACATCTGGGTCGGGGCTGTGGTGTCGATCGGATTGGCCATCATCGGGTGCGGTGCGATGAGCCTGGCGATCGGTCGGGTCACCGGGACCGTTCTCTCCGGATTGATGTTCATCCGCTGGGCCCCAGGCGGATTGAGATTTGGCTGGGACGCCCACTTGCTGCCTTCATTGTTGAGGTTCGGTTTACCGCTGGCCGGAGCGAGCGCCATTGTGTTCGCGGCCGGTAACGCCGACCAGCTTGTGGTCGGCACCATGCTCGGACCGACGGAACTGGGATTTTATGTGCTGGCTTTCAACCTTGCATCGTGGCCGGTTGCGTTGTTCTCCGCGCCGCTCCGATCGGTTGCCCCTGCGACACTTTCGCGTCTCCAGCACATACCGGAAGCAATGAACGATGCGTTCACGGACCTCACGCGTGTACTGGCGGCCCTGTCGATCCCGGTATGTTTCCTCTTGGCTGGCGCCGCCGAGCCGATTGTGGCCCTCGCCTATGGTTCGGAGTGGGCCCCGGCCGCAGATGCACTGCGCTGGCTGGCACTACTTGCAGCCCTGCGGATCATGTTCGAGCTCGCCTACGACTATCTCGTTGTGGTGCGTCGTACCGGGTCAATTCTGGTGATACAAAGCAGTTGGCTGGTCGTTTCCGTTCCGGCGCTACTGATCGGAGCAACCCAGTGGGGAATCGGTGGCGTCGCAGGTACGCAGGTAGTTGTCGCAGCGGTGGTTGCCCTTCCGTTGTACGTCGGGGTGCTGGGCAGATCGGGTGTAGATATCAAAATGGTCGGACGCGCGATGCTGTTACCTGTCCTGATCGGTGTGGCAGTAGGAACAGTGTCGCTGTGGGTGTCCTCCGGAGTTCAGATGGCCTTTGTTGCCTGCCTGGTGGCAGGTGCCCTCGCCTGTCTTGGGGTGGCGCTGGCGAGCTACCGACAGCGTGATGTAGTAGCGCGATTGCGGAATCTGCGAGCCGATGAAGTTGGAGCATCGTGAAAATACTTGTGTACCCACATGATCTGGCCATCGGTGGCAGCCAGATCAATGCGATCGAATTGGCGGCAGCGGTATCGCGGCTCGGCCATGAAGTGATCGTATTCGGTGTGCCGGGGCCCTTGGTAGGCCGGATTCGCGATTTGGGTCTGGAGTTCATTGCGTCTCCGCAGCCACGTCGGCGGCCGTCATTTGCTGTCTTGCGGGCCCTGACGCACGTGATTCGCGAGCGTGAGATCGAGGTGATCCACGGTTACGAGTGGCCGCCGGCCCTCGAATCATATTTGGTGGCAGCTCGAATGGGCGCGCGGGTGTCGAGTGTGTCAACGGTGATGTCGATGGCGGTGGCGCCATTTCTGCCACGAACCGCGCCATTGCTGGTTGGTACCGAGCAAATTGCCTGCGTGGAACGTTCGGCCGGCCGACACCTGATCGGTGTGTTGGAGCCACCCGTCGATCTTGACCAGAATCGCCTGGTGGATGGGCAGCAGACAGACGATTTTCGAAGTCGCTGGCAGCTGGACAACGACGCGACAGTAATTGTCACCGTCACCAGGTTGGCGCATGAACTCAAACTCGAAGGCCTGCTCACGGCCATAAGCACCATCGGCGAGCTGGTCTCCAAAGGTCGACCGGTGCAGTTGGTCATCGTCGGTGCGGGACCGGCAGGAGAGGAAGTCGCCAGGCACGCATCGGTCATCAATCAACAGCACGGCGATCGGACGGTTGTGCTCACGGGCGAACTCGACGATCCTCGCCCGGCGTATGCCGTGGCCGACATCGTGCTTGGTATGGGAGGCTCGGTCCTTCGTGCGATGGCCTTTGGCAAACCGGTTGTGGTGCAGGGTGAGAACGGGTTCTGGAAGGCGCTCAATGAAGACACGGTCGGCCAGTTCAGGTGGACAGGCTGGTATGGCGTCGGAACGGGTCCCTCCGACGGACCTCGGGCACTGCTGGAGGCCCTCACTCCTTTGGTCGACAGTGAGACGCTCCGTGGCTCTCGAGGTGACTACGCGCGACAAATCGTTGAGGACTACTCGCTCGACATTGCTGCCGTCGCACAGCTTGGCGCCTACGTCACCGCCACCCGAAACTTCCCGGGACGGCGGAGAGCCTTCCTGGAAGGGGTCCGGGTATCCGTGTTGTACGCGACGTTCGCAGTGCGTGAACGTTGGAATCGGTTGCGTGGCAGGCGTGTGAGCGACGATTTCAACAGCAAACCCGTAGCAGCCAAAGGAGTTTCGCGTCCCGAGATGAGTCGATCATGAACGACGGCGTGATCTATCTCGCGGGTGTTGCGTGGGACGAGATTCCAGGAACGGACCGGAAGCTGGCTTCAGCATTGGCTCCGGAGCTAGAGGTCCTCTGGGTTGACCCACCGGTCTCGGCGGTGCGGTACGCACGTGGGCTCCGGGCCGGGAAGTCCTGGGACCTCGGCGTCACGGGCGTTGCTCCGGGTATTGCGCGACTGCAGGTTCTTGTTCCACCGGGCACCACGCGCTTGTTCGCACGTGACGTCATATCGCGCTACCTGTCATGGAAGATCACCACCACGGTATCGGCCATGTCCGAGACGTTCCGTGCCACAGCGATCATCAACGCATCGCCTGAAGCGGTGTTCCCAGCAGGTGTGAAGGCCCGACGACTGTTTTACATCACCGACGACTGGGTAGCCGGTGCATCGCTCATGGGGATGAGTGCGGACCGCGTCCGGGAGCGCATGCGCCGCAACGCTGACGACGCCGATGTCACAGCCGCGGTATCGGCCGGACTTGCAGAAAAGTTCGGCCGTGTGGACCTCGACGTGGCGGTGCTCCCCAACGGTTGCACGCCATTCGAACTGACCGAATCAACGGCAGCGAGTCCCCAGCCCGGGGATCTCCCCTCGGGACCTCTGGCCGGCCTTGTGGGCCAAGTCAATGAGCGCATCGACGTATCGCTGGTTCGAGCAGTTGCCGATGCCGGCACGACGGTTGTTGTCATCGGCCCCCGCACAGAGCGAGCCCCCGACGCGACGATTGCACTCGATTCGCTGTTTGCGCACCCACAGGTGCATTGGCTCGGTAGCAAGGTCCCAGATGTGTTACCGGACTATCTATCGGCTTTTGCGGTGGGGATGACGCCATATGTCGACAACGAGTTCAACCGGCTCAGTTTCCCGTTGAAGACTCTCGAGTACCTCGGGGCCGGACTGCCGGTGGTGAGCAGCGACCTGCCGTCGGTTCGGTGGCTCGCTACTGAGCACGTCAGGACTGCCAGTACTCCACAAGGTTTTGCCGAATTGGTTGGCGAATCGTGTCGCAATACCAGCGCTACTGCCGCACATGAACGGATTGCATTTGCCCGGCAGCACAGTTGGGGTGCCAGGGGGTCTCAGGTACGTGGACTGCTGGGCGTCGACCTTGTCGACAACGCGACAACGGAACATGGCGGTTGACAAGCTCACCACCGTCGCCGTTTCCGCAGCGTGTAGATGGCGATTCCCAGTCCGGCAACACTGAGTAGATCTGATTCGGTCAGTCCGTTGGCCGGGGTGAACGAGTAGAGCACAGCGCCTTCGATCGGGCCGTTGAACAGGATCCACAGTACCGACACAGCGATCAGGACAAGGGCCGCAGGACGGCTCGGCTTCGCCAAGGTCCATGCCCCGCTGACAAACAACAGGATCAGCAGCACGAGTCCGTGAAAGAGCTCGGGCGTGATGCGCATCTGTGCAGTATCTCAAGTGTGCTGGTGGGAACGCAGATTCGAACAGGTGATTCGCGACACCAGATGTGCGCTCTGGACTGGCGTTACTAGGATATGCAAGTATTGTGAGCGGCCGTCGCAGTCGATCATTGGAGAGTCATGTCAGACGAGAGCACCGTCCTGGTCCGGACGGAAGGCCGCATCGGCCGGATCACGTTGAACCGCCCCAAGGCCATCAATGCCATCACCCATGAAATGGTGCTCGAAATCGATGCTGCGCTGCGCAAATGGGCTGACGACGACGCCGTTGAAGCAGTGCTACTCGACGGAACCGGTGAGCGCGGTCTGTGTGCGGGCGGAGATATCGTCGCGATCCACCGCGACGCAACGCTGTCGGCCACTCTCGACGACGCGATCGCCTCTCCTACGGGCAAGTTCTGGTATGACGAGTACATCCTGAACGCCTACATCTCGCACTACCCGAAGCCCTACATCGCGCTGATGGACGGCATCGTGATGGGCGGTGGAGTCGGTGTCTCGGCACACGGCAACACTCGGATCGTCACCGACCGCACCAAGATGGCCATGCCCGAGGTCGGAATCGGCTTCGCTCCCGACGTGGGCGGCACCTACCTGCTGGCCGAGGCGCCGGGAGAAATCGGCACGTATCTGGCGCTGACCGCGGCGCAGATCAACGGCGCCGACGCCGTCGCGATCGGATTCGCCGATCACTACCTGCCCGCCGAGAAGATCGACGACTTCACCTCGGCGCTCACCACCCGGCCGGTCGCCGACGTGATCACCGAATTCTGCATCGAACCGCCGGCCTCAGGGCTGCTTGCCAAGCAGCGCTGGATCGACGACGCCTTTGCCGCCGACACGGCGGTCGAAATCGTTGAGCGGCTGCGCGGCCACGACGAGTCCGATGCTCACGACACTGCCAACGTGGTGGCATCCAAGTCGCCCACCTCGGTGGAGGTGACCGTGCGGTCGCTGCGTGAAATCACCTCGGAGACAACGTTGGAGACGGCGCTGGAAACCGAGTACCGGGTGTCGATCCACTTCCTCGTCCACCACGATCTCGCCGAAGGCATTCGCGCGCAGGTCATCGACAAGGACCGGTCACCCAAGTGGTCGCCGCCGAGCCTCACCGCCGTGGAGAAGGCCGACGTCGACGCCTTCTTCGCGCCGGTACCCAAAGCACTCGTACTGACGAACGGAGTCCAGGCATGAGCAACTACGAAACGATCCTCACGGAACAGCGTGGCCGGGTGGGTATCATCACCCTCAACCGTCCGAAAGCGTTGAACGCCTTGAATTCTCAGCTGATGACCGAGGTCGTGACGGCAGCGGAAGCGTACGATGCCGATCAGTCGGTCGGTGCCATCCTGATCACCGGTTCCGAACGCGCATTCGCCGCGGGTGCTGACATCAAGGAGATGGCCGACAAGTCGTACGTGGACATGCTGGCGGTCGACTTCTTCAGCGCATGGGATGGCCTGGTCAACGTTCGGACGCCGGTTGTCGCGGCTGTCGCCGGGTTTGCGCTCGGTGGTGGATGCGAGCTGGCGATGATGTGCGACATCATCATTGCCGCGGAGAACGCCGTCTTCGGACAGCCGGAGATCAACCTCGGTGTGATCCCGGGAATCGGTGGCTCGCAACGTCTCACGCGTGCGATCGGAAAGGCCAAAGCCATGGACATGGTGCTGACCGGCCGCCGGATGAAGGTCGACGAGGCCGAACGTGCCGGTCTGGTCTCTCGCGTGGTTCCCACCGAGTCATACCTTGACGACGCACTCGAGGTCGCCACCACGATCGCCGAACTGTCGCTGCCGATCACGATCCTCGCCAAGCAGGCGGTGAACCGGTCGCAGGAGATCGGCCTCACCGAGGGAGTTCTGTTCGAGCGCAGGGTCTTCCACTCCACCTTCGCCACCGAGGATCAGTCCGAAGGAATGGCCGCGTTCGTCGAAAAGCGCGGGGCAAAGTTCAACCACCGCTGAACGCTCACCCGGCCCGGGCGGGCTACGTCCGGACCTCTATCCGGGCCTGGATCGGGCCTTTGGGAACCAGCGTGAACGGAAGAGCTACCGGGAAATTGCTGTCGAGTGACTCGATGCGGCGCCGGCCGATGATGGTTGCCAGGGCCAAAGTGGCTTCGAGCATTGCGAAGTGAGATCCGATGCAGCCCCGCGCCCCACCGCCGAATGGTAAATACTGCCAACGGTCGAGTTCTGCGAAGTTCTCCGGGCTGAACCTGTCGGGGTCGAACTCCAGCGGGTTGTCCCACAGCGTCGGGTCGCGGTGCATCGCGTAGATACCCACGACCGCCGCGGTGCCCGCCTCGACCCGATAGCCGTCCACGTCGATGTCGGTGACTGTTTGCCGGGACAACATCGCCGCCGGTGGGCACAGCCGTAGCGCTTCATGCAGAACCTGCACGGTATAGCTCAGGTTCGGAACGTCGGACGGAGTCAACGTTCGCCCGCCGAACGCGGCGACCTCGCCTGCGACCCGATCCTGGATGTCAGTGTGGTGTCCGAGTGCCCAGAGTGAATACGTCAGTGTTGTCGACGTGGTGTCGTGCCCGGCGAACATGAAGATGATCATCTCGTTGCGGATCTGTATGTCGGAGAGCGGTTTACCTGTGGCCGGATCCCTGGCGTCGATCAGTGCGCGAACCAGCGGTGCGTCGCGTTCGGGGTCATCCCGGCACTCACGCAGAATGGTTCCGGCCAGAGTGTGCAATCTCGCCGCCGCCGCCCGTGCCTTCTGGCGTGCCGGAGTCGGCAACCATACCGGGGCTTTGAAAGGGAGTGTGGATCGTCTGGTCACGTACCCCATCGCAATGGTCAGGGATTCGGCAAGCTCCGCGATGTGTTCGTCGAGATCGAGTCCGAACACGGAACGCCCGAGGGCTCGCAGCGTGAGTGAATGACACATCGCGTCGAGGTCGGTTGTCTCGCCGGCCCCGTAGGCGTCGACGGCTGTCACAGCGGCCGCTGCCATGTCGTCGGCGAACTTGTTGACGCGATTCTTGGTGAATACTGCTTGGGTGGCCCGCCGGTGGGGCAGCCATTCGTCGTGCTCGAGGTTGAACAGGTTGCTGCCGATCAGGGCTCGCTGTTCGCTGTAGAAGGGGAGTTTCTTTTCGACAAACGTATGAGGCCGGTCGAGGATGTCGTGCATGCCTTGGGGCGAGGTGGCCACGACGATCTCGGGCAGCAACCAGGACGGAGCGAGTCTGTACCGGGTGACCGGTCCACCCGCATTGCGCAGTGTCTCACTACCGACGTGAAGTCTTCGGGTGGCTTTGTACCGCCGACGGTAAGGCAGTGGGTTCTGCGGTGGGAGTGGGAGCGTGGCCACGTCTTCCGGGATGACTGATTCGACCATGATGCAACGACCTGTCAGGGATTGTGTTTCTCGGATATGCCTGAGTCCGAGTATTGACCCGCAGGTCAGAGGTGTCGAGAGTAGCTGGCTACCTCAATCGGCAGCCTCACGACGGCAGACGTGGCCATCATCGAGAAGGAGTCGCCTGTCCCGCCACCACCATCGTCATCCGGTTCGGATGGCGATGGTGGGGTAGCGACTACCCGTTTATGGGAGCCGATCGACCGCCACACTCAACAACGGCGGTGCCGATGCCGGCGATGTGTCGATTCAGAATTCGTCGAGCGTGACGTAGCCGTCTTGGAGTGCCCGGGCCAACAGGGCAGCTTTGGTGTGTGCGGGCCGGCCGCTGGCTGCATATTTGCCACGTATGCGATTGACATGGGTATTGACCGTGGCCGCAGTGATGAACAGTTCGCTCGCGGCGCTGGATTTGGAGTCGTGCTTCACCCAACTCCGCAGAACTTCGATCTCCCGTGCGGTGAGTCGTGGCATGGCAAGCGCTCTGATGCTGAGAGGCGCAAGTGACAGCGTCATTGTGGAATCTCCTGGTCTTGGGTTCCCGGCCCAGGTTCATCCTCTTACGTCGCGCAGAGTTCGGGTAGCCACCTCTTTTGGTTACACCAAAAATGCCTCACCGTTACCTCTGCTAGCTAGCGAGGTCGGAGGCTGGATCGCCGTGCACGTCAAGATCAATTCTCATAGTGCCAGACTTTTCGTCACTTCGATAGATCGAAATTAAACTTGATCGTCCCGGCGGTAGAACACGGATTCGCAGACGCCCACCGTGCGAGGTGTGGAGAGCCTCGTTCACGTGCTGTGTGACGCGGCGGTGGACCTCAGGTGACGTATCGATCAGCCCGCCGTCGTCGATCATCACCACGTCGACACCGCGGCGCCGAGCCGCGCGAGCATTGCCCGCGACAGCCGCGTTTGCGAGCGCAGCAGCCTGTATCTGATCGCGGAGCTGACCTTCGAGCAATCCGCAGGCCTTCATGTCTGCAGCCGACAGCTGCTGCCCCTCGGCGATCCGGATGAGCATGGGCCGAACCATCGATTCGAGATCGGCGAGCCGGGAGACTCGTTCCTCGCGCGCGGCCCGGACCGCGGCAGCTCGTGCAGCCTCGTCTGCGTCGGCGCGATTGAATTCCTCGACGGCGAGAATCGACCGACGCAGGACCAACGCAAATGCGGTTCCGATGAATAGTCGGGCCGGTAGGAACAGCAACAGAAGGAGGTCAGGAAGTCCCCCGGAGAACACCGCGTCCCACGCGATGACCAACACGTAGCAGGCCATCAAACTCAACCAGGCGAACACAATTCGTCCGCGGAGACACAGAACGATGCCCGATATGACGACCGCGCTCAAAAGCCAAGGTGGCCGATTGCTTTCGACGATTTCTGGTTCAGCGATCAGCATTGTGAGCACTGCGAGCGGCAGTGCTGCGCATGCGATTGCCGTAGACCGGGGCGAAAGTGGATCACCTCGACCGAAAGTGACCGGGGCAGCACCGACAAAGAGTATTACCAGGGTCACGATTACAGGCCAGAGCGCTACATCGGGGGGCAGGCTCCCGATGGCAACAAACCCGGTGATCGTGGCAAAACTGACAAACGCCAGGCCGGCGACTATTCGGGGGGTCATGTCTGCCGCCGCCAGCGCAGGATCACGCGGGTACCGTCGCCGGGCGCAGAGGTGATCGTCGCCGTCCCTCCTGCGATCTGTTCCATCCGGCCACGAATCGACAGGGCGATCCCCAATCGGTCCGCGGGGACGTGATCTTGGTCGAAACCAGCTCCGTCATCGCAGATCTCGGCCGTGAGGGAGTCTTTCTCCATTGTGAACAAAACCGAACGGGTGGCGTCGGGTCCGGCGTGCCGAACACTGTTGTGCAGCGCCTCGGACATGGCCGAGACGATCGCGTGAACAGTGTCGAGCGGGTAGGTTGTCGACGGTTCGTTGGTCGCGGTGTTGTGCACCTGCACGCCTGGGTCCACGATTGCAGCGGCAGACCCTGCTTCCGAGATCAGCTCTTCCGGTGACACAGCGCGATGGAGTTCGTCGTCGGCTTGGAGTGCGTCGAGTTGCTCGAGCGTGGCGAGCGCTTGGATCTGCATTTCGGCGTTCGTGCCCTCGTGGGACGCGGCCCACATGATCGACATGATGCGGTCATGGGTGATGGCGTCCAATTTCGCGCGTTCGCGCCTGCGGCTCTGTTCGGCAGCGGCGGCTTCCGCCCGGCGACTGGCGCGTTCCTGGGCGTTGTCCCGAAGGCGGCCGGTCTCGATGGCGAAGATTGCGATGACAAACGGCACCGCCGCCACGAACAGACCCCAGGCGAGATCGGTGACGAACTCCGATGGGCTGGTTCGTTCTGCCACGGAAGCGCCGATCAGGCGGGTTGCCGTCACAGATGCGAGGAGATAAGCGATCGCGGCCGGAATCGGCATGGCAACCACTGCCGCGACACTCACCACGCCGGCCATCGCGGTCAGCCATGCACCGGAGCCATCGTCGGTCGGTAGTCCGGTCCAGACGAATGCGAATGAGGTGATGATTGCGGCGTAAGAGATCGACACAGCCCAGGCCGTACGGACCGTCCACTGGCTGTCGGTGACGAAGGTGGAGACGAGCATCGCCAACCCGGGCACCACGACCGCTGCCAACGCGGCAATGGTCCACCACAGCGGAACAACATCTGCCAGGGCGTCGATCGAGGATATGAGTAGCAGGGGGTAGAGGCACAGCGCGATCGACCCGAACCGGCTGACCTGTCGGGTTGTGAGATCGGCGGCCGAGGTCGGCGGAGATCTCAGTGACGAAAACGCCGCGGCATTGGTAACCACCCGTCCTCCAAAGCCCGTTTGTATAGGTCGGTCTTTGTTTGGGCCGGCCGGCCGGCCTCGGAGTACTTCTGTTTGATCCGGCCCACGTATGAATTGACTGTCTCTGCGGACAGACCGGTGATCGAGGCCACCCGGGATGCCGGTTCGCCGGCGGCGTACAGCTCGAGAATCTGCCGCTGGCGGGGGCTCAGATCGACTGCCGCGAGATTGGGGTCAGAGTCGATGGCGGTCGCCCATTCCATCGTGGGTACCACCTGGCCGTCGATCGCTGATCGGATCGCGCCGATGAGTTCGTCTACGTCCACCGATTTCCGCAAGATACCGAGGACCCCCGATGTGAGCGCCTCGCGGATCAGGTAGGGCTCCGATGCCGATGTGAACACGAGGATGTTGGTCGTTAGGGTTCGCAGCAGCTCGATGTTGCCGCGGGGCGTCGAATCGTCGGACAACCGCAGGTCCAGGAGAGCCAGATCGATCGGTTCGCCTTGGTCGATCAGCTTGGGCACTGTCGGAGCATCGGCCACCACCGACAGTCCGTCGGCCTGATTGATGATCGTGACCAGACCCCGGCGCGTGGTCGCGAAGTCTTCGACAACTCCAATTCGAGCAACGGCCCAAGACTCATCCATGGGCTGCACGGAGCGTGATTGCGGAGCCTCCATCGGTGGACCTACTGGATCAATGTGACAGCTGAGCGAACGCGACGTACTTTCCGTTGATTTCGGCCTGACTCAAGCCCACTTCTTTGAGCAAGGTCAAATGTGATCTTAGCTGATCACCGATTCAGGCCGCAGGTTTCGCGCACGAGGATCAGGCAGCCACCGGGTCGTGTGGTTGCCGCGACATTTTGGGATCGGGGGTAGTTCAGGAGGCGCTGGCGGGAATAACGGATCGTTTCGGCGCGGTGCTGGTCGCGTCGATGACGGCCGACCGGAAGTCTTGTGTCAGCTGCGCATGGCGCAACGTCAGCAGTTCGGGTGGTCCTTCGATCAGATATCGGCGGGCCAACCGCCGAGGATCGGAGGAGAGGCGGTGGAGCCATTCGAGGCCCAGGCGCTGCAACTGAACTGGTGCGCGTTCTGCGGTTCCGGCAAGGAAATCGGCGGCAGCACCGAACGCCAGCATGGCCCGGGACCCGGTTTGGGTGCCGAAATGTTCGATCCACATTTCCTGGCGAGGCTTGCCCAAGCCGACCACGAGTAGGTCGATCCCGGTGTCACGGATCTCGTGGGCATCACGCAGACACTTGCGAGGGTCAGCAAGATCGGCGCGTTCGGGAGACCAGTAGTGGACCGGGCCAAGACCGACGAAATCTTGGCGGATCCGCGCATCCAGTCTCTTGTGCAGGTCGGGGAAGCCTCCGTAGAAGCCGATGTGGCTACCGGTGCGCTCGGCTTCGCGGAGTATTGCCGGCAGCAGATCAGAACCGGTCAGGCGGGGCCACGCCTGACCTGTCAATTTCGCTGCCCGAGCGACGATGGGGGCTCCGTCGGCGAGCAGTACCCAGTCGACGCCGTCCTCACCGTGGCGATCAGGGTGGTCGAGTCGCGGGCCATCCGGTGCGGTGAAGTGATGGAGGTGATCGAGATTGACCGATCCGATGGCCAGCGGTGTGTTGCGTGAGCCGGTCAGGCACCGCTGCACGGCATCGAGCACGAGGTCTTCGGTACAGAGGTCCACGGCGACCCCGTCGATCATCATCGTGACGGTCTGTGGTTGCCGCGCTACCTCGCTTGACCGCGTCGATTGTGAGTTCATCGTTTCTCCCTCCGTGACTGCGCGAGATCGGCTTGGGAGCATCAGGAATGGGAGCATCAGTAGGCGCCCTGCCCGTTGATGACGGCACGCATTGTGCGCCAGAGGATTACGAGGTCTTGCATGATCGACCAGTTCTCGACGTACAGGAGATCGAGTCGTACCGATTCGTCCCAGGACAGTTCCGATCGGCCGGAGATCTGCCACAGTCCGGTGATCCCCGGGCGAACGAGCAGTCTCCGGACCACGGGCCCGCGATACTGCGCGACCTCTTCGCGAAGTGGTGGTCGCGGTCCCACGAGGCTCATCTCGCCGGTCAGAACATTGATCAGCTGGGGGAGCTCATCAAGGCTGTAGCGGCGGAGAAAAGCGCCGACGCGAGTAACCCGTGGATCCTTGCGCATCTTGAACAGGACGCCGTTTCCGTCCGAATTGCCGACCAGTGAGGATTTTTGACGGTCGGCGCCGTCGACCATGCTTCGGAATTTCCACATGAGAAACGGACTGTTGCTCAAGCCGATACGTTCGGCTCGATAGAAGATCGGACCGGAGGAACTGCATTTGATCGCAATCGCGCAGGTGACGAGAACCGGTGTCAGGAGTATGAGCATCGTCAACGCACCGAGTCGGTCGATGCCGGCCTTGAGGAACCGATTTGCGCCGGCATAACGGGGTTTGTCGATATGCAACATCGGGAGGCCGGCAACGGGGCGCAACATCATTCTGGGCCCGGCGATATCGGTGACGCCAGGAGCCACGACCATCTCGACATCCATCGACTCGAGCGCCCAGGATAGTTCTCGCATCACCGAATACCCCAGTGCGGCAGCGGATGTCACGGCGACCGTGGTGGCGCCGGTCTGTTTGACGGCTTTGGTGAGGCCATCGAGGTCTGCGGCGGGCGGATTGCAATGCCCCCAATGCGCAGGTGCTGAACCCGGGGGGCGCGGGGACTTTGAAACCGTGCCGCTGGTATTCACCAGGCCAACCACTTTGTAACCAAGAAAGTGGTTGTCTTCAATGCGATCGATCAGGGGAATCGAAGAGTCCGAATCTCCGATTATCAGTATTCGCTGGAGTTTCGTACCGTTCGCCCGCTGACGGGTCAGATTCTTTCGCCACGCCCACCGTCCGGCGAGTAGTCCAATGGTTCCGATTGGTAATGCGACGGCGACAAATCCGCGCGCAATATTCAGTTTGAAAACAAGATCGAAGATGGCGAGAAACCCAAATGTCATAAAACATGCAGACGCCACGCGGCTGTATTCTGTTGCGCCGGATCCGATGATTCGCTTGTCTGCACTCTGTGTCGCATGTAATGCGAGGATCCATGCAATTGACAAGGCAATAGTCTCGATGGCGAGATGATTTCGTTGAGCAATTCCCAGGCCGCCGCCTCCGGCGAATCTGATGACGACGGCGCCGGCGACTGCTCCGAGTACCAGTGTGAGGTCGGTCCAGTGGACTCGGCGTACGTAGGACGCCGACCATCGCTCAAATGTGCCATTTACCAGCTCAAATGATGTGCGCGTGGCGGGTGCTGACGCTGCATGTGCTTCGTCCAACATGACCTTCGGACTCCCTCTGGGCTGTGCTGATCTCACTTGTGGTCCGACGTCGCGGGCCACCTCGGATCCAGTATTGGCGAAATTACAGCCGTTCTTGCAGTGGGTGAAATAGGCCATTCGGGTTACCGAGGTTGGAGAGAAATTGGGCACGGGAAATATATTAAAATGTAAATAGGTTCTAGCGCTTGGAAAATCAACTGACGATCATATTTAGGTGAGCTCACGATGAGCGTTACGTGCAGAACTGCACCTAAAGAGCGATCCTGAATCGGAGGCTCGTTATCAATTCTTGACATTGACGTGCAGGCCACGAATGAAATGTTCAACCATTCCGACTACGAACGTTAACAATCCTAATCACAAGCCGATCGTCTGAACGGATTCAGTTTCGTTTCTGGCTCGCGGTTGCAGCGTCATGCGCCGCATAATTGACCGGTACGCCCGAATTGTTGTTCGGGTTGCGGCGCCTACGCTGCCCGGCTCGAACAAAGGTCCGGGTCGCGGCGAGTGGTCGCCCTGCGAGTGTGCAATCAAGGAGCAGTTGATGAAGAAGCAACTCGGCGTGGCCGTCGTCGGTGCCGGATACTGGGGCCCGAACCTGGTGCGCAACTTCCGGGCATCGCCGGACTGGGATCTGGTCGCGGTGTGCGATCTGGACGAACAGCGTGCTCGCAAGGTGATCGGTCCGCGGTCGACTGTGGTCGCGGAGTCGTCGTTCGAACGTCTCTTGGAGCGCGACGACATCGATGCCGTCGCGATTGCGACGCCGGCGCAGACACATGCATCGCTGGCAATGGCCGCATTGGAAGCCGGCAAGCATGTGCTGGTGGAGAAGCCTCTGGCGCCCAGTGTCATCGATGCTGCGGTCATGGTCGAGGCAGCTCGCGACGCCGACCGGGTGCTGATGATCGATCACACCTACTGCTACACACCCGCCGTGCAGTACATCGCGCAGACAGTGCAGTCGGGGACGCTCGGCAACATCATGTACATCGACTCCACCCGCATCAACCTGGGTCTGGTGCAGCCCGACGTCGACGTTTTCTGGGATCTTGCCCCGCATGACCTGTCGATCCTCGACTTCATCCTGCCGGGAGGGCTCAACCCGGTAGAAGTGAGTGCCACCGGCTCCGACCCACTCCGGGTCGGCAACGCCTGCGTCGGCCACATCTCATTGACCATGCGCGACGGCTCGACGGCGCACATCAACGTCAACTGGCTGTCGCCCACCAAGATTCGGCAGATGGTCATCGGTGGCAGCCATAGAACTGTGGTGTGGGACGACCTCGATGCCCAACGCCGGGTGGCCGTACATGACCGGGGTGTCGATCTGGCCTTCGGCCGATCCGAAGACGAACGGCAAGCCGCCCGTGTCTCGTACCGGTTGGGCGACATCACGGTGCCGGCACTCACCGAGAAAGAAGCACTCTCGTCGATGGTCGGTGAGTTCGCCGACGCGATCAGATCGGGACGGCCGGCGAGGACGGATGGGGCGGCGGGACTGCGAGTTCTGTCGGTCCTCGAGGCGGTATCGGAGAGCCTCGCCGCCCGTGGAAAACCGGTCGCTCCGCACCAGTACACCAACGCTCTGGCTTTCCGGAGTGCGTCATGAGCGCGCTGCGGGGAGCGTCTGTGCTGGTCACCGGCGGTGCGGGCACCATCGGATCGACCATCGTCGACCAGCTGCTCGATCAGGGCGTTGATCGGATTGTGGTCCTGGACAACCTGGTTCGTGGCCGAGAGGCCAATCTGTCTGTGGCCCTGGATGACCCCCGCACCGAGTTGGTGGTCGGCGACCTGCGAGATCGGGATATGGTGCACGATCTGACCAAGGGCGCCGATGTGGTGTTCCACCAGGCCGCGATTCGGATCACCCAGTGCGCCGAGGAGCCGCGTCTGGCGCTCGATGTGCTGGTCAACGGTACTTTCACGGTTCTGGAAGCTGCGGCCGAACACGGTGTCGACAAGGTCGTCGCTGCGTCGTCGGCATCTGTCTACGGAATGGCGGAGCAGTTCCCGACCGGAGAACGCCACCATCACCACAACAACGACACCTTCTACGGTGCTGCCAAGAGCTTCAACGAGGGCATGCTCCGGAGCTTCCGGGCGATGTACGGGATGCGGTATGTCGGGCTGCGGTACTTCAACGTCTACGGTCCGCGGATGGACGTCCACGGTCTGTACACCGAGGTCCTCGTCCGCTGGATGGAGAGAATTGCCGACGGACTGCCACCGCTCATCTTCGGCGACGGATCCCAGACAATGGATTTCGTGTACACCGAGGACATCGCCCGCGCGAATATCCTTGCTGCTCTCAGTGATATCGATGAAGGTGTCTACAACATCGCCAGTGGTGAGGAGACGTCACTTCTCGAATTGGCCCACTCTCTGTTGCGCGCCATGAACTCCTCGCTGTCGGTCGAACACGGACCGGAGCGCGCAGTGAACGGGGTGGCGAGGCGCCTCGCCGACACCGGCGCTGCCTGGCGCGACCTCGGCTTCAAGTCCGAGATCGGCGTCGAGGACGGACTGCGTGAGCTCGTGCGCTGGTGGGAACCGCAACGTGAAGCGATCGCTGCCGGACGGGCGGTGGCGTCATGACCGCCGTGACCCGGCTGAACGTGATGCAGCCCAATCTCGGTGAAGAAGAGATTGCCGCCGTGGCCGATGTCATCGAATCGGGCTGGATTGCACAGGGACCCAGGGTCGCGGAGTTCGAAACCCGTTTCGCCGCGCTGGTGGACACGCGCAACGCGGTCGCCGTGTCCAATTGCACTGCGGCCCTGCATCTGGCGATGGTGGTGGCGCGCGTTCAGCCAGGCGACGATGTGGTGGTTCCGTCGTTCTCCTTTGTGGCAACAGCCAACGCGCCCACGTATGTCGGCGCCCGGCCGGTGTTTGCCGATGTGGACCCGGTCACCGGCAATGTCACCGCAGAGACAATCGAGAACGTACTGACGCCGAAGACCACCGCGGTCATCGCCGTGGATCAAGGTGGCATACCTGCCGACATCGCGGGTATCAGAGCAGTGTGTGAACCGCGGGGCATCACTCTCGTGGAGGATGCGGCCTGTGGTGCTGGTTCGCGGCTGGGCAACCGTCCGATGGGTGTATCGGCAGATATCGCGGTGTGGTCGTTTCACCCGCGTAAGTTGCTGACCACCGGTGAAGGCGGAATGCTCACCACCAACCGTCAGGACTGGGCCGACCGGGCGCGCAAACTGCGCGAGCACGGGATGAGTGTCAGTGCCGCGCAACGCCATCAGAGTGTGCTCGCCCCGGCCGAACAATACCTCGAGGTCGGGTTCAACTATCGGATGACGGACCTACAGGCCGCCGTGGGCATCGTGCAGCTGGGCCGCCTCGCCGAGATGGTCACCCGACGTCGTGTCTTGGCCGGGATGTATCAGGATGCGCTCGCCGACGTCCCGGGTGTGCGGTGCGTGGCCGACCCGGCCGGCGGACGTTCGAACTTCCAGTCGTTCTGGATCGAAGTCAGTGCCGGGCATCGTAACTCGCGGGAGGAGCTGCTCGGCGAACTCGCCTCGGCCGGGATCTCCGCACGGCGGGGAATCATGGCTGCGCACCGGCATCCGGCGCACGCGGGACGCGATCACGCTGATCTGACCGTGACAGAACGACTTACCGATTCGACGCTCATCCTGCCGCTGTTCCACCAGATGACCTCCGATGACCTGTTCCGGGTCGTAGATGTGATCAGGAGGTCTTGATGCGGCCGGTGATTCTGATCGGTGCCGGCGGGCTGGCCAGAGAAGTCGTTGCGCTGCTCGAAGGCTCGGCCGACCACAAGCCGATCGGCCTGCTGGACGACGACACGGCGTTGCACGGTAAGGACATCGCCGGACTACCCGTGCTCGGTGGAATCGACTCGGTACGAGAGCACACCGACTCCGACATCCTGGTGTGCACCGGGTCGGGCCGATCGCGCAGACTCATCATCGAACGGCTGGTTCGGCTGGGAGTCGACAGTTCTCGGTATGCGACGGTGATCGCGCCGGATGTCCGGGTGCCTTCGGATTGTGCCGTCGGTTCGGGGTCGATTCTTCTCGCGGGTGTGGTTCTCACCGCATCGGTGTCGATCGGACGTCATGCGGTACTCATGCCACATGCGGTCTGCACACACGACGATCGTGTCGGCGACTACGCAACACTGTGTGCCGGAGTAACTCTCGGTGGATCCGTGGAGATCGGTGATGAGGCGTATCTGGGGATGAACAGTGCCGTAAAGCAGAACGTCCGCGTCGGGACGTGTGCGGTCCTGGGAATGGGTTCGGTGTTGCTGGCCGATCTGCCCGCCGACGAGGTCTGGGTGGGCAATCCGGCCCGCGCGATCGAATATGGAGAAAGTCGGGAATGACAATAGAGAGACTTGCACCGCGCACGGAAGTGCCATTTGTGGACCTCGTGGCACAATTCGACGAGATCGCCGGCGAGGTGATGCCGCAGCTCCAACGCGTCTTGCAGAGTGCCGCATACATCGGCGGAACTGCGGTTGCAGACTTTGAATCGGCATACGCAGGGTTCTCCGGCGCCCGCCATTGTGTTGGAGTCGGCAACGGCACCGACGCAATCGAACTCGCACTTCGCGCAATCGGTGTCGGGAGCGGCGATGAGGTGATTTTGCCGACCAACTCATTCATCGCGACCGCCGAGGCAGTGAGTCGCGCCGGTGCGACGCCGGTTCTCGTCGATGTCGACCCGCACTATCTGCTCATCGATCCGGAACAGGTGGAGGCTGCGATCACGGCGCGTACGCGTGCGATCATCCCGGTGCATCTGTTCGGGCAGAGTGCGCCCGTCGAGAAGCTCGTCGACATTGCCGCCCGACACGATGTGGCGATCATCGAGGACGCCGCACAGTCCCAGGGCGCGAGTCGATTCGGTGTTCCGGCCGGAACCACCGGAATCGCAGCCGGCACCAGCTTTTATCCCGGCAAGAACCTCGGCGCGGCCGGTGACGCCGGCGCGGTCCTGACCAATGATGAATCTGTGGCAGAACGCATCCGGACCATTGCGGCCCATGGGAGCCGGCAGAAGTATGTGCACGATGTGGTGGGCCTGAACTCCAGGCTCGATGCGATTCAAGCAGTGATCCTGCAGGCAAAGCTGGCCCGACTCGAGGGCTGGAACAATCTGCGGCGCAGCGCAGCCGAGTGCTACAGCGAGATGCTTGCGCCGATCGAGGGAGTGCGGACACCGACGTCGGCGCCTGGCAATATCGACGTGTGGCACCTGTATGTGGTCCAGGTGGAGAACCGCGACCGGGTGCTCGAGGACCTCGGGGCGGCCGGGATCGGCGCGGGTATCCACTATCCGACGCCCATCCACCTGACCGGTGCCTACGGTGAGGGATACCGGACCGGGCAGTTTCCGGTGAGTGAACAGGCGGCGCGCCGTATCCTCTCGCTGCCACTGTTCCCGCATATTTCGACAGCTCAGCAAGAGTTCGTCGCGGATCGTCTATCGCTGATCGTTGGCGGCACCAGGTGACGCGGCCGAGTCTGCCACGAGGTCGCCCTGCGAATAGACGAGGGTGATCCGAATGCGAGTTCTGTTCTATCCCAAAACCCTCCGTCTCGGTGACAGCGAGCGAGGCGCTGTTGAAATGGCGGGGGCGATGGTGGCGGCCGGTCACGAGGTGATGATGATCGCCGCTCCCGGGATCCTTGCAGCGCGTGTCCACGAACTCGGAATCGAACTGTTACTGATACCCGATAGGCCAGCCGACGGCACGTTCCTTCCGGTACGACGGTTGGTGAAGGTGATTCGGGAGCGATCCATCGAGGTGGTTCATGCATTCGAATGGGAAGCGATCGACGAAGCATTTCTCGCCGCCAACCTGTCTCGCCGGCAGGTGGCTGTGACCGGCACAATCCATGCCAGAGGTGACTCGCCGATATTGCCGCATTCGGTGGCGTTGCTGGTGGGTTCGAAGAGCGCTGCAGGGGAATTGCGTACGCAGGGTTTCACCCGGGTCAGCATTTTGGAACCGTGGGTGGACACTGAGAACAACGGGTCCGGACGCGTGGTGGTCGGCGAAGAATTCGTGCAGCGCCGGCATCTCGACAGCAACGGATTGGTTGTCGCGCTGGCAATTCCACTCGACGATGAAGCATCACTGGTCACCCTGGTGACGGCCATCGAGTCGGTAGGGGAGATCGCGGCCGAAGGCACACCCGTTCAACTCTTGGTTGTGGGTGACGGATCACTGCTCGGGACGGCGACGGAGTGCGCAGCCGATTTCAATGCGCGATCAGGTCGTGAGGTGGTCGTCGTTGCCGGTGAGATGATCGATCGTCGAGCGGCACTTGCGGTTGCTGATGTGGTTGTGGCATCGGGTAGTTCTGTGGCACAGGGCATGGCTTTGGGTAAGCCGGTTGTGGTTGCCGGTGAACGCGGCTTCTTCAGGCCGTTGAGTCACGCCACGATTGACGAATTCTCTTGGAGCGGTTGGTACGGCGTCGGGAGTGGAAATCGCCTCGGAAAAGTGGATCTGCTGGCGGCATTGGAACCGTTGCTCGAGAGTTCACGACTTCGCGATTACCGAGGAGCGTACGCGCGAGAAGTGGTGTCACGCTACGGGTTAGATCATGCCTTTGAGCGGCAGCTCGAGGAATACGGTGCTGCGTTCGATACCAGAGTCGGTCGGCTCACGAGACTCATCGACATGTGTCGGGTGGCGGCGGCACTGATTGTTCGTCGTAGGCTGTGCGTGCGCCGCGTTACCCGTCGTAGAACATCTGAAATTCAGACCCCAGCCGTGCAAGCGCGCGACAAGCCTGTCGACCCCATTCGGAGAGCGAGGTGTGGACACTTATGAACGCACTTGACGTAACAGAGATCAGTGAGAAGCAGATTCAGGTTCACCCGCAGGCGCTGTGTGACAGCAACGATGTCGGTGCGGGTACACGAGTCTGGGCATTTGCGCACATCCTGAATGGAGCTCGCGTCGGCCGCGACTGCAACGTGTGCGATCACGCTTATATCGAGTCCGGCGCGGTGGTCGGGGACCGTGTGACCGTCAAGAACCGGGTCCTCATCTTTGATGGCGTCACCATCGAGGACGATGTCTTCCTCGGGCCCGCAGTGGTCTTCACCAACGACTTCCGCCCGCGCGCTCATATCAAACGCGGTGGTGACGCCCTGGCGTCCACCCGAGTTCGCAGCGGAGCAACGCTCGGTGCCGGCGTAGTGGTGGTGTGCGGAACAACAATTGGCGAACATGCTTTCGTCGGGGCCGGTGCGGTTGTTGTTGCCGACGTGCCCGCCCACGGTTTTGTCGTCGGGAATCCGGGCAAGAGGATCGGTTGGGCGTGTATCTGTGGGCAACGCCTGCCTGAAGACCTGGTCTGCGATGAATGTGGTCTGACCTATCGACCCAAAGGCGATGAGATCGAAGCGACCGGAGGTTCTCCGTCATGACGACCGGCAATTTCGCAGGGCCCGAGGGGCACGTAGATGTGGCAGTTGTCGTGGTGACCTACAACAGCGCTGACGACATCGGACATCTGCTCACCGACCTTCGGTACGAGGCTCTTGACCAGTCGATTCGGGTGGTGGTGGTCGACAACGATTCATCCGATCGCACAATAGAACTCGTATCAGAACACCCTGACGTGGTCTTGGTTTCCGCCGGTGCCAACATCGGGTACGCCGGCGGGATCAATGTTGCGCGCGGGCACGCAGGTGATTGTCGCGCAATACTTGTCTTGAACCCCGATCTACGCATTCGACCTGGTGCGGTCGCGGTCATGCTCGATGCACTGGACAATCGAAATGTTGGAGTGGTTGTCCCGCGAATCGTCGGAGACGATGTAACGTACCCTTCGCTGCGTGCCGAGCCGACAGTGCGGAATGCATTGGGAGATACTCTATTCGGGCACCATCTCGCTCGTCGGCCTGCGTGGATGTCGGAGACGGTGTGGGATCCGGCGGAATACGGATACCCACATGCAGTCGATTGGGCAACCGGCGCGGCATTGCTGGTGCGTTCCGACGTGGATCGGGCCGTCGGGGACTGGGATGAGCGCTACTTCCTGTATTCCGAAGAGGTCGACTATCTCCGTCGGGTTCGGGAATCTGGATACGCGGTGTGGTTCGACCCGGCTGCCGTAGTGGCACACCGCGGCGCGGGATCGGGTAGTTCGCCGGCATTGTCAACCCTGATGGTGGTCAATCGAGTTCGCTACTTCCGTAGCCACCACGGCAAGATGCACTCCGGAGGGATGCGGGCGGCAGTCGTCCTGGGGGAGTTGTTGCGGTCGTACGACCGCGGCCACCGAGCGACGTTGGGCGTCCTCTGCAACAGTGCCCGGTGGACCGAGTTGCCCAGTGCAGCGCCAGTCCCGTCTCCGACCGGTCGGCGTGGTCTCGGAGCGGTGATCGTGCCCGCGCACAACGAATCTGCCGTCATCGGCCGAACCCTCAAGCCCCTGGCGGCCGCAGCTGCCCACGGAACGATCGAACTCATCGTTGTCTGCAACGGATGCTCGGACGACACTGCAGAAATCGCCAGATCCTATGTCGGAGTCACTGTAGTGGAGACCGCAGAGGCATCGAAGGTCGTAGCGCTCAACTTGGGGGATACAACAGCGACGTTGTGGCCGCGTCTCTACCTCGATGCTGACACGGAGGTCACAATATCTGCTGTGGCACAGGTGTTTGACAAACTTCGAGCGGGTTCGGTGCTCGCAGCGCGGCCATCGTCGAAATTTGATGTCGACGGCGCAGACAGAATTGTTCGCTCGTACTATCGGGCTCGATCGCGTATCGCCTGGTTCCGAACCGCACTGTGGGGCGCTGGTGCCTATGGGCTCAGCGAGGCAGGACATGACAGGATCGGCAGGTTTCCGGCGCTGACTGGTGACGACCTGTGGGTCGACGCGCAGTTTGCCACGGACGAGAAGTCAGTTGTTGCCACCGAACCGACCACGGTTGTGGTCCCTCGCGACCTCCGTAGCTTGCTGCACATCCTGCAGCGCGGATACCGCGGTAAGTCTGAAATCGCAGAGGCGCCACCGGCCGGTCGCACTCTGCGAGCCATGCTCGGTTCGGCTCGCGGCCCGCGATCGGCGTGGGATGCCGGCGTCTACATCGTCCTGACTCTTGTGGCTCGGCGACGGGCGGGACGAGCCCGTTCCGATTCATGGGAGCGTGACGACAGCAGTCGAACGGCGTATGGAATCCGAGTCCCGAATCAGCCCGAGCGCAGCACGTCTCCACCCCTGGCTGGTGACACCGGAGGTGTTGGCGAACAAGATCTGGAGTCATCGATCGCATCTCTTGAAGTGGCCGGATCCTCATCCGGACAGCAGTTTCCGTAACGAATGGCGCACGTCATGCATCGATTCCAGTCCTCAGTGGTCCGAGTGTGCTGCAGCATGGCGGTCGTTGCTTCATTGATAGCAGGATGTGGGGGACCATCGGACGCAGACATCGATCCCGGACGCAATGTCCTGAGTTTGCCGAGGATCGCATGGGAGGGCGGATCTGAATACTGGCGCCAGTTCGCCAACGCATCGGACTGGACGTCTCCCGACTTCTTTCCGATCGGCCTTTGGTATGGATCATTCGACACTGCTGAGCAGGTCCGCTGGGATCAACACTTGGGCATCAACTTCTACACGGGAGGTCTTTGGAAGGCGTCTGACTTCGAGATTCTCAAGAGTACTGGAATGTATTGGGTTGGCGGGAAAGTCAACGAGGGGTTTGACTCCAGCTCGAAGAACTGGCCCGGCCGGCTGACCGACGATGAGGTTGATGGGCGTTTTCCAAGTCCGGCGGCCGGGCGTGCCCACCTTCAAGAGCTTGAGGACGAACTACGCGGCCATGGTCAGTTTCTCTACGGGAACTACACGCAGATGGTGGTCGGAAAGGATCTTGCCGTCTCTGACCAGGAAAAGTATGTCAACGACTACACCGACGCGGTGAGTCTGGACCACTATCTCTACACGAACTCGTTTTGTGACTTCGACCCGTACCGGGGAGATCAGTACGTCAACCCTATTCCGCAATCCACCTGTCGGACAGCATCGAGCTATGGGCGGATGACCGATTCACTTCGTGCCCGTGATGCCGCTGATGGTCGGCTCCAGGCGATTTGGAACTTCATCGAAGTCATCACAGGTGTCGGGGACGAGAAGTCCTTTGTGCGCAACATCGCGCCGGCGGAAATCAAAGGCGCGGCAATGGCATCGGTAATCAACGAAGCGCGGGGGATCGTATGGTTCCAGCAGGCGTTGGGCGGGGACTGCCTGACCACGCAACCGTTGCGAAATGCGCAGGACCAGGGCGAAAGCTTCTGCGGCAAGAATCAGGTGGCCGCGATGGGAGAAATCAACAATCTTCTCCACTCGTTGGCTGCTGTATTGAATACGCAGAGCTACGATTGGGATTTCGGTAGTCAGATTGACACCATGTTGAAAGTGATTGATCGGCAAGCGTACATCTTTGCCATGACTGACGGCGGAAGTGGTGAACGGACTTTCACGGTGCCAGCAGGTCTTGCGGGGAGCGCTGAGGTAGTGGGGGAAGGAAGAACCCTGGAGATCCGTGACGGAAAGTTCCGAGATTCCTTCCCAGTAGAGTCGACATACCACATCTACAAGATCGCTCTTGAGTAGGAGTGAAAGTGTTCAATTTGGCTCTCGCATATGAAGTTTCGCTATGGGTAGGCGGTCGTGGTTGCCGTGACCGATCAATCCTATTATCAACCAGGCGACCAAGAGGTGGTAGGGACCTTGATTTCAACTGACGATTTCAGTGCGCATTTTGTGGGTCTGGATAGGCCGACATCGCTTTCTTCGCGGGCCCGTCGCGGCCGCTGGAAAAAGTTCGCGGCTACATTCCCCGACATCACAGAGTGGCGCATCCTCGACCTCGGGGGAACGCCGGATTACTGGATGAGTGCGCCAGAAATGCCGAGGCACGTCACTGTCGTCAACCTGGTGCGATTCGAGGAGAGATCTGAGGCGGTCACGTCTGTACTGGGAGACGCCTGCGATCCGCCGGGCGACGTATTGGCTCAGGACTACGATTTGGTCTATTCGAACAGTCTTATCGAACACGTCGGCGGTCACGCCCAGCGGGCACGACTGGCTGAGGTGATCCGCAAATCGGCAAGTCGGCACTGGGTGCAGACGCCGTACCGCTATTTCCCCATAGAGCCGCATTGGCTTGCACCGGGCATACAGTTCCTTCCGTTTGAAGCCAGGGTGCGGGCAACGATGCTGTGGAAGCCCGGGTACATGCACACCAAAGATCGTCAGACCGCCATTGTCCGAGTGAACGAGGTCGAGTTACTGGGCCTCACTCAGATGGACTGCTACTTCCCGGATTCACACATCTGGACCGAGCGATACGCCGGGCTGATCAAATCCATGGTAGCGATTCAGGGCTAGTAGACCACGGCGACACTCGCAGCTCGGTCCACGCGGCAAAGGAGCGGATGCCGTCAGTGTGTAGTCGGTCCACTGGTCGGTCCGTTGTGCCGCCCACAGCGCTTCGGGACGCAGCCCAGGCCGGTGGGGTGGCTGCTGTAGTCATCGAACGGGCCGCGGAACTATGCCGACACAATCACCGAATGACATCGTTGAATCACCGCAGGCGCAACCGAACCCGCCCGTAGCCAGAACCCGTTTGCCATAATTCCTGGCGCGGCACGAATCAAATTATGCCCACGTCGGAATAGATTGACGAGCTGGGGTATCTGCCGTTGCCGGCCGAGGCCGCTTGAGCACTGTCTTAGGTGTGGCACAACGTCATTTGAAAACATTGATCGTGATCACCACCAATTGCAGCGTCTCCGAATGGCGAAGTATTCGGCGGCACCACCTTCACCGCAGCCATGCTCGACCGCCTCCCGCACCGCCTAGTAATGTCAAACTCGGCGGGTGCTCGGGCAGGGAAATCAATCGTGCACCTCCACAAGGGGAGTCGGATGGTGGCTACTCTCCCGCTGCGTTCCCCCAAAGAAGCGACATACAGTGGGAGCCCGCATAGTGCAACATATTGACATGACTCAACCCGAGGGGTTGCGGGCGCTTGGCAAGCCGCATAAGGATATGTCGATCCAGGCGCTACGCGGAATCGCAGTTCTACTGATGGTCGCAGGTCATGTCATTGGAGATAAGGCCACACGTGGAATGACCGTTACGGATGACTCGATTTGGAGGTACAGCTACATCCTCCTAGAAGACATCCGTATGCCCCTCTTCTCGGTGATCTCAGGCTTTGTCTACGCATACCGGCCTATCCGGCCCGGGGCGATTCAAGGTTTCCTTCGCGCCAAGAGCCGGCGCCTTCTGTTCCCATTGGTCACTGTCGGAATCTTGTTGTTCGGAATGCAGTTAGTCGTGCCAGGGATCAATTCCAAGCCCGCGGTCACCGACGCCTGGATGATCGTCATCTATGGACATGACCACCTGTGGTTCCTTCCCTCGATCTTTCTGATCTTCGCCGTAGTTGCAGTACTCGACAACACGTCCGTCACCACCACCCGCCGTGGCTGGCTGATCGCGACAGTTGTCTCCGCGGCGCTGTTCGTTGTCCTCAGATTCTCCGGCACCTGGAACATCTTCAGCATCGACGGCGCCATCCGTTTGATGCCATTCTTCTTGATCGGCTACGGCATGCACCGATACATGCTGTTCGACCTGCGCGGGTTCGGCGCTGCCGCAGCTGGTGCTGTACTGGCAACTCTCCTTATCCCGCGAATCGGCATATCCGTCGACGGATGGGACGTACCAGTTGGGGTTGACCGGCTTTTGAGCCTCGCGATCGGTGTCGTCGGCGTGACGCTGATTTACTCTGCCAGGAATGCGGTTCGATGCCGAGCCCTCGCATGGATCGGCGGGTTCTCGTTCGGTATCTACCTCCTTCATGTCTTCGGCGCCGCCGCGACCCGCATCGCGCTCAGCAAAGTCAGCTTGGACACGGATATCGCGGTATTCACGATCGGTATGATCGCGGGAGTTGGCCTCCCGATTTTGTTCCAAAAACTGTTCGGATCCTGGACACCAGTTCGTGTCGGCATTCTCGGGGAGAAGCCCATCCGCGGCGACCAGCCTGCTGACGCAGATCCGGAGTTGTGTACAGACGGAAGTCACCGGCGCCACCATAGTCGAGTTCGGGAGGGTGGCACCCCAAGCGATTCCCGGTCGACAGGTCGGTCACCAGAGTCTCCGCCGCAATCTGCCCGTTGATCAGGCTGAATTGTGCTGTCCATGACCCGCGAGGTCGACGCGTTCTCCAAACCCGATTACTCCTGTCCGGATGGCAGTACCGAATAGTGATGCGGGTTTATTCGCCGCCGTCTGCGATAGGAACGCACCACCGAACGGACTGACCCCAACACCAATTCTTCAGCTGCCCCAGCCGGCTTGTCCGGCGTAGCCGCTATCGTCGTACCCGGCCACGTCTTTGCGAGGGTCGGCCACCCCTTGGTGCTTAGAGTGCTTAGGCAGCGTCTTCCACGTGATCATCCCGGACAACATGAAACCGATTGTCCCCCAGGCTGATGCGATCAATCCACGGCTCTTGCGCGGATGGCTGGACTACACCGGGGCACGTCGGGTTGGTCACCGATACTGCGCGGGTGCGCACTCTGCGGGACTGGCCGTGGGTGGAGCAGGCCATACATTATGTGCAAAAAAACTTCTGGACCGGTGGGCCGTTGCCTTCCTCGAGGCAGCCCAACAGGCGGCGAGCATCTGCTCTTCCCAGACTGCTGGGATGCGGACCATGGCACCACCGCAGAGTCAGTGGTCCCGTTCGACGCCGCCGAGCACTCCCACCGGCTGCCTGTGCCTGCCTCTATTATGTCCGATATTCAAGACAGTGAAGGTGCACAAAGACTTTCACGCCTCGGTCTGCAAATATGAGTACTCGCTGCCGGAAACGTGGATCGGATCGGTACTCGATGTGAGGTCGCAGAGAGCGTGAAGTTTTCTATCATCGCGGCACCCTGGCCTGTTGGCAGTCACGGAATCCCCACTGAGGGATGTCCGTCACGTAAGTCTCCCTAGCCGTCATATATTTCCCGCCTGGGGCGGCGCGCACAAAGTCGTGGGCCTCGCACACAGGTTCGCTTTTCCTCACGGGTTACCGCCTGGAAGGGCCTTGCTGGTGAGGCGAAGTTTCGACATGCTCGGCTTGATCGAGCTGTTCACCCACTGGCGTGCGGGGCCGCTCCCGGCGCCAGATGGCAGAGAGCCTCAGGACCGACCGCAAGACCATCGCTTATGCCGACGTTGGCATTTCGGACCCAATGCCGCGGTGTTCGTTATGCCGCATGGGGATTGGATCGTCATGTGGGGAGGACTGACACCATGGCGATCTCGGTGACTAGCTCTCGATGGCGAAGACGAAAGAACTATCTGTCGACGACGTGAGGGTGGATAGGTTTCGACACGTGACCTCCTGCGCTGTAGTCTCCCTCAGCTCTCCTTCAACTGGGCCCACAACGGGGGTACGCATCACGGGGTCCGACTATCGGGCGGGAGCAGGCCAGATTCCTGTGCTTACGCCAATGTTGGTGCTGCGGTGTCTGTATCGGGCAGCTTGCAGGACAGTGAGCTGCCGTCGCGAACGGTGGTGGGTAGATCGATGCCTGGGCCGGGTCCGGCGGCGGGATGCAGTGTTCGCCGGCGGGGTGGTAGCCGGCCGAGCATAGGTAGGTCACCATCGAATCGTCGATATCTGCAGTTCGGTCCACGCGGCAAAGGGTTGTGCAGGTGTGTTGCGACTGCCGATCACACTGAAGCCACCGCGACCGTCGTCGGACGAAACCGTGGCAATGGCGTTCCCATCGACCCAGATCGTGGTCTGTTGGGGAGTCACCGTCATCCGGACACCGTGGGTGCCACTGGTTTGTAGTTCCGACGCAGCGATGACGCGGTCGGTGATGTCGGTGATCGTGGCCCGGTCGCGGCTGACCATCAGGCGGACGGATTGATCAGGGCCGGATCCAGTCCGGACCCGCAGGCCGGTGGAGTTGCCTTGAGCGAGATCGATCGCTGTCGCCGTCAGCGTGTAGTCGGTCCACTGGTCGGTCCGTTGTGCCGCCCACAGTGCTTCGGTGTAGGTGAGTGTGTCGGCTTCGAAGCGCACAACGCCGGCAGACAGCTCGCTGTCATGGATCGGTCCGCGGGTATAGCGGCCGGGCTCGAGCCAGGTGCTGTCCACCGCGGTCGGATCCATCGACGCCACCGGGAGTGTTTGTGCTGAGCGGACACGCTCGAACACCTCGCGGGTGGTTTCACCCTGGGTCACCTCGAGTCTCTCCAGTGGCATCACCTGTTGCGAGGCGACCGGCGTCGGCGCGATGGGGTGCCCGTGGTTGGTGAATGCGGCCACGTAGTGGTCTGCGAACACCTGCGCTGAGATCGCGACCGCGTCATTGGAGATTCGAGAACTCGGTGCCGAGAACGGGTAGGAGAACAGTGTGGGCGTCGGCAATCCGTGGTCGGCGAAGTGCGCGTCGACGGCGGCGATGTCCTGGCGCATCCGGTCGGCGAACTGCTCGCCGGTCTCCTTCACTCCGTTCGGTGACTCGAGTGCTGCCATCGCAGGAAGTTCTTGTCCGTCAACATCTGTGCGGTAGTGCAGACCGTCAGTGTGTGACTGGAAGGACCACCGACCGGAGTTGCTCATCCGATCGAGTTGCTGCCACGTCAGGTAGTAGGGGCGTTTGGTCGCGACCGACGACGTGATGAGGAAGCTGACGGCGGTGAAGCCGTTGTCGTGCAAGATCGTGTCGGCGTACTTGTAGAGCCCGGAGGTGCCGTCGTCGAATGTGATGACCACCGACTGCTCGGGTGGTGTGTAGGTGCCCTGGAGGTAGTCGGAGTATTGCGAACCCGTCAGTGTCCGGTAGCCGGCGTCGTGCAGCATCTTCATCTGCGACGCAAAGGCTTCGGGGCTGATCACATAGTGCCCGGCGTCGGGGTCGGTGCTGATGTCATGGTAGGTCAGGACGATCGGGGCGGCGCCGTAGCCGGAGCCACTTCGGGCCGCGTTTTCCGCCGCCCACCCGGTATACACCTGACTGTCTTCGGCACTGAATGCCGTTGGGTCAGTGTCCTCTTGGAACCCGATGTACGACTTCCACCACCAAATGCCAACGGCCACGGCCACCAATGACAGCACGATGGCGAGTGCCAGCACTCGTAGGCCGACGGCCGAGAGTCGGTGGCCCACATGGCCACGTCGAGCGGCCGGTCCGAGTTCGGGCATGAGTGCAGAGCCGTGGGAGCGGGTGATCGCTGCTTGCTCTTGGGCGTCGCGGTGTCGATCCAGCAACTTCATAGGAGCGTGCCTCGGCTCAGGACGAAGACATACAGAACAACGGCCAGCACGACGAACGCGACGGTGAGGAAGAAACGCAGGATTCTTCTGGATTTCAGGCTCATAGTGACCTCGACCAGATGCTGCGACGAATCGTCAGCAAAGAGTAGGGGAGTAGCCACGACAGGCAGAGCGCGGAGATGAGCCCCATCAGTGGGCGGTAGCGCCAGCATGTTGAATGTGGGTTGTCGATCGCGAAGGCGAGCGCCCAGGCGCAGCCCTTGATGAAGATGCCGGCGAGATACAGGGCGGTGAGTAGCCACAAACCGTTCATCGGCGCCCAGATCATGTGCCGTATCGCCATCAGCGGCGCGGCCGCAACCCACACGGTGTGGCCGTAGTAGAGAATTGATGGCTGAATGCCGCGGCGCCACATGAATGTTCCGGAAGAGCACAGGTTGCGGATGAAGCTCTTCTTCCAGCGGACCTGCTGCTTGAAGAATGCCTTCCGCGATTCGGGCACCACGGTCCAGACTTTGGCCGACCGGACATATCCCACGCGCCACTTGCGCTCGGGATAGTCCACCTCGGACACAAAGGGGGAGTCGGGGTACTGCTTCTTGAGCCCTTGACCGCGCCACTTCTGGCCGAGCACATACCCGGTGAGTTGGCGGTCGGTGGCGAACTTGAACTCGGCACCCAAGAAGCGGTCGTTCGCCCATGCCGGCAGGTAGTTCCAGATGGCATCGCGCCGGAACACGGCCAGCGGACCGGACACGCAGGTCACCGATCCGACCGATGCCTCGGCCGCCTTGGCGACGCGAAATAACCCTCGTGCAACGCAGCGCCGCAAGGCATCTGGTGCAGTGCACAGTCGCGATTTGTAGACGCGATGACGTCCCCCCGCGCGACCGTCGCGCCCCGGACCAGCGCGTCCTTTCTGCCGACATCCTGCTTGAGTGCGATCAAGGTGAAGTTCAGTTCGGTCTTGAGTTCTCGGTGATGCCGTCGGTGGAGGCATCGTCCACAACCATGACCTCGAGGTCCGGGACGCGAAAATGAACGTGTAGATCGTCGAGGACAGCACCAGGAACCCGTACAGCAGTTCCGTGGGTCGAAGGTTATCTGTGGAAATGCCGTGCGAGCAGTGCGGTGAGTGCGAGAACAGCGATCAGCAGTGTGGCCCGCCCCTGGCTGCGCTCATCCACAATGTCGGCGCCATATAGCCGGTCTGCGTCGTGGGTGGGCTCGTGTTGGCCCGATGCTACGTAGGCGCGGAGGCGTGCGAGGACATCCTGGGGAGGTCGATGTCATCTGCGGCAATGTTCGTCCGTTGTTTCAACCGCGACGTCGAGATCGATCACAGGGTGGTCGACGGAAACCGGTGACATTGCGGTCGGAGGGCCCCCATGACGGAGACGGCGGGAGAAGGCTGTGAAGGTCGATCCCGATGCCCGCTCGGTGATTGATACCCACCGGACTCTGGCCGCGCCCGCGTACGTCCATGAGCTTCGCCTTTGGTCGCTCGCAATTCCCGGAAAAGCCCTGTGCTACAAGCTAACAGGGCTAAACCGGATCGCGTGCTCGATCAGCAGGCGTCGATCTCTGCGGATGTCTGCGCCTGGTCGAGGCAGTCAAAGCCTTCGTCGATGTCGTTGACTGCGCCGAACACGATCACGATGCCCCAGATGCCTCCGGCGATGGCGAGGATGGCGAGCACCACTGCGGAGATGGCGGTCTTCTTATTGGTGGCTTTGTTCTTTCGGACGCGTGACCATCCGGCCAAGCCGAGGATCAGCGCGGTGATTCCGAGTGCCAGGCCAATGAAGCCGGTGAAGGGGACGAGGCAGAAAAGCAGTCCGATGAGTGCGCAGATGATCGCAGCGATGCCCAGGCCGTTTTTCTCAGGGTTGATCGGCGCTGGCTGCTGGTAGTAGGGCTGTGGTGCCGGAGTGATGGGATGTTGCGGGCTCACATTGATTCCTTGGGTGATGTTGTGGTCGTTCTGAGTCATGCTGCTCCTTTGGTCGGGTTACTTCTGTTTTGTCGGTGTAGTTCGTTGATTCCAACGAACCCTTCTTTTGCGTGCGGTCACTATCGGCGCGGACTTTGTATCTCCGGTTAGTGAAGCCAGCCGCCCGATACTTGTGGCGGAAGCGGGCGCGATGTGAGTGCCCAGGGGAGATGGGCTCACGGCGTGTACCGAAACCAGTCAACGATCATGGTCGCTGGGAAAGGCGTGGCGTCCGTTGGTGGACCAGGCCAATCCCCGCCGACAGCCACGTTGAGCACTGCATACATGGGGTGGTTGAAGACCCAGCGCCCCCCGGCGGGCAGTGACGCCGGCCCGAATACGGCGAGGACCGTGTCATCAACTCCTATGGTGATGCTGTCGGGTTGCCAATCGAGCCAGTAGACATGATAATCGTTCGCGAGATCCGGGAAGGAACCGCTGGCGCGCACTCCGTCGTGATCTGAGTAATCGGAGTTTCCCTGTGGGCCGTGCAATGTCACGTAATACGTCGTACCGACGTTGACGAGCTCCATAAGATCGATCTCACCGCATTCGGGCCATCCGACGTCCGGACAATCGGAGCCCAACATCCAAAATGCAGGCCAGATACCTTGTCCTGAAGGCATTTTGATGCGGGCGCTGACTTTGCCATACAACATGTCGAGCGTGCCCCGTGTCACCAGACGGCCGGAGGTGTAACCGTTGCCGGTTGTCTGTGCCTGGATGAGGAGATGACCCTCGCCATCAAGTCGGACATTGTTGGGGGATGAGGTGTAGGTCTGGGCTTCGTGATTCGCCGAATGAGGGTCGCCGAAATCGTAAACCCACAAGTCTCGGTTTGGGGGTGACCCTGCGGGACCGTCGAAATCATCGAACGTCTCGGTGGATGTCGAACCAGATATCGCCGAACAGGAACACAGCATGAGGACCAGTGCGACGACGAGTGCCAGATTACGCGACTGCTTCATGATTCCCGTTCCCGGATCACCTGCTGGATCGCCCTGCGACGGAAACGTCCTTGACCCGCCCAGGCAGGATGATCCTGTGTGCCACCCTTACCTCCTTGTCCGTGGGGAGCGGACCATGCGCCTTTATGTAGTCAGACATCTGCCGATAGTCCTCAAATATCATGGTGCACATCATCTCCCACCTGCTTACGGCCGTGTCTTCTGGAATGTCTGCTGCGCGATCGTCACGGCGGTGATGACCATCGTGACAATCACGCACGCGGCGAACAGAAACCAGACCTGGTAGAAGTACACCGCGCCCGACGCGCTGGCCCCGGCGACTTGGGCATGTGCCCCACCGAAACTGACTCCTCCTGCATGGCTACTCATTTCTTACACTCCCTCGGATTGGTACTGGCCACTCCAGCGGTCCTTTTTGCTGCCGGATAAAGCTTCGATCCATGCATAGATGAACCACCCTGCGCGCATATAGGCGAATAAGTCTTGGGGCACCAAGGCGAGGGCGGTGACGCGGTCGCGCCAAGTGCGGTGTGGGATGCGGGCGGCCATGATCCAGTCGGTCACCGCGAAATACACCGGACACAACAGCCAGATCGGGCGGAACTCGAAGGTTCCCAGCGCCAGCGATGCGATCAGCGCCAGCGGCCACCCGATGCGCACGAACGCTTGGAGGAACCCGGCGAACTGCTGCATCCAATCAAGTGCGGTCAGCCGGTTGAAGCCTAATTTCATCAGGTCGCTGACCGTTCCGGACTGCCACTTCATCCGCTGACTCCACAGGGATCGCACACCCTTCATGGCGTCGGTGTAGGCCCGCACGGTTGGCGATACCTGGCACAGATAGCCGGCAGCTCGCAGGCGGTAGGTCAGCTCGAAGTCCTCAACCATGCTGGCGTAACACCACGGGCCCTCGTTGTGCCCACTGGTCGTTGCTGCCTCCACCAGAGTGACTCCCCTGATGGCACAACCGGTTCCAGCCAGCACCGACGTCCAGCCCCGGCGCAGGCTGGTGTCGGTCCATCGCGCGAACTCGGCGCGCTGCACCTGCACGATCGCCTGATCGCCGTTGCGCTCGTCGCGCATTGTGAACTTGCTGGACGACCCGCCCAGTCGTGGGTTGGCATAGAACTCGCCCACCCAGTCCCCGACCGCGTTCTGCGGCAGCCGGGTATCGGCGTCAATGCACACCACAATGTCGGCCAGCCGGGCGTGATGGAGCCAGCCGTGATTGAGTGCGCGGGATTTGCCGTGCGTGGTGCCAGTCGGGAACACCAGATCTATCGCGGTGACCTCCGGAAAGCTCTCGGCAATCTGGTGGGTGCGATCGGCGACCTTATCCGCGGCGCGATTGGTGATCACCACGATCTTGTTCGGCGGTCTGTGCTGCGCGAGAAGGCTTCTGATGGTATTACCGATCTCAGCCTCCTCGCGGTGCGCCGCTATCAGCGCGACAACGTAGGCCCTCGTCGGCTCGGCAGGCAGGCAGGGGTTCGGCACCTCAACGTCGACGTTGTAGGCGCACTTCTCAAAGCGCATGTGTCTTCCTGATTTATGGCTGGATGGGGCAACGCGGGAAGCGCCGGGACGAGGGTACGGATGGCATTGACGGCTCGCCAGAAACCGATCGACCGATCGACTCTTTAACTCAGGTGACCGCCCGCGCGTGCATCATCCACCACAATGTCGAGATGGAGATAATTGCAAGCGCGAACGCCACAAAGAATGATCAGGATGTTCATAACGATTACACGAGGCCCCAATTTATCTGTTAGCAGCTATAGGAAATACAGGCCCACTGCGACCAAATTGATCGACCAGCGAGCAGTCAAGTGATGTAGGGGTTCATATCCCGCCATCGATACCGAAATCGTGTCACACTCCGACCGATTTGGACGAACGCAGAAGCGTGGACTGTGAGTCGAATCACGCGAAATCGACTGTCCTGTAATCTGTTCGCACTAATTCTCGACACTACGCAGTAGGCGCCCCGGATGCCGGGATGATTGTTGAGATCAAAAGTGAGTTCTACGTGCAGCGGCCACCGACTGTTTGGCCCTAATGCCCAACAATCCGTCCGAATCAACGTGACACTGAAGATCTCGCAGGCACATTCCGGAGTGCTGTAAGCCGCGCAGTGGATTAGTCCGACTTGATTTGCCAAGCAGTCATCGCGTGTAGTAATAGGCCATGGGAAATGGCTCGGGTGAGTTTCTGTCGCCCGTTGCCCGGTTGACTCACCTTGGTGTGTCACCTCGGCGTTCGCAGCGTGATTCGAGGCATGAATACAAGATGTTGTGTGAGGTGCCTTGAGGTTCCGACTCGCATCAGAACTATCGGTATCGATCCGCACAAGGTCGCCGATCGCGCCACGCCGCTTGATGCGGCGACGAACCCTGATTTGGGATCGAAGTGCATCGACACGTCTATCGCAGATACAAACTACGCATCGCGTGTGCGAGGACCCGGCGAAAGCGTGTGGCGAATGGAAGGTTCAGATGTCCTTGGCCGCCATCTGGGCCTATCCGACATCGAATCATGACGCAGGCCGTCGCTTTCAACGCCGCGTTCAGTGCGCTCGGACTCGCGACGGAAATATCGGACGTGTGATCGACAGATTTCGGGTGATGCCGATGTCCCGTCTTGCGCTGGTGGTGGGACGGACCCTCTCGGATTCGGTGATCCAAATTCTGGCTCTGCTTGTGATGAGCCTGACAGGGCTCGCGATCGGGTGGCGGATCCATGAGAGATTCTGGTTGGCCTTGGGCGGCTATGTCGTCGTGCTGTTCTTCGGTTTGCCATGTCGTGGGTCGGCGCTGTCGTAGGTCTGTTGGCCGGGTCACCCCGGGCGGCGCAGAGCCTGAGGGCCTCGATCCTCTTCCCGCTGGCGTTCATCTCTTCGGCCTTCGTCCCGTCTGAGACCTTGCCGGGCATTTTGCAGGACGTGGCGAACTGGAATCCGGTGACATCGGTGGCCGGCAGTTTGCGTGAGTGTTTCGGCAACCCGACCTCCGTGAACCCGCTGTTGCCAGAGCCTGTGACCTGGCCTCCGCGCATTCGGAGGTGTACTAGTTTGTCGTGCCTGGTCATAGTGCTGGTGTGCATACCGCTGGCAGGACAACTTTGGATCGTTCGAAGTCTTGACAATAATGCCTCGATCGGAGAATTTTGCTGAGAATCTTCGTCCAAAGGGTGCTTTCGCGGTGTCGATTTGGCACGATGGCAAGCATGTTCGCCCTCCTGACAACAGTCGCCGTCGTGGCCTGGATCGCGGTGTCCGTCGTGGTTGCCCTCGTGATCGGGAAGTCGATAAAGCTGCGCGATGCTAAGGAAGGCCTCCGGGAAGCGCCAAATCGCCTTCAAGGCGAAAGCGGATTGCGGCCCAAAGCGTCCTGAATTGTCGGCTGAGCGCACGAATTCTTGCTAGATTCTGCACGCGTAGTGCAATTGTTGCGCGATCCCCCGGTAGATGTGTGATCGTAAAGGTCATAAGTATGGGGTTGGGGTTGTCGAGGAACGTGAGATGCGGTTGACCGAAACAAGGGGTGGAGAGCCGCAGGACTGGCCGGCTTGGGATGCGCAGTCATTGACAACAGTGTTTGACTCGCTCGCCGGTGGACTCGTTGTTGTCTCTGCCGATGGCAAGATCGAGCAGGCCAACGAGGCCGCGGACCGGATCCTCGAACTGTCCGAGAGGCGAGGTTCGACGCTCGAATTCAACGCGTCGTGCTCCCTGACGTTCCGTAGTGATTCCGGCACGCGACTACCGGCCCGTGACTTCCCCAACCGCCGTGCCGTCGATACCAGGGGACCGGTGTCGGGAGTCGTTGTCGGAGTCGACCGTATCGACGGTTCGCGGACCTGGCTCGAGTGCAACGCCGTCCTCCTCCATCCCGAAGATCCGGAGTCACAGGTGGTCGTGTCGTTCAACGACGTCACCGAGATTCAGACGATGCGCGAGCGCCTGTCGATCGACGGCGAACGCGACGCGCTCACCGGGCTTCCGAACCTGAAGTACGTGATCCGGTACATCAACGAATTGTTGGGGACCGTCCGCTCGATGGATCGCCACAAGGTCGATGTGGTGATGGTCATCAACTTCGACAAACTCCGGCAACTCAACGCCTCGCTGGGACACCTTGGCGGCGACATGGCCCTTGCGATGACGGCCGAGCGGCTACGCCAGGAATTGCCCGAACCGCATCTGATCGGGCGCGTGGTCGGAGCAGAGTTCATCGCTGTCCTGCGGGATGTCGACGAGGAAGCCGTCGAAGACGTGTCGGACTTCGTGCACGTCCTGCTGACAGAGCCTTCGGAGATCGACGGCACACAGGTACGGCTGCGGGCAAGTGTCGGGATGGCCCGCATCTGGCCGGGTGATCAACGCAGCGCCGAAGACATCATCAGCGCGGCCGATACCGCGATGTATCACGCCAGGACCAAAGGCGGCGGCCACACGGTGGACTTCGACGCCCTGCCCGGCTGACGTGATCTGATCAGGCCGTCAGAACTCGAACTCGTTCTCGGGCGCGGGTTTTCCGAACAGGAAGCCCTGGGCGTGGGTGAAGCCGAGCTCGCGGAGTTTGCGTACCTCGTCTTCGCTCTCCACACCTTCCGCGACTGTGCGGATGCCGAGCGACGCCGACAACGTACACACCGCGCCGACCACACTGCGTAGCGGCTCGACGATTCCGACCTGGGACACGAGGGATCGGTCGATCTTCACCACCTGCACCGGCTGTTCCACCATGTACCGCAACGCAGCGAATCCGGTCCCGAGGTCGTCGACGCAGATTGTGCAGCCGAGGGCGTCGAGCTCGGAGACTGTTTGTGCCGCCGGGGAACCGATCTCGATCAGGTTCCGTTCGGTCACTTCGACCCACATCGTGTCGGCGGGAACACCGGACGCCGCGATCGCAGTTGCGACATGATCGACGAGCCCGCTGTCGGCCAGCTGACGCGCGGAGAAGTTGATCGACATGAACAGCGATGTATCACCGGACTTTCGCTGCCACTGCGCCAATTGGTCCAGTGCGGCGCTGACGCCCCAACGCCCGATCGGGACGATCAGCGAGGTCGTCTCGGCGGCGTCGAGGAAGTCGGCAGGAAGGCGGAGTTCATCACCGACCTGCCAGCGCAGGAGCGATTCGAATCCGACGCGCTTTCGCGATGTCAGGTCGACGATCGGCTGATAGTGCAGCGAGAAGTCGCTGCCGAGGGCCTTGGCCAGCTCGGTGGTCGCCGCCACCTCCTTCTTGAGCAGTTCCACCGACTCCGACGACGCACGAACAGACGGCGTGGAGGTCTGTATTGCCTGGTGGACGGCTGCGCCGGCGGCTCGGACCAGATCCGGTGCACTGAGTGCGGTGGACACTTCGGAGGCAACCGCGACACCGAGGCTGGTCGGCACGAAGACGGGTCGACCGTCAATGTCCACCTGGCGCGACATGCGCTCGACGAGCCTGCGCTCGACCGTCTGCGCATCGACCTCGGCAGCGTTGAAGAACACGAGCACCAGATGATCGTGGGGACCTTCCCAGACAGCCGGATCTTCGCGGAACGTCTCGCTCAGGGCTTTGGCCACGGCCGGTCGAAGTTTGCTGACGAAGTTCCATCCCAGAGCGGCGGCGAGCAGACCGGTCGGGTCGATACAGACGAGCACAACACCGAGGTCCGGGTAATTGAAATGTGCGGTGAAGGCGCGTAGGACATCGCGGGCTGCCACCGGCGGTGGCGGGGTTGACGCTGGCATGCACAACTCCCGATGATCACCAGCGCGGAAGTCATCCCGTTGTGTGACTCTCTGCGCCTCGTTCGATGGGTGAGTTTACCGCGCTCGCGCGATTCTCGACTTGCCATGGCCGGATGCACCTGATCTGTCTAGACTGACTAACGTTGTTCCCAAGTTGGGGGCCGGCGCCTGAGTGAAGTTTCGCGCCTTGAAGGTTCATCAGCGTCACATATCAACTCGGGGCTCACGCGCCTGGGCGGTGGTGTCGCTGCATGTTGGATTCGGATAACTGATCGCTGTGGGCAACAAATTCTCTGAGCGTTTCGACTCACGATCAACCGCGGTACTGATCAGTACAGCGGGCGCTTTCGCATTGCCGTTGTTCGCGTTTCTGCAGCCGGGATTCATTACCGACGGCGGTATGAAATACCTCGTTGCGATCTGGCTATTCAGCACATTCACATTTGCGCTCACATTTTATGTCGGACGGTTGTCCAACACGCAATTCGCGATACTCGGATTCGGTGGAATGCTGGGTGTCGCATGGTCTGCCTATCTGGTGACCGACCCGGCCGCGGCCCGTGCCGTCGTCGCCCTGCTGGCCGCGATACCGGCCATCGCCGCGATGGGGTCGTCGCGTCGGGTGACGGTCTCGTTCACCCTGTTCGCAATGGTGCTCGCGTTGCTCCTGTCATCGGTCAACGCGACGTCGGGGGTAGCGCTCGTCGTCGCCGGCGGTGCTGCGGTCACGACTGTGTTTGTGCCGGTGTTCATGGTCGCGGCGCTCCGGCAGTCGCTGGGGTCCGTGCTCCGCAAGGTCGCCAAGCTCGGCGACACCGACCCTCTCACCGGTGTCCTCAACCGGCGGGGACTGCTGAGCCGCAACAGCGACCTCCTCGACCGCATCGCCAGAACCCGTCAGTCGATCGGGTTCATGATGATGGACTTCGACAACTTCAAGTTCGTCAACGACAACCACGGCCATGCCGCCGGCGACTCCGTGCTCATCGCCGCGGCAGCGGTCATCGAGGAAACGGTTCCGCCGCGTTCGATCATCAGCCGATTCGGTGGCGAAGAATTCGTGGTGATGACCGAGTCCGCCGACCCTGCCGAACTGGTCCACCTCGCCGAGCAAGTCCGAAGCCGAATCCAGACCGAATGCGGAGTGACGATCAGCATTGGCGCCATCTACGCCCCGCTGATCCGATCAGCGACCGGTCGCCCCAACATCGACGAAGTGATCGACTTCCTCACCCGGCAGGCGGATCGCTGCATGTACGCGGCGAAAGACGCCGGCCGCAACAAGGTGATCTCCCGAACATGTGCGCCGATCGTGTGGGTTCCAGGCCCGCCGAACGAGCCCCAGATCGAGTTCGTCGCGGACGAACGCCGGGTCGGCAGCCTCGACCTCGTTCGCCGGCGGAAGGCTGCCTCGCGCGATCAGGCCGCCAATCCACTGGTCGACGACCAGACGTTCTGAGTGGCACCGGAGGCGAGAATCCGCGTGTCCTGCACCATGTGAGCCAGCACCTTCGGCTTGGCGTCGGCGGCGATGCGCTGGCGATCCCACCACATCAGGCTGGTCTGGTACCGGGCATCCGGGTACGGCGAGGCTGGAATGTCTTCGGCGACTCGGCCGCCCGAGGACTCCCAGCGGCGAAGAACGTGGTCGGCGGCGGTGGCCATGATGTAGCGCGCGCCGGTCAGGGTCATGGTGGGAAGCGCGACGCGGGCAAGCATCCCCGCAACCGCGGCAGCAGTGGGACCATTGGCAGCCCAGGCTGTCTTCATCTCCACGACACCGTCTTCGAGACGCGAATCGATCGCGTGGCTCACCATCTCCAGACCCGGCTGACCTGCCCATTCGAGCAACGCATGGGACTCGTGGGCGGCGGAGTACGGACCCTTGGCGCGAACGCCGCCGATGACCGTGCCGGTGGTGTCGAGGGCTGCATAGAACAGGGTTGTGCACTCGCCGCGTATGACGTCGTCATAGTCGAGGGCCATCTCGACTCCATGCTTGGCGTAGCTGTTGCGGGCGCCGTCGAGGTAGTCGACCCACACGTCGGGAACCGACTGCGGCGTACCGACGATCAGCGTTGTACCACTGCCTTCGTCGATGACCTGAGCGGTGAAGTCACGCGCTGCGGCGGCGATCTGTGCCGTACGACGGTCGTGGGCGAATGAAGTGGTCAAGGGGGTCCTCCTGGCTGGGCACGTGCGCGCTATTGGTATCTTGCCATTTGCGATAGCTAGCGATTGATATATCGAGTGTATTGCTGGTAACAAATACGACGATGAATTGTGTCCCCCCTCGTTGTATTGTCCCTTGTTGGTGGCTGCTATGCGATGGCGTGTCAATCTCCCTCGCCGATAACAGTCCGTCCGGTTTGTTTTTGACTCCGGCCCTTGACGATTGGCATCGAATGTCGAGATTCGGCGGACCGAATGTGGCTTGCGCCCAGGGATGTGGGATGCGAGCGGGCCGTATACCGTCAGGACATCGGTGTTCGGGAATTACGACTTGTGCCGAAAATAAAACAGGATGGTGTAGTGAATAATCAGGCTGATGAATCTCTGGCTGTTGTCGAGGTTTTCGATGACCAGAATCCGGAGGGGCACAGCAGGCTCGAAAATCTGCGTGCCACGCCAGGAATTGACTTCCTGGATGCCGTGGACCATCAATTGTCGGCAGTGGGTGAATTGATTCCGCCACTGGGCCAGGAAATTGTCGACGAGCCGGCGCGCTGGATCTACTATCCCTGGCGAAAGAAGGCAATTCGACTGCTCGGTCCGGTCGGGTACCGGCGGCTGCGCCTCGACCGGAATCGCAACAAGCTGACGGTCGATGAGCAGGATCGGGCCGGTGTTTTGCGGGTCGGTGTCGTGGGGCTGAGCGTCGGGCATGCGGTCGCACATACCTTGGCACTCGAAGGTTTGTGTGGCCACTTGCGGCTCACCGATTTCGACGACATCGAGCTGTCGAACTTGAATCGGGTGCCTGGCTCGGTGTTTGACATCGGCCTCAACAAAGCGGTGGTCGCTGCGCGGAGAATCGCCGAGATCGACCCCTATCTCGAAGTCCGGGTGCATCAAGATGGGGTTCAGGAATCGACCGTCGACGATTTCCTGTCCGGCCTCGACATTGTCATCGAAGAATGCGATTCATTCGACGCGAAGGTGCTGGTCCGGGATAGGGCCCGCGCACTGGGTATTCCGGTCATCATGGAAACCAGCGACGGCGGAGTTCTCGACGTCGAACGATTTGATCTGGAGCCGGATCGACCGTTGTTCCACGGTCTCCTTGGCGATTTCGACGCGGCCTCGCTGTCGGGGTTGTCGGCGGCCGAGAAAGTGCCCTTCGCGCTACAAATTCTCGACGGTGACCGATTGACTGCCCGAATGGCGGCGTCGGTCTTCGAAATGGGCCGGACTCTGTCTGCCTGGCCGCAACTCGGCGGAGATGTCGCCCTCGGAGGCGCGACGGTCGCGGCTGCCGTCCGGCGGATCGTCCGCGGTGAACCCTTGCCCTCCGGCCGTATTCGCGTCGACCTCGATTCCATACTCGACGAACTGGCCGAACCGGTTCCGGCGGCCGAGCCCGCCCGGCGGGTCGCGGTCGATGTCCGGGCCGAGTTCGCGGCGCTCGATACGCGAGATGCGGTGGTGTACGCCGGATCTCGGGCACCTTCGCTGGGAAACGCGCAGCCCTGGCGTTTCGATGTGGACGACACCGGGGTGACGGCCGTGCCGGACGTGTCGCTGCTGTCGACAATGGATGTCGGGGGACGGGCGTCGGCGGTGGCACTGGGTGCGGTGCTGCACAACATGACTATCGCCGCCTCGGCTGCCGGCGTGCTCGGAAAGACGGCCATCACGGGGACTGGCCTCGGGGTTGAGGTCCGGCTCGAATACGGGTCGGGCGGGGATCTGGAGACTGCGGCGCAGTTGGGAGCGATGCTCGATCGTCGGACCAATAGGGGATTCGGTGATCGCAGCGAACTCGGCGACGACGTCGTGTCTGCGCTGTCGACGGGGGTGTCCGACGGGGTACGGACCCGGCTGATCACCGATCCGGAGACCCTCGCGGCGTTCGGGGTCATCGCCGGAGCGGCCGAACGCCTGCGGTACCTGGATCCCGACCTGCAGGCTGAGATGATGGCGGAGATCGTCGCCGCCTCGGATGCCGCTTCCGACACCGGGATCGAGGTCGGTGACCTGGCGCTCATGCCGCAACAGGCTCCACTGCTCGCGCTGCTTCGTCGTCCGGATGTGATGGCCCACCTCGATGCGTGGGGAGCCGGGTCCGCGCTGGGTGCGGACGCACAGGGGCGGGTGATGACATCGTCGGGCCTTGCGATCGTCATCATCGACAATCGCAATGCCGACGCGTACGTGCGCGGCGGCATTGCGATGCAAGACTTCTGGATTCGCGCACAGTCTCTCGGGTTGGCGGTCCAACCGGTCACACCGCCGTTCCTGTATGCCGAGGGTCTCGACGAATGCTTTGCGGTCTCGGCGAGCAAAGGCGACGAATTGTTCGGTCTAGCAAAGCAGTTCGACGAAGTGTTTGGTCTGAAAGATGGCGAGGCCGTCGCGGCGGTGTTGCGATTGTCTCGGTCACCTTTCACGCCGTCGGTGAGTCGTCGGCGTGCGGTGGTCTAGGGTCAGGGTCAGTTGAGCTGTTCGGCTTCCAGTTTGAAGCCGGCGGCGCTCAGGCGTTTGATCAAAACGTCGCCGATTGCGGCGGCCGGGGTCAAAATCCCTGAGAGCGGCGGCAATTCGTCTCGGTTCAGTGCCAGCGACAACGCACACTCCGACAACATCACCGCGGTGGCCTTGTATCCCGGGTCGCCCTTCGCGGAGATGCGCGACCGGTAACGCTTGCCGGTGGTGGTGGTTGTGTAGGTCTCGGTGGTGAAATGGCCTGCTTCCCGGACCTTTTCGCTGGGTCCCTCGCCGGGCTTTGGCAATAGTCGGTCGAGGACATTCCGGACGGGGCCGATGGACATCGCGCCGAGGAAGAGTCCGGTGCCGGCGGCGACGGCCGCGGATATCACCGTCGAAACGATCGGGGTGCTGCCCACGTACATCGCTTCGCCGTAGCGGAAGTTGTCGCCGTAAGCATTGTTGAGCAACGCATTCGACCGACGAACGATGCGGGTGTTGAAACTGGCCATGAAGAATGGGGCCAGGGTGCCCTTGAGGCTCGGATCCACCTTCGACGCGTCGACCATTGCCATGTCGCTCGGTTCGGCGCTGCGCTTGATGCCGGCGTATTCGCCGGGCCCGGTTGACAGCGCGTGCGGGTCGAGCAGAGTGCGCCGCGTATCGGCCTTCGACGCCTCCTTCGCGATCACCCGCATCGAATCGATCGTTCCGCCGCTGACGCCGCCGCGGAAGCTGCGGACGATCATCGTGGTGTCGCCGAGGGTGCCCTCGCCGTCCGCGCTGATCTTCTTGTACAGCAGGTAGGCACCGAGATCGGAAGGGACAGCATCGAATCCGCACGAGTGAACGATGCGCGCACCATTCGCCGTCGCCTGGTCGCCGAACTTGTCGATCGACAACCGGACGAAGGGGACCTCGCCGGTGAGGTCGACGTAGTCGGTGCCGGAATTGACGGTCGACGCCAGGACTGCCTCGCCGTATTTGAGGTAGGGGCCGACGGTGGTGCAGACAACTCGCGTGCGGGCTGTCATCGCGTCGAGCGACGCGGGTGAGTCGGCGTCGGCGACGATCAGGGGCCAGGTGTTGGCAGGTTCGGGGAGGTCGAACCGCATCTGCGAGAGCTTGTGCTCGCTGCGGCCGGCCAGGGCGATCTTGGTTCCGGCGGGCGCATGCTTGGCCAGGTATTCGGCCGTCAGCGCACCGACGAAACTGGTCGCTCCGAAGACAACAATGTCGAACTCGCGATCACTCATGACCCGACCCTACTGAACGCGCTTGTTGCCGACTTGGGTTCGCTCAGCTTGCCGGGGTGAGGGTCCGTGATCGCGCCTGGTGGCGGCGCTGCAACCACCAGTGATAGCCCCGGGCGGCGAATGGAGCGATGAACAACATCAGCAACACCCGCAGCATCTGTGCCGCGACGACGAAGGCGATGTTGCCGCCGGTGGCCGACGCGGTCGCCAGAACCGCGTAGATCCCGCCGGGTGTGGTGGCCAGGTAGCTGTCGAACATCGACTCTCCGGTCCACATACTCAGCAGCGCGCCCATGCCGGCGCAGGCGGCCGCAATGGCAACGATGAGGGCCGTGGCGAGGGGCAGCAGTTTGCCGATGGCGATCATCGATGATCGGGTGAAACCCAGTCCGGCCTGCCAGCCGATGGCCGCATATGCCAACTGCACCAAGATGATCGGGACCGCGGCGGACGTGGTGATGTCGAGGAGCTGGCCGGCCACGGAGAAGATCAGGGGTCCGAGGAGTCCGGCCGCGGGTAGGTGGGCCAGGTGTCCGAGGCTGTAGCCGGCAACCATGCAGACCGCCAGCATGAGCAGGCCCCACCACTGATTTCCGGTGTTGCCGGCGAACTCCCCGCCGCCGTCGGACACCGATTTGTCGAAGACGAAAATCGCGACCAGCGGCATGGACATCGTGATGATCGCCACCCGCAGATACTGGATGACGGCAACAACCCGTTCGTCGCCGCCGAGTTCGCGAGTCAGCGCCACCAATCCGGAAGCGCCACCGGCGACGAGGGCCAGCGACCCGGTCAAGGGATCTACCTGTCGATGTAGCCCCAGGAGGGCGCCGCCAATCACCGAAAGTGCCAGCGTGCCAAAGGAAACCGCCACCACGGCCGGCCAGTGCGATCCGAGGCCGGAGAGGGTGTCGGGGGAGATCAGCGTTCCGATGTAGACGCCGAGCACACCCTGAGCGGCCAGTCCGAAGGCGCGGGGCATCGGTGGTTTGTCACCGCGGGGCAACGGCGCCCGGCCGGCGAGCGCCAACGCTGCTGCCACCACCAACCCGGCAAACAATGCCGCAGAGGGAATGCCCACCGCGGAGAGAGCAAGTGTCGCCGCGGTGGTGAGTCCGACCAATCCGATCCAACGCATCACTTTGGCAATCCTACTCTTGTGAATTAAATCTGCCGAGCTGGTGATATCTGGCTAGAACACAAGTACAGTCTTGGTATGACCGGGGATGAAACCCAGCCGATCGACGTTGAGCAGGCCACCCGACTTCGGGAGGCGATGGTCGCGGTGTCACGACGCGCCCGCCGACAGCGGCCGGCACATGGCCTGACGATGACACAGGTGGCCCTCCTCGGCGACCTGGAACGCCACGGTGCGAGTTCCGTCGTCGACCTGGCCGAACGGGCACAGGTCAAGGTGCAGTCGTTGACGTTGAGTTTGAATCGGCTCGAAGAACTGGAACTGATCACCCGACGTCCGGACCCGACGGATCGTCGTCGGGTGATGGTCGAACTGACCGCCATCGCCGGGCCCCTCCTCGAAGAGGATCGGCGGCAGCGCGACGAATGGCTCGCCGCGGCGATGGCCGGATTGACCGAGACCGAACGTGGACTGCTGATGCTGTGCATCCCGGTTCTGAGCCACTTGGCCGATCACCCGGACCGAAACGACACGGTGCGCCGCTAGGCGTGGTCATTTTCGGTCCCGACAGGGGTCACCGAGGGGAATGCACCCTCGGTAGGGGTTCACGGGACCGATTCTGGCGACATTGAGCCGTGGCACGATCTGGTGCGTCTCATACCCGTGGAGACAGGAGTGTTCAGCGCGGCCGAGCTGCGGCAGTTGGGGTGTAACCGGTCGAATCTGCGTCAGCGGTTGTCACGTGGCTCGCTGATCAGACTTCGTCCAGGCTGGTACGCGACACCGGTTGCGGATGCGGTTGTTGCGGAGGCCGTCAGACGCGGCGGCGCGTTGAGTTGTGTGTCGGCGCTGCGGTTTCACAAGGTTTGGGTTCCGCCTGGTCCTGGGCAGGTACACGTGCGTGTCAGCAGGCACGGCAAAAAGGCGGGGAGTCGGTCCTGTCAGGGCTACGGCCGGCCGGTTCCGGTCACGACAGCGGTCGATCCGATCCCGGTGGCGTTGGGGTGCGCGGCGCGTTGTCTGGGTGACGAAGACTGGATTGTCGTGTGTGATTCGGTGCTGAACACCACCGAAGTGGATGTGCCGACCCTGCAGGCTCAGATGGGGGTGCTGCCGGTGAGGCTTCGAGAGTTGATGGCCAAGTGCGATCAGTCGTCGCAGTCGGGTACCGAATCGATCACGCGATTACGTTTGCGCGCAGCGGGATTCGCTGTCGAGGTCCAACCGAAGATCCTTGGCGTCGGGCGGGTGGACCTGCGTGTGGGCAGGTTGTTGATCGAGTGCGACAGCAAAGCCCACCACACGTCCCTGGCGGATTATCAGAATGATCGTCGCCGCGACCGCAAGGCTTGGTGGACAGGTGGCTCACCATGCGGATCACCTACGACGACGTCCTCTACGGCTGGAGTGAAGTACTGGCTGACATCCGGTCGATCACCCGGACCGATCGTCATCGAATCCGCCGTCACAATCGGTCCCTGGAGCAGTAGTGGAGGGAAATCTGCCCTCGGCGACCGCTGAGGGGGATGAAGGTGGGGCGAGGTCGAATGTTGGATACGTCATGAGGCCGGTTTTTTGCCGCGCCGCTAGCCTGAAGGAATGAACCCTTCGACCCTGCAGGCGCGTGTGATCGTCGACGAGATGATTCGCGGGGGCGTCCGGGAAGCCGTGTTGTGTCCCGGCTCACGAAATGCCCCCTTTGCGTTCGCGCTGCATGCCGCCGATGCGGCCGGGCGTCTGCGACTGCACGTGCGGGTCGATGAACGGACCGCCGGATATCTGGCGCTGGGGTTGGCCGCGGCGTCCAGGCAGCCCGTCCCGATCGTGATGACCAGCGGTACCGCGGTCGCCAACATGAGTCCGGCGGTGTTCGAGGCGAACTACGCCCGGATACCGCTGGTCGTGATCAGTGCCAACCGGCCGTATGAACTGCTGGGATCGGGTGCCAATCAGACCATCGAACAGTTCGGGATCTTCGGAACCCAGGTGCGTGCGGCGATCAGTCTCGGGCTGGCCGAGCAGGATCTCGATACCAACAGTCAGTGGCGGTCCGCGACCGGACGCGTGCTCGCTGCGGCGCGCGGAGCTCGAACCGGCAATGCCGGACCGGTCCAGTTCGACATTCCACTACGTGAGCCGCTGGTCCCGGACCCGGGGACCGCACCCAGCGACGATCTCGGCGTCTTCGCCGGCCGGCCCGGCGGTGCGCCCTGGACGGTGACAGCTGTCGGGAAGCTGGACGTCCCCGTCGACATCGACATCACCGAACCGACCGTGGTTGTCTCCGGCCACGGCGCCGGGCATCGGCCCGAATTGGCCGCATTGCCGACGGTGGCAGAGCCGACCGCCCCGGCCCCCGAGAACCCGCTGCATCCGCTGGCGTTGTCGGCGCTGCGTCCCACGCAGGCCATCATCTGTGGTCGTCCGACGCTTCACCGCGAGGTGTCGTCGCTGCTCGCGGACCCCAACGTCCAGGTGTACGCACTGACCACCGGTCCACGCTGGCCCGACGTCTCCGGCAACGTGCTGGCCACCGGGTCGCGCGCGGAGGTTGTCGGGGAAGCGGACGAGGTCTGGCTCAAGACGTGTGCGGAAGCGCACCAACGTGCCGTCAACGCCGTCGACCTCGAACTCGATGCCACCGAGGCGGTCACCGGCCTGCACGTCGCGAAAGTCGTCAGCGCGGCGATGGCACCGGGCGAACAACTGGTGGTCGGTGCGTCGAACCCCATCCGCGACGTCGCATTGGCAGGTCGGGTCGGACCTGATGTGCGTGTCCTGTCGAATCGCGGCGTCGCGGGTATCGACGGAAACGTCTCCACCGCCATCGGCGCGGCACTGGCGACCGGTGTCCGCACGGTTGCGCTGATGGGCGACCTGACATTTGTGCACGACGCGACCGGCCTGCTGATCGGTCCCGCCGAACCACGTCCCGACCGGTTGACGATCGTTGTCGCCAACGACGACGGCGGTGGCATCTTCGGCCTTCTCGAACAGGGCGACCCCCGCTTTTCCGGGCCCGACTACCTCGGCGCCTACGAACGGGTCTTCGGCACACCACACCAGACCGACCTCGCCGCGGTCTGCGCCGGTTTCAAAACCCCACACCGCCTGGTGACTCTTGCCGAGCTTCCCGCCGCGCTGAACGAATCCCGCGAAGGCATCGAAGTGATCGAGGTCCGGACCGACCGCTCGACACTCCGATCCCTCCACACATCCATTAAAACCCGCCTCTGACCGCGCGCCGTCGAGCGTGCCCATCGAACCGTCGACCGTGCCCATCGGGCCGTTGACCGTGCTCATCGGGCCGTTGACCGTGCCGAAGTTGTCGTCAGTTCGTCCTGTTGCGTGCAACGACGGCCCGCTCGGCGGTTCGTTCGGCCCGCTCGGCGGGGTGGGGCGTTGAGAAATTGGGGTGTCGTGGCCGGGTGACTATTGTGGCGGAATGTCTCCGACCGTGCTGCGCCGTGTTCAGATCGGGTTGCTCACGGTCGGGATCATCATCACCACGATGATGGCGATCATGGTCGCCGGGCCATATCGGAACGACGCGTTGATCAACTCTGACAAGGCGACCACGGTGGCCGAGGTGGTCAATGCCGGCCCGACCAAGGCGTCGGTCAGTTTCTCCACACCCGACGGCATGTTCCACAACCCACGCCTCGGTGTCTTCTATCCCGGTGGACTGACAGAGGGTCAGCGCATCAGCGTCGACTACTCGAAGTCGGACCCTGAACTCGTCCGCGTCACCGGTCGTCACGCGAGTTTGGCGATTCTGCCGGCATTGTCGGTGATCGTGTATTCGTGGCTGGTCATCGGCGGGATCATGGTGTTACTCGCCGAGATCAACCGAAGGCAGCGCAATGGACGTTCATCTGCGGTTTCTGCCCCCGTCACGGCGTCGAACACAGCCTGACAACTTCACGTCCGACACTGGCTGTGTGCGAGTGGCAATTGTTGCGGAGAGCTTCCTCCCGAACATGAACGGCGTGGTGAACTCGGTCCTGCGGGTGACCGAGAACTTCGAGCGCCACGGACATGAGGTCATGATCATCGCGCCCGACATCCCGTGGTCGGTGAAGCGGTCGGGGCGACAGGCGTCGGGACCCGCGGAGGTGTCGGGGGCGACGGTGAAATACCTACCGTCGGTGATGGTTCCCAAGGTCAGCTCGCTGCCGATCGGAGTACCTGCGCTGTCGATGTATCGAGAGCTGGCCGACTTCCACCCCGACATCGTCCACCTCGCATCGCCGTTTGTCGTCGGTGCGGCGGGAGCCGCCTGCGCTCGACGGCTCGATGTCCCGACGGTCGCGGTGTTCCAGACCGACGTCGCCGGATTCGCCGCCAGCTACGGGATGAAACTCGGCACGCGGGCCGCCTGGGCCTGGACCCGGAAACTGCACACTGCCTGCGACCGCACTCTCGCCCCGTCGTCGGTCTCGGTGAAAGCTCTTCGGGACCGGGGTGTTCCGCGTGTTCATCACTGGGGTCGCGGCGTCGACGACCTCCGCTTTCACCCCTCCCGCCGCGACAACGCCATGCGCGCCCGCTGGAGCCCGGAGGGCAAACTCATCGTCGGATTCGTCGGCCGGCTAGCACCGGAGAAGCATGTGGAACGGCTGGCGGTGCTGTCCGGCCGCGACGACGTGCAGTTGGTGATCGTCGGCGACGGACCGCAGCGCCGAGCGCTCGAACAACTGATGCCCGATGCGGTATTCGCCGGTGAACTCGGCGGCCTCGAGCTCGCGCGGGCCTATGCGAGTCTGGACGTGTTCGTCCACGCCGGCGAGCACGAAACGTTCTGCCAGGCAGTTCAGGAAGCGCTCGCCAGCGGCGTCCCCGCCATCGCACCGGACGCCGGTGGACCCCGCGATCTCATCAGCCACTGCCGAACCGGATACCTGCTCGGGCTGGACGGCTTCTCAGCGCGCCTCTCCGATGCGATCACCACCCTCGGCGACGCGTCGGTGCGCGCCGAGATGGGCGCCGCCGCGCATCGGAGTGTGCAGGGCCGGACGTGGTCGGCAATCACCGACCAGCTCCTCGCGCACTACGACGCAGTACTCGGACGAGATCGAGCCACGCGGCGACGAGCGGCCTGAGACGCAGCCGGTACGGTTGCGGTCATGTCACGTGCATCGCTGGCCAAAAATCCCAAAGACGTCGCGGCCATGTTCGACGGTGTCGCGGGACGCTACGACCTCACCAACACTGTGCTCTCCTTCGGCCAGGATCGCGGCTGGCGGGTGGCCACCCGCAAGGCGCTGGCACTGGGTCCCGGCGATGTTGTGCTCGACCTCGCGGCCGGCACTGCAGTGTCGACCGTCGAGCTCGCGAAATCAGGCGCCGAGTGCATCGCGGCGGACTTCTCCCTCGGCATGCTCAAGGCAGGGGCGAAGCGCCCGGTGCCGAAGGTCGCTGCCGATGCATTGCACCTGCCGTTCGGCGACAACACTTTCGACGCCGCGACCATCTCTTTCGGTCTCCGCAACGTCAACGACGTCGACGTTGCATTTGCCGAACTTTTCCGTGTTCTGAAACCCGGTGGGCGCGTAGTGATTTGCGAGTTCTCCACCCCGGTTTTCGAGCCGATGCGGGTAATTTACATGGAGTACCTGATGAAGGCGCTGCCCGCGGTGGCGACCAAGGTGTCGAGCAACCCCGAGGCCTACGTCTACCTCGCCGAGTCGATTCGCGAATGGCCGAATCAGCCCGAACTCGCCCAGCAGATGCGCGACGCCGGCTTCGAACAGGTCCGCTGGCGCAACCTCACCTTCGGCATCACCGCCCTCCATCGGGGCGTCAAGCCTGCATAATCCCGATGATGTGCTGTTCTGGCGGGGCCCACCTGGGCTTTTGTTCGCCAAAAGCCCACATCTTCGGGGTTGGCTAACCTGCAACCAATGACCACCGACTGGGCGCACCTGATCACCCCGGCGTCGCTGATGAGCGACTTCGACCCCGGGTCGCTCAGTCGTGGGTCGTCGTATGCCAAGCAGCGGCGGATCAACGCGGTGAATTGGGATGACCCGAAACACCGGTTGACCGGACGCTGCGTGGGCTCTGGGATCTCCACGTACGACGTGGACGTTGTTTTCAGCAGTCTGGGTATCGACTGGAAAATTGCGGATGCGTCCTGCACGTGTCCGGTCGGCTACTTCTGCAAACATGCTGTGGCGCTGTTGCTCACGTTCGCCCAAGAGGCCGGCTTGCCAGGTTCACCCGCCGGGCAGGTTCCGCAGTGGGACCGCCGGTTGCGGCCGCTGCTTTCGGAAAACAGGCCCAAACCTTCCGAGCCGCTGGCGTTGCAGGTCTTCTACAGCGAGGGCGTCACCAGAGGTCGCCGGCCCAAACCGTCGCAGCTCGCACTGCGGCCACTGCGACCTGGGACGCGGACGCCATGGATCAGGTCGGGTATCGACTGGCCGACGATCGTGGGGCTCGCACCCGAACGATTCGAGACGGACCAGGTCTCGGTGCTCCAGGCGATGGCGCGCGATGCCATGCGGACGATCAGATTCGGGCTCCCGTACGGGTTGATCCTCACGACGGCACCGCCCACCATCTGGAGGCACCTGGAAGCTGCGGTTGCTGCCGGAATCCCGATACTCGGTGACGGCGCGGCCGGAATCGACACCGTGCAGATCGGCAAGCGCGCCGGGCTCACCCTGGACATCGTCGGTGGCGAGATCGGCGATGACGCGCGGGTCGAGGTCGAGATCGATGTCGATGGCGTGGCACTGCCGTCGGGCGGGGCTGAGATACTGGGAAGTGCTGCACCGCACGGTATTTCGTATATCGATGACGATGGTTTGCTCACGCTGGCTCCGTTCGACCCCGACAACGGTGCCATTGCGCAACTGCTCGACGGTCCACCGATTGTCATACCCGCCGCCGATGCCGCTGCGTTTGCCGAAGAGATGTTGCCCCGATTGCGCGAATCGGTGCCGGTGCGCGTGGACGAGACAGTGTTCACGCCACCCGTCATCACGGGGCCGGTTGCCGTTCTCACCGTCCGGATCATTCACGACGTTGCCCACACCCATTGGGCCATGCGCTATTTGGTCAACGGCACGGTCAAGGACTTCGACGATCTCTCGGGGACCGGGCTGCTGTGGCGCGACATGAGCGCCGAACACCATCTGTGGGAAGGACTTCGCGGCGTGATGGGGTCTGTCGCCTCCATCTCGCAGGATGCCACGATCGGAACGTTGCGGCGCGACCTGCAGTTGACGCCGGTGGAGACTGCGCGCCTGTTTGCAGAAATCCTGCCCGACCTGGCAGGCCGCGACGACCTGGTGCTCGACATCGCCGAGGTCAATGCGCACTACCGGCCGGTCACCGAGCCTGCGCAACTACGGTTCAGTACCGCGGGCACGGGGGAGTCGGACTGGCTCGATCTCGCCATCACGATGGATGTCGACGGCGAACAGGTTCCGGTGGCCGAGGTGCTGGCCGAATTATCCACTGGTGCAACGCATATGTTGCTGCCGTCGGGAGTCTACTTTCCGCTGGACACGCCCGAGCTGACCAAGCTCAGAGAACTGATGACCGAAGCCGAAACGTTGGGGGAGTTGGACTTCGGACGGGTTCCGTCGGTGCCGGCGAACGTGACGTTGTGGGAAGAGTTGCTGCAACTCGGTGTGGTCGACGAGCAACTCGGGCAGTGGCAGGAGCGCGTGCAGAAGCTCAGTGCCGCACGACCTCCGGAGCACATCGAGCCGCCGTCGACGCTGCATGCCACCCTGCGCGACTACCAACGGGACGGCCTGAATTGGCTGTCGTTCCTGTGGGACAACGGACTCGGTGGGGTCCTCGCCGATGACATGGGACTCGGCAAGACCCTGCAGACCCTCGCGCTGTTCGCGCGGGCCCGCGAAAACGGGGAGACCGGGACGTTTCTGGTGGTGGCGCCCACCAGTGTGGTCGGCAACTGGGCGTCGGAGTGCCACCGCTTCACCGATCTGAAGGCCGTGACGGTCGCTGCCACGCAGGCACGAAGTCGCACGTCGCTGGCCGAACAGATCGCGGATGCCGATGTGGTGATCACCACCTACGCCCTCCTGCGGATCGATTTCGACACCTACGACGATCTGCCCTGGGCGGCACTGCTTCTCGACGAGGCGCAGTTCGTGAAGAACCACAACTCCAAGGCGCATCAGTGTGCTCGACGCCTGAAAGTGCCGTTCAAACTCGCCATCACCGGAACGCCGATGGAGAACAACCTGATGGAGCTGTGGTCGTTGCTGTCGATCACCGTGCCAGGTCTGTTCCCCAGCCCGAGGACGTTCACCGAATTCTTCCGCAGACCCATCGAAAAGGGCGAGAATCCCGAACGATTGCCGGTGCTGCGCAAACGGATCAAACCGGTGATGTTGCGCCGCACCAAAGACCAGGTCGCGCGGGATCTGCCGGCCAAGCAAGAACAGGTCATGCAGGTCGAGTTGTCGCCGAGGCACCGCAAGATCTACGACACCCGGCTGGTCCGGGAACGTGAGGTGGTACTCGGGCTGCTCGGCGACTGGGAGAAGAACCGCTTCCAGATCTTCCGCTCGCTGACGATGCTCCGGCAACTGAGTCTGCATGCGGGACTTGTCGACCCGGTCGACAATGACGTCGCTTCGGCCAAGGTCGAGTTCATCCGCGAACAACTTCCGGAACTGATCGCCGAAGGCCACAGCGCCCTCGTCTTCAGTCAGTTCACCGGGTTTCTCCGGATCCTGCGAAAGTCGTTGGAAGCGGACGGTATCCCGTACAGCTACCTCGACGGGTCGCTATCGGCAAAGGACCGGACGGTTGCCATCGAGAAGTTCACGTCGGGTGAAACGCAGGTCTTCCTGATCAGTCTCAAAGCCGGCGGATTCGGTCTCAACCTCACCGAGGCCGACTACTGCTTCGTCTGCGACCCGTGGTGGAATCCGGCCGCCGAGGCCCAGGCCATCGACCGCACGCACCGGATCGGCCAGACCCGCCCGGTGACCGTCTACCGACTGGTGTCCGCCGACACCATCGAAGCGAAGGTCGTCGACCTTCAGGAACGCAAACGTGCATTGTTCAACGCGGTGATCGACGACGGAGAGATGTTCTCGACAGCCGTCGAGGCCGACGACATCCGCAAGATGCTCGAGTAGAACCCATTTTGGTGAGTTTTGGTGAGGCCGACCTGCGGAAATGCTCGCCAAAACCTACCAAAATGGGCGGTCGGGGTCTGGGGTCAGGTGAAGGGCGGGCGGGTGTCTAGTTTGTTGCTGGTGAGGCCGGCGAGGTGCCAGGCGCGGGCGATCAGGTCGGAATCGTCTTCCGTGATCAGGTTGCCCATCACCCGGACCACCATCGACATCAGTGCGGCCGATCGGATACCTGGACGTCCGAGAATCGGGACCATCCGGGGGACCGTCAACACCGCGGCGAGGCGGCGGGCGGCTGAGAACGCCAATGCGTATTGCGACCGGAGAAGGTCCGGCCACAGCGTCGAAAAGTCGTTCTCACCAAGCACTTCCACGGCCAGCCGGGCGGTTTCCAGGGCGTAATCGATGCCCTCGCCGTTGAGGGGGTTCACACAGGCCGCGGCATCGCCGATCAACATCCAGTTCGCACCGGCCACCCCGGATACGGCCCCTCCCATCGGCAGGAGTGCCGACGCGATGCGCAGGGGCTTGCCGCGCAGTTGCCAGTCGTCGCGCTGGGAGTTGGTGTAGTGCTCGATGATCGGCCGCAGCGCCATGTGGGCCGGGCGCTTCTCGGTGGCGAGCGCACCGACCCCGATGTTCACCAGCCCGGACGCTCTGCCGAGCGGGAAGACCCAGCCGTATCCGGGCAGCAATTCGCCTGCGCCGTCGCGTAATTCGAGGTGCGATCCCATCCATGTGTCGTCGCAGCGGTCCGACTCCACGTAGGCCCGTGCTGCGACGCCGTAGGCGGTGGTCCGGTGCCAGCTACGGCCCAGCGACGTACCGAGCGCCGAGCGGACCCCGTCGGCGACGATCACCTTGCCGACCTCGATCTGCGCCGGACCGTCGGGCGTATTAACCTGTACCGCAGTCACTTTGCCGCCGATGATGGTGGCGCCGACGGCTTTGACCCCGGACACCATCAGGGCTCCCGCGTCGAGGGCGTGGTGCCGGATGCGGTCGTCGAGCTCGGTTCGGGTGACCGCGCTGCCGTACGCCGGGAAATGCCCGGACTTCTGTGGCCATCGCACCCGCTGGCGTCCGCCCCACCCCTGGAGGTCGAGGCCCTCGATCCGGGGGCCGCTGAAGGCGTCGCCGAGTCCGAGTCGGTCGAGTTCGGCAATAGCGCGTGGGGTCAGCCCGTCACCGCAGGTTTTGTCGCGCGGAAACACCGCCGAGTCGAGCAATGTGACCTCGCGGCCGGCGGACGCTGCGGCAGCGGCTGCCGCGGAACCTCCAGGACCTGCGCCGACGACCAGAACCTCGGTGCGCGCGGGAACGCGGATGGGTGCACTCACCCGGCAAGTATCCCGCACCATTAGGCTCTTGCTATGACGGGAGCAGGTCAGGCGTGAAGACAACGTTCGCAGGTCTTGAAATGGGATCCGAGGCTTTCGCCAAGGACGTGGCGCAGTCGCTGGAGAGTGTCGAGGAGCTGCTGCTCAAGGAACTCTCCTCCGGGGAGGATTTCCTGACCGAGGCCGCCACACATCTTGCGAAGGCCGGGGGCAAGCGGTTCCGCCCCATCTTCGCGATCTTGTCGGCGCACTTCGGTCCACAGCCGCACGCCGATGAGGTGATCACGTCGGCGACCGTTGTCGAGATGATCCACCTCGCGACGCTCTACCACGACGACGTGATGGATGAAGCCGAGCTGCGCCGCGGTGCGCTCAGCGCCAACAGCCGGTGGAGCAACAGCGTGGCAATCCTGGCCGGCGACTTCCTCTTCGCCCGTGCTTCGCGCCTGGTCTCGACACTGGGGCCGCATGCAGTCCTCATCATCGCCGACACCTTCGCTGAACTCGTGACCGGTCAGATGCGCGAAACCGTCGGTGCCCGTGGCAAGGCCGATCCGGTGGAGCACTACCTGCGGGTCGTGTGGGAGAAGACCGGGTCGCTGATCGCGGCCAGTGGCCGTTTCGGCGCCATGGCGTCGGGCGCGGACACCGAGCAGATCGAACGGCTCTCGCGTCTCGGCGACGCCGTCGGTGTGGCCTTCCAGGTCTCCGACGACATCATCGACATCAGCTCGGCAGCCGGCGACTCGGGCAAGAACCCGGGTACCGACCTGCGTGAAGGCGTGCACACGCTGCCCGTGCTCTACGCGCTGGCCGATCCGGCCGAGACCCGCCTGCGCGAGCTCGTGGTCGCCGCCGACGGCACTCCTCGCGCCCTCACCTCGGACGACGAGGTCGCCGAGGCCCTCGAACTGCTCAACAAGTCCGACGGTCTGGTGAAGGCGAAGGCCACCCTGCAGGGCTACGCCGATGCCGCCGACAAGGAATTGGCCCTCCTCCCGGAAGGTCCCGCCCACGACGCGATGAGCTCGCTGGTGCGCTACACGATCGCTCGCGTCGGCTAAGCCTCCCTGACCCGATGATGTGCCCTTCTGGCGGTGCTCACCTGGGGTTTTGTGCGCCAAAAGGCCACATCATCGGGGGGCGGCGGGCGCGCTTCGGGAACTGCCACGTGTGGTTCATTCGTTGACGGCTCTAGTGCGACGGAACAGGAGGGACCAATGGGCAGCCATGCCAACGGACTGAAGACGGTTCTGCTGCTGGGCCTGATGTCGGCGATCATCGTGGGTATCGGTGCGCTGTTCCAGAGTCCGGCGATTCTGCTGCTGTCCATCCTGTTGGCCATCGGCTTCAACGGGTACGTCTACTTCAACAGCGCCCGCATGGCGCTCAAGTCCATGCACGCGCAGCCGGTCACCGAAGTTCAGGCCCCGGTGCTCTATCGCATCGTGCGCGAACTGGCCACCACCGCACGTCAGCCGATGCCGGCGCTGTACATCAGCCCCACCGAGGCGCCCAACGCGTTTGCGACCGGTCGTAACCCCAAGAACGCGGCCGTCTGCTGCACATCCGGGATCCTCCAGATCCTCGACGAACGGGAACTCAGAGCCGTTCTCGGCCATGAACTCTCGCACGTGTACAACCGCGACATCCTGATCTCCTCCATCGCCGGCGCGATGGCAGCCGTGATCAGCGGTATCGCCAACTTTGCCTTCTTCTTCGGTGGCAACCGCGAGGGCGGCGCGAATCCCGTTGTGCTGTTGCTGATCACGATCCTCGGTCCGATCGCGGCGACGGTGGTCAAACTTGCGGTGTCCCGGTCACGGGAATACCAGGCTGATGCGTCCGGTGCCGAATTGACCGGTGATCCTTTGGCTTTGGCGTCGGCGCTGCGCAAGATCTCCGGTGGCGTCCAGAAGGCCCCGCTGCCCCCGAGCCCCGAGATCACCGCGCAGTCGCACCTGATGATCGCCAACCCATTTCGGACCGGCGAGAAAATGAGCAGGTTGTTCGCCACGCACCCGCCCATGGAGGACCGGATCAAGCGGCTCGAAGACATGTCCCGGGGACGCGGCTGACCCGTTTTGGTCACCTGCGGGGGATACGCTCACCATCGAAGTCTGAACTGCAGCGACTTTCGGAGGTGTTCATGGACAGTGTCATCGAGATCCGCGGATTGGTGAAACGATTCGGGCGGTTCACCGCGCTCGATCACCTCGATCTCGACGTCGCACCGGGAGAAGTGCACGGATTCCTCGGGCCGAACGGGGCCGGAAAATCCACCACGCTCCGAGTGCTGCTGGGGCTGCTGCGGGCGGACGAGGGAGCCGTCTCGATGCTCGGTGGGGATCCGTGGCGAGATGCCGCCGCGCTGCACACGAGGATCGCTTACGTTCCGGGCGATGTGAACCTGTGGCCGAACATGACCGGCGGTGAGGTGATCGATCTGTTCGGCCGTCTGCGTGGGGGAGTGGACCAGCGCAAGCGCGATGAGCTCATCGAACTGTTCGCGCTGGACCCGACCAAGCGGGCGCGGGCGTACTCGAAGGGTAATCGGCAGAAGGTCGCACTGGTCGCCGCACTGGCATCGGATGTGGAACTGCTGATCCTCGACGAACCCACCTCCGGCCTCGACCCGATCATGGAATCCAGATTCCAGGGGTTGGTCAACGATTTCCGGAACGCCGGTGGCAGTGTGTTGCTCTCGAGTCACATCCTCGCCGAGGTGGAACACCTGTGTGATCGGGTCACCATTATTCGTGACGGCAGGACGGTCGACACCGGAACCCTGTCAGAACTCCGGCACCTCACCAGAACGGCTGTGAGTGCTGAACTGGCAACTGCGCCGACGGATTTCGGAGACCGGGCGACGGTCGAAGACCTGGTGGTGGACGGCACCCGGATCAAGTTTCAGGTCGACGCCGATCAGCTGGGACCGGCCCTGGAGGTACTCGGTCAGTTCGGCATCCGCACACTGACGAGTTCGCCGCCCACACTCGAAGAACTGTTTTTGCGGCACTACGAAGATCCCGCCGGCGTGTCGTCATGAGCTCTGCTGCAACACTTTCGACTCCGTCGGTCACGGCCCACACCGGAACTCTGCTGCGCTTCCATCTCCGCCGCAACCGCACGATGGTGATGTGGTGGACCATCGGAATCGTTGCGCTCTACTATTCGACGGCCGCGGGCATCGAATCGCTGTATCCGACACAGGCGGACCTGGATTCGGCCGCCGCGACGATGGGCGCCAACAACGCATTCATCGCGATGGCCGGACCGGCGCGGGCGCTCAACACCGTTGGCGGGCAGACGGCTTGGCAGGCATCGGCATTCGGCGCGGTCGCCATGGGCTTGATGGCGATGTTCCTGGTCGGGCGTACCACCCGCGAGGACGAGGAACGCGGCCGAAGCGAGTTGGTGCTCGCGGCGCCGGTCGGGCGTCTGGCGACCGCCACGGCAGCCGCGATCCTGACCGCCGGTGCCACAGTGCTCGCCGGCGCATTGATCACCGCGAGTCTGGTGATCTTCGGGCTACCGGTTGCCGGATCGGTGTCGCTGGGACTGTCGGCCGCGCTCGCGGGCATGGTGTTCGGCTCGGCCACCGCAGTGATGGCGCAGGTCTTTCCGACCACCCGAGGCGTGTACGCCGCCTCGGGCGGGCTCATCGGTGCCGCCTACGTACTGCGCGCCATCGGCGACGTCGGCAACGGTGTGCTGTCGTGGCTCTCGCCGATCGGATGGGGCCAGGCGATGCGCCCCTATGCCGACGAGATCTGGTGGCCGGCGCTGCTGTCGGTGGCGGCGGTGGTCGTCTCAGCGGTGCTGGTGGTGCTGATGTTCGACCGGCGAGACGAAGGAGCCGGCCTCTGGACGCCGGGGCCCGGCCCGGCGAATGCCGGCAGAACACTGTCCGGGCCCGTCGGTTTCGCCTGGCGTCTGCAGCGGGGCTCGATCATCGGCTGGTCCTTCGGAATGCTGTTGGCCGGCTTCTCTTACGGGACCATCGGCGACGACGTGGAGCCGGTCATCGGCGATTCCGGTTATGCCAGTGACCTTTTCGGTGCAGCCGGACCGTCGCTGACAGACTCGTTCTATGCGTCGTCGGTGTTGATGCTGGCATTGATCGCCTCCGGGTTCGCGGTGTCGTCCGCGATGCGACCACATCGGGAAGAGAGCGAAGGCCGCACCGAGACGCTGCTCGCGACGAGACTCACCCGACTGCGATGGGCCGGCGCTCACGGACTGATGACCGTGATCGGTTCACTGCTGGCACTCGTGGCGACCGGAATCGGGCTCGCGCTCGGCTACGGGACGTTCACCGGGGATTGGTCCGGGACGGGGGAACTCGTCGGTGCCCCGATCACCTACCTGCCGGCGGTGCTCTGCCTCGCCGGTGTGGTCGCGGTGGTCTACGGCTGGGCGAATCGCTACACCCCGATCACCTGGATCGGACTGGTGTTCGCCGTCGCGATCTATGTCCTGGGACCGATCCTGCATTTCCCGGAATGGGTGACCAACATTTCACCGTTTTCACACGTGCCGCAGGTGCCCGCAGTCGACGTCGACCTGGTGCCGTTGTTGTGGCTCACGGCGGCGGTGGTGTTGCTCACCGCCGCCGGAGCCGTCGGGCTCAGGCGCCGCGATATGGATTGACGTCACTGACTGAACGCCGCCAACTTCAGTCCCGTGAGCACCCCTGCGGGGCAATATGCCCTCGACAGGCACTCAGGGGGACGAACTCGGGGGAGTCAGCGGTAGTTGACGAACTGCAGGGCGATCTCGAAGTCTTTGCCCTTGAGAAGGTTGATGACTTCCTGGAGATCGTCGCGCTTCTTGCTGGAGACGCGGAGCTCTTCGCCCTGGATCTGTGCCTTGACGCCCTTGGGGCCCTCGTCGCGGATGGCCTTGGTGATCTTCTTGGCCTTCTCCGAGTCGATGCCCTGGACCAGGGACCCGGTGATCTTGTAGGTCTTGCCCGAGCCCACCACGTCGCCGGCGTCGAACGCCTTGAGCGAGATGTCGCGGCGGATGAGCTTTTCTTTGAACACCTCGAGCCCGGCCTGGGCCCTCTCCTCGGCGTCGGAGGTGATCACGATGTTTTCTTCGCCGGACCACTCGATGGTGGTGTTGGTGCCGCGGAAGTCGTAGCGCTGAGACAGCTCTTTGGCGGCCTGGTTGAGTGCGTTGTCGACTTCCTGGCGGTCGAGTTTGCTGACCACGTCGAAACTGGAATCTGCCATAACCGACAAGGGTAGTCCGGTGCCTGTCCGAAACGTCGCATCCTGGCCCAAAGCGGTGAATTCAGTGCACCTGAGCAGCGCATTTGTGAATATGGGGGGTACTGGAGGTAATGTTTCCCGCGTTGCTTTCCGACGGTCCAAAAGACACCGGAAAGCGGCATGGCAGGTTGCCCGAGCGGCCAAAGGGAGCGGATTGTAAATCCGCCGCGCAAGCTACATAGGTTCGAATCCTATACCTGCCACTGCGCCACAAGACGGTCTCGAACTGGAAGTTTCAGTAAGAGGCCGTTTGGTGCGAAAAGGAGAGATGAACAGCGGATTTGGCACCAACCGGGCGCGCTGTGTAATCTCGATGAGGCCCTAACGCAAGGGTGCCGCAAGGCGCCGGAGCGAAGAGCCACGCCCCCTTAGCTCAGTCGGTAGAGCGTTTCCATGGTAAGGAAAAGGTCGACGGTTCGATTCCGTCAGGGGGCTCGCTGGACTCAGGATCGAGCGGTGGGACTGCGTACGCCGCCCCGCCGTCGTCGATTCCGGGCCATGGCGGTGTAGCTCAGTTGGTTAGAGCGAACGACTCATAATCGTTAGGTCGCCGGTTCGAGTCCGGCCATCGCTACCAGTGTCGCCTCCGGCAACGCGCTACAGAAGTGTCGCCTCCGGCAACGCGCTACAGAAGTGTCGCCTCCGGCAACGCGCTACCAGTATCGCTCCGGCGATGACCACCGAGTGTCTCCTTCCCCGGAGGCACACCAGACGATCCACCTGAAAGGCAATCCCGTGGCCTCCTCAACAGACGTGCGCCCCAAGATCACCTTGGCCTGCGAGGTTTGCAAACACCGCAACTACATCACCAAGAAGAATCGGCGTAACGACCCCGATCGTCTTGAGATCAAGAAGTTCTGCCCGAACTGCGGAACTCACCAGAACCACAAGGAATCGCGCTAGCCACCATCTGGTGGTCAGTCGCTGACTGCCTATTCGACCGGGGACGCGCAAGTGTTCCCGGTCTTTGGTGTTGAAGCAGAACGATCGGGCGGCGCCCACACGGCTCGACGGTCAGTCGCCGGCGCCCGAAAATTGATAGTCGAAAGTTGAGGTCGGTCGAGTGACGAATGTGAGCGAAACACAGGTCGGGCAGCGCGCCGAAGCGCTCCGGGACGTTCCGAAGCAAACTCCCGAACAGATCGCGGCGCACACCCAGACGATGGTCGGCTTCAAGTACACCGTCGACGACTACTACGAGGTCGGCCGCGAGAAGGTGCGCGAGCATGCCCGCGCCGTGCAGGACACCAACCCCGTGCACTGGAACGAGGAGAAGGCCCGTGAAATGGGTCACGACACCCTCGTCGCCGCCCCCACGTTCGTCTCGGTCCTCGGAATCATCGCTCAGCGCCGTCTGTTCGAAGACGTCGTCACCGGCTACGACCTCTGGCAGATCATGCAGAGCGATCAGCGGCTCGTCTTCCATCAGCCGATCAAGGTCGGCGACCAGCTCGTGTGCGACGTCTCCCTGGAGTCCTTCCGGCAGATGTCCGGCACCGACCTGATGGTGACCAAGAACGTCATCTGGAATCAGCGGGGCGAACCGGTGATGACCACCTTCACCAGCCTGGCCGCACGCGCCGCGGTGGAAGCGGATCCGGCGCTGGTCGACAAACTCGAGCACGTGATGATGCAGGAACCCGTGGGCATCGACCCGGGTAAGACGGTCGAGGGACCGTTCGCCCGGTACGACGAGCCGGACCCCACCACGTCCCCCCAGGCCTACGGTGCCATCAACTTCGATGAACTGACCGTCGGCCAGGAACTCCCGCCGCGGACCTTCAAGCTGACCCGCGGCAACCTGATCAACTATGCGGGCGTTGCAGGCGACCCCAACCCCATCCACTACAGTGATGAGGTCATCAAGGTCGCCGGCCTGGACGATGTGGTCGCCCACGGCATGCAATCGATGGGTCTCGGGGCAAGTTTCCTCGGAGAGTTCATCGGTGATCCAGCCGCGATCTGCGAGTACAACGTGCGCTTCACCAGCCCCGTGTACGTGCCCGCGGACGACTTCGCGGCCGTCGATTTCACCGGCAAGGTGAAGTCGCTCGATCCGGAAACCCGGCGCGGGCAGATCTCGATGGTGGCAAAACAAGGTGAGCGCAAGATCTTCGGACGCGCGCTCGCCACCGTGCAGTTCAACTGAATCTCTCGTACCGACCCGGGTAATTCACGGACAAAGCCCAGCTCACAGAGCTGGTTGGAGTTCGACCCACCTGGTGACGTACACTTCTAAAGTCTGAGATTTACTCAAACTTGCGCGCTGCCCTAAGGGTGGCGCGTTGGTTTTGTGTAGTCCAGACGCCGGGTCGACGAGGACTCGAGGGCCACACGTGGTCAGCGAAGCCGAGACGACCCAAAGGGGCGTAGCTCAACTGGCAGAGCAGCGGTCTCCAAAACCGCAGGTTGCAGGTTCAAGTCCTGTCGCCCCTGCCCTTGGCGGTGTGTTTCACACCGGAAGGGCAACCGATGTCAGTTGTTGTGTGGCAGGGCCCAGGCCCACACAGAGCAACGGACTTCAGCCACGAGAGGATCAAGTTGAGCAAGCGCGACCGTGCCGAACGCGCCAAGAACGCGGGCGAGTCGACCGATGAGGTCGAGCTCGACGCTTCTGTGGACTCCGCAACGGATTCGGTGGACGAAGCCGCCAGCGGTGACACCGCTACGCAGGCACGTCCTACGGGCAAGCGTTCGCCGCGTGGCAAACGAACCAACCTCACCAAGGACGACGACGCCGATTCCACGACTTCGGCCGTCTCAACCAAAGAGGCGGGTAAAGCCGAGAAGAAGGATGGCGCGCGCAAGCGGGCCAAGTCGGATGACAGCCGGAATCCGTTCAAGCGGCTCTATGTGTTCCTGACACAAGTTGTCGCTGAACTCAAGAAGGTCATCTGGCCGACGCAGAAGCAGTTGATCCAGTACACGATCATCGTGCTGATCTTCGTGGTCATCATGGTCACGTTGATCTCGGTACTGGACCTTGCCTTTGCAAAGGGAGTTTTGTGGTTGTTCGGGTAACCAACCCGAACGGCCGCTTCGATGAAAGGGAGCGTGGGCTGCAGTGAGCACCCCCGAGAACGACGCTGATTTCAGCGAGACCGAAACCGACACCATCGATCAGGCGGTCGGTGATTCGGGCGCTGTCGACAGCGGCATCTCCGACTCCGAACCGACCGACGAGGCCCCCGACGCCGAGGCGACCGACAGCGACGACGTCGCCGCCGAAGAGACCCTCGACGAGGCTGCCGACGCCGCTGAGGTTGTCGAGCCCGAGGAAGAAGAAGACCCGGTCGAGGCGCTGCGGAAGTCTCTCAAGAAGGCTGCTGGCGACTGGTACGTGATCCACTCTTACGCCGGGTACGAGAACAAGGTGAAAGCCAACCTCGAGACCCGCGTGCAGAACCTCGATGTCGGCGACTACATCTTCCAGGTCGAGGTTCCGACCGAAGAGGTCACCGAGATCAAGAACGGCCAGCCCAAGAAGGTCAACCGCAAGGTGCTGCCCGGCTACATCCTCGTCCGCATGGAACTCAACGACGAGTCGTGGGGCGCAGTGCGCAACACGCCCGGCGTCACCGGCTTCGTGGGACTGACCTCGCGTCCGTCCCCGTTGTCGATGGACGACGTGCTCAAGTTCCTGATGCCGCGCACCGAACCCAAGAAGGCTGCCAAAGCCGGCTCCGAAGGTGGAGCAGACCTGGCCGCGACCAATGCGCCGGTCATCGAGGTCGACTTCACCGTCGGCGAATCGGTCACCGTCATGGATGGACCGTTTGCAACGCTGCCGGCGTCGATCAGCGAGGTCAACGCAGAGCAGCGCAAGGTGAAGGTGCTGGTTTCGATCTTCGGTCGTGAGACCCCGGTCGAGCTCGCCTTCAACCAGGTCGAAAAGATTTAGCGGACGGTTCGCCGTCCCGACAACTTTCACGTCTCCAGCGGGCGTGAAACCGGGCTGAATCAAGATCACAGCCCAAGCGACATCAATCAGAAACAGGGAAAAGGATGCCCCCGAAGAAGAAAAAGAAGATCACCGGGATCATCAAGCTCCAGATCCAGGCAGGCGCCGCCAACCCGGCACCTCCCGTGGGTCCGGCACTTGGTCAGCACGGTGTGAACATCATGGAGTTCTGCAAGGCGTACAACGCCGCGACAGAAAGCCAGCGCGGCAATGTCGTGCCCGTGGAGATCTTCGTCTACGAAGATCGTTCCTTCGACTTCAAGTTGAAGACCCCGCCGGCCGCCAAGCTGCTGCTCAAGGCCGCCGGTCTGCAGAAGGGCTCGGGAGAGCCGCACAAGACCAAGGTCGGCAAGGTCACCATGGACCAGGTCCGTGAGATCGCAAAGACCAAGCAGGAAGATCTCAACGCCAACGACGTTGAGCAGGCTGCCAAGATCATCGCCGGAACTGCCCGCTCCATGGGCATCACCGTCGAGTGAGCTTGCGAACTCGCAAGCTCTGACAGTGGCCGATCTTATCTAATTCGAAATAGTGGGAGGGCCGGCTCGGTCCGCACCACCAAACCGCATGTGCTGCGGAGAAAGACAGAGCAACTATGAGCAAGAACAGCAAGGCATTCAAGGCCGCAGCTGAAAAGGTCGACAAGTCCAAGCTCTACAGTCCGCTGGAGGCTGCAAAGCTGGCCAAGGAGACCTCTTCGGCCAAGACCGACTCGACCGTTGAGGTTGCAGTCCGTCTCGGTGTCGATCCTCGTAAGGCCGACCAGATGGTGCGCGGCACCGTCAACCTTCCGCACGGCACCGGTAAGACCGCCCGTGTGATCGTTTTCGCCGCCGGCGACAAGGCCAATGAGGCCCTCGCCGCCGGAGCTGACGAGGTCGGCGCAGAGGACCTGATCGAGAAGATCCAGGGAGGCTGGCTCGAATTCGACGCCGCCATCGCCACCCCGGATCAGATGGCCAAGGTCGGCCGCATCGCCCGCGTCCTCGGACCGCGTGGCCTGATGCCGAACCCGAAGACGGGCACCGTCACCACTGACGTGACCAAGGCCGTCAACGAGATCAAGGGCGGAAAGATCAACTTCCGCGTCGACAAGGCTGCGAACCTGCACTTCGTCATCGGCAAGGCTTCCTTCGACGAGAAGAAGCTGGCCGAGAACTACGGTGCTGCGCTGGACGAGATCCTGCGTGCGAAGCCGTCTGCGGCCAAGGGCCGGTACCTGAAGAAGGTCACCGTTTCGACCACCTCCGGACCGGGCATCCAGGTGGATCCTTCGGTCAACCGCAACTACGTCGAAGAAGAAGCCTGAGCGCTTCTGATCTGACATGAGGCCGGGACTCCCTCAGGGGGTCCCGGCCTTTGTCATATCCGTCGAGCGGGCCCTAATCACCGCCGAGCGGGCCAACATCACCGTCGAGCGGGCCTCAATCACCGTCGAGCGTGCCGACATCACCGTCGAGCGGGCCTCAATCACCGTCGAGCGTGCCGAAATGCCCGCCGACCGTGCCGAACTGACGGTCGAGCGGGCCGAAGTCGTCAGACCTGAGCGGCTTTCATCGCGTCGGCGGTGAGTTCCAGTGAGCGCAAACGACCTTCGATGGTCACCGACTGATGGCAGACCATCAGTTCATCGGCCTGCGCGATCTCGGCGAAATTCTCCAGATAGCGCCGCGCATCGTCCCCGGTTCCGATCCCGGTGTACTTCATCATCGATGCGAGCTGATGGCCCTCGCGGGTGGTCAGGAACGCATCGATCTCTTCATCGCTGTAGTGGGGGGTCGCAGGCCCGCGGGAGATCAAGCTCCGCACCCGGATTCGTCGCAGCGCCTCGAAGTCTTCAGTGGCGACCGCCGGATCATCGGCGGCAACGATGTTCACACCGGCGATGACGTACGGCTCGGACAGTTGTTCCGACGGCTTGAAGTCGCGGCGGTAGAGGGTCGCCGCCTGCTGAAGGGCGTCGGGGGAGAAGTGTGAGGCAAATGCGTACGGCAGACCGAGGTGCGCGGCGAGCTGGGCTCCGAACAGCGACGAACCGAGGATGTACAGCGGCACGTGGGTGCCGGCGCCGGGGACCGCGCTGATCCCGGGAATCCGGGACTCGTCGCCCAGGAAACCCTGCAGTTCCAGGACATCCTGGGGAAAACGGTCGGCGGAGCTGTTGTCGCGGCGCAGGGCTCGCATCGTCGCCTGATCGCTACCGGGAGCGCGGCCCAATCCGAGGTCGATGCGCCCCGGATGCAGGGTTTCCAGCGTGCCGAACTGCTCGGCGATTGTCAGGGGCGCGTGGTTCGGGAGCATGATGCCGCCTGCGCCGAGACGGATGGATTCGGTATGGGCGGCGATGTGCGCGATCAGCACACTTGTCGCCGACGATGCGATTGTCGCCATGTTGTGGTGCTCGGCGTACCAGACGCGTTTGTAACCATGCCGTTCCGCGGCGCGGGCGAGTTTCACACTGCCTGCGAAACTTTCGCGAGCACTCTGCCCCGGGGCAATGGGGGCGAGGTCGAGCACGGACAACGTCACAGACATACAGGAGCCTTCTTCGTGGGGGGTCATGCTGACAGCGGTAGGCCAACGGGTTATATGGATGTCAACACGTTTCGACCCGGCTCCCTTCCCGGATCCCGAATCGATTTCTTAGAAGAAGGACAATTGTGAACACTGCCGGCATCGGCCGACGATCTGCGCTGCGCGCTCTGATCACACTTCCGGCAGTCGCATTGCTGCCGCTGACCGCGTCCTATACGGCGACTGCGATCACGACCGGGAGTACTGATGACCTGCCGACCGGCAGCGCAGGCGGCGATGACCTAGGGTCGCGGCCGGCGCCGGATTGGATGAAAGGCATCGCCGACGCGTGCTCGCTGACCGCGTTATCGGTTCCCGGAAGCCACGATACGATGGCATACCTCGGCACAATCCTCGCACAGACACAGAGCAGCGATCTGCCAACACAATTGGCGGCCGGTGTGCGTGCGATCGACATCCGGACCAGACATTTTCGGGACGGGTTTCCGATCCACCACGGGATCGAATATCTGCACACCGACTTCACGGACGTCGTCCGGCAGCTCTCGGTTTTCCTGCGGGCACACCCGGGAGAAGCGATCCTGATGCGGCTCAAGGAAGAAAGTACCCCGGCCGAAAACACGCGCTCCTACGAAGCGACCCTGAACTGGTACATCCACCAGAATCCTCAGACCCGGGATCTGCTGTCCGCATATCTGTGGAAACCGCCTACCGGATACGACGGAAGCATTCCGGCTCTCGGTGAGGTGCGCGGAAAAATCGTTGTCCTGCAGGATTTTTCCGCATCGAAAATTTACGGACCCCGGTGGGACGGCGCCCACATGGACATCCAGGATGACTACGAACTGGCGAGCCTGGCCGACGTGCCGTCGAAGTGGAACAGCGTGTCGCGTCAGTTCGATGCTGCTCGCGGGGGATCAGCGCAGACCCTGTTCATCAACCACCTCAGCGCCACCGGGACCGATCCGCTCGCGATCGCGCAGGGGACCGTCCCGGTGACCGTGGCGCGAGGCGCACCCGGGGTGGTCGGGATACTCGAGCGCACCCAGGGCCACCTGTCCTCCGATCCCACCGGACGAACCGGTGTGGTGATGGCCGACTACCCGACCACTGCAATCGTCGGAGCCGTCATCGCGCGAAACATGCCCTGACCCTGGCGGACCCGATGCTCAGGGGCGGGCGCGTTCGACGACTTCGCCGGGCAGGGCCCATTCGGTACGTCCGAGCCGTGCCAGCGGCGCCAGTTTGGCGAAATCGGGATGTCCGTCCGCGGCCGCGACACTGGTGGCGACACTGACCGCCACGACGCGTCCCATCACCACCTGCGAGTTCCCCACCTCGATGATCTGATGCAGAACGCATTCGATGGACACCGGGCTGTCCCTCACCCGTAGGCAGTCGACCACCGCAGCCGGCTCTGACGCCACACCCACCGCCTCGAACTCGTTGACATCCTCGTCGAATCCGGCGGACGTGGCGTTGACCAGGTCGATCATCGACTCGGTCGCGATGTTGATGACGAACTGACCGGTGGCCCTGGCGTTGTCGGAACTGTTCTTGAACCCGCCCACCGTGGTGAACTGCACGATCGGCGGATTCGTCGAACTGACCGAGAAGAAACTGAACGGCGCCAGATTGTCGACGCCGTCGGCGCTGCGTGAGGAAACCCACGCGATCGGCCGCGGCACCACCGATGCGGTGAGCAGTTTGTAGAACCCTCCCGCGGTGGTGTTGCTTTCGTCGAAGAGTGTCCGCTGCGCGGCGTTCGGGTCCAGGTCTCGATTCACCCTTCCAGCATGGCATCCGGGCTCACGCGGTACACGGACTGGACCAGACCCTTGCTGAGTGTGGTGGTTCGCTGGTGCTCGAGGAAGATGTCGTCGTTGATGAGCCCGAACAGGGGCAGCCCCGAACCGAGGATGACGGGAACCATCGTGATGGTGAGCTCGGTGATGAGTCCCCGATTCAAGAAACTGGTGATCAGCTGCCCGCCATCGACATACAGATGCTGTGCGCCCTCGCTCTGTGCCACCTCGAGGAGGTCGTCGATGCTGCGGTGCACGGTGACGCGGTCGTCGGCGTCGGGGTCGAGTTGTGAACTCACCACGAGGACCCGCATCCCCGTGTAGGGCCACGGCTCGAGTGTCAGTCCGACTTCATAGGTGTTGCGCCCCATGGCAATTGCATCGATGGTTGCGACGAAGTCGTCGTAGCCGGTTTCACTCAAGTCGTCATCGCGTCTGGTCAGCCAGTCGATGCCGCCGTCCTCGCGGGCGATGTAGCCGTCGACGCTGGTGGCGATGAATACTGCGCCGGTGATGGTGGTCGAAGTCATGGTGGTTCCCTTCTATGTCCAAGAGGCGATGAGGTTGTCGAACTCGGTGTCGAGGATCGACAGGAGTGCTCCGTCCGGGTCGACCGTCCAGCCCAGGAAGCTGCCCTCGAGGAGGGAGAACAGCGTTCGTGCGGCGGTGGCGGGAGTGGGAGCGTTGGGGAGTTCGCCGGCGTCGATCGCGCGGCTGATCAGGCGTTCGAGCTGCGAGCGTTTGCGATGCCAGCCCAGCGCGAGCAGCCGCGTCAGCTCGGGATCGCCGAGATCGGCAGCCAGCGACGACACATGATTGGCGGCATCGTCGGGACGCGAGTGGTCGGTATATGACCGCACCGACAGGCGGCGCAGCGTTGCCAGTGGTGTTTCGCCGGGCAATGACCCGGGATCGGGGTCGATGGAATCGATCCAGCGCTGCGACGAGGCAATGAGCAACCCGCGCTTGGATCCGAAGCGCTTGACCAACGTCGCCGCCGACACCCCGGCCTGTTGACCAGCGAGTTCGAGGGTGAAGCCGGCAGAGCCGGTTCGGGCGAGTACCGCCGCAGCCGCGTCGAGAAGGGCGGTATCGGTGGTTGCGCGAGGTCGGGCCACGAGAGTTAGTAAATCACCATTTCCTAATTCTGGCCACAAGATTGAGTGGCTTGTTGTCCACACCACCGGGTCCGGTCCCCAGCTCGGCGCGCGTCGACTGATGCGGTCGCTGCCAACGCCTAGGGTTGGTCGGGTGCAGGACAACAAACTTCTGACCAAGATCGCGGGTCTGCTGCGCCAAGCCGAGGGCACAGACAACGAACACGAGGCGCAGGCATTCATGCAGGCGGCCCAGCGGCTGGCAACTGCGGCGTCCATCGACCTGGCCGTCGCCCGCGCGCATGGCAACGGCAACCAGCGGTTGGCCCCGGAACAACGCAACATCGCAATCGGGGAGGCGGGCAAACGCGGCCTGCGCACCTACGTGCAGCTGTTCGTCGCGATTGCCCGCGCCAACGACATCACCTGCGACGTCGCGAGCAACTCGACATTTGTCTACGCGTACGGATTCCCCGGCGACATCGACTCCTGCGAGGCGTTGTACAGCTCGCTGGTGGTGCAGATGGTCGCTGCCAGCGACGGATACCTGAAGTCGGGGGACTACAAGGGCGAAACTTTCGCCCGCGTTGTCGCGCAGCGAAGAGGCCGGTTCTCGCGGCGGGTTGTCGAGGAGAAGCCGTTGTCGCCGATCACGGCCCGCCTGAACTTCCAGTCGGCCTTTGCCGAGCGGATCGGCAAGCGGCTGGTTCAGGCGCGCGACGAGGCGCGGGAGCAGGCTGTCGCCGCGGACGGCGGCAACCCCGACACCGGGACCGCATTGGTGCTGCGTAACAAGGAGATCGAGGTCCGGGACTTCCATCGGGAGGTCTCGACTGCTCGGGGAACGTGGCGTTCGCACAGTGCGTCGGCCGGGTATTCGGAGAGCGCCCGCCGCGCCGGCGATCGGGCCGGACGGCGCGCCCGTCTCGGTGAAGACATCGCACTCGGTGGCCCTCGCGGGGCACTCGAGGCATGAGCGCGTCCCGTTGACCGAGCGCGACAGCCAGCGGTCGGCGCTGTACGCGGCAGAACGTCTGGTCCACAACGTTTTTGAACGGTCCGCAAGCGGTGCAAACGTCCTCGCCATCGCCGGGGCCACCGTCACCCTGCCGCCGGAGGCGAGGTTCGGTTCGGTGGACTCGGTCCGCGATTACGTCGACCGGGTCCTCGGTATGGAGAGCGTGGCCGACCGTTTCGCGCGGGCCCGGACACCCGTCACCGTGAGAACCCGTCGCGGGCAGACCCAGGCGCACTACGAATACGACCCCGGTGGTGGTCCGGGTGTGATCGCCGTTCCGGTTGCGACGCATGGACGTTGGGCCATGCGGGAACTGGTGGTGTTGCACGAGCTGGCCCACCACCTGAGTCCGGGTTCGGCGCTCGACAAACACGGACCGCGCTTCGCCGGCACCCTGATCGACCTGGTCGGTCTCGTACTCGGCCCCGAGGCGGCACTGGTCTACCGGGTCACCTTCGGCGACAGCGGGATTCGGGTCGGCTGATGGGCACGGTCGACGGCGATGAGGGCCCGGTCGGCGGTCGCATTGGCACGCTCGGCGGTGGTTTGGGCACGCTCGGCGGTGGTGGGTGGGGTTACACGGGTGGGGTTACCAGTCGTGGGTGCCGACCGCCTGGAAGGTCAGGTAGCTCTGATGGAACGGGTCGAGAACGATTTTCTGCGTGCGGAATCCGGCTTTGATCAAGTCGGGGAGGACCGCCAGGAAGCGGGGCAGGCTCGCGGCGTACACGTCGACGCGCAGTCGATGTCCGGGCTCGAGGATGGCGTCGGTGGGGACCAGGTCGATGTCGAGGTCGACCGGCACGCCCGGTGTCACCTTGAGTTTGCGCTTGTGGCTCAGTGGGTGGTGGGCCATGAGCAGCGACCCGTCCTCGGCGTACTCGCACAACCCCGGATCGAGGGAGCGATTGGACGAGGTCAGTGCTCCGTTCGACAGGACCGTCGAGGTTCCGTCGGGCGCAACATCATTGAGAGTCACCGCCCACAGCGCGTCGGTTCCTTTACACGTGGTGCGCAGATGCAGGTTGATCGATCCGGAGATCTGGACCGGCTCGGACACCGGGGTCGTGGTGAACGACAATGCCCCACGTTCCTGGAACCGGGCGTCGGTGGTGAACCGTTTGCCCAGGATCCGCGTCGCGCCGGCGGTCACCTGAGTCATGTCCCGTGACACCAGACCCCGGGCGTCCGGGCGGACCGCCAACGCCTGCGAATCGGTGTTGACCGAGCTCCCCAGACTGCCGTCGTGAACGCTGTGCTTCGAGGTGTCGGAGTTCGCCGCCGACAGGTAGAGGCGTTGCACCCGGGATTCGTTGCGCGGGAACGACTGTCCCGACGTCCAGGAACCGCCCTGCTGCTGCAGGGTCACCGGACCGTATTCGTCGACCCCGTTGTCGATGCCCTTGAGCCAGCGGTCGAACCAGGCCCGCTCGAGGACGTCGACCCGCGGCGGTGAGACCCGTCCACCGAATCCGAGTCCGGCGTCGATGTGATAGCCGTCGGCCATGACCAGCTGCTTCTGGCCGGGCGGCAGGTCCAATTGGTTGTAGATGCGAGTTGCGCTGCGTCCGAACAGATCATGCCAGCCGCCGAATACAAAGGTGGGTGCGGTGATCTGATCGATGTTCGGGTCGCGCTCGTCGAAGTAGGGATCGTCGTAGATCCGGGGATCGGTGCCGGTGAGGAATCCGGTTGCCAGCGAGCCGATCTCGGTCGCGGGGGAGGCCAGGCGGTCCTTGAACCATTTCAGCGCGTTGGTGCCCATCAGGTCACCGAATGCGGTGGCCGGGTTGGGAAGCCATTTGAGCAGGTTCACCCCGGCCAGCCAGATCGGGATGAACGCCGAGGGCGCACCACCGGTGATGTAGATGTCGCGGACGATGTCTTCGCAACCTTCGACCGCAAAAACGGCCTTGAGGTGCGGCGATCCGTTGCCCGCGGCCTGCAGGGAGTTGATCGCCGAGTACGACCATCCGGTCATTCCGACATTGCCGTCGCACCACTCCTGGGCGACGGCCCAGTCGATGACCTCGATCGAGTCGCGTTGTTCGCGCTCACCGAGGATCTGCCACCGGCCGTGGGAGGCTCCGGTGCCACGAACATCGACAACCAGCTGGACGTATCCGCTCTGGACAAGCTTGCGGTTGATGCCGAAGACATCGAGGATGCCGCCGGACAGCGGTGGCAACGGCAGGTGATGGGTGACCTGATCGATGAGGTCGAGCACAGCGCGGTTGTAAGGATTGATCGAGACGACTGTGGGCAATGCAGTGGTGACGGCAACACCGGAGGCGTCGACCGGCCGGATGAGGGTGGCCCGCAACCGGACTCCGTCGCTCATCTCGAGATCAACGTCCCGGGTGATCGACACCGAAGGGAATTCGGTCTCGCCGTCGACCAGTTCGCGCCACCAGCGTCCATTCGCGCCGCCGGTCGGATCTCCAAGGGGGAGTGTGGGAGCGGTCCGGCTGACCCCACGCCTCACCGCGGAATCATACGAGCTCAACTGATAGACCATGGCGCTCCCTCTCCACTGCCGGGAGGGATGCCGGAGCCGACGAGTACCCAGGGTGGTGACCCAGGGCTCGCAGGTCGCGGCAACACTCCATCGTGTTGCTGGCCAGTGCTACCCGGTATTCGTGACCGTTCTCACACTGGATTGGTTGCACCAATGTAGCCGAGCGGGCGTTCGGTCTCCACATTGAGGTTAATCCGGGTTCACAAATTGACCTGTATGTGGCCGATTTGTGACCGGGGGACCCAGCATGTACTGTTTTCACTTGGTGTTCGTGGGTCATATGCCTGCGAACGTCAGTTCAACCAGAGACCGTTGGTTACCGGTGCGCGCTTGTCGCGAATCGGCCGAAGGCCCGACTTTACGTCGGCGGCCCACGCAGGGAGAACGAGGTATCGCCGTGAGGTGGCATTTTGCCGCTTCGCTCGTGTGCGCCCCGTGCCCTGTGCCGGGGCGTTTGTCGTTGGTGGGGCCCCCGGCCATTCGAGGAAATCGCGCTCCTACGTGCCAACCGACACGTCATGAGAGGAGGCGAAGTATGGCAAACACCGAAAAGGTCACCGCAGTTGCGGAGATCACCGAGCAGTTCAAGGGAGCCACCGCAGCAGTTGTCACGGAATACCGTGGCCTGTCGGTCAAGCAGATCTCTGAACTGCGTCGTTCACTCGGCGACGGCGCCGTCTACTCCGTCGCCAAGAACACCCTGGTCAAGCGCGCCGCAGCTGATGCGGGCGTGACCGGTCTGGACGAGCTGTTCACTGGCCCCACCGCTATTGCCTTCATCGAAGGTGAGCCGGTTGTGGCGGCCAAGGCGATCAAGAACTTCGCCAAGGACAACAAGGCTCTCGTCATCAAGGGCGGGTTCATGGACGGCCGCGCGCTGTCTGTGGCCGAGGTCGAATCGATCGCCGATCTTGAAACACGTGAGGTACTCCTTGCAAAGCTCGCCGGTGCCATGAAGGGCAACCTGGCAAAAGCCGCGGGTCTGTTCATTCAGCCCGCTTCGCAGATCGCGCGTCTTGCGGCCGCACTGCAAGAAAAGCAAGCCGCGGGCGCACCCGCAGAAGCGGCCGAATAAACCCCCAAAACCTCCCGGTCGCCGTCTTCGCGTGGACCGGGAAAGACAGAAAGGATTGCCACCATGGCAAAGCTCTCCGCTGACGAGCTCATCGATCAGTTCAAGGAACTCACCCTGCTGGAACTCAGCGACTTCGTGAAGAAGTTCGAAGAGGTCTTCGAGGTCACCGCTGCTGCTCCCGTCGCTGTCGCCGCTGCCGGTGCACCGGCCGCTGCTGAAGCTGCTGTCGAGCAGGACGAGTTCGACGTCGTCCTCGAGTCGGCCGGCGACAAGAAGATCCAGGTCATCAAGGTCGTCCGCGAGGTCGTTTCCGGACTGGGTCTGAAGGAAGCCAAGGATCTCGTCGAGTCTGCCCCCAAGGCACTGCTCGAAAAGGTCGACAAGGATGCTGCCGAGGCAGCCAAGGCCAAGCTCGAAGAGGCCGGCGCCAAGGTCTCCATCAAGTGATTCTGATCTGATCCCGGTCCGGTTCGCCAGATCCGGATCAGAGCGCACAACGACCCCCGGCTTCGGCTGGGGGTCGTTTTGTTTTCGCCTCAAAATATTTTGACACGAACTTACTGCAAGGGAAGTTACTCACCGGTAACAGAATTTTTCCTCTACCAGCGACAACTGCGACCGACCCCTCCAACTGACTTCCCGCCTGGATGTATCGGTGTCTGTGAAACCTGGACAGCGCGTTTATTCATAGGGGTCCGTGGGTTACAGTGAGCCGAACCACACGGTTCCGCGGCGGGGGCGGACTTCATTTGGAGGGACATTTCAGTGGGTGTTGAAGTCAGTGTCGAGGGACTTACCAAGTCCTTCGGGTCGCAGAATATTTGGCGTGATGTCTCGCTGACCTTGCCGCAGGGTGAGGTGAGTGTTCTGCTCGGTCCCTCGGGTACGGGTAAGTCGGTGTTCCTCAAGTCTTTGATCGGGCTGCTGCATCCGGAGCAGGGATCGGTGATCATCGATGGCACCGACATCACCAAATGCTCCTCGCGTGAGCTCTATGAGATCCGCAAGTTGTTCGGCGTCCTGTTCCAGGACGGTGCCCTGTTCGGGTCGATGAGCCTGTACGACAACATCGCCTTCCCACTTCGTGAACACACGAAGAAGAAGGAAGACGAGATCCGTCAGATTGTGATGGACAAGATCGAGCTGGTCGGTCTGACCGGTGCCGAGAACAAGCTCCCGGGTGAGATCTCCGGTGGTATGCGCAAGCGTGCCGGCCTGGCCCGCGCCCTGGTTCTGGATCCGCAGATCATCCTGTGTGACGAGCCGGACTCGGGTCTTGATCCGGTGCGTACCGCGTATCTGTCGCAGCTGCTGATCGACATCAACGCCCAGATCGACGCCACGATCCTGATCGTGACCCACAACATCCAGGTCGCCCGGACCGTGCCGGACAATATCGGGATGCTATTCCGCAAGGAGCTGGTCATGTTCGGCCCGCGCGAGGTCTTGCTGACCTCGGATGAGCCGGTGGTCGATCAGTTCCTCAACGGTCGTCGTATCGGGCCGATCGGTATGTCCGAGGAGAAGGACGACGCGCAGCAAAAGCTCGAGCAGGAGCTGGTCGACGCCGGCCATCACGACGGTGGTACCGCCGAAGACGTGCGGGGCATTGTGCCGCAGTTGCAGGCCACCCCGGGTATGCCCGAACGCAAAGCGGTCGCTCGTCGTCAGGCCCGCGTTCGGGAGATCCTGCACACCTTGCCACCGGCCGCCCAGCAGGCGATCGAAGAGTCGTTCCAGCAGGAAGATGAAGCGCAGGAGAACCAGCGTCGGGCCGCTCACCGGATGGCCTCGTCCGGTGCCCCGGGTTTCGAGGACAACGAGTCGTACAACGACCACGGCCAGACCCAGTCGTACGATCAGGGCAGACACGACCAGACCCAGTCGTACGATCAGGGCAGACACGACCAGACCCAACCCCAGTACGCCGATTCGGACGCTCAAACCGAACAGTTCCCCGCATACCGGCCAGGAGACAAGGCTCTCTAGATGACCAGTGCCACCACGCGTGGTGTCGATCGGGTTGCAAAGGCCGGTACGGGCGCGCTAGCCCAAACCGGCAACATTGTTCAGCTGTTCGTCGATGTCGCACGCCAGACTTTCGTGCGCCCTTTTCAGTGGCGTGAGTTCATCCAGCAGGCCTGGTTCATCGCCAGTGTGACCATCCTGCCGACTGCACTTGTCGCCATCCCGTTCGGCGCGATCGTGTCGCTGCAGACCGGATCGTTGATCCGGCAGCTCGGTGCCGAATCGTTCACCGGTGCCGCCAGCGTGCTGGTGGTGATCCAGCAGGGCGCACCGCTGGTGACGTCGCTGCTGGTGGCAGGTGCCGCCGGCTCGGCGGTGACCGCCGATCTCGGTTCCCGGACCATCCGCGAAGAGATCGACGCGATGAAGGTGCTGGGTATCAATCCGATTCAGCGACTGGTGGTTCCCCGAGTGCTGGCCATGATCCTGGTGGCCACACTGCTGTGTGGCCTGGTTTCGGTGGTCGGTATCGCCGGAGGATATTTCTTCAACGTGATCGTGCAAGACGGAACGCCGGGTGCCTATCTGGCGTCGTTCAGCGCACTTGCGCAGTTGCCGGACATATACGTGGCCGAGGTCAAGGCCGCCGTATTCGGTGTGATCGCCGGCGTGGTGGCGGCGTACAAGGGACTGAATCCCAAGGGCGGTCCCAAGGGTGTGGGTGATGCAGTCAATCAGGGTGTTGTCATCACCTTCTTGTTGTTGTTCTTCGCGAACTTGATCATCACTGCGGTTTACCTGCAGATCGTTCCGGCCAAGGGTTCATAGGAGAACAGGTGACGATCGCCAAAGGCCGAGGAGATCTCGGCTACCGCGCAGGCAAGATCGCGCGTGTCCCGCTGCGCGTCCTCGATGGCGCGGGCGACCAGATGTCGTTCTACGGACGCGCCATCGGCTGGTCGCCGCGCACCATCCGCCGCTACCCGAAAGAGGTGCTGCGGCTGCTCGCCGAGGTTGCCTTCGGTTCGGGCGGACTCGCCGTCATCGGCGGCACCATCGGCGTGATGGTGCTGATGTCCGGCTTCACCGGCGTGGTCGTCGGGCTCCAGGGCGCCAACGCGCTCGACCAGCTCGGCTCACAGGCCCTCACCGGATTCCTCGCGGCATATGCCAACACTCGTGAGGTCGCGCCGCTGGTCGCCGGTCTCGCGTTGTCGGCGACGGTCGGCTGTGGCTTCACCGCGCAGCTCGGTGCCATGCGGATCTCGGAGGAGATCGACGCCCTCGAGACGATGGCGGTGCCGTCGATCCCGTTCCTCGTGACCACCCGCGTCATCGCCGGATTTGTCGCGGTCATCCCGCTGTACGTTCTCGGGCTACTGTCCGCCTACTTCGCGTCGAGACTGATAGCCACGCAGTTCACCGGTCAGTCGTCCGGTTCCTACGACCACTACTTCAACCTGTTCCTGCCCCCGGAAGACGTGCTCTGGTCGTTCGGCAAGGTGCTGATCTTTGCCTTCGTGATCATCCTCGTGCACTGCTACTACGGGTACTACGCCACCGGCGGTCCCGCCGGCGTCGGCGTGGCGGTCGGGCACGCCGTGCGTGCGGCATTGGTGATCATCGCGATCCTCGACTTCTTCCTCGGCCTGGCGATCTGGGGCACCACGACCTCCGTACGAGTGGGGGGCTAACCCGATGCAGGCACTACGGCGCCGGGCCCTCGGTCTGGTGTTTTTCATCGTTGTCGCGCTGTTCTTCACGGTGACGATCATGCAGTACAACAAGTCGTTCACCAGCACGGTGGATGTGAAGCTCACGACCACGTCAGCGGGCAACGCGCTGCCCTCCAACGCCGATGTGAAGGCCCGCGGCCTCATCGTCGGTGAGGTCACCGGGGTGGAACCGAACATCGAAGACGGCTCGGTCACCGTCACCCTGTCACTACAGCCGGACAAGGCCGAGTTGCTGCCCACCGACACCACGGCGCGCATCCTCCCGAAGACCCTTTTCGGCGAGCGGTATGTGGCGTTGCAGATCCCCGAAGGCCAGGAGGCCTCCTCGGCGGATCATCTGTCCGGCGGATCGACGATCGACGAAGACACGTCGGGTAACGCCGTCGAACTCCAGGAACTGTTCGACAAGCTGCTCCCGGTCCTCGAAGCAATCCCGCCCGCCGACCTCAACGTGACACTGTCGGCGTTGTCGAAGGCGCTGACGGGTAACGGCGACAAGTTGGGGACGAGCTTCTCCGAGCTCAACACCATCTTCAAAGAGATCAACCAGAACATGCCCGAACTGCAGGGCACTCTGCGTGGGCTGGCGAGTTTCTCCCAGACCTACTCCGAGGCGCTGCCCGACCTTGTGGATTCGTTGGACAACCTGCGCACGACAACCAACACGCTGTACGAGAAGCAAGATGACCTGAAGACCACGATCGCCGCGGTCACCCAGGTCGCCATCGACGGCACCAACTTCCTGGTGACCAACCGGCAGGACCTGGTCGATCTGGCCATCGAGTCCGAACCGCTGCTCACGGCCCTGGCCAAGCAGTCACCGGCGTTTCCTTGCACATTCAAGAACTTCGCCGGACTCGTGCCGGAGGCCAACGTCATCACCGGCGCGGGCACCGAGAATCCCGGTGTCCGGGTGAGCCTGCGGTTCGTCAACCCGCGTGGCCGGTACCTGCCGAACCAGGACGAACCGCGATTGCTCGATGAGCGTGGACCGACCTGCTACCCCCTGGCGACCAACGGCCGGCCGTTCCCGCAGTACCCGGGTGGTTCGGTGAACGACGGTTCCTACCAGCCACCGTCCCGTAATGCCGGACCGCGCAATGTTCCCGAGTTGCCGCCTGCGCAGTACTCGACCATGCCCGCGGGAACCGCCACCGAGCAGACGCCGGTCAACTACAACGACCCGCGGAACAAGCTCCAGATGCAGGCCATCGTGGCTGCCTCGGCCGGTAAGGATCCCTCCGAGGTCCCGGGCTGGATCACGCTGCTCGCGGCGCCCACCGTGCAGGGAGCGCAGGTGAGCATCAAATGAAGGGCTTGATTGCGCCACTGATCAAACTGATCGTGTTCGCGGTGGTCACCGTGTTCGCGACGTCGGTGCTGGCTTTTGCCGTGGCAAACGGCGGAGGCGGGGGCGGTACCGACTTCAACGCGATTTTCGAGGACGCGACCCAGGTCGCCCCCGGCGACGATGTCCGGATCGCCGGCGTCAAGGTCGGCCAGGTCAGCGGCGTCGAGATCCACGATCGCTCCCAGGCCAAGGTCAGCTTCTCGGTCGACCGCGACCGGCTACCCGCCGGCGTACGAGTGGTGATAAAGCTCCGCAACCTCACCGGGCAGCGATACCTGTCGCTCGAGCAGGGGCCGGGCGATGCGACGCAGACCATCGGCAGCGGATCCACCATCGGACTGCCCAACACCGTCGAGGCGATCAACCTCACCGAGCTCTTCAACGGATTCAAGCCGCTGTTCCAGGAGCTGACGGCCGAGGACGTGAACAAGCTGTCGGCGTCGATCATCCAGGTCTTCCAGGGCGAGAGCGGCACGATCTCCGAACTCGTCCGCGACACCGCGAGCCTGACCAACACGATCGCTGACAAAGACGCCGTGATCGGCAGCCTGATCGACAACCTCAACGTGGTGCTGGGCAACCTCAACGCACACGATGACCAGTTCACGGCCCTGCTGACCAACACCGAAAAGTTCGTCACCGGGCTTGCCGCACAAAAGGACTCGATCGGGTCCGCCATCACTTCGCTGTCGAACCTGACCGCGGTGACGGCCTCGATCCTGCAACCCACACGGGCATCGATCCAGGGTTCGATCGCGGCACTGAACGACCTGGGAACGACGGTCGTGGAGCAGCAGGACTCGATCAAGCAGACGCTGACCAACCTGCCCATCAAGCTCCAGAAGATCGGCCGGGCCGCAACATTCGGTTCGTGGTTCCAGTTCTATCTCTGTGGATTGGACATCACAGCCGGTAACGGATCGAGTGTGCTGCTGACGCAGCCGCTGGTTCCGATCCCGAACATCAATCACGTGCTCTACACCAGCGCTGCGACGCGCTGCTGGGCGAACGAGGATCCACCGTGAACATGACAATCCGCCGGCAGGCACAACGCAGGGAGGTGATGCAATGAGTGATCGACCAGGTGAGGGCAGGAGCCCGGTGACCGTGGGATTCCTCGGCATCCTGATCCTGCTGATGGTGGCGACGTCCGCGTTCTTCCTCAGTTCGTTGCCGCTCATCGGGGCGGGTGTCACCTATGCCGCGAACTTCTCCGAGGCAGCCGGGCTCAAACCCGGCGCCGAGGTGCGCGTGGCCGGCGTCAAGGTCGGCGATGTCCGGACGGTCGACCTCGACGGTGACAAGGTCCGGGTCGAGATGCGGGTGACCAACGCCTGGATCGGAAACCAGACCAAGGCGTCCATCCAGATCAAAACCGTTCTGGGACAGAAATATGTCGCGCTCGATCCGCAGGGCACCAAGATCGCCGATCCCGACGAAGTGATCCCGCTCAGTCGCACCACGTCGCCTTATGACGTGATCGAGGCGTTCTCCGATGCCGCCGACCAGATCGACGACATGGATACCACCCAGCTCGCGACGAGCATGCGCACCCTCTCGGACGCGTTCTCGGGAACACCAGCCGACCTGCGGTCGTCGCTGGACGGTCTGACCCGGCTCTCGGAGACCATCTCCAGCCGCGATCAGAAGGTGCAGGAGTTGCTGGCGGCCACCAAGGACACGTCCAAGCTCCTCGCCGACCGCAACGACGAGTTCGAGCGCCTGATCTCCGGGGCGGGGGAGTTGCTGACCGAACTCAACAACCGCCAGCAGTCGATCTCGACGCTGTTGTCTAGCACGATCACGCTGTCGGACGCGTTGTCGGGAATCGTCAAAGACAACCAGGAACAGATCGGTCCGACGCTCAACACCCTCAACCAGGTGATCGCGATCCTGCAGGACCAGAACGAGAACCTGCGGCAGTCGCTGACCTATATGGCCCCGTTCTACCGGCTCTACGCCAACGTGCTCGGTAACGGCCGCTGGTTCGAGTCCGTCGTGACCAACATCCTGCCGCCGGCATTGCCGCAGCAGAACACCACGCGGCCGCCGGTCATGAACAACACCACACTCAACAGCGGCGGAACGGAGGCCGGCGGATGATGACCACGGCACGCGACCTCCAGGGCACCCGGGGACCCGGGCGCTGGTTCACTCCCAAACACATCGTGTTCATCGTCGTGGGGCTGATCTTGGCGCTACTGATCGCCGGCTCGTTGTGGTGGGTTTTCAAGCGCGTCACCAGCACGACGGTGACCGCATACTTCCGGAGCAGCGTCGGCATCTATGACGGCAGCGATGTCCGGGTGCTCGGGGTCGGAGTCGGTCAGGTGACCGAGGTGACCCCGCAGGGTGATCAGGTCCAGGTGAAGATGCGCGTCGACGGCAGCGTCGATCTGCCCGCCGACGTCGGCGCCGCGCAGATCACTCCGTCGGTGGTGGCCGACCGCTACGTGCAGCTGACCCCGGTCTATATCGACGGCCCCAAGGCCCCGAAGAGTTTCACCCTGCCCGTCGAGAAGACGATGGTCCCGGTGGAGGTCGACGAGCTCTACGCCAGCGTCCAGAAGCTGTCGACCGCCCTCGGACCGCAAGGCGCCAACAAGGACGGAGCCGTCTCCGAACTGGTGACGACCGGTGCCGAGAACCTCGCCGGTAACGGTGAGGCGCTGGGGGAGACGATCAGCGGATTGTCGAAGGCAGCCAACACCTTGAGCGAGTCGCGCGGCAACCTCGTCGACACGATCAAGAATCTCGACAGCTTTGTCGGAATGCTGGCCAAGAACGATGAGCAGGTGCGCCGCTTCAATACGCAGATGGCGTCGTTCAACACTTTCCTGGCCGGTGAACGTGAACAGCTCGGGACCGCACTGGACAAGTTGTCGGTGGCGCTCGGTGATGTCGCGGGATTCGTCCAGGACAACCGCGAAGCCCTTGACGACGCGATCGAAGGCCTGATCCCGACCACCCAGATGCTGGTGGACACGAAACAGTACTCGAAGGAAATCCTGGAAGTGCTCCCGGTGACCCTGTCGAACCTGGTCAACGCCTACAACGCGGAATCGGGGACACTCGACCTGCATCTGACGCTGCCCGACTTGCAGAACCTGCTCGGCGCGCAGTGTGGATTCCTGGATCTGGGCAAGCTCAAGCCCGGTGATCCGGCGTTCGAGCAGTTCAGCTCGACCGTCCAGCCGATCGTCGATGCGTGCAAGCACGTGGCCGATGAGATCAACTCACACATCCCGCCGAATCTGGTCCTGCCGTTCGGCATCATGAGCAACGAGAATCTCCAGAACGCCGGACCCGTTCCGGGCACCGTGCCCGGTACGCCCGCGCCGGGATTGGGGGGCAACTGATGAGCCGGTGGAGCAAGGCAGGCGCTGCCGCGCTGATCGGGGCCGCGGTGATCGCGGTCGGTGGTTGCGGTAGTCAGGGACTCCAGTCGGTCCCGCTCCCCGGCGGTGCGCCGCTGGGGGACAACCCGCGGACGTACAAACTCCAGTTCCTCGACGTCCTCGATCTGGTGCCGCAGTCGACGGTCAAGTTCAACGGCATCGAGGTCGGGCGGGTCCAGGAGATCAAGGTCGCGCCCGATCAGTGGACGGCGGAGGTCACCATCGAGGTGCAGGACCGCGTCGACCTCTCCGACGAGGCGCGCGCCGAGATCCAGCAGACCAACCTGCTCGGTGAGAAGTACGTCGCGCTGGAGGATCCGCAGGAGAACGCTGACCTGCCCCGGCAGAATCCGGACGAGGTCATCGGCTGTCCGAGCGTCGGGGACGGCGACTGCCGCACCCGGACCGCAACCGACATCGAACAGGTCCTGGGTGCGTTGTCGCTGCTGCTGAACGGTGGCGGCGTGGCCCAGATCAAGCCGATCGTCGATGAGCTGAACATTGCACTGGAAGGCCGTCAGACCGAGGTCAAGGGACTGCTCAACGAGACCGCGCGTCTGATCGACGGTCTCGATGATCAGAAGGACGACATCGTCACCGCGCTCGAGGGACTCGACGCGCTGTCGAGCCGGGCCCGCGCTCAGACCGACCAGATCAATCGGGTGCTCGACGAGCTGCCGAAGGGTATCCAGGTTCTCGAGGAGCAACGGCCGCAGTTCGTGACGATGCTTCAACAACTCGACCGCCTCGGTGAGGCCGGCGTTGCAGTTCTCGGAACCGCACATGACGCGATCATCACCGATCTCAAGGCCCTGCGCCCGGTGCTGCAGTCGCTGGCGCAGGCCGCTCCGGACATCATCACCGCGGCGCCGCTGCTGTTCACCTATCCGTTCCCGGACAGCCTGATGCCCGCGGTCATCGGTGATTCGACCAACCTGTTCGGCGACCTCGACCTGCGGCTGCTCAATCAGCTCGAAGCGCTTGGCGTCGGGCAGGGTGAACCGGTGTACAGCCCGCCGAAGACCGGGCCCACACCGATCATCGATCCGCAGAATCCGTACTACAACGGCAACGGACCGCGCCTGGGATGGCCGACGATCACGTTGCTGCCGCTGCCCAACGCGCAGCCGGGGCCGAACACCCCGCCGTCGGGTGGGCAGTACGCGCTGATGCCGGACGAACGTGGTCAGCAGAGCTTCATCCAGAGTCCGTTGAATCTGCTGACCAATGCCAACGCAGCTGCAGCAACTAGACCCGATTCGGGAGGTGGGTCATGACCTCCAAGGTTGTGAAGTGGCAGCTGATCGTATTCGTTGTCGTCGGTGTGGTGGCGCTGGTCTATGTCGGTGCAACCTATGCGAAGCTGGATCGGGTTGTCGGTGTCGGTTCGTACACGGTCAAGGCCCAGTTCGCCGATTCCGGCGGCATCTTCACCAACGGTGAGGTGACGTACCGCGGTGTGCCGGTCGGACGCGTCGGACCGTTGACGCTGCAACCGGACGGTGTCCAGGTCGAACTCGACCTCGATTCCGGTGGTCCGGACATCCCGGATTCGGCCATCGCGGTGGTCGCGAACCGCTCTGCGATCGGCGAGCAGTACATCGATCTGCGGCCGCCGAACAACTCGGGCCCGTATCTGAAGGACGGGTCGGTCATCACCGACACGAAGATCCCGCCACCGCTGCAGGATGTGCTGAAGTCGGCGGTCGATTTCACCGATTCGATCCCGGTGGACGATCTGCGGACCGTGGTGACCGAGCTCGGCAAGGCGTTCAACGGCAATGCCGACAACCTCGAGTCGTTGGTCGATTCGCTGGCGAACCTGTCCGAGGCCGGCCTCGACAATCTGCCGCAGACGATTTCGCTGATCCAGAACAGCAACACCGTGCTCAGTACCCAGGCCGAGCAGTCGGACGAGATCCTGGCGTGGTCACACAATCTGGAACTGGTGACCGAGACGCTGCAGGCCTCTGATCCGGCCATCCGGCGATTGCTGACCACCGGCACCGCCAGTGCCACCCAGATCTCGCAACTGTTGCAGGACAGCGGCGGCGACATCACCACGGTGGTCCACAACCTCGCCGAGACGGTCAACACGATCGCACCGACGTTCTATGGCATCAGCCCGGCGCTGGCGTTGCTCTCCGCGCTGTCGAGCGGCAGCTACAGCCCGGCGCCCGGTGACGGCACCATCCACTTCGGCATCGTGCTCGAGATCAACAATCCACCCGCGTGCACGGTGGGCTACGAGAGCACCGAGGCGATCATCGCCGCGGAGAAGGCCAAGAACCCCGACTTCGACGTCAACTACGACGATTTCCCTTTCAACACTGAGGCCAGTTGTCAAGTGGCACAGGGTAATCCGACCGGTGTGCGAAGCGCGGAACGAGCTCAGTTCGCTGATCCGAACACACCTCAGCCGTGGGACGACAACCCCAAGAAGATGCCGGACACCCTCAACCTGAATCCCATCGCACGACAGATGGCGTTCCTGCTCGGAGTGCGCCCGCAATGATCACGAAGACGAAGCCCAAGGCGAAGCTCGCCTTGGAGCTGGAGATGAAGCCGAAGGTGGAGCTCGACTTGGTAATGACAAAAGTGTGTACCTTGGGCGGGCGATGACTACGACTTCTCAGCCCAGCGGTAAGCGACATCTAGGTTCGCAGCAGCTGTGGCTACGAGTTTGTGCTGCCCTCGCGGTGGTCGCTCTCGTGGCTGCGGTGGTGTTCGCCGGCATCTTCGGTTACCGATGGATCGACGCCGCTTTCTTCGGTGTCCAGGACACGCAGGAGGTCCGGGACGACGCCCAGGACGGCGCCGAGCAGGTGATCCTCAACGTCACCAACATCGACCCGAAGAACCTGACGGCATTTCGTGAGCAGGTGGACTCGTCGCTGACCGGCAACGCCCGCACGCAGATCACCGCGGAAGACTTCGAGACGCTCACCAAGCAGGTCGATGCAAATGGTGACAAGACGGCGACGCTGACGTCCGTGGTCAAGCGCAGTGGTGTGGTCGAGTTCAACGAAGACGACAAGACCGCCAAGGTGCTCGTGTACGTCGATGTCACCAGTACGGTCCCCGGAGCCCAGCCGACAACGTCGAACATGGGGTTCTCGGTGGATGTGGTCCACGAGGACGGCGGCTGGAAGGCCACGGACATCCAGTCGATCGACGCGATCGGACTGCAGGATCCGGCCGGCACCACCACCGCCCCGACCACAGGGGGTAACTGATGACAGGCCCACGTAAGCCGGCTCGTCCCAGCGCACCGCGCGGCAAGATCCGGGTTGCCGGCACCGGTCCGTCCACCGGCAAGGTGACCGGTGAATCAGCCGACGAGACCGACGCGAAGCCGGTATCCGTCACGAAGCCCGCCTCGACCGATAAACCGGTCTCCACGAAGAAGTCGGTGTCCGCGGAGAAATCCGCGCCGGCGGAGAAGTCCGTACCGACCGAGAAGTCCCCGCTTCCCGGTGCGGCGCCTGCGGATTCCGGGTCCGGATTCCTGACCTGGCGCAAGGTCCTGATTGTTGCGGCCATCGCACTGGTGGTCGGGGTGTTTGCGGTCGTCGCCGCATTCAAGCCCGGGGTGACGGCCGCCGAATCGAACCTCGCGTTCACCGAGGCCTCGGAGACCAGTGCGCTCAAGGCCCAGGCCGGCGACCGGATCTGTGCAGTGCTGTCGGTCGATCCCACCAAGTTCGACGACTGGGCGAACAAGGCCAAGACCGGTCTCACGGGCGAAGCATTGACCCAGTTCAACGAGTATCAGAAGACCACCAGGGACCTGGCCGCACAGAGCGGGCAGGGTGCCGAGTGCAAAGTCGACATGGTTGCCGTGAGCTACCTGGACGACTCGAATGCAACCGTCATCGCAACCTTGATCATCAGCGGCACCCAGCAGGGTGTCGCGGTCCTGACCGGACCCGGCCAGGCGCGTACCGAACTCGGACTGCAAAAGGTGGACGGTCAGTGGCTGATCAGCCGCATCTCTGATTTCTGACCCCAGAACTGCGCGCAGACATCAAACAAGGCCGCGATCTCGAAAGCGAGATCGCGGCCTTGTTGTCGGAGCTTTAGGCCAGCTTGACCTCGACTCCTCCTGAGAACATCGAGTCGTGCAGTTCAACCTTTGACGGTGTGGCGTCAGCAGGCATGTCGAAGACCAGCTGAATGTTCACGCTGTTACCGGGATTGATTTTGTCCCAAACCGGGATGTCCGAACTTGTGGCGGCGATCATCGCTGTCGTGTCGGCCTCGAATTCGCGTCCCTGGGCGTCAAACAATTTTTGATCCAGGGGACTGAATGACTCAGGCTTGTCGGAGATGTTCTTCACCGTGATATTCACCAGAACGAACTGTCCGGAAGCCTGCTGATTGAGGTAGGGATTGTCGCCGACGTCGGCAACGCCGGCTTCAACACCGGCGACGACGAACTCGAACTTGCCATCGCGTACCGGAGTGTTCAGTCCCGCGGTCGTGTCCGCCGCGGGAGCAGAATCGTTCTGGGGTTCGTTGGCCTGCTGATTGGAGCCGGCGTCGGCCGGCTGAGTCGTGGTCGCCGCAGCAGTGGAGTCCTCGTCTTTCTTGTCGCCGCCTCCGGCAGCAATGGCGATGACGATGACGGCAACAATGCCGCCAACGATGAACGGCCACTTCTTGCGCTTCTTTTGCGGGGGAGGCGGAGGCGCCCAGTTGGGTGCACCGCCCTGATATGGCTGTTGAGGCTGCTGCCCGGGAACACCCTGCGAGTTGTTGCCTCCGACAGGAGCCTGGGGTGGGAATGTCATTTTTGTCCTTGTGTCGATCAACTATTACCCACCGATCCAGCACGGTCTGATCAGTACTCGCGGTTGGCGGGTGCGTTGGCGAGGCCTGTGCCGGAACGGAATTCCGAATGCTAGCGACCGCGTAGACGTTCATCTGAACGGACTACACGTACTGGTTCGCCGGGCGCGCGCGCCCGATCTGGCAGGGCGAAGGCGTGAGATTGCCATTTCGAGATCGGCCGCGTTCCAAGCCGGGTTCAAGCGATCGGTCGCCTTGATCGATCGACCGCACGGAGGTCGGGAGGTAACGTGGCGCCGCGATGGTGGCCACTCGGAGACTCAAATGCGACCGCCATCACATCGCTGGTGGTCAGCAGCACCCAGCTGGGTGCGGCGGGTCCTGACCGGACCCGGCCAGGCGCGTGCCGAACTCGGACTGCAAAAGGTGGACGGTCAGTGGCTGATCAGTCGCATCTCGGATTTTTAACCTCGAAAAACGCGCGTTCCTCTTGACGCGAGGCCATCTTGGTTGCAGTCTGTTCGCAGTAACCAAATGAGGTTGTTTACGTGCGCCCATTTTCTGGTACAGTTGGACGTTGCGCTGGCTGCGTCCTGTCCACCTCACGATTTCACCTTCCGACCACAGAGCTTGTGGCGTCCTGGTGATCGCCGTTGATCAGGCCGAACAGCAGCGAACACCACTAGGGCACAACGAGTAATTCGTGTTGGAAGGACATATCTTGGCAGTCTCCCGCCAGTCCACCTCAACCATTCCAGGTGCGCCTCGGCGCGCCTCTTTCGCAAAGATCAGCGAGCCACTGGAAGTACCCGGACTGCTTGATGTGCAGCTCGAGTCCTTTGAGTGGCTGGTTGGTGCCGCGGAATGGCGTGAGCGCGCTGCTTCACGCGGCGTTGGAAACCCCACCGGCGGCTTGGAGGACATCCTCGCCGAACTGTCCCCGATCGAGGACTTCTCCGGTTCCATGTCGCTGTCTTTCTCCGACCCGCGTTTCGACGAGGTCAAGGCCTCTGTCGCGGAGTGCAAAGACAAAGACATGACCTACGCGGCTCCGCTGTTCGTCACCGCCGAGTTCATCAACAACAACACCGGCGAAATCAAGTCCCAGACCGTGTTCATGGGCGATTTCCCGATCATGACCGACAAGGGCAGCTTCGTCATCAACGGCACCGAGCGTGTCGTCGTGAGCCAGCTGGTCCGTAGCCCCGGCGTCTACTTCGATGCGAGCATCGACAAGGCCACCGAGAAGACCCTGCACAGCGTCAAGGTCATCCCGGGCCGTGGTGCCTGGCTCGAGTTCGACATCGACAAGCGCGACACCGTCGGCGTCCGTATCGACCGCAAGCGCCGCCAGTCGGTCACCGTGCTGCTCAAGGCGCTCGGCTGGACCAAGGAGCAGATCGAGGAGCGCTTCGGCTTCTCCGAGATCATGATGTCGACGCTCGAGAAAGACAGCACCGCCAACACCGACGAAGCCCTCCTCGAGGTCTACCGCAAGCTGCGCCCGGGCGAGCCCCCCACCAAGGAGTCCGCGCAGACCCTGCTGGAGAACCTGTTCTTCAAGGAGAAGCGCTACGACCTGGCCAAGGTCGGCCGCTACAAGGTCAACAAGAAGCTCGGCCTGGTCGAGAACCCGATGGCCGGCGCCCCGGTGCTGACCGAAGAAGACATCGTCGCCACTGTCGAGTACCTGGTGCGTCTGCACGAGGCCGACCCCAACATCACCAGCACGATGACCGTGCCCGGTGGTGTCGAGGTTCCGGTCGAGGTCGACGACATCGACCACTTCGGTAACCGTCGCCTGCGTACCGTCGGCGAGCTCATCCAGAACCAGATCCGCGTGGGCCTGTCCCGCATGGAGCGTGTGGTCCGCGAGCGTATGACGACTCAGGACGTCGAGGCGATCACGCCGCAGACCCTGATCAACATCCGTCCCGTGGTCGCTGCCATCAAGGAGTTCTTCGGAACGTCGCAGCTGTCGCAGTTCATGGACCAGAACAACCCGCTGTCGGGTCTGACCCACAAGCGCCGCCTGTCGGCGTTGGGCCCCGGTGGTCTGTCGCGTGAGCGTGCCGGCCTCGAAGTCCGTGACGTCCACCCGTCGCACTACGGCCGTATGTGCCCGATCGAGACCCCGGAAGGCCCGAACATCGGCCTGATCGGTTCGCTGTCGGTGTACGCACGGGTCAATCCGTTCGGCTTCATCGAGACCCCGTACCGCAAGGTCACCGACGGTGTCGTCACCGACGAGATCCAGTACATGACCGCCGATGAAGAGGATCGCTTTCTCATCGGACAGGCCAACACCAACTTCGATGCCAGCGGTGTCATCACGGATGAGCGCGTTCTCGTCCGGAAGAAGGGTGCCGAGGTCGAGTTCGTGACGTCGTCGCAGGTCGAGTACCTCGACGTCAGCCCGCGGCAGATGGTGTCCGTGGCCACGGCCATGATCCCGTTCCTCGAGCACGACGATGCCAACCGCGCCCTGATGGGTGCCAACATGCAGCGTCAGGCGGTGCCGCTGGTTCGCAGCGAGTCGCCGCTGGTCGGTACCGGTATGGAGCTCCGTGCCGCCATCGACGCCGGTGACGTGATCATCAACGGCAAGGCCGGTGTGGTCGAAGAGGTTTCGGCTGACTACATCACCGTGATGGCCGACGACGGCACTCGCGACACCTTCCAGATGCGCAAGTTCGCCCGCTCGAACCAGGGCACCTGTGCCAACCAGCGTCCGATTGTGGACGAGGGTCAGCGCGTCGAGGTCGGACAGGTCCTCGCGGACGGTCCTTGCACCGAGAACGGTGAGATGGCCCTCGGAAAGAACCTCCTCGTGGCGATCATGCCGTGGGAAGGCCACAACTACGAGGACGCGATCATCCTGAGCCAGCGTCTCGTCGAAGAGGACGTGCTCACCTCGATTCACATCGAAGAGCACGAACTCGACGCCCGCGACACCAAGCTCGGTGCCGAGGAGATCACCCGGGACATCCCGAACGTCTCCGATGAGGTGCTCGCCGATCTCGACGAGCGCGGCATCATCCGCATCGGTGCCGAGGTTCGCGACGGCGACATCCTGGTCGGAAAGGTCACGCCGAAGGGCGAGACCGAGCTGACCCCGGAAGAGCGCCTGCTGCGCGCCATCTTCGGTGAGAAGGCTCGCGAAGTTCGCGACACCTCGCTCAAGGTTCCGCACGGTGAGACCGGCAAGGTCATCGGCATCCGCGTCTTCTCGCGTGATGACGACGACGATCTGCCTCCCGGTGTCAACGAGCTGGTCCGGGTGTACGTCGCCCAGAAGCGCAAGATCCAGGACGGCGACAAGCTCGCCGGCCGCCACGGCAACAAGGGCGTCATCGGCAAGATCCTGCCCGCCGAGGACATGCCCTTCCTGCCCGACGGCACCCCGGTCGACATCATCCTGAACACCCACGGTGTTCCGCGTCGTATGAACATCGGTCAGATTCTGGAGACCCACCTCGGGTGGATCGCCAAGACCGGCTGGAACATCAACGTGGCCGAGGGTGTGCCCGAATGGGCGTCGCGTCTTCCCGAGGACATGCTCTCGGTGGAGGCCAACACCAACACCGCCACCCCGGTGTTCGACGGCGCTCGCGAAGAGGAACTGACGGGCCTGCTGGCCTCGACGCTTCCGAACCGCGACGGCGAGGTGATGGTCAACGCAGACGGCAAGGCGACCCTGTTCGACGGTCGTAGTGGCGAGCCGTTCCCGTACCCGGTCTCGGTCGGTTACATGTACATCATCAAGCTGCACCACTTGGTCGACGACAAGATCCACGCGCGTTCGACCGGGCCGTACTCGATGATCACCCAGCAGCCGCTCGGTGGTAAGGCGCAGTTCGGTGGTCAGCGTTTCGGCGAGATGGAGTGCTGGGCCATGCAGGCCTACGGTGCGGCGTACACGCTGCAGGAGCTTCTGACCATCAAGTCGGACGACGTTGTCGGCCGCGTGAAGGTCTACGAAGCGATCGTCAAGGGCGAGAACATCCCGGAACCGGGTATCCCCGAGTCGTTCAAGGTGCTGCTGAAGGAACTTCAGTCGCTGTGCCTGAACGTCGAGGTACTCAGCTCCGATGGTGCCGCCATCGAGATGCGTGACGGCGACGACGAGGACTTGGAGCGGGCTGCGGCCAACCTGGGTATCAACCTCTCGCGCAACGAAGCTGCCACCGTCGACGACCTGGCCAACTGACCCACTTGCTACTCCTGACTGAGCTACTGAAAGGTAAATAGTGCTCGACGTCAACTTTTTCGATGAACTGAAGATTGGCCTGGCCACCGCCGACGACATCCACAACTGGTCGTTCGGTGAGGTCAAAAAGCCCGAGACGATCAACTACCGCACGCTCAAGCCAGAGAAGGACGGCTTGTTCTGCGAGAAGATCTTTGGTCCCACCCGGGACTGGGAGTGCTACTGCGGCAAGTACAAGCGCGTCCGCTTCAAGGGCATCATCTGCGAGCGCTGCGGCGTCGAGGTCACTCGCGCCAAGGTGCGTCGTGAGCGGATGGGTCACATCGAGCTGGCCGCACCGGTCACCCACATCTGGTACTTCAAGGGTGTGCCGAGCCGGTTGGGCTACCTGCTCGACCTGGCGCCGAAGGATCTCGAGAAGATCATCTACTTCGCCGCCTACGTCATCACCGCTGTCGACGACGAAATGCGTCACAACGAGAAGTCCACTCTCGAGGCCGAGATGGAGGTCGAGAAGAAGGGTGTTGCCGATACCCGTGACTCCGACCTCGAAGAGCGCGCCAAGAAGCTCGAAGAGGACCTGGCAGAGCTGGAGCGCGAAGGCGCCAAGGCCGATGCCCGCCGCAAGGTGAAGGATGCCGGCGAGCGCGAGATGCGCCGTATCCGCGACACCGCGCAGCGTGCCCTCGACGATCTCGACGAGATCTGGGACAAGTTCGTCAAGCTTGCTCCCAAGCAGATGATCATCGACGAGAAGCTCTACCGCGAGATCCAGGACCGCTACGGCGAGTACTTCACCGGAGCCATGGGTGCCGAGGCCATCAAGCGTCTGCTCGAGGACTTCGACATCGCGGCCGAGGCCGAGATCCTGCGCGACACGATTCGTAACGGCAAGGGGCAGAAGAAGCTCCGTGCACTGAAGCGTCTCAAGGTCGTCGCTGCGTTCCACCGGTCGGGCAACTCGCCGCTGGGCATGGTTCTCGACGCCGTGCCGGTGATCCCGCCGGAGCTGCGTCCGATGGTCCAGCTCGACGGTGGCCGCTTTGCGACCTCCGACCTGAACGACCTGTACCGCCGCGTGATCAACCGCAACAACCGCCTCAAGCGACTGATCGATCTGGGTGCGCCCGAGATCATCGTCAACAACGAGAAGCGGATGCTGCAGGAGTCGGTCGACGCACTGTTCGACAACGGCCGTCGTGGCCGTCCGGTCACCGGACCGGGTAACCGCCCGCTGAAGTCCCTGAGCGATCTGCTCAAGGGCAAGCAGGGTCGTTTCCGTCAGAACCTGCTCGGCAAGCGCGTCGACTACTCGGGCCGTTCGGTCATCGTCGTCGGCCCGCAGCTCAAGCTGCATCAGTGTGGTCTGCCCAAGCTGATGGCTCTCGAGCTGTTCAAGCCGTTCGTGATGAAGCGACTCGTCGACCTGAACCAGGCGCAGAACATCAAGTCCGCCAAGCGGATGGTCGAGCGTCAGCGTCCGGCCGTGTGGGACGTCCTCGAAGAGGTCATCGCCGAGCATCCCGTGCTGCTCAACCGTGCGCCCACGCTGCACCGTCTGGGTATCCAGGCATTCGAGCCGCAGCTCGTGGAGGGCAAGGCCATCCAGCTGCACCCGCTCGTGTGTGAGGCCTTCAACGCCGACTTCGACGGTGACCAGATGGCAGTCCACCTGCCGCTGTCCGCCGAGGCGCAGGCCGAGGCCCGCATCCTGATGCTGTCGTCGAACAACATCCTGTCGCCGGCTTCGGGTCGACCGCTGGCCATGCCCCGTCTGGACATGGTGACCGGTCTGTTCCACCTGACCACGCTCAAGGATCAGGCGGTCGGTGCCTACACGGCCTCGACCGACGACGACATCGAGCGCGGCGTGTACTCCACGCCGTCCGAAGCCCAGATGGCAGTCGACCGTGGCGTGCTCAGTGTTCAGGCTCCGATCAAGGTCCGGCTGACGCACCAGCGTCCGACCCGGGCGATCGAGCGGGAGCAGTTCCCCGAGGGCTGGAAGTTCGGTACCCCGTGGACCATCGAGACCACTCTTGGTCGCGTGCTGTTCAACGAGCTGCTGCCGAACGACTACCCGTTCGTCAACGAGCAGATGCCGAAGAAGCGTCAGGCCACGATCATCAACGACATGGCCGAGCGCTACCCGATGATCGTTGTCGCGCAGACCGTCGACAAGCTCAAGGACGCCGGCTTCTACTGGGCCACCCGCTCGGGTGTCACCATCGCCATGTCCGACGTGCTCGTGTCGCCGGACAAGGCAGCCATCCTCGACAAGTACGAGGATCGGGCAGACGGGCTGGAGCGCAAGTTCCAGCGTGGTGCCCTGACCGCTGCCGAGCGTCGTGACGCTCTGGTGGAGATCTGGAAGCAGGCAACCGAAGAGGTTGGCGCCGATATGGAGCGTCACTACCCCGACGACAACCCGATTCCGATGATCGTGCAGTCCGGTGCCGCGGGCAACATGACCCAGATCCGCTCGCTTGCGGGCATGAAGGGTCTGGTGACCAACCCGAAGGGTGAGTTCATCCCGCGTCCGATCAAGTCCTCGTTCCGTGAGGGTCTGACCGTCGCCGAGTACTTCATCAACACGCACGGTGCCCGTAAGGGTCTGGCCGACACCGCGCTTCGTACCGCTGACTCGGGTTACCTGACCCGTCGTCTGGTGGACGTGTCGCAGGACGTCATCGTGCGTGAGACCGACTGTGGCACCGAGCGTGGCATCAACACGATCATCGCCGAGAAGCAGGCGGACGGCTCGCTCATCCGCGACGCTCACGTCGAAACGTCAACGTTCGCAAGGACATTGGCCACCGACGCGGTCGACGCGAATGGCAAGGTCATCATCGAGCGCGGATTCGATCTCGGTGATCCCGCGATCGAGGCACTGCTCGCGGCCGGCATCTCGCAGGTCAAGGTCCGTTCGGTCCTGACCTGTGCCACCGGCACCGGCGTCTGCGCCACCTGCTACGGACGGTCGATGGCGACCGGCAAGCTCGTCGACATCGGCGAGGCCGTCGGTATCGTCGCGGCCCAGTCGATCGGTGAGCCCGGTACCCAGCTGACCATGCGTACGTTCCACCAGGGTGGTGTCGGTGACGACATCACCGGCGGTCTGCCGCGTGTTCAGGAGCTGTTCGAGGCCCGTGTCCCCAAGGGCAAGGCCCCGATCGCCGAGGTCTCCGGACGCATCCGTCTCGAGGATGATGATCGCTTCTACAAGATGACGATCATCCCGGATGACGGCTCGGAAGAGGTTGTCTACGACAAGATCTCCAAGCGTCAGCGTCTGCGCGTGTTCAAGCATGAAGACGGCAGCGAGCGTCTGCTCGCCGACGGCGATCATGTCGAGGTCGGCCAGCAGCTCATGGAAGGTGCTGCCGATCCGCACGAGGTGCTGCGTGTCATGGGTCCCCGTCAGGTGCAGGTCCACCTGGTCAACGAGGTCCAGGAGGTCTACCGGAGCCAGGGTGTGTCGATCCACGACAAGCACATCGAGACGATCGTTCGTCAGATGCTGCGTCGCGTGACGATCATCGATTCCGGTGCCACCGAGTTCCTGCCCGGTTCGCTCACCGAGCGCGCCGACTTCGAGGCGGCCAACCGTCGCGTCGTCGCCGAGGGCGGCGAGCCCGCGGCCGGACGTCCGGTGCTCATGGGTATCACCAAGGCATCGCTCGCAACCGAGTCGTGGTTGTCGGCGGCGTCGTTCCAGGAGACCACTCGCGTGCTCACCGATGCGGCCATCAACAGCCGTAGCGACAAGCTCGTCGGCCTCAAGGAGAACGTGATCATCGGTAAGCTCATCCCGGCCGGAACCGGTATCAACCGGTACCGGAACATCCAGGTGCAGCCGACCGAAGAAGCACGTGCAGCTGCATACGCGGTGCCGTCCTACGACGACACCTACTACAGCCCGGACGGCACCTTCGGTGCCCCGTCGGGTGCGGCTGTCCCGCTGGACGACTACGGCTTCAGCAGCGACTACCGCTAGGTAAACGCAACAAAAGCGGGCATCCCTTTCGGGGGGTGCCCGCTTTTGCGTTCCCCGCCAGCGCGCTCGCCCGGCCAAAATTCGCTCCACCTACCTGCGTTCGCTCCACTTCCAGCGCACTGCAAGTGGAGCGAATCAAAACAGGTGGAGCGGATTGGGTTATCCACAGTTCCTGGTTCTATCCAAAATTTGGCGCTGGCTCGTACTCGACGACCGCTTGTCCCGCGATGCTTGACCCATGGGGGACAACACTTCTGAAGACAACGGCCTGTTTCGACGACGAGACGCAGTGTCGATCGGCCAGCCCGACGCAGCGCTGCGACAGCGGGTGAAGAGTAGAGAGCTCAAGCGCCTGTACCGCGGCGTATACACCTATAGTTGCGATCTCAAGGACCTCGACGAGTACGAGCGGCAACGCGAAACCTACCGTCGGACGGTCCTTGCGGCCGCAGATTCCGGGGATGGCTCCAAAGCCATAAGCCACTACTCGGCGGCAGTCCTGCACGGACTTCCGGTCCTGTATGGCGATTTCACGCGCGTGCATTTCACCGCGAACCGCACCTCGGGTGGTCGTCGGAGGGGCCGCGCCAGCGTGCTGCATTCGACGCCGTGGCGATCGGGCGAGACAGTTGTGATCGATGGTCTGTTGGTGACGTCGCTGGCGCGAACTGCTGTCGATGTGGCCAGGAGCGGCAGCTTTGTGCAAGCCGTGTGCGCATTGGACGGAGCGTTGCGGATGGGTGTGGCTCACGATGAGTTGGCAAGGGTGCTGATGTCGAGTCGTGGTCGGACGGGGATTGCGATGGCCGGCCGAGCGTTTGCGATTGCGGATGGGGCCGCCGAGAGCGTCGGCGAATCCTACTCGAGGGCGCTGATGTATTCGTATGGGGATATCCCAATTCCCCGGTTGCAACAGGTTTTCCGCGACGCAGAAGGCGACTTCGTCGCCCGCACGGATTTTGACTGGGGCGGCGTCGTGGTCGGTGAGTTCGACGGATATGCCAAGTACATCCGTTATCTTCGCCCGGGCGAAACCAAGGAGCAGGCTCTTGAACGCGAGAAATTGCGGGAGCAACGCATTGCCCGCCTCGGCATCATAGTGATTCGATGGTGCTGGAAAGATCTCACGACGCCTGCCCGCCTGCACCGAATCTTGCGTGAGGCGCTCGGCAACGCCGGACAGTTGGCTAGCTAGGCCGAATCCGCTCCACCTATTTCGATTCGCTCCATTTCCAGTGTGCAGGAAGTGGAGCGAATCGAAACACGTGGAGCGAATTTCTTGTTTGGGGGTCAAGGGAGCGGCTTCACGTTGCGGTGACCGGAGCCACCGTCAGACGCTCCACGCCATGCGGAAGCGGTCGGTGAGTGCCTCGGGTGCGAGGTCGCCGAAGTTGTCGTTCTCGTAGCGGCGGACGGCGAGAATGGCGTCGACGGCCTGGTCGCCGAGGGCGGCCCGCAACCGCGTCGAACCGTCGAGCGCGGCGAGCGCCGATCCCTGGTCGGATGGCAGGAGCGCGGTGCCCGCGGCGGCGCGCTCCTCCGCGGTGAGGGTGGCCGGGTCGACCGTGGTCTCCGGGGGCAACGCGGATTCTCGATCGAGTCCGTCCAGCGCGAGCGCGAGGATGGCCGCCGAGGCGAAGTAGGGGTTCGCCGACGGGTCGATGACTTTGATTTCGACGTTGGCGCCGTGCGGTTTTCCTGGTCCGGCGGGGAGAAACCGGATGGCCGCCTCACGGTTTTCGGTGCCCCAACAGGTGTATGCGCCTGCCCAATGGCCGGGCTTCATGCGCAGCCCCGAGACCACAGAGCCGCAGAGGATCGCTTGCGCTTCCGGGAGCCCGTCGACCAGACCGGCCACGACATGCCCGCCACGTCGCGTCATCCCCGACGGTCCGTCACCACCCTCGAACAGCGAACCGGAATCGTCGGACAGCGAGAAGTGCTGGTGTGCACCCGAACCCACCGTGCCCGCGAAAGGGACCGGGGAGAAGCTGACCCGCAGACCGTACTTGCGTGCGGTCCGGCCGAGTACCAGTTTCGTCAGCACCAGCTGATCGGCCGCCGCCACCGGCGACTGTGGGGCGAGCGACAACTCGAACTGATTGGGTCCGTACTCGGGATGGAATTGTTCGATGCCGATTCCGGCGAGACCGGCGGAGGCGGTCACATCGCGAATGAATGTCTCGTGTTCGAGAACCCCGGCCAGGCCGTACTGCGCCCACAACGCGGATGGTAACTGGGCGCCGTCCGGTCCGACCAGGAAGAACTCGATCTCGTGCCCGATTCGGGCGGTCAATCCGGTGTCCGCCAGTCGGTCTTCGATCCGGCGCAGCGTGCCGCGACTGCAGCTGAGAGCGGGCCGGGTTTGCTGGTCGTAGAACGAGCCGGGCACCCAGGCAACCCCGTCGCCAAGGGTCCGCAGCGCATCGTGATCGGCCAGGATCCGGTAATCGCCGACCACCCCGATGTCGTCGTTGAAGGCGATACCGACCTGGTCGATGGCGAACCCGTGCCAGCTCGGGCTGGCCCCGAACCCGGCCTCGGAAAACGCCGTCAACCGCGACGCCGGAATCGTCTTGGCGAGGATGAGGCCGGCCGGGTTGACGACGGTGCCTATGACGAAGTCATATGCGAAAGCTGCCATGCAACCAGTTTGCGCCGGACAAGACTCGCGCGGTGTGGAACAGGGTCAGTCGGGGGTCAGGCATAGCGTGCGGGCACATACTGCACCGCCCAGGTGTTTCCGTCAGGATCGGCGAATCGGACGAAGTGACCCCATGGTTGGATGTCCACGTCACCGGGGTCGATGCCCACCGATTGCAGGTGGTCGTGGGCCTCATTGATGTCGGAGACGCAGATCTGCAGGCCCTTCACCGAGCCGGGTTCGGCGTCGGTGACGCCGTTGCCGAAGGCGATGGAGCAAGCCGAACCGGGCGGGGTCATCTGGACGAATCGAACCTCGTCGGAGACGACCTGATCGAAGTCGACGTTGAAGCCGACCTTCTTGTAGAAATCCCTCGCCCGATCGACGTCGGTGACGGGCAAGATGACCAATTCGAGTGTCCAGTCCATGATTCTTCCTCCTGATCGGTTGATGTGGTGTCTGTCACCAGTGTCGCAACTATTGCGGACACAAACGGTCCTCAATGTTCACCGCCGGGTGAATCGGGTACGCCACAGACATGGACAGTTGCGAGCTATTGATCATCGGCAGCGGGCCCGGAGCGATCTCGGCGGCGGAAAGCTTCCGCGACAACGGCGGCGGTGGACGGGTCCTGATCGTCACGACCGACACGGATGCGCCGTACTTCCGGCCGCCGCTGAGCAAGGACTTTCTCCGGGGAGAGAGCGAGTTCGACGACATCACCCAGCATCCACCGGAGTGGTACAGCGAACGCAACATCGAGATCCACAACAGCACAACAGTTTTGGGCCTTGATTCGGGCGCCCGGACTGCCGGACTCTCGACGAGCGAGACCATCGACTTCGAGACCGCGATCATCGCGACGGGTGCTCGCCCGACGCCGCTCCCGGTCCCCGGTGGCGAGCACGCACTGTTGCTCCGGTCGTTCGCCGAGGCGGCGACTCTGCGCACCGCGGCGAGTCAGGCCAGTTCGGCCGTGGTCATCGGAGCCGGATTCATCGGCTGCGAGGCGGCGGCGTCGCTGGCCGCTCGTGGTGTTGCCACGACTTTGGTTGCTCCCGAGCAGGTTCCGCAGGCTGCTCGACTCGGCCCCGACGCCGGTGCGCGCATTCTCACGATGCTCGACGAGGCCGGTGTCCGGTATGTCGGTGGTCCCGATGTCACACGGATAGAACCGGACGCCGTGACCCTCGATGACGGTGTCCGGATCGCCTCCGACCTGATTCTCGCGGCGACCGGCATCGCTCCCTGCACCGACATCGCAGAGGCCGCGGGGTTGGATCTGGAAGATGGCCGCATCGTCGTCGACGAGCACATGCGCACGAGTTCCGACGCGATACTTGCAGTCGGCGATGTGGCCACCGCCCACAACTCGACGGCCGGGCGCCGGATCGCGACCGAGCACTGGCAGGACGCCGTGGACCAGGGGGAGATCGCCGGCGCGACCGCTGCCGGGGTCTCACGCTCGTGGGATGCGGTGCCGGGTTTCTGGACGACCATCGGCGATCACACGCTCAAGTACGCCGCCTGGGGTGATGGCTTCGACACCGCACACCTCGTCGAACGGGACGGCGGCTTTGTGGTCTGGTACCAGAGTGCCGGGGTGACCGTCGGCGGCCTGACATACAACAGCGACGACGATTACGAGCTGGCCGAAAAGCTCGTCGCCGACCACAAACCGGCACCGGCCTGACGACCGCACCGCAGAATTATTTGCACTATGCCAACAAGGTTCGGCGACTTTCCGCCAGCTTGGTGATTCGACTGACGTGACCCGCCGGGCTGGGTTGTAATCCGACAATGAGCTACGACACAGTGATCCGTCGCGGGCGGTGGTTCGACGGCACCGGCGCCCCTTCGCACGTCCGCGACATCGGGATCCGCGATGGCCGCATCGTGGAGATCTCTGCAGAGCCCCTCGACGCCGAAGGCTGCACCGACGTCATCGATGCATCGGATTTGTGGGTCCTGCCCGGGATGGTCGACATCCACACGCACTACGACGTCGAGGTGCTCGGCGGTCCGGGCCTGAGCGAATCGCTGCGCCACGGCGTCACCACGGTGCTGCTGGGATCGTGCTCGCTCTCGACGATCCACGTGGACGCCGATGTCGCCGGTGACCTGTTCGGACGCGTCGAGGCGATCCCGCGGCAGTATGTCATCAGCGGCGTCGAACAACACAAGACGTGGGGGAACGCCGGCGAGTACGTCGAGGCGCTCGAGTCGCTGGCACTGGGCCCCAACGTCGCGGCCTTCATCGGCCATTCCGACATCCGTGCCGCGACGATGGGCCTCGACCGCGCCACCCGAGATGACGTCACGCCCACGGAGGTGGAGCAACTCCGGATGGAACGCCTGCTCACCGAGGCGCTGGATGCGGGCTTCCTGGGGTTGTCATCGCAGCAACTCCTCTTTGACAAGCTCGACGGTGACGTCTGCCGGTCGCGGACGCTGCCGTCGACGTACGCGAAGCGCCGGGAGTTGCGCCGGCTCAACGCGATTCTGCGGAAGCGGTCGCGAGTGCTGCAGTCCGGCCCCGACATCTCACGCCCACTCAACGTGCTGTCGCAGGTGCTCACGTCGCTGGGTTTGGGACGGCCGAAACTGAAGACGAGTCTGCTCTCCGCGGCCGACATCAAGGCTCGTCCGGAGGTGATCCACGCGATGGGTCCCATTGCGCGGGCAGTCAATCGGCTCGGCGCCGACTTCCGGTGGCAGCACCTGCCGGTTCCTTTCGAGGTGTATGCCGACGGCATGGAACTCGCCGTGTTCGAGGAGTTCGGATCCGGCGCCGCGGCGCTGCACCTGCAGGGCGAGATCGACCGCAACGAGCTGATGCGCGACGAGAATTATCGCCGCGCGTTCCGCAAGGACTACGACAAGAAGTACGGACCACGGGTCTGGCATCGGGACTTCTTCGATGCCGAGATCGTCGAGTGCCCGGACAGCGCCGTGGTCGGGAAGACCTTCGGTCAGGTCGGTCTCGACCGCGGCGGCCTCCATCCGGTCGACGCGTACCTCGACCTGCTTCTCGAGCACGGGACCAAGGTGCGTTGGCGCACAACCATTTCCAACCATCGGCCCGAACTTCTCAAGAAGCTCGCGAAGGACGCCGGGATCCAGATCGGATTCTCCGACGCCGGCGCGCACCTGCGCAGCATGGCGTTCTACAACTTCGGACTGCGGCTACTGCGGCACGTGTATTCGGCTGCCGAAGCCGGCGAGCCGTTCATGACTGTCGAACACGCGGTGCATCGCCTGACCGGCGAGCTCGCCGACTGGTACGGCATCGACGCCGGACATCTACGCGTCGGTGATCGGGCCGACCTGTTCCTGCTCGATCCCCGGTATCTCGACGCCTCGCTCGAGGACTACCGAGAGGCCGAGGTCGAGCAGTTCGGCGGACTGTCTCGGATGGTCAACCGCAATGACAACACCGTCCGCACCGTCATGGTCAACGGCGAGACCGTGTTCACCGGCGGTCATCTGGCAAATGAGCTCGGGCACAAACGAATCGGCCGATTCCTGCCGGCACGAACAACTGAAACGAGGAATGAGAGTGTCAGATGACAACAAGTCCGTAGTCCTGGGTCTCTGGGCGGCGTTGAGCAAGCGGGATTGGGAGGGGATCAAGGGATTTGTGTCCGACGACTGCATCTACGTCGACATGCCGCTCGGGCCCGCCGCAGCAGCGCGCGGGCCCGAGGACATCGTCAAACGGCTCAAAGTGGGTATTGAGCCACTGGCCGACTACATCAACTACGACGGGCTCCTGATCTCCAACGGCACCGACCTGATGTACGAGCACAGCGAGACCTGGACCTGGACCACCGGTGAGAGCGCGACACTCGCCTTCGTCACCGTGCACAAGGTCATCGACGGGAAGATCACGCTCTGGAAGGACTACTGGGACTTCGGTGGCCTCGCATCCACAGCCCCGACGGACTGGATGGAAACGCTGGCCGCTTCCGACATGTCCTGGATGTACGACGCCACCGGACAGATCTGACGGCGAAACCTCAGTAGAACACCGGCCCCGGAATGCCTCCGCCGACCGCGATGGCATCTCCGGTGATCCCGATACTGCGCGGGGAGGCCAGGAACGCCACCACGTCCGCGACATCTCCGGCGTTGACGATCCGCCGGATGGAGTTGGTGGCCAGGGCCTCCTCGAGTTCGGCGACGGGGGTACCGGATTCGGCCGACTGCGCAGCCAGTCGCTCGTCCAGTTTTGCCGTCCGGGTGAGTCCGGGATGGACAACCGTGACGTTGACGCCCAGCGGCCCCAGTTCGTCGGCGAGGTTCTTGGTCAGCGCGGACACACTCACATTCCGAATGGTCTGGGCGATCGAATTCGCGTGCCGCGCACCGAGACCGCTGATGTTGATGATGCGGCCCCATCCCTGCTCGATGAGATGCGGCGCAACCGCTCGTGCGGTGCGCAGGTAGCCCAGGACCTTGATCTCGACCTCGCGGCGCACGACGTCGTCGGTGGTACTCGCGAAATCGGTCGGACTCCCGGCACTCCACGGGGTCGCCGCCGAGTTCACCAGAATGTCGATCCCACCGAGTTCTGTGACCGTGCGGGCCACCAGCTCCTGCACCGAGGCCTCGTCGCCGGTGTCGACGGAGATACCGACCACCTTGCGTCCTGACTTCGCGGCGATGTCGTCGGCCGCCAGCTTCAGCGCCTCGAGATCACGTGCGGCGATGACAACATCGGCACCTTCGGCCGCCAGTTGGTGGGCGATGGCAAGGCCGATGCCTTTGCTGCCACCGGTCACGAGTGCGCGCTTGTCGGTCAATCCGAGATCCATTTATCCATCCTTCGTAGTTGCAGAACGCTTCCCGGTGTATTCCGGTACGTACTTCTTCAAAACAACCGCCCCGACGGCGGACAATCCGGCAGCAGCGAACACCGCCACCGACAGCGGAAAGAACGCGGCGCAGACGGCAATTGACAGTGGGCCGGCGAGGAAGCCGGCGTCATGGGTCAATCGCCAGGACGCCAAGAACTCGGCTCGTCCGGTCTCCGGGGCGACGTCGGCCCCGATCGTCATGATCACCCCGTTGCCGAAGCCGTTGCCGATCCCCATCAGCACGGCAACGGCGGTGAACGTGAAAGCCGTTGTGGTGAAAGGGATCAGCAGATACGACAGTCCCAGCACGGAGATGGACGGGACCGCGACGACGGTCCGGCCGAACCGGTCCATGAGATGTCCGGCCGGGTACGCGAACAACACGTCGGCGGCCGCACCGATGCCGAAGAGGAGACTGGCGATCGCGGGGGAGAGCCCGATGTGGATGGCCCAGAGCGGCAGGATCGCGTCTCGCGCACTTCGCGCGACTCCGAGGAGTAGCGATCCGGTTCCGAGCGTGGACAGCAACCGCCGGTGGCGCGCGAACACCGCCTGGAGGCTCATCGGCTGCGGCACCGCACCGGCGCCGGGAGGGTCCGGAAGGCGGGCCATCATCAGTCCGGCAGTGATGATCGCGACCAACTGCACCACGAAACCGCCGCGGGTACCGATCAGCCAGATCGCGCCGGCCCCGATCAGCGGCCCGATGAAGAATCCGAGCCGCATGGCACCGCCGAACAGTGACATCGCCCGGGCACGCCACTCAAACGGGACCGCCAGCGACAGGTAGTTCTGGCGGGCCAGACCCCACACCGCGTTGGCCAGGCCCACCGCCAGGATCCCGAGGCACAGCATCCAGACCCCGACGGCGAACAGGCAGGCCAGGGCGCCGGTCGCGGCGACTGTACTGGCCGCGATGATCGACCGGCGCTCGCCGAGCCGGGCGACGATCTGCCCGGAGCAGGTGTCACCGATGACCTGACCGAGCCCGACGATCGCCACCATCAACCCGGCGATCGCAGCCGACGCGCCGAGTTCGAGGGCGGCCAGCACGATGACCGGTGCTGCCGCCCCCTGCCCGATCCCGTATGCGGCTGCCGGCAGATAGACGGTGCCGGCCAGGGACCGCAGTGGTCGTTCGACGGAGCCCAGTTTCGGGTCGTCGAGCGACGTCATACGGAGGCCGTCTCCTTCGCGCGAGTGGTGCTGCCCGAGGGCAACTCGATCCCGTAGTGCCCACGAAGCGTCGACGAGGTGTAGTCCTCACGGAACCGGCCGCGGGCCTGCAGAATTGGCACGACGTGATCGACGAAGTCCTCGAGACCTCCGGGCAGATACGGCGGCATCACGTTGAAGCCGTCGGCTGCGCCGGCGTCGACCCAGGCGATGAGGTCGTCGGCGATCTGCTCGGGTGTGCCGGCGATGCTGCGGTGACCGCGACCACCGCCGAGCTGTCCGATGAGTTCACGAATGGTCAGGTTGCCGTCGGCGGCGAGCTGACGCACCAGGGTCGACCGGCTCTTCATACCCTCGATCTCCGACTCCGGCGGCAGCTCGGGGAGCTGGGCGTCGAGCGAGAGGCCGGTGAGGTCGACGTTGAAGATATTCGAGATCTGGCGGAGTGCGTAGTCGGGGGAGATGAGATCGGTGAACTCCCGCTCGAGAGCGAGGGCTTCCTTCTCCGTGCTTGCGATGAACGGCACGATGCCCGGAAGGATCTGCAGATCTTCCTGACCCCGGCCGTAGCGTGCCAGCCGACCCTTGAGGTCGCGGTAGAAGTCCTGGCCCTCGGCGATGGTGCGCTGTGCGGTGAAGACCACCTCGGCGTACCGCGCCGCGAGTTCCTTGCCGTCTTCCGATGATCCGGCCTGGACCAGTACCGGCCGGCCCTGCGGCGAGCGAGGCGTGGTCAGCGGACCGCGCACCGAAAAGTGCTCGCCCACATGGTCGATGGTGTGGACCAGATCTGGATTCGCGAACTCGGCCTGCTCGACATCGAGCACCACGGCGCCCTCATCCCAGCTGTCCCACAGCCGATTGACCACGTCGACGAACTCCTGGGCGCGACGGTATCGACCCGCGTGATCGGGGATCGAGTCGAAACCGAAGTTCAGCGCCTCCTGCTCCTGTCCCGACGTGACGATGTTCCAGCCGGCCCGGCCACCGCTGATGTGCTCGAGCGATGCGAATGCCCGGGCCAGCGTGTAGGGATGGTTGTAACCCGTTGAGGCAGTGGCGATCAGGCCGACCTTGCTGGTACCGCCGGCGATTGCCGACAACAGGGTGATCGGTTCGAAGATCGCCTGGGTGTTGCGCCGGATGTTGGGGCCCACGGCGAGCCCATCTGCGAAGAACACAGAGTCGAGGCGACCGCGCTCGGCGATCTGGCCGAGCCGGACGAAGTGGGCGACATCGAGTACGTCATGTTCCGCGGTGCGCGGATGGCGCCACGCGGCCTCGTGGTGCCCGACGCCCATCAGGAAGGCGTTCAGATGCAGTTGACGAGACATTTGGTCAGTTCCTTTGTTAGTGAGTGAGATTCAGTTGTTGGCGGGTGTGCGCCAGCGGGAGAACCGGCGCTCGATCAGGACCAGGACGAAGTTGAAGGCCAAACCGACCAGTGCGATGGTGAGGATGCCGGCGTACATCTCCGGGATCTGGAAGTTCAACTGGCTGGCCATGATCAGGTAGCCCAGTCCCGAACGGGCACCGACCATCTCTGCGGCGATGAGTACCAGAATCGAGGCGGCAGCCGAGAGCCGGATGCCGGTGAAGATCGTGGGCAACGCGGCGGGCAGGATCACCTTCTGAAACAGCCGATAGGACGGAAGCCCGAGGGAACGAGCCGATTTGATCAGCAGCGGGTCGACGGTGCGAACCCCCGAGATCGTGTTGAGCAGGATCGGGAAGATGCAGGCGTAGATGACCAGCGCCACCTTCGACGTCTCACCGATGCCGAGGATGAGGACGAAGACCGGCAGCAGCGCGAGAGCCGCAGTGTTCCGGAACAATTCGAGTGCCGGACTGAGGTATTGAGCCACCGGCCGATACCAGCCGATCACGATACCCAGCGGCACCGCGACGAGCACGGCGATGACAAAACCCTTGAGCGCCCGACTCAGGCTGGCGGAGATGTGCTCCCACAGCTGGCCGCTCTCGGCGAGGTCCACCAGAGCTTGAACCACCACCGAGAACTCGGGCAGGAACGTCCGGTCGACGAGGCCGATGCGGGGTGCGATCTCCCAGAAGGCGACCAGCACGGCAAGGACGATCGTGGATCGGAACACCGCATGGCCCGAATGTGCGGCCTTGCGCAATATTCGACGACTCGACGATGGCGACGGTGCCGCCTCCGGCGAGGCCGGTGGTTCGGCCGTGACGGTGGGCGTCGCTGCCTTGTTCAGCGTGACACTAGACATGGTTTCCTGCTCCGATCAGGTTCGTAGAACTCTGGAGTTCCGAACGCAACGACAACCAGATCCGGTGCCGGTAGTCGCGGAATGGTTCGGATGACCGGATGTCTTCCACTGAATCCCGGTCGATGCTGATGGGCAGCACTTCTTTGATGCGGCCCGGACGTTCGGTGAGCACGGCGACCCGCTGGCCGAGGTAAATCGCCTCGTCGATGCCGTGGGTGATGAACAGGATCGTCTTGCCGGTCGCCCGCCAGATGCGAAGAAGCTCGTCCTGCAACGACTCTCGCGTCTGGGCGTCGAGCGCCGCGAAGGGTTCGTCCATCAGCAGCACTTCGGGGTCGTAGGCGAGACTCCTGGCGATGGCGACCCGCTGCTTCATACCGCCGGAGAGTTCGTGCGGGTAGTGATCGCCGAATCCCCCGAGCCCGACCAACCCGAGGTATTCGTCGGCGATGGCATGGCGCTGACGCCGGGAGATCCCCTTGGCTTCCAGTCCGAACTCGATGTTGGCACGTGCGGTCCGCCACGGCAGCAGCGCGTACTGCTGAAACACCACGCCGCGGTCCAGGCCGGGACCGGTGATCGGTTTGCCGTCGAGGAGAATCTCGCCGGCGGTCGGCGTGGTCAGCCCGCCCACCAGGTCGAGCAACGTCGATTTACCGCTGCCGCTGGGGCCGACCAGCACCAGGAACTCACCTTCGGCCGCGGCGATACTGATGTCGTCGATGGCAACGAACTCTGGTTTTCCGGGGGAGGAGAACGACTTTCGAACGCCCCGCAGTTCCAGTTTCGGAGTGGTCATTGTGTCACCACCGGTTCGCCATTGGGCCCCGACTCCGGCTGGTATGTGCCGTTGGAATAAGGGTTGTCGTCGTTGGTGTACAGGTCAGCGGGTGTCAACTTGCCATCCTCCAGCTCCTTGTTGCGGACGAGCCAATCGATCCAGATCTGGAATTCCTCTTCCTTGATGACTCCACCGGCGGCCGGGATCGACGAGCTCTGCCAGTACTCGGCCAGTGCCGGATCCTCACCACGTCCCCGCTTGGTCAGGATGTCCTTGAACCGCGCGACGACCTCTTCGCGTGGTGTCACCTGGGTCCAGCGAATTGCACGGGCCGTACCCTGGACGAAGTCTTTGACGGCCTCTGGGTTCTTGGCGATGAAGTCGTCGCGCAGGACGAGGCTGCCGTAGCTGAAGTCACCGAATACCGCATCGGTGAACAGTTCACGCAGACCACCTGTTTTAAGTGCCTTGTCGCGGAAGATGTTGCTGAAGGCGCCGACGTCGATCTGTCCTTCGCGTAGCGCGGTCTCGGTGTTGATGGGTGGCACGACGAGCAGCTGCACCGAGGCGATCTCATCATCCGAAAGGCCTTCACGTGCAAGCCATTCCCGGATGATGAACTCGGCATGCGCCCCCAGGGTGTTGACGCCCACCTTCTTGCCGATGAGGTCACGTGCACCGTGGATCGGGGAGTCGTCGAGTACATAGAATCCGTTGTACGTCTTCTCGTCGGCGCCGTAGTAGTCGACAACCGCGGTGATGGGGGATCCGGCCGACTTCAGCTTGACGATGGCGCCGTTGAAGGCTCCACCGAAGTCGGTATCGCCGGTGGCGGTTGCCTGAATCGACTGCGGGCCACTGGTCGATTCGCCGACTGACTTGAGCGTGACCGTCTTGAAGTAGCCGAGATCGGCGGCCAGCTCCGGGAACTGCACGGTGGCAGGCACCCCGAGGTAGCTCAGTTCGGTCTTGCCCTCGGCAGTGACAGTGGCCTCGTCGGACGACGAACCACAGGCAGCAACGCTCACTCCGACGGTCAATGCAAGTGCGGCTGCGATGAGAACGCGCCACTTGTGAATGTGACTCACTGCTTTCCTTTCGATTGGTCCGGATTTGAGGCGCTCAAAAACAAGCTGACCACGGACACGGATAGATTGTGTGGACCGATTCTTTCCCTGGCCCCCACTGGCCTCCACAACGTATTTCACATTGTGGAAGGAAAGCCACCATTAAATCGTGGCGCGTATAAGTTGATCGATGTTGCTGCGCACCTGGCCTTCTGCCACCACACCGCGCAGCAACTCTGCGGTCTGCCGCATCGCCGGGTGGATCTGGTTGATCAGTTGTGGGTTGAGCCGGACACTGCGGGCCTGGACGCCGATCGATGCCCGGACCTGACCGTCACTGTCGAACACCGGGACCGCGATTGCCGTGACGCCGTCGGCGGAGGAAACGGAGTAGCCGCGTCGACGTGCTGCCTGGACGTCGGGAAGCGCCGAGATACGCCGGTCCCGGCGCTGACCGAAGGCGACGATCGCCTGACCCATCGCGCTGTCCTCGAGCTTGGCCCGGCGGGTCGGCAGTTGGTGGCCACAGAACATCGACGGCGGCCGCGCGGAGTAGAGCGTGACTGCCTCACTGTGTTCGATCACCCCGAGACTCGCGGTGATCCGGATGCCGGACGACAATCCGTGCAGGTGAGGGGCAGCGGCTTCGATATTGATCTGACGCGCGGCAGTTTGCGCCAGCGCGGTGATCCCGTCTCCGATCCGGTATGAACTCGCACCTTCTCGCGCCAGCAGCCGGCCGCGGACGAGCGCTTGGGCGATGCGATGTGTCGTGCTCACCGGCAACGCGGCCCGCCCCGCGAGTTCGCTGATCGAGAGCGAGTGGTCTTCGCCTTCCATTGCGTACAGCACCGCGATCGCCCGCTCGACCGATTGCGAGCCGGTTCGCCCGGTTTGCTCCGTCCCGGTCATCGGGGTCGAGCTCCGCTGCGCTTCGTCTCGGTCATAGAGTCCCCTTGGAGTTGCGTGCAGTCCTTGGTTGTCATGGTGGTGCCCGGGCAGGTCGCCGCATACATTTGTGCGCGCCGTGAACCTATCTAGCCCCTGATCTCACAATGTGGAAGCCGTCCTTGCCAGCAACCGAGCCTTCGGGGATCAATGTAATTCCATCGTAGAAAGCGGACAGCCCGCCTATTCGGATAAAAGAAATGGAATAGCAATGACGGCAGTTGTAAACACCAGGGAATCGGTTTCCACCACATTGTCTGTGGAGCCTATTGCCGGCTATATCGGTGCAGAGGTCTCGGGAGTGAACCTGGCTGACGCATTCGACGAGCGGACCCAGCAGGCCCTCCGAGATGCGTTGTACGAGTACAAGGTCTTGTTCTTCCGGGATCAGAAGATCGACCACGCCCAGCAGATTCGGTTCACCAGCTACTTCGGTCCGGTCACCGACGCGCATCCACTCGGGTACACCGACAAGTCGCCGGCCGGTTATCCCGAAGTGCTGGAAGTGGATTCGCGTACCTATGCCAGCCGGAGCGGCTCGCGCAAGTACAGCTACGCCAACTTCTGGCATCAGGACGTGACCGCGCTGGTCAATCCGCCGGCGGTGACGGTGCTGCGAGGAGAGCTGGTTCCGGAGGTCGGTGGTGACACCACTTGGGCCGATCTCGGTGCGGCGTACGACAATCTGCCGTCATCCCTGCAGCGTTTCCTCGAAGGGCTGTACGCCGAGAATCGCTTCGGCGGTCGCGAAAAGCGTTGGGAGAGTGGATCAGAGTCGGAGGCGGTGACGTCGGAAACCCCGATCATCAGCGAGCATCCGGTGATCCGGGTGCATCCGGTGACCGGCCAGCGACTGATTTACGTCAATCCGGGTTTCACCAGCCGGATCCTCGGCGTCAGCCCCTCACAGAGCGACCGGATCCTGGACCTGCTGTTCGCGGAGATCACCAACCCGGCCATCACCGTTCGCGTCCGCTGGACCCCCGACAGCATCGGAGTCTGGGACAACCGGGCGACCATCCACCAGGCGCCCACCGACCTCGACCATCTCGACGTGGTCCGAGTTTTGCATCGCACGACCGTGGAAGGCGATGTGCCACAAGGGGTCAACGGACTGCAGTCCAGGTCCATCTCGGGTGAACCCTTCTTCGCGCGCAAGAGCGCCTGACCAACAACCAGACAAGGAAACAGCTATGACGACCATCGAGAACACCACCCGCACCGACCTTCAATTCTTCCCCGTCGCCGGATATATCGGAGCCGAGGTCGACGGAATCGACCTGCGAGACCCGCTGACAGAAGATCAGTCCAAGGCTCTGATCAAGGGGCTGCACCACTACAAGGTGCTGTTCTTCCGCGACCAGCAGATCGATCACGCACAGCAGATCGCTTTTTCCCGCAACTTCGGCCGGGTCACGGCATCCCACCCGTACGACGACGAGGCCCCGACCGAGTTCCCCGAGATCCTGAAGGTCGACAACCGCGACTACGAGCGCAAGTTCGGTGTCAAGGCAGCCAGCTACACCAACGAATGGCACACGGATGTAACCGCTTTGGTGAATCCGCCGGCCGTGACGATTCTTCGTGCCGACGTCGCGCCGGTGCGCGGCGGTGACACCAGCTGGACCAACCTGGCTGCTGCCTACGAGGGACTGCCGGAGTCGTTGAAGGAACTCGTCGACGGGTTGCGGGCCGAGCACAGTTTCGGTGGACGTCACCCGATCTTCAAGTCCGACAGCACCTATGGGGCGAAAGTGAACAAGGCTCCGCTGATCAGTGAACACCCTGTGGTGCGGGTCCACCCGGTGACCGGTGAACGGATTCTGTTCGTCCAGCCCGGTTTCACGAACCGTATCGTCGGATACAGCCGGCGCCAGAGTGACGCGATCCTCGACCTGCTCTTCGACGAGGTGTCCAAGGCCTCGTACACGGTTCGCTTCCGCTGGCTGCCGGGCAGCATCGCGGTGTGGGACAACCGCGCCACCGCCCATCTCGCGCCGGGCGACATCAATCACCTCGACGTGGCCCGGACGCTGTATCGCACGACCATCGAGGGCGACATCCCCGTCGGAGTCGATGGCCGGCCATCGGTGTCGATCTCCGGCGAACAGTTCATCGGTTCGTAGACCACCGCACTTACAAAGCAGAAGGAATTATCAGATGACCAATCGACCGCACGTCGCCACCAGCGCCGTTGTTGCCGTCTTAGCCGCTCTCACGATGTTGTTGGCGTCCTGTTCGTCGGGCGCCGACGCGGAGGTTGGTCAGGACGGCAAGGTCTCGGTGCGGTATCAGGGGTCGGCGTCGCAGGTCCAGTGGCAGGAACTCGCCGAATCGCTCGGGTATTTCAAGAAGGTCAAACTCGAGTGGGTCGGTGACACCACCAGTGGCCCGCAGGACATCCAGGCAGTCGCGACCGGTGCGGTCGACACCGGTGGCGCGTTCAATGGGTCGGTTGCCAAACTCCAGCAGGCGGGATCGAAGGTGACCGGGGTCATCTCGGTCAACGGGTCCGACGATCAGACTTTCCAGGGCTATTACTCCCTGGAAGGGAGCGGTATCGAAACCGCACAGGACCTGGTGGGCAAAACAGTCGGCATCAACACCCTGGGTGCTTACCACGAGTACGCCATCAAACAGTGGCTCCATGATCAGGGGCTCTCGGACGATGACATCAAGAAGGTGGTGCTCACCGTAGTACCGCCGATCAACACCGAAGTGGCGCTGCGTCAAGGTCAGCTCCAGGTAGGCAATCTCGGAACGATCTTCAAAGACGTTGCCCTGGAGAAGGGTGGCCTGCATGAGATCTTCCGGGACACCGATCTGATCGGCAACCTGTCGATCGCCACTCAGGTCTTCCGGGACGACTACATCAAAGAGAATCCGGAGGTGGTCGAGGACTATGTGCAGGGTGTCTCGCGCGCCATCCGGTGGGCGCAGGTGCATCCCCGCGAGGAAGTGGTCAACAAGTACGTCGAGATCATCGATGCTCGCGGTCGCAATGAAAACACCAATTTCGTGAAGAAGTGGAAGAGCCCGGGTATTCCGGTGCCGGGCGGCGTGATCAAACCCGAAGAGTTCACCGTGTGGGTGGATGAGGCGGTTCGGCTCGGCGAACTGCCGGCCGGGATCAAGGTGGAGGACCTCTACACCAACGAGTTCAATCCGTACGCGAACGGAACGTATCCGCCGGACTCGAACGAGGACGGTGTGTAGATCCACATTTCGCGGGTTGGTCAGGCGTCTGGAATTCTCCAGGCGCCTGACCTCGTTCGTGCAGGGCACTACTGTCGGCAGGGATGACGTCGACTCCGATCCGGCGCTTTCGGGCGATCTTGCACATCGACCTGGATCAGTTCCAGGTCTCGGTGGAGCGCCGCCGGAATCCGGACCTGATCGGCGTTCCGGTGATCGTCGGGGGCACCGGAGACCCGATGGAACCGCGCAAGGTTGTCACCTGTGCGTCCTATGAAGCCAGGGATCAGGGCGTTCGGGCGGGTATGCCGTTGCGGTCTGCGTTCCGAAAGATGCCCGACGCGATCTATCTGCCGCTCGACCATCAGTCCTACGACGTGGCTTCCGATGAGGTGATGTCGACGTTGCGAAGCTTCGGGTACCCGGTCGAGGTGATCGGCTGGGACGAGGCCTTCCTCGGAGTACCGGCCGGCGATGCCGACATGGACATCCGCGAACTTGCCGGGTCGATTCGTGGACGCATCCTCGACGACAACAGGCTGTCGTCGGCCGTCGGCATCAGCGACAACAAGCAGCGTGCCAAGATGGCCACCGGATTCGCCAAACGTGAATCAGACCATGTCTTTTCGCTGGACAACCAGAACTGGATGCCGATCATGGGGGAGCGCGGTGTCGGCGACCTGTGGAGCGTCGGACCGAAGACAACGGCCAAGCTCGAGAAGCTGGGCATCATGACGGTGGCGCAGCTCGCCACCGAGGACCGCGAGCACCTGGTCTCGGAGTTCGGGCCGCATCTGGGCAACTGGTTGAACCTCCTCTCGCGCGGTGGTGGCGACATCAATGTCAGCACCGAGCCGTTCATCGCCCGCTCGCACAGCAAGGTCGAGACGTTTCCCACCGACCTCACCGAGCTCGCCGAGATCGACGACGCCGTCAGCCGGCTCACGCGCGAACTGCTGGAACAGGTGATCTCCGAGCAGCGCATACCTTTTCGGGTGGCGGTGACCGTGCGGACCAAGACTTTCTACACCCGGACCAAGTCGCACAAACTGCCGGCACCGACCACCGACCTCGCCGTGCTGGAAGCCGCGATGCTCGAGGTGCTGCACAAATTCGAGTTCGATCGTCCGATCCGGTTGCTCGGGGTACGTTTCGACCTGGTGATGCCGGATGACAACTGACCGCCCGGTGGAAGGATGGAATCATGCGGTGGACATGTCGATCTGTGTTGGTGGCGGCTGTGCTGGCACTTGGGGTGGCGGGGGCACCCATGGCGCACGCGGCGCCGTTGCCGGTGACCTACAACTTCCTCGCGGGTATCCCGGCCGAGCTCGCCAATCCCGGTGGATCGCTGCCCGGATCGAATGACTACACCTGTAAACCCTCCGCCGAGCACCCGAATCCGGTGGTTCTGGTCCACGGAACCGCGGGCAGTCAACAGACCAACTGGATCTCGATGGTCCCGACGCTGAAAAACGAGGGCTACTGCGTTTATGCGCTGACCTACGGTGAGCTCTCGTCGGTGTGGCCGGCATCCCGGATCGGCGGTCTCGGCCCGAAAGAGGTCAGTGCCTGGCAGCTCAAGGTGTTCGTCGACAACGTGCTGGCGACCACCGGCGCGGAAAAGGTTGACGTCGTGGGTCATTCGCAGGGCACGCAGATCCCGACGTACTGGGCCAAGTACTACGGCGGTGCTCCCGAGATCGACAAGTACGTGTCGCTGGCACCGTACTGGCAGGGTTCCGACGACGACTCGAACTATTCGGATGTCTCGGCCGCGTTTGTCGAGGGCCTGGGCCTGCCGCCGGCCGCGGTCCCGGATGCCACGTGCACCGGCTGTGCCGATGCGCCCGCTGACGCTGACTTCGAGGCGGCGATCAATGCCGGTGGCGGACCGTATATCCAGGGCATCACCTACACCAACATCGTCACCCGGGACGACCAGGTGGTGACTCCGTACACCAGGGGGATCCTGGCCGGTCCGGACGGCATCGATGTCACGAACATCGTTGTCCAGGAAACCTGTTCGGCCGATCGATCCGATCACTTGTCGATCGTCGCCAACCAGCGATCGGCCGCGATGGTCCTGAATGCGCTCGATCCGGAACATCCACGCGCGGTGCCATGCCTCGCCGTACCGCCTTACACCGGAGCCTGATCAGCCGGACCGCGCGCCGCTACAGGTTTTCCAACCGTATGCAGGTGAAGCAGTGCCGGTATCGGGACGAAAAACCTGCACGGAGCTGGCGATGAGTCGCTATACCGGCGCGGCAGCAAGTGTGAGGAACGAGTCCAGGAGGATGCCGCAGTTCGTGCGTGATTCTTCGGCGCGGGCGGAGATCTCGGCGGTGATCCGTCGAAGGTCGATGCCACGTTCGACGACCAATTGTCCTTCGCGGGTGGCGGCCCAACTGGCCTGCCATGTTGCCCAGACCGCCGGCGAGATCTCCGGGTGGAACTGGACGGCGAGATTTCTGCCGAACGTAAATGCCTGCAGCGCAGCCCCGTTGCGGGCGATCTCTCGCGCGCCGGGTGGCAGGGTGAAGCGGTCGAAATGCATCTGCATCCACGGTCCGCGGGAGACGAGTCCCGGGGCGACGGTGTCGATGGTGACGTATCCGTGTTCGGGTACCTCAGCGCGTTTGACGTTCCCGCCGAGAATTCGGCTCAACAACTGTCCGCCGAAACAGACGCCGAAAATCGGCACATTGGCGGCCAGGGCTGAACGAAGGTAGGCGATTTCGTCGGCGAGCCAGGGAACGGAGTCGTCGTATGCCGATTCCGAAGAACCCATGACGATCACGAAGTCGAATGTGGCCACCGCAGGGAACTCATCCGACGGATGGACGATCTCGATCTCGTATCCCCGGTCGGCAACGTGATCTCGGAGGGTGCCGGTGTCCGCGATCCCGCGATCGGTGTCGTCGTCGTGGACGAGGAACAGCGCTCGAGCCCGGGCAGCGCCTGATTGGTCAGTGGCGCTCGATGCTGGAGGCTTCACCGTGGCTGTTCTCCTGGTCGTTTGTTGGGTCGGTGTCCATTATGGCCGGACTTGCGATGGTTCGCCGGTCGTAAACCGATGCGAAGTGGACATGCCCCCTCTGACCCGTCCAAAACCGCACCAAGTCGTCGGATGGGACGATGGTGTGATGGTCGATACACATGAAGTGATCAATCAGGTTCCACCGCTGGTCGGATACAACCCGGCCACCAGTGCGGCGCTGTCGGAGGCCCTTGTTCGCGAGGGCGGAGGCTGGGGCGCCGACGAGGTCGCGGCGCTCGGTGCGATCGCCGCAACGGCGCAGGCGCAACGTTGGGGTGAGTTGGCGGACCGCAATGAACCGGTGCTGCGGACTCATGATCGATGGGGGCACCGCATCGATGAGGTCGAATACGACCCCGCCTACCACCAGCTGATGGAGGTGGCGGTCGGGCACGGACTGCACGGTGCGCCGTGGGCTGATGCCCGGGCTGGTTCCCACGTCGTGCGGGCCGCCAAACTCGGGGTCTGGAACGTCGAGGCCGGTCACGTCTGCCCGATTTCGATGACCTACGCCGTGGTTCCCGCGCTGCGCCACAATCCTGAGCTGGCCGCGATCTATGAGCCGTTGCTGAGTTCGCGTGTCTACGACCCGACGTTGTCGGTGCCGTCGGGCAAGGCCGGTCTGATCGCCGGGATGTCGATGACGGAAAAGCAGGGTGGCTCGGATGTCCGGGCCAATCAGACCACAGCTGCGCTGAATTCGGACGGCAGCTACACCCTGACCGGGCACAAGTGGTTCACGTCCGCGCCGATGTCAGATCTGTTCCTGGTACTCGCGCAGGCGCCGGGTGGGTTGTCGTGTTTCTTCCTGCCGCGAGTATTGCCCGACGGCACCCGTAACCGGATGCGTCTGCAACGCTTGAAGACCAAACTGGGCAACCACGCCAACGCGTCGTCCGAGGTCGAGTACGACGGCGCCACCGCGTGGCTCGTCGGGGACGAGGGTCGCGGCGTGCGCACCATCATCGAGATGGTCAACCTGACCAGGCTTGACTGCGCACTGGCCAGCGCCGGGAACATGCGGCACGGACTGACCCAGGCGATGCATCACGCGCAGTACCGAAAGGTGTTCGGCGAGTATCTGATCGACCAGCCGCTCATGCGCAGCGTGCTCGCCGATCTGGCGATCGAGTCCGAGGCCGCGACGATGGTGTCGATGCGGATGGCCGGTGCCACCGACGCTGCGGAACGCGGCGACGACACCGAGACATTGTTGCGGCGGATCGGCCTGCCCGCCACCAAGTACTGGCTGTGTAAGCGCGCGACCGCGCATGTAGCGGAGTCGATGGAATGCCTCGGCGGCAACGGTTACGTCGAGGATTCGGGAATGCCGCGGCTGTACCGGGAGGCACCGTTGTACGGGATCTGGGAGGGTAGCGGCAACGTCAGTGCGCTCGACACCCTGCGCGCCATGGCGACCGCACCGAAGTCGGTGGACGCCCTGTTCGACGAACTCGACCGTGCCACCGGGCTCGACGACCGCTACGACCGACACCTGACCGGGCTGAAGAATCAGCTGTCCACCGCGGGAGAAGCCAGTGCCCGTCGCATCGCCGAATCGATTTGTATTGCGCTGCAAGGATCATTGATGTTGCGGCACGGTCATCCGGCCGTCGCGGAAGCATTCGCCGCCACGCGTCTGGGTGGAGACTGGGCCGGAGCCTACGGAACCCTGCCCGCCGGACTCGACCTCGCACCGATCTTGGAGCGAGCCCTGGTCAAGTAGCCGCCGAGCCGTCGAGCGTGCCCATAAACCCGCCGAGCGTGCTCATAAAACCGTCGACCGTGCCCATAGAGCCGTCGAGCGTGCCCATAAAACCGTCGACCGTGCCCATAAAACCGCCGACCGTGCTCATAAAACCGTTGAGCGTGCCCATAAAACCGCCGACCGTGCTCATAAAACCGTTGAGCGTGCCGTCATTCCCTCGGTATCGACATCTGGATCATCCGGTTGCCGGGATCGGGCGTCAATCCGATCTCGGCCCAGGATGAACCGATCTGCAGGACCGCATATGCCGAAGTCGGGAATCGCGGGATTTGTGCATCGGGATCCAGTGTGAGTGCGGTCGTGGGCATACCGGGTTCGTGCCCGACAACCAGGATCGTCGCCGCGTCGGAGGGGGCGTAGAGACGGATGGCCTCGAGGACGTCGTCGGGATCACCGCCGTAGATGTCGTCGACGTAGGTCGTCGGAGCGTCGATGCCGGTGCGTTGCAACGTTTGTCGGGTGCGGGTGGCGGTGGAACACAGTACTGCGTCCACGGTGAACCCGGCATCACTCATCCATCGACCCGCCAGCGCGGCTTCGCGGCGGCCGCGTTCGGCCAGCGGTCGTTGATGGTCGACGACACCGTCGGGGTATCCGGACTTGCCGTGCCGCATCAAGATCAGTGTTCGACTCACGGGTTCGACGGTAACCCGCCGGTCGACGAAATCGGTGAAGGTCAGGCCGTGCGGCGATGCCGGCCGGTGTGCGATGACCTACCGGCGTCGGCCAGCGCGGTCCGAAGCAGGCGCACCGTTGCGTTCCAGGCTGAAGCCTCTTGTTCGAGATGTTGGGCGCACTCGGAGTCGCCGCGGAGCCATTCGAGTTCGGCGTTCTCGCGCAGTTCGACAACCTCATCGAAACCGAACTCGATCAGCTCGGCCAGCGCGGTGCTATCGGAGCAAGCCCATTCGATCTGTTCGCGGCTCAGCGTCATCAGCCGTTCCAGGTCATCACGAAGCATCGCGCGCGTCGATGCGGTCAGGCCACTCACCTGATCAAGGATGCCCTACATCGTGGACAACAACCAACCGCCGCGCCGACGGGTTCGCGGTCGCCGGAATTATCGGCACACTCGCCGGTGTTTGCGGCACGGTCGGCGGTTCGATGGGCACGGTCGACGGTTTGATGGGCACGGTCGACGGTTCGATGGGCACGCTCGGCGGTTCGATGGGCACGCTCGGCGGTTTGATGGGCACGGTCGACGGTGCGTTGGGCTGGTCAGCAACAGCTTTCGCCGGGCGTCACGACCAGTGCCATTCGCGGATCTCGGGCAGATCTTCGAAGTGTTCGCGGACGTAGTCGTGGTGCCGTCGCAGTTGGTTCTCGCAGAACTCCGCGAGGTCTCCGGCTTTCTCGGGTACCCGCCGAGTGCGGCGCAGCGCCTCGAGTACCAGGTGGTAGCGGCTCATTTTGTTGAGCACCACCATGTCAAAAGGTGTTGTGGTGGTGCCCTGTTCGCTGAATCCGCGGACATGGAACCGGTCGGGATTGGTGCGACCGTGGAGCTGTTGATGGATTGCCCGCGGGTAGCCGTGGAACGCGAAGACCACATCGGTGTCGGCGGTGAACAGGTCGATGAAGGTCTGTTCGGACAGGCCGTGTGGATGGTCGTTCTGTGGCAAAAGCACCATCAGGTCAACAACATTCACCATCCGGACCCGCAGCCACGGTACCCATTCGCGCAGCAGGTGGGCCGCGGCGAGGATCTCTTCTGTGGGTACGTCACCGGCGGCGGCCAGCACGATGTCGGGTTCTTCCTCGGCGCCGACGGCAGTGGGATGCTCTGTGCCGGCCCATTCCCAGATCGATGCGCCGGCGGCGCAGTGCTCGTTGGCCTGCTCGAGTGTCAGGAACTGCGGATGTGACTGCTTGTCGACGACCAGGACGTTCACGTGGTCGCGGCTGCGGAAGCAGTGATCGGCGACCGAGAGCAGCGTGTTCGAATCCGGTGGCAGCCAGACCCGGACCACCTCGGGTGACAGCGGGATGACGGCGTCGATCAGGCCGGGGCCCTGATGGCTGAAGCCGTTGTGGTCGTTGCGCCAGCACGTACTGGTCAACAGCACATTCAACGATGCAACCGGTTCCCGCCACGGCAGATCCACCGCGTGCTGCAGCCACTTGGCATGCTGCACCAGCATCGACACGCTCACCATCGCGAACGCCTCATAGGTGGCGAACAGACCGTGACGCCCGGACAGCAGATATCCCTCCAGCCACCCCTGGCACAGGTGTTCGCTGAGGACCTCCATGACCCGTCCTTCGGGGGAGATCCCGTCGTCGAACTCGGTGCGCGGAAGCTGCCAGCAACGGTCGGTCACCTCGAAGACGGCTTGCAGCCGGTTCGACGCCGTCTCGTCCGGAGAGAACAGCCGGAAGTTGCCGCCGTGGTCGGCGTCGGAGTTGTTGCGGTAGATGTCCCGCATCAGTTCGCCTAGCACCTTGGTCGTCTCATAGGACGTGGCACCGGGCGCATCGATCTGCAGTGCATACGATTCGAGCGGCGGGATCCGCAGCGGCACGAGGTTGCGGCCACCGTTGGCGTACGGCGTCGCGCCCATCCTCAGATCACCTGCGGGTGCGAGCTCGGCGAGTTCGCCCACGAGGGTTCCGTCGGCGTCGAACAGCTCTTCAGGACGGTACTTGCGTAGCCAATCCTCAAGGAGTGCAAGGTGTTCGGGGTTGTCCCGCACACCCGACAGGGGGACCTGATGACTCCAGTGCGTTCCCTCGATGAGTTTGCCGTCGACCGTGTGCGGGCCGGTCCACCCCTTGGGAGTGCGCAGGACGATGGCCGGCCACTTGTTGCCGCCGGGCCGGCCGGTGCGAGCGTCTGACTGGATATTCGCGATCTCGTCGTGGGCATCGGCGATCGCCCGGGCGAGGTCGGCGAACACCTCGCGGGGATCGCTCCCTTCGACAAATACCGGCGCCCAGCCCTGTCCGGACAGATACGCCTCGATATCGCGATCGCTGGTCCGGCCCAGCACCGTCGGGCTGGCGATCTTCGCGCCGTTGAGATGGAGGATCGGAAGCACCGCACCGTCGCGCGCCGGATTCAGGAAGGCGGGGATCTTCCACGACCCGGACAACGGGCCGGTCTCGGCCTCACCGTCGCCGACGACACAGGCCACCAACAGTTCGGGATTGTCGAACGCTGCGCCCGCGGCATGGATCAACGCGTAGCCGAGTTCGCCGCCTTCATGGATCGACCCGGGGGTCTGCACGCTGACGTGGCTGGGGATGCCGCCGGGGGTGGAGAACTGCCGGCACAGCGCGCGCACGCCGGCGGCGTCGGGGGAGATGTGTGGGTAGATCTCGCTGTAGGTGCCCTCGAGATAGGTTGACGCCACCAGCGCGGGGCCGCCGTGTCCGGGACCGGTGATGTACAGCCACTTCGACCCGGTCTCGCGGATCCGGCGATTGATCAGGGTATAGATCATCGACAGTCCGGGACTGGTGCCCCAGTGGCCCAGGAGTCGCGGCTTGATGTGTTCGTTCTTGAGCCGTTCGTGCAATAACACGTTGTCCTGCAAATAAATTTGCGCGACGGTCAGGTAATTGGCGGCGTCCCACCAGCGCAGGTCGAGGTCGAGCTCGGCGTCGGTGTAATCGGCCAATGACATTGGTGGTCACCTCTCGGATCTGAACGGGGCTACTCGAGTATGAGTCGCGGAGGCGACGGCTGCAGGAACACGAGTACCCAGATGTCAGGTGTTCATCCGGAGGTCGTTGCCGATTGGCTCGCGGAGCGCTGTTGCTCCGCGCTTTCTGCCACCACAGGCAAGTAGTGTCAGAACCGTGCAGTTGTTCCTCCCGGCGCTGTTGGCGACGTTGTCAGCTTTGCTCGTTGCCAGCGGAACCCTCGTGCGTCAACGTGCGTCGACGCCGTCGGGTGGCATCACCAAGCTTTGGTGGGTCGGGGTTGTGATCGCAGCAGGGGGTTTCGCGCTGCAGGCTGCCGCGCTGGGACTCGGTTCACTGCTCCTGGTGCAGCCGCTCATCGTGTTGTCGGTGCTGTTCGCACTGCCGATGGAGGCCTACCTCGACCATCGGCATCTCAATTTCCACGAGTGGAAATGGGGCATCATCCTGACGATCTGTATCGCCGCCTTTGTGGTGATCGCGCAGCCGGAACCGGGCTTGGACCACGTCTCGCCGGGGGTGCTCGCCACCACGATCGTCGTGGTGGTCGCGGTGCTGGCCGCGCTCGTCGTGTCAGCGCATTTTGTGTCGGCGCATCACAAGGCGCTCCTGTTGGGGTCTGCCTCCGGCCTGCTCACCGGTGTGCAGGCGTTCCTGCTCAAAGGCGTGATGACCCAGCTCGAAGATGGTTTCGTCAATGTCCTGGTCCATCCGGAGATCTACCTGATCATCCTGGTCGCAGCCGGCTCGGTGGTCACCCAGCAGCTCGCGTTCGCAGCGCACGACCTTCAGACGTCGTTCCCGGCGATGACCGTGTGGGAGCCCGCCGTCGCCATGGCACTCGGTGTGCTGCTCCTGGGCGAGCGCATCGACGTGAACTGGATCGAAGGCGTCGTCGCGGGCGTCGCTCTGGTGACGATGTTGCGCGCGGTATTCGTGCTGGCGCGTCACGCTGCCGAACGCGAAACCGAGTTCGAAGTCGAGCTGATCAAGAAGCCCGCGCCCGCGCCCGGCGGTAGCGCGATGGGACCCACGAACCACTGACGTTCGCCGGTCGGTCTGGAACCTGTTGCGGTGCAGTGGCAAGGTGGGGGCATGTCAGACAGCGAGTACGACGTCGTGGTGATCGGTGGTGGTCCCGCGGGGGAGGTTGCGGCGCAATATGCCATCGCCGGATCGTCGCGGACCGCAGTGATCATCGAGCACGAGCTCCTCGGCGGCGAATGCTCCTACTGGGCCTGTATGCCCAGCAAGGCGATGCTGCGACCGGTCGCCGTCCACGCTGCCGCCCGCCAACTCGACGGCATCAAGGTCGGCAAGAGGTTGCTCCCGGAAGAACTGCTGCGTCGTCGCGACGCCTGGGTGAACGACTACGAGGACGAGGGTCAGGTGAAATGGGCCCACGGGATCAACATCGACGTCGTCCGCGGCCACGGGATCCTGACCGGGAAACGGACGGTCGACGTCGACAACGGTGGACGCGTCAAAACCATCAAGGCCCGGCAGGCTGTCATCGTCGCCACCGGGAGTGAGCCCGTCATCCCGAAAATCTATGCGCCCGCGCAGCCCTGGACATCCCGCGACGCCACCGGTGTCCGTGAGATACCCGGATCACTGATCGTGGTCGGTGGCGGTGTGGTGGCCTGTGAGGCCGCAACGTGGATGGCCGCACTCGGCACCAAGGTCACGCTGTTGGCCCGCGGCACACTGCTGGCGAAGTCCGAACCGTTTGCCGGCGAACGGGTTGCACAAGGCCTGATCGACAGCGGCATCGACGTCCGGCTGAATGTGAAGGTGTCCGAGGTGGTCCGTCCGGTCGCGGCGGACACCGGCGTCGGTCGCATTCACGGCGACGCGGTGACGGTGACGGTGGACGGTGAGTCGATCACCGCCGACGAGATCCTGGTGGCCACCGGCAGACGCCCCACCCGGGAGGGAATCGGACTTGCGTCCGTCAACGAAGACGCATCGTGGCTGTACTGGGTCGGCGACGCCAGTGGTGGTCCGGCGCTGACACATTGGGGCAAGTATCAGGCCCGAAATGTCGGTCACACGATCGCGGCCCGCGCCGAGGACCGCAACCCACCACCGGTGCCCGCCGATGTCCCCGTCCCGCAGGTCGTGTTCACCGATCCGCAGGTGGCGAGCGTAGGGCTGACCGAACGCGAGGCCATCGCCAAGGGGATCGACGTGAAACTCGCCGACGTCGACATGACGTCGGTGGCCGGTTTCGGCTTGCTGCGGGACGACGCCGCCGGCCGGGCGCGCCTGGTGATCGACCGGGCTGCCGACGTCATCGTCGGTGCCACGTTCGTCGGACCAGAGGTCGACGAACTCCTCCACGCCGCAACCATTGCGATTGTCGGGCGAGTACCGGTCGCGTCTCTGTGGCATGCGGTCCCGTCGTATCCGTCGGTGAGTGAGGTCTGGCTCAAGTTGCTCGAGTCGCTCGATTGACCCGAATTCGGTCAAGGGGACGATTTACGCGCGAACCGAGAACCAGCCCTCGGCCTTCTCGATGGACGTGTCCAAGGGCTGCGGTGTGACGGTGGTGCTGGTGTCGAGACTGAACGGGCCGTCCTCGAACAGTGCCACGTCGGTGCATGTGAACGTGCCGGTGATTGTTTCTTCGTCGAAGCTGGTCAGGGTCACGTCGCAGCCGGTGTGCATGCTGTCGGCGAAGTAGCCGCCGTCCACCTGCAGGCCCATGAAGGCATCTTCGACCTGATGGGGGACCTCGCTGGGCAGATTACCTTCGGTCTCGCCGTCGATGGTGATCAAGATACCGGCGGAGACGTCGCCGAACCGGATTTCGATCCCTTTGTCGGTCGAGCTGAATTCGCCTGCGCTCGAATCTTCTTCGACGGTCACACACTGTGTGGTCCCGTCGGACAGTGTCACCGAGTAGGCGGCGGTTCCGGTGGTGTAGTCGACCGACGATGTCGGTAACGCCAGTTGGCCGGTCGACGGCTCCTCGCCGCAGTCGGATCCGCCGCTTGATGTTTCCCCGGTGGTCGACGACTCCTCGGTGGTTGTCGACTGCGCGACGGGGGAGCCGCTATCGGAGTCGTCCGAACAGCCGGTGAGGAGGCTCAGGCCGAGGACGCCCATACCGAATGCGGCGACGACCAAGCGTGAGGTTGGGTTGGCGGACACGGGATTCTCCTTCGACGACGTGCGGGATCGTCAAAAAATTAGCGCGCCGAATGCAGCCGTGGCCAGCAAATGAATTCGTTCGAATGTCACCGAATCTCGTCGTGTCGAGCGCGTGCGACTACCGGGACGTACGGGTCAGTTCAGTTCGGCCCAGCTCTGCCAGTGCGTCGGCTGCGTCGAGGCTCCTGGGCTCGCGACCCAGCCTGGCGTGCTCAAAGGTGGTGCGCTGGATCAGTTCGTTGACCGGTGCGAGGGTTCCGTGCAGTCGGGCCAGTAAGACGATCTCACCGTTGAACCAGTCCGTTTCCACCGAGGTGTGGCCGCGGGTGACGCTCTGCCAGGTGGATCCGATGAGGTCTTCGCGAAAGAACCCGTCGCGCCCCAGATCGCCGCGGTTCTCCTCATCCTTCTCGGCGGCGGTCACAGCGATGCCCGCGAAGTCCAGGACCGACTCCGCTTCTCCCGCGCGAGCCGGGTCAATAGATCGGACTCAGGTCCGGGCCGAAACGACGCGCTCACTCCGTTGGCGAGATTACCGATGAGCTTGCGGTACTTCCACGCCATGATGTCGGCGCGTGCGGTCGAACGGAACCCGGCGTGTCGAAGCGTGGCCGAAATGTTCTCGGCCCTCTCGTCCGTGCCCGCGGGAAAGCGACCGAGGTCGAGAACGCCTGCGGTCGGGTACGTCTGTTGCACAACCACTCCCGGCTCCAGGTGCGCCGCCGCGAGCACCACTGCCACTCCATACACGTCGCGGAACCGTCGTAGCACTGCCGATTCGTTGGCCACACCGTTCTGAGCGACGACGATGGACACCGTGTGCGGGGCATGCGCAGCGAGATCGTCGAGTGCCGCCTGCGTCTGGTGGCTCTTCACCGTGAGAAATACAACCGATTCATCGGTCCACTTCACTTCGCCGGCGTCAGCGGCGGTGTCCAGCGGAACTGCCTCGCTTCCCGCCGATGAGACGACGGTCAGGCCCCTCTTCCGGATTGCCGACAGGTGGGCTCCTCGTGCGACGGCGGTGACGTCGGCTCCGGATGTGTGCAGCCGGGCCGCGATCACGCCGCCGACGGCACCTGTCCCATAGATCACGTAGCTCATCTCACAGATTCTCCGCTTACCAACCGGTCGTGAACAATGCAGTCGCACTACGTGAACCGTGAAGTAGAAGCTCCCGAATGGCCGCCGAATCAACAATTTCTGAAGTATTCGGGTAGTCGGTGGTCATTGGTTGAGCCCCGCATGGGCAGCAGGGTTGAGGTGAAGCACCCACCGCGACATGACAGGAGCAGGACCCATGACAGCAGTTCCCGACACAGCCCTCGGGTTGGACGTCGTACCCCTCGCCGGCTACATCGGCGCACAGATCACCGGTGTCGACCTCCGGGACGACCTCGACGACTCCGTGGTGGCCGAGATCCAGCAGACGCTGAACAGGTACAAGGTGGTGTTCTTCCGTGACCAGGAGATCGGTCACGCGGAGCAGGTGGCCTTCGCGCGCCGGTTCGGTTCTGTGACACCGGCACATCCGCACGAGGAGAGCCCTCCCGAGGGGTTCCCGGAGATCTTGCCCATCGACAGCCGGCGTTATGACAAGAGCCTGGGACGTAAACGCACGTCCTACGACCACAGCTGGCACACCGATGTCACGGCACTCGTGAATCCGCCGGCCGCGTCCATCCTGCGTGCCGACATCCTGCCGCCCTACGGCGGTGACACCGCCTGGACCAATCTTGTTGCGGCCTACGAGAACCTGCCGAAGGAACTACGCGATTTCGTCGACACACTGGACATTCGGCATCAGTTCCAGACCCGTGCGGCCGAGGGCAGTCAGCGGGACCGCAAGGTCAAAGAGGCCAATCTCGTCTCGTACCATCCCGCCGTCCGAGTCCATCCGCTCACCGGCGAACGCGCGCTGTTCGTCTCTCCGGGTTTCACCCGGGGCGCGCAAGAGATCCGGGGGTTCAGCCCGGACCAGAGCGAGCGGCTGCTGAAGCTGCTGTGGGCCGAGGCCACCAAGACCGAGTACACGGTCCGATTTCAGTGGAAGCCCGGCAGCGTCGCCTTCTGGGACAACCGCGCAACCGCACACCTGGCCATCGCCGATGCCGGGCACCTGGGCCACGATCGGGTCCTCTATCGCGTCACACTGGAAGGCGACATCCCGAAGGGCGTCGACGGCCGGGAATCCGAATTGGTCACGGGCAGCCCCTTCCTCGGTTCGTGAGCAAGGCGCGGCCGGTGGTTTCCTCTCATCAACCGACACAAGGAGATTCGTATGACTGATACCAACAAGCGGCAGCTGGGAGCGAACGGCCCCTGGGTCTCGCCGATCGGCGTCGGGTTCATGAGCTTTCGTTCCGGAGCCGGCCCCGACGACGAGCGAGCCGCGAATGCCGTCGTCGACGCCGCGCTCGACTCCGGTATCTCGTTCTTCGACACCGCCGACGTCTACGGCCCCGAGCACAGTGAGATCTTGCTCGGCCGCGCTCTCAAGGGCCGGCGCGAACAGGTGACCATCGCAACCAAGTTCGGCAATCCCCTGGACCGGGAGACCAACCCCGATCACCGGATCGACGGCCGTCCGGAGTACGTGCGCGGTGCCATCGACGCTTCCCTGCGTCGCCTCGGCGTCGACCACGTAGACCTCTACTACCTGCACCGGGTCGATCCGACGGTGCCCATCGAGGACACAATCGGAGCACTCAAGGAGTTGGTGGACGCCGGCAAGGTGCTGCACATCGGCCTGTCCGAAGCGGGCCCACAGACCATCCGCAGGGCGCACGCCGTGCACCCGATCGCGGCGATCCAGAGCGAATGGTCCCTGTTCAGCCGCGACATCGAGGATGCGACGGTGCCGGTGGCCCGTGAACTCGGCATCGCGTTGGTGCCGTATTCGCCACTGGGGCGCGCGTGGCTCACCGGCGCCGTACGCACCCACGACGACGTGAAAACGTATCTCACCGCGCATCCCAGGTTCGCCGAGGAAAACTTCGGCACCAACCTCGCGCTTGCCGATGAGGTGGCCGCTGTGGCCGCCGAACTCGATGTGCGGTCCTCACAGGTGGCACTGGCGTGGGTGCTGGGTCGCGGCGACGACGTCGTTCCCATCCCGGGAACCCGTCATCCCGAGTTCGTTCGTGAGAATGCCGGAGCGCTTGCTGTCGAGTTGTCGGCAGATCAGGTCGCCCGGCTCGACAAATTGGCCGACCGGGTCGCCGGTCACCGCTCGCTCCAACCCCAGAACATCGGCACTGAGGCGCCGCCACTCCGGGACTGAAAGGGCGAACCTCTCGACGTCGATGGCTCGACCAGTGATGGAGAGAGGTTGTTTCGCCCCTTTACATTTCGCCTGGTTTCAATCGGTTGTGTAGGCAGCTTTCCCGGGTAATTTCGACGTCGTGCAGGCAATTCTCGCCGGCGCGACGACGATATCTCGACGGAAGGTGTTCATTTGCTTGACCTCCGGCGGATGATGCTGCTGTGCGACCTCGCTGACCTGGGTTCGGTGTCGGCTGTCGCCGCACGTCGCAACATAACGAGTTCTGCTGTATCCCAGCAACTCCGAGTGCTCGAGGACGAAGCAGATGCGGTTCTGTTCCGGCGGGACGGACGCACCCTCGGACTCACGCGCGCGGGAGACGTTCTCGTGGAGCATGTTCGCGTGGTGCTCGCGGCAGTCGACGAGGCCACCAGCGCCGTCGCGGCGACCCGGGCAGGTGTCTCGGGTCAGCTCACGATTGCGTCGTTCAACATGGGTATTTCGATGTTCGCGGCGCCGGTGGTCTCGCGGTTGGGCAAACAGCTGCCGGACCTGCATATCGAAGTCCAGCAAGGTGATGGCCCCTCCGCGCTTCGGATGCTGCGCCGAGGCGAACTCGACATCGCCATCACCTGCCGCTACGAGTTTGCGGCTCCGATGTCGTTGAGTGCACTGACCGAGGACAAGTTGCTCGACGAACCGCTGGTGTTGCTCGCGCCGTTGAGCCGGCATGCGCGTATCCGAAACGGTGGGCTCGCGGCGCTTGCCGATGTTCCCTGGGTCACCGGACCAGCCGGCTCCGGGTTGGGCATGGTGTTGCAACGGGCCGCTGACGCCGCCGGATTCATCCCGAAGGTCAAGCATCGGGTGATCGGTGCTCAGAACATCTGCATGCTTGCCGCCACGGAGGTGGCCTCGGCGATCGCTCCGCGGATGGCCATTCCCACAGAGCTCGAAGGCTTCATCGTGGAGGACATCGATTTCGGTTCCCGGGCGATCCATGCGGTGGTTCGCGAAGGGCGGCAACGCGATCCCAACATCAGGCGGGTGCTGCATGAATTGCACGCCATCGTCTCTGACAGTTGGCCGCAACCACTTCGCATCGCCGTTTGAGGTTGGGTGCCGTCTACAACATCGTCCCGGGGTTGAGGATGCCCAGCGGATCGAGGGTGTCCTTGATCCGCCGGGTCAGTTCGATGACATCGTCGCCGAGTTGGGCCGGCAGCCATCCCTTCTTCAGCCGTCCGACGCCGTGTTCGCCGGTGATGGTGCCGCCCAGGGCAATTGCCAGATCCATCACCTCTCCGAATGCCGCGTTCGCGCGGGCCGTCTCGTCGGGGTCGCTCGGATCGTGCACGATCAGCGGGTGGGTGTTGCCGTCGCCGGCGTGTGCGATCACCGAGATGAGCACGCGGCGGTTCGCGGCGATCGCCGCGATGCCGTCGATCAGATCGGGCAGCTTGTGCAGTGGGACGCCCACGTCTTCGAGAAGGAGATGCCCGATCTTCTCGATCGCCGGAATCGCGAACCGTCGTGCCGCGGTGAAGGCCTCGCCCTCGTCGGGGTCGGTGGTGGAGAAGACCTCGGTGGCCCCGCACTCGGTGAATGCCTGCTCCATGATGGCGACCTCGGTGGCGGCGGCAGCGCCGGGTGCATCCGACTGGGCGACGAGCAGAGCCCCCGCCGACCGGTCGAGTCCCATCTTCAGGTGGTCCTCGACCGCGTTGATCGCAACGGAGTCCATGAACTCGAGCATCGCCGGGCGAATGGTCGAGGTGATGGCCAGGACCGCTTTCGACGCGGCATGAACCGACGTGAACGACGCCACCACGGTCGATGCCGGAGGTTGTGGAGGGAGCAGTCGCAGGGTGACCTCGGTGATGATTCCCAGGGTGCCTTCGCTGCCCACGAACAGTTTGGTGAGCGACAGCCCGGCGGTGTCCTTGAGGCGGGGCCCGCCGAGTCGGACCGCACGTCCGTCGGCCAGGACCACTTCGAGGCCGAGAACGTAGTCGCTGGTGACGCCGTACTTCACGCAGCACAGGCCGCCCGCGTTGGTGGCGGCGTTGCCGCCGATCGAGCAGATCTCGAAGGACGAGGGGTCCGGCGGATACCAGAGGCCGTGTTCCTTGACCGCCGCTTTCACCTCGGCGTTCAGCAGGCCGGGTTGGCAGGTCGCCGTGCGGGTCACCGGGTCAACGGTGATGTCGCGCATCTTCTCCGTGGTCAGGACGATGCCGCCGGACTGGGCCGTGGCGCCGCCGGACAGCCCGGTCCCGGCGCCGCGGGGGATCACCGCGATCCGGTGCTCCGCGCACCAGCGGACCGTTGCCTGCACGTCCGCGGTGCTTGTCGCCGGGACAACGGCCATCGCGGTTCCGGCATCCGGATCGGCCGCCCGATCCTGCCGATAACCTGCGACGATGTCGGGGTCGGTGACCACCACGCCGTCAGGGAGTGCGGCCACTAGATCGGCTACTACGGTTGCTGTCGACATGGTCGCAGCGTAACCCGGCCCGAAGGCTGATTCAGGCGCCGATCACCTTGGTGAGGCCCTCGGCCCACTCTTTGGCCTGCACCTTTGCGGCAACCTTCGACGACATGTCGTGGCGTCCGTGCTCGCCGACCTGGCTCGCGCCGAGTTCGGTCAGCTTCTCGGCGATGATCTCGCCACCGCGATTGAAGGTGTCGTCGTAGACGCTGTCACCGAGACCGAAGACGGCAAAACGAAGGCCGGAGAGGTCAGGCTTCTCATCGTCCAGTCCCTCGGCAAACGGCTCGGCACCGGTCGGGAGTTCGCCTTCGCCGTAGGTGGAGCACACCGCGACGACGAAGTCATCGGCGCGGAGATCCTCGACCGCGAAGTCGGCCATGTCGTACATCGACACATCGTGTTGCTGGGCCAGGACGTCGGAGATCGCATCGGACACGAGTTCCGCGGTGCCGGTCTCACTGCCGTACAGGATCACAACAGACATTTACATCTCTTTCTACGTGGACAACTGGCGACCAAGGGTACCCTAATAGCCGGTTGGCTCGACCGTGGGCAGTCTTACCAGAGGAGTGACTTTAGCGAATAGGGGTCGGTAAGCCCAGTTCGCGATCGGCGCTCGGTAACCTGGGTGGATGAACCGCGATGATGGCGAACAGGCCGAAAATGCCCTTGATCCGAAGGGCCACAAGACGGGGCTGTGGCGGGAAGCCGACTCGCGGCGGGGAGATTTTGTCGGCAGCTACCACAACGGTCGCCGAGAGGGATTGTGGCGCCACTACTTTCGTGACGGGACGGTCCGTTCGGAGGAGAACTACCGCTTCGGGATCCTTCACGGCGAGAGTGTTTGGTATCGCGAAACCGGTGGTCTGCTGCAGAAGGGAACCTTCGTCGACGGCGAGAAAACCGGCCTCTGGGAACGGTGGAGCCCGGAGGGAAACCTCATCGATCGTGGACATCGAACCGACGGCAAGAAGACGGGGGAATGGCAGTACTTCGCCGCGGACGGATCAGTGGAGAAAACCACAGTTCATCGGCCACATGAGGCTTGAGTTCGGCGGCAAGAAAATCGCCTGACATCGCAACCTGCGATGGCTACGCTCGCGAAAGACCCAAGTGAAGGGAGACGGCATGACTGCCGATTCAGAAACCAAACGTAAGTTCCGCGAGGCCCTCGAGCGTAAGAAGAACAAGGGGAAGCTGGCCGAGGATCACAAGGATGCCGGGTCGAAGGCCGGTGGCCAGCACGGTGCGGAGGGTGGTCCGCACCAGTTCCGGCGCAAGACCGGGTAGTCCTTGTAAGACCGGGTAGTCCGTCGCACGGTCATCTACGAACGCTCGCATTACTAGGAGGTCCTAGTATATAGTGATGGAGACAACACGTTCGTAGATGACTGTGAGGACCCCATGACCAGGCAAATCGACCACTTCGTGGACGGCGCACACGTCGCCGGAACCAGCGGCCGCACCGCAGATGTGATGGATCCCAGCACCGGAAAGGTGCAGGCGACCGTTCCGCTGGCCAGTACGGCCGAGGTCGACGCCGTCGTCGCCGGCTCCGTCAAAGCCCAGAAGATCTGGGCCGCGTGGAACCCGCAGCGCCGCGCTCGCGTGATGATGCGTTTCGTCGCACTCGTCAATGAGCACATGGACGAACTCGCCGAGCTGCTCTCCAAGGAGCACGGCAAGACCGTCCCCGACGCCAAGGGCGACATCCAGCGCGGTGTCGAGGTCATCGAGTTCGCGATCGGTATCCCGCACCTGCTCAAGGGTGAGTTCACCGAAGGCGCCGGCACTGGCATCGACGTGCATTCGGTCCGCCAGCCGCTGGGCGTGGTCGCGGGGATCACCCCGTTCAACTTCCCGGCGATGATCCCGCTGTGGAAGGCCGGCCCCGCGCTGGCCACCGGCAACGCCTTCATTCTCAAGCCGTCTGAGCGCGATCCGTCAGTGCCCGTCCGCCTGGCAGAACTGTTCCTCGAGGCCGGACTGCCCCCGGGCGTGTTCCAGGTCGTCCATGGAGACAAAGAAGCGGTTGACGCACTGCTGAACAACGATGACGTCCAGGCCTACGGCTTCGTCGGCAGCTCCGACATCGCGCAGTACATCTACTCCTCCGCGGCCGCGAACGGTAAGCGCGCGCAGTGCTTCGGTGGCGCCAAGAACCACATGATCATTCTCCCGGACGCCGACCTCGACCAGGTTGCCGACGCCCTGATCGGTGCCGGATACGGCAGTGCCGGCGAGCGTTGCATGGCGATCTCGGTGGCCGTCCCCGTGGGCGAGGTGACCGCAAATCGCCTGCGCGAGAAGCTGGTCGACAAGGTCAACGCCCTGCGCGTCGGCCACAGCCTCGACATCAAGGCCGACTACGGCCCACTGGTCAGCAAGGCAGCGCTCGAGCGCGTCAAGGACTACATCCAGCAGGGTGTCGACGCCGGCGCCGAGCTCGTCATCGATGGTCGTGAGCGCACGACCGATGACCTGACCTACGACGGTCAGAGCCTCGAAGAGGGCTACTTCATCGGACCCACCCTCTTCGATCACGTGAAGAAGGATCAGACGATCTACACCGACGAGATCTTCGGACCAGTCGTCTGCATCGTCCGCGCCCACGACTATGAAGAGGCACTGGCACTTCCGTCCGAGCACGAGTACGGCAACGGTGTCGCGATCTTCACGCAGGACGGCGACGCCGCCCGCGACTTCACCGCCCGCGTCCAGTGCGGCATGGTCGGCGTCAATGTGCCGATCCCGGTGCCGGTGGCCTACCACACCTTCGGCGGCTGGAAGCGCTCCGGATTCGGCGACCTCAATCAGCACGGTCCCGCGGCGATCCAGTTCTACACCAAGGTCAAGACCATCACCACCCGCTGGCCTTCGGGTATCAAGGATGGCGCCGAGTTCGTCATCCCGACCATGGACTGAGGGCTTTCGATGCCAGATGAGACCTTTTCACCGTTCGATCTGAGCGCGGATGACAAGGTCATCGTCGATACCGCGGCGGCCTTCGCGCGAAAGCGCTTGGAGCCCAACGCCCTCGACTGGGATGAGCGCAAGCATTTCCCGGCCGAGGAGTTGCGCGAAGCCGCCGGGCTCGGAATGGCCGGGATCTACACGAGCGAGGATGTGGGAGGAAGCGGACTCCGTCGGATCGACGGTGTCCGGATCTTCGAGGAGCTGGCCAAGGCCGATCCCACCACCGCCGCGTTCCTGTCGATCCACAACATGTGTACCTGGATGGTCGATTCCTACGGCACCGAGGATCAGCGCCAGACGTGGGCATCGAAGATGGCGTCGATGGAGGCCATCGCCAGCTATTGCCTGACCGAGCCGGCTGCGGGAAGTGACGCTGCGGCGTTGCGTACCAAGGCTGTTCGGGACGGTGACCACTACATCCTCGACGGGGTGAAGCAGTTCATCTCCGGCGGTGGTGTCTCCGATGTGTACGTCGTCATGGCGCGCACCGGTGCCGAAGGGCCACGCGGGATCTCGACGTTCATCGTGCCGTCGGACACCCCCGGGCTGTCCTTCGGTGTCAACGAGCAGAAGATGGGCTGGAACGCTCAGCCCACCGCGCAGGTCATCATGGAAGGTGCCCGCGTCCCGGCTGCCAATCTTCTCGGTGGAGAAGAGGGCAAGGGATTCGGCATCGCGATGAACGGCCTCAACGGCGGCCGGATCAACATCGCGGCCTGCTCGCTCGGTGGGGCCCAGGCGGCGTACAACAAGGCGATCACGTATCTCTCGGATCGAGAAGCCTTCGGCGGCAAACTGATCAACGAGCCGACCATCCGGTTCACGCTTGCCGACATGGCGACCTCCCTCGAGACGTCACGGCTCATCCTCTGGAAGGCTGCCAGCGCGCTCGACGCGAACCATCCCGACAAGGTCGAGCTGTGTGCGATGGCCAAGCGCTACGTCACCGACACCTGCTTCGACGTCGCCGATCAGGCGTTGCAGCTACACGGTGGGTACGGGTATCTGAAGGAATACGGTCTGGAGAAAATCGTCCGCGATCTCCGGGTGAACCGAATACTTGAGGGCACCAACGAGATCATGCGGGTTGTGATCGGCCGGGCAGAGGCCGACAAGTCGACAAAGGGGCAGTACCTATGAGCACCATCGCGTTCCTCGGACTTGGCCACATGGGTGGACCCATGGCCAAGAACCTGGTCAAGGCCGGACACATCGTGCACGGATTCGATCCGTCGCCCGAGGCGAGTGCGGCCGCAACGGCCAACGGCGTCGAGGTTTTCGCCGGCGGGATCGAAGCGGTGGCCGACGCCGACGTCGTGATCACGATGTTGCCGCACGGTAAGGCCGTCGTCGACTGCTACTCGCAGATCCTGCCCGGTACCAAGACCGGTGCGCTGCTCATCGATTCGTCGACGATCTCGGTCGAAGATGCTCGCAAGGTGCATCAGCAGGCGGCCGACCACGGGTTCGCGCAACTCGACGCCCCGGTCTCCGGCGGTGTCAAAGGTGCGGACGCCGGCACCCTGGCCTTCATGGTCGGAGGCAGCGACGAGGCCTTCGTCGCCGCACAGGGCGTCCTGGATCCGATGGCAGGCAAGGTGATCCACTGCGGTGGTTCCGGTGCCGGTCAGGCCGCCAAGGTCTGCAACAACATGGTGCTCGCCGTGCAGCAGATCGCGATCGGTGAGGCATTTGTGCTCGCCGAGAAGCTGGGTCTGGAAGCGCAGGCCCTCTTCGACGTGATCACCGGTGCGACCGGAAACTGCTGGTCGGTGCACACCAATTGCCCGGTCCCCGGACCGGTTCCGACGTCGCCGGCGAACAACGACTTCAAGCCCGGGTTCGCCACCGCGCTGATGAACAAGGACCTCGGGCTGGCCATGGCCGCTGTCGAGTCCACCGGCGCGATCGCCCCGCTGGGCGAACACGCCGCGACGCTCTACGCCGATTACGCACAGGAGCACGGCGCCAAGGACTTCAGCGCCATCATCGAAACCCTGCGCTGATCAACCAGCAGGACAACGTCGCTCACTGAACTCATCTCTCTCGCAGGCACGCGAGCGTGAGAACGGTGAGCGACGTTGTTTGCCTACATACCGGCCCGCGCACCGACCTGCGAGACCGACCGTGCGGCGGCCACATTCGCGGTTCGCGCCGCCGCCATCACCGTGTCACCGGCAGCCAACTGGGCTGCGAAGACGCCGTTGAACGTGTCACCGGCGCCGGTGGTGTCGCGGACGACGGCCGGATGCGCGTCGAGGTGTTCGAAGCCGCTGCCCGGGATGCCGACCAGGACACCGCCGGAGCCCAAGGTGACGACCACCGGGGCGCCGGTCGCCTGCATGAGAGCATCGGCGGCCTGCCCGACCGTCTCCACGTCGTTGCCCAACATCGTCGCCAACGCATGACATTCGCCGGCATTGGGTGTGAAAATCGGACGGTATCGAATGACGTCCGCCAGTTCGGGGATCGGGGGAGCGGGGTTCACGATGCACCGGACTCCCGACGCCTGCGCAGCGCGGACAGCAGCGACCACCGCTCCGCCCGGTATCTCGGTGCTGACCAGAACACAGTCGCTCGTCGGGCTGCGTTTCGCGATGGCGTCTTCGACAAGGGCGGCATCGACCTCCGCGTTTGCCCCCGACCCGACCGCGATCTGGTTCTCACCGGCCTCATCGACGACGATCAACGCGACTCCGGTGGGTGAATCCTTCGACACGGAAACCGATCGGATGTCCACGCCGTCGGCTCGTAGTTCGGCGAGTGCCGATTCTCCGTTGTCGTCGGACCCAACTGCGCCGATCAGTTCCACCGCGGCACCGGCGCGGGCGGCGGCCACCGCGGCGTTGGCGCCTTTGCCGCCCCCGTAGCGGTCCATCCGCGGCCCGACCACGGTCTCTCCGGGGCCGGGCAGACGCGGTGTGACGATCACCAGGTCGACGTTGACCGCACCGACAACCTGAACGCGGCCGCCCCGGGCAGGAGTGTTCATGCGTGTCCGTTCTGTGGTTCGCAGCTTTGGTGCCAGCACTTACTTAACACCGGGACCTGTCACTGGTAGAGAGGTAGGTAACCCATCCAGGTGCGAGGAGAAACCGATGACACCCGCAAACACCCACAAGTTCTACATCGATGGTGAATGGGTCGAGCCTTTGTCGGCCAAAACCGTCGACGTCATCAACCCGGCAACCGAACAGACCATCGCCACCATCGCGCTCGGAGATGAAAAGGACGTCGAACGCGCCGTCACTGCTGCCCGAAATGCCTTCGACGGATTCGCGTCCACCACCCGCGAAGAGCGAATTGCGTTGCTGGAGCGAATTATCGAGGTATACAAGACGCGACTGGGTGATCTCGCCGATGCCGTCAGCTCAGAGATGGGTGCGCCCGCAGGTCTCGCCGCGAAGGCCCAGGCGCCATCGGGCCTCGGCCATTTCATGTCCACACTCAAGGTGCTGAAGAGTTACGAGTTCGAGGAAAAGATCGGCTCGACGACAGTGGTCCACGAGCCGGTGGGCGTCTGCGCCTTCATCACACCGTGGAACTGGCCGCTGAACCAGATCGGGGCCAAGGTCGCCCCGGCGCTGGCCGCCGGTTGCACGATCGTTCTCAAGCCCTCGGAGGTCGCTCCGCTCAACGCGCTGGTCTTCGCCGAGATCATGGACGAAGCCGGGGTGCCCGCCGGTGTCTTCAACCTCGTCAACGGTGATGGCCCGACCGTCGGCGTCGCACTGTCGTCGCATCCCGAGGTCGACATGGTTTCCTTCACCGGGTCGACCCGGGCCGGGGTCGAGATCGCCAAGAACGCCGCGCCGACCGTCAAGCGGGTGACCCAGGAACTCGGTGGCAAGTCGGCCAACATCATCGTCGACGACGATGCCTTCGCGGACGCGGTCGCGCGGGATGTCGCCGCGATGGTGGTCAACTCGGGGCAGTCCTGCAATGCGGGTTCGCGCATCCTGGTTCCGGCAGGGCGGATGGATGAGGCTGCCGAGATCGCCGAGAAGGCGTTGGCAGACATCGTGGTCGGGTCGCCTGATGATTCGAAAACCGCTGTGGGCCCGGTTGTTTCCGAGGCCCAGTTCACGAAGATCCAGCGACTGATCCAATCCGGGATCGACGAGGGAGCAACTGTCGCCGCCGGTGGTGTCGGACGCCCGGACGGCATCGACGCGGGATATTTTGTCAAGCCCACCGTGTTCGCCGATGTCACCAACGACATGACGATCGCTCGCGAGGAGATCTTCGGTCCGGTGATGACCCTGATCGGCTACCAGGACGATGACGACGCGGTCCGCATCGCCAACGACACCAACTACGGATTGTCGGGTTACGTGTCAGCGTCCGATCCCGAGCGGGCTCGGAAAATCGCCCGGCGACTGCGGACGGGCAACGTTCACCTCAACGGGGCACCGCTGGACCGGAACGCACCATTCGGTGGCTACAAGCAGTCGGGCAACGGGCGTGAGTTCGGCAAGTTCGGTCTCGCGGAGTTCCTGGAGGCAAAAGCGATCTTCGGCGACAACACGGACTAACAGCAACACGGAGTAGCAACAACCCGCTCCGGCGGCGTCTGGTCGTTAGATGTCGCCGGAGTGTTTGCGTACCGCGTTGATCGATTTGACCAGTGAGTTCGCCTGGGACTCGGTCATTCCGACGTCGCCGAAGACGTCGCTGTTGAGCGCGAGGGTGGCTTCTTCCACCGTCGCACGCCCGGAATCGGTGATCTCGACAAGCGTGGTGCGACGGTCGGTGGGGTGCGGAACGCGGCGCACCATGCCGGCCTCCTCGAGGCGGCGGATCGCATGGGTCACCGACGTCACGTGCACCTGGAGTCGGTCGCTGGCCTTGGTGATCGGCAGTGCGCCTCGGCGGCTGAATGCCAGCAATCGCAGGAGCTCGAATCTGGAGAAGCTCAGCCCCCACGGCTTGAGCACGGACTCGACGCGAGCGAGCAGGATTTGGTGAACGCGCATCACCGATGTCACGGCCTGCATACCGACGGCCACGTCACCCCAGCCGGCCGCCTCCCAGTTTCGGCGAGCCTCGGCGATGGGGTCGTCGTCTGGGAAGTCGCTGGGCATCCCCCTATTCAACAGCAGCGATCCCGCGACTCCCGGGAAGGTCTCGTCTCGATGTCGCCACTGGTTTATGTGACAGTGAGCATTGACACATTGTGAGGTGGCGCATAGCGTCGGGATCAGCAGGCAAAAGTCACCAGGAGGCCAGATGACGGCACCATCCCGATCCCATTCCACGGCACAGAACATTGACGCCGGCGGTCGTCAAGCGATCGCCGAAAGACTGTTGAGCGGTTCGGTCAAGCGGTCGTATTCGCCGGTTGTCGACCTCGACTGGGACGCACCACTCGATCCGGACAAGTACTTCCTGCCGCCGCGGGTCTGCAGCCTGTACGGCACCGACCTCTGGAACAGCCTCACCGAAGAGCAGCGGATCGAGATGTCCCGCCAGGAACTCGCCAACATTCTCTCGGTCGGTATCTGGTTCGAGAACCTGCTCAACCGGGCACTGCTGCAACGACTTCTGAATCAGGACCCGGCGTCCTCGGTCACCCACTACGCGCTCACCGAGATGGGCGATGAATGCCGCCACATGGTGATGTTCGGCCGCGCCATCGAACGCAGTGGTGCCCGGGCCTACGGCAATGCCGGATGGCAGCGACTGATCATGCTGCTGCTCCCGTTCGGCCTGCGTGGCTCCAGGTTGTGGGTTGCCGCGCTGGTGGGCGAGGAGATCTTCGATGCCCTGCAGCGCGAGATGCTCGACGATCCGCAGCTGCAGCCGCTGATTTCGCGGTTGATGCGGATCCACGTCACCGAGGAGTCGCGGCACATCGGTTTCGCCAGGGACGGCATCGCCCGGCGCCGCACCACCCGCGGGCGCTGGGAGACGTTCCTGGCCGCGAACCTGCACGGTGTTGCCGCGTTGCGGCTCAAGTACCTCTTCACCAACCCGGCGATGTATGCCCGGGCCGGCTTGAACAAGCAGGAGGCCACGAAGGCCGCGCGCACCAATCCCAACTTCCATCGCATGCAGGTGCTGGGATTTGCGAGTCTGGCGCAGTTCCTCGAGGAGAACGGGTTGATGACCCGCTTCTCCCGGCGGGCCTGGCGGCAGGCCGGATTCCTCGAATGAGCGTGCTAGGGGTGGGTCTGGTCGGATCGGGGCCGGCAATCGCGGCAATGCGTGCGCGACTGCGGCGATTGCCTGACGAGATCGAGATCGCGGACGTGGCGACGGTCGGGGAGTTCGACGTCACCTGCGATGAGTGGGACAACCGCGAGCGCAGCCACCTGCTCATCACTTCTGATCCAGCGCCGGACGGCAGCTACCTCGGGGTCGCCTGCAGTCGGCAGGCCAACCTCTTTCACGTCGGCTCCACGGACTCGTCGATCGTCGACTACGTCGGCGCGGCCATCGACGAGATGGCGCGCTCGGGTGCCACTCGGGTCCAGGTGCGGGTTCCCATCGAGCGATCCTGGCTGCGGTACGTCCGCGCGGGCGGCGGTGAACTGAAACTCATCCGCAAGCTCAAGCGGTTTGACGCTTCCGACTACGACTACACCTCCGCGGACATCCGGGACGAGGGCATCTACGACGGTTCGGTTGTCATCCGTCACGAGGAGGACGAGATCACCGCGCGGATCCGGGTTCAGGGGTACCTGGATCCCCTGGACGGTCGGTTCCACTGGGCCGGAATCGCGTTCGGCGATCAGGTTCGTGCGCTCAAGGACGCCAAGGCGAGCAGCGTGGAGGTTCTGGCCGACGGCGGTGAGCCGGCGCAGGCCCGCCTCACCGAGATCACTCCGTGGGGAACCGTCCGGATCACCGGCACCGGAACGCCCCCGTATCCGCTCGAGGACGCGGAGCTCCTCGTCCGTCCCTGACCGCGCGTGGTGTCGTCAGCGCCGGTCCGGTACACCGACGAGGAAGGCGCGCAGTGCCTCGTTGAACCGGTGCGGGGCTTCGATGTTGCAGAGGTGCCCGGTTCCCCTGAGCACGATCAGCTCGGAGCCGGCGATTGCAGCGTGGAGTGCCTCCGCGACGGATAGCGGGGCCCGCACGTCGTGATCGCCGTAGACCAAGAGCGTCGGAATCTCGATGCCGGGCAGTACCTCGCGTAGGTCCACGTCGGAGGCTCGCGCCATCGCTCGAAATCCGACAGGGTGAACCGCCAGAAGGCTCGCGCCGAACGCTTCGACCACCTCCGGTGGAGTCGACTCCGAGAACATCGTCGGGAGCAGTGCGTCGACGAGTTCCTCCGGCGGGAGGTCGGCCAACGCCAGGGCCTGCCGTAGACGCTGGTCGGCCACCTCGGAAGGCAATGAGCCGCGCCAGCCCGCGTAGGCGGATGTCAATGTCAGAGAAGCTGCGATGTCCGGGTGACGTCGGCACAACTCCAACGCCAGTGATCCTCCGAACGAGAGCCCTGCGACATGTGGTCTGTCGAACCCGAGGTTCTTGATGAACCTCGCTAGGTAGTCGGCGTACTCGCCCATGCCGGTGTCCGGAGGTGGATCAGAAGAAGATCCGGCACCAGGTGCATCCCAGGCGACCACCGTGAAGTCGTCGGCGAGGCCGTCCAATTGATGCCGCCACGTTCGTGGGCCATCGCCGACGTAGCCGTGAACGAGGACGAGCGGGGGTCCGTTGCCGGCCCGTTCGTATGCGATCCGAAGTCCTTCGACCTCGACCATGTCCATGGCTCGCCCTCCTGCGACGCAAGCGCTCGCCGCCCAGATTGCCCCGATCGAAGACGCAGGGCAAGGTCTTTCAACTCACGTCCCCTCCCGCACGCTCAGCACGCGCGGACTGTTCTCGTTTGCCCGATTCTCCGTAGACTCGGCAAGGTACGACCGCATCGGGTCGTGCGGGTCGAGGAGGAACACCATGGCCAAGGAAATCAACAGGGCCCGAACGCAGGCCGTCAAAGAGACATTCGCCGCCCATCCCGGCATGGTGTTGTTCGTGCTGGCGCCGGCGGCGATCGTATTCGGTCTCCTGTGGATCATCACGAACTTCTGGATTGCTCTGATCGTGGGGGTCGTCGCGGGCGGTGCCGCCCTCTGGAAGTTGCTCAGCGACTGATGCCCCACTGATGTCCGGCGCACAACCCAGCACCAGGGTCGACAGCTGGATCTGGTCGGTCCGGCTGACCAAGACCCGGTCGGCTGCGGCCACCGCCTGCCGCGGTGGCCACGTCAAGGTCAACGGCACCCCGGCCAAGCCGGCCCAGCATGTGGCGATCGGCGACGAGGTGCGACTCCGGGCCGCCGGTCGCGACCGCATCGTGGAGGTCACCCGGGTTGTCTCCAAGAGGGTCGGTCCACCCGCCGCCGCAGAATGCTTCATCGATCGCAGCCCACCTCCTCCTCCCAAAGAACTGCTGGCCGCGCTCCCGCAGCGTGATCGCGGTAGCGGCCGTCCCACGAAACGTGAACGGCGCGAGACGGACCGACTGCTCGGCCGGCCGGATGTCGGCTGATCAGCCGGCCGCGCGCCGCCTTTCTCTACACTGCAACCTGTGATGATCTCGGGGCGCAGGAATCGGATCGGGGCGGTGATGGCGGCGGCGATCGCGGCGATTCTCGTGGTGGGGGGTTGCTCGGACGACAGCTCCGCCGAAACCGGCCAGACCACCAAGGCGAACGAACCGGCAGGCCAGGCCGGCGAGGGTCCGTTCTTCGGTGAATGTGGTGGTGTCACCACCGAAGAGGTCTCCGCCGTGTCCAAGATCGGTGGACTGACCAACACGATCAACAACCCGTCGGTCTGCGAATGGGTCACGTCGCAGGATCAACTCGGGCCGCAGTTGTCGTTCAACTGGTACCGCGGCAGCCCCATCGGCCGCGAACGCGCCACCATTCAGCTGTCCCGCGACGTGGTCGAGGACATCACCATCGACGGCCACAGCGGTTTCATCGGGTCGAGCGAGGGCATCTGCGAGATCGGCATCGCGTTCGGCGCCGACTTCTTCGAATGGTCGGTCACTTATGGCCTGCAGTCGCCGGATCAGGCGTATCCGAGCCGGGTGGAGATCTGCGAGGTCGCCAAGACACTTGCCACGCAATCGATCGAGAGCGCCACATGAGCGGCCGCAACATGACTCGAAACGTCGCCGGACCACTCCTGGCACTGCTGGCCACCGTTGCCCTGCTCGCGGGCTGTACCCGCGCGGTCGACGGTGATGCCATCGCGATCGGCGGTGGCAGTGGCACCGCCGACGGGAACGTCAACACCGACGACTACAAGCGCCTGATGTACGAGTGCGAGATGGTCCCCCCGGAATCCATCGCCAAGGCGGCGGGCGGCACGCTCGCGGAGCCGGGGTTCTACGGAGCGATCTGCCGCTGGACCGTCAACGGTCCGGTCGTCACCGAGATCACCTTCAACTGGTTCGAGTTCGGGGACATCGAGGTCGAGAAGTCGACGGCCAAAAAACTCGGCTACACCACCGAGAACGTGAAGGTCGCCAGTGTCACGGCTTTCACGGCGGTGAACCCGGCCCGTCCGGCGGCGTGCGGTATCACCGCCCGTGCGCCCGGTGGCGGGATCTACACCTGGTTTGTCGAACCGCGCAGCACGACAGCGATCGGTGATCCCTGCGCTGCTCCCACCAAGCTGATGGAGCTGCTGCTCGGCGGGGGTCAGTGAGCGTGCAGGTGATCAGAGCGGACGTTTGGTGACGGTGACGGTTGCTGACACCTGATCACCCTCGCGCAACCACATCTGTAGCTGATCGCTCTCTCTGCGGCGCTGGATCGTCACCGTCGCGCCGGGTTCGATCGCGCGCAGATATTCGATAACGACTCGATGTGGGCCTTTGACGAGGTCCTCGTGGTCGACGAGTTCGTCTTCGACTGCTGCAAAGTAGGCAGCATTGTTCAGATGCTTGAAGGGGTCGAAGTCGGTGGCCCGGAGTGCATGGATGCGGTCGTCATCGGAACGCTCCGGCGGGGTGGCGGTGTTCATCGACTTCCAGCGCAGCCGGTGCTCATCAGTGGACCGGCTCAGCAGCTCGAACGCATCGTCGGTCAGCCGGGACGGCATGCCCTGGTCGTTGACATTGATCCAGAACGCCTCGGTCTCGATGAGACCGTCTTCGCGCGGTTCCGGATTGAATCGGTTGGTCTCGTGAGTCGAGGTGACCCGGACACGCATGTTGGTCCAGCGGGTCGACAGGGCGCCGCACCAGCGGTGGAGCGTGACGTCCGCCGGCCAGGAGATAGGACGGATCACGTCGATCACCGTGCGCCGGACGATCCAGAACGGGTCGGTCACGCGAAACTCGGTTGCCTCGAGGTTGTCGTTGGCGATGTCCTGGAGGTATCGGGTCAGTCCGTCGAACCGCAGTCGCATCTGCTGGTCGACGTCGCCGGTGCGCACCCGATAGTTCGATTCGAAGCAGCTGGCGCCTGCCTTGATGTCGGGCAGCTCGATGGGGTTGAGTGCGGCGTCGATCGGCGAGTCCGGCATATCGGTCCTCTCATTCGTCCCGGCGGTAAATTGGGTATGTCAGCACAGGTGGACACCAGGATGCAGCCTATGGACTTCTCGTTATAGGGCGGGTGGCATTACCTTTGTGGGACCGGCGTAACAGAAGTCGTTGAACATGACCTCTGACACGTCTGCTCGGCCGCGTCATTTCGGTGAAATGCCTTGTCGCGGCCTTGTAGTTGGCCCCTGGGCAAATTCAGGGTAAAAATTGGAACAGGTTCCTTTTTTTGGAACACGAGAGTAGTCGAGGTAAGGGCCGTATGGCACACGTGATCACGCAGCCTTGTTGCAACGATGCCAGTTGCATCAGTGTCTGTCCGGTGAACTGCATTCACCCGACACCGGATGAGCCGGATTTCACCAGCGCCGAGATGTTGTTCATCGATCCGGATACGTGCATCGACTGCGGTGCCTGCATCGATGAGTGCCCGGTGGAAGCGATCTTCCCGGACGACGCGCTCGACGAAGGCCAAGAGCGTTACCTCCAGATCAACGCGGACTACTACACCGACCACGACGTGTCGGGTGGTCTGGTCGCCCCGCGCAAGAAGCCGCCGCTGCCCGCCGGCAAAGAGCTGCACGTCGCGATCGTCGGGGCCGGACCGGCTGCGTTCTATGCCGCTGAGGAGCTCGTCCGGCACAGCGCGATCCGCGTCGACATGTTCGACCGTCTGCCGACCCCGTACGGGCTCGTCCGCGCCGGTGTCGCTCCGGACCATCCCTCGACCAAGGGTGTCGAGAAGACGTTCGCCTCGACCGCTGCCAAGCGGACGTTCGAGTACTTCCTGAACGTCGAGGTCGGCAAGCATCTCGACCACAGCGATCTGACCGACCACTACGGCGCCGTCATCTACGCGCATGGTGCCTCGACCGACAAGCATCTGGGCATCGATGGCGAGGATCTGCCCGGGAGCATTGCCGCGACGGATTTCGTGGCCTGGTACAACGGGCACCCCGACTACGCCGATCGCGACTTCGACCTGTCGGCCGAGCGCGCCGTCGTGGTCGGCAACGGCAACGTCGCCCTGGATGTGGCCCGCATCCTGCTGGACAGTCCGGAGAAGCTCGCCAAGACCGACATCGCCGATCACGCGCTGGAGAAGCTGCGGGACAGCAATATTTCCGAGGTGGTACTGCTCGGACGCCGCGGCGTGGCCCAGGGCGCTTACACCAACGCCGAGTTCCTGGCGATGGGCGACTTGCCCGGTGTCGACGTGATCATCGATCCCGACGAGCTCGTGCTCGATGCGGCCAGCCAGGCCGCTCGTGACGCCGGGACACTCGATTCGACGATCGCCACCAAGGTGCGCATCGCCGAGGAGTTCGCGCAGCGCGAGCCGACCGAGGGCAACAAGCGGGTCGTGTTCAGGTTTCTGGTCTCGCCGCTGGCGCTGAAGGGCTCGGATCAGGGTGTCGAGACCGTCCGTTGTGCTCGCAACGAGTTCGTGAACGACCCGGATGAGTCGGCCGACAACCCCGGCGATACCCCGCGGCCGGCCTCGAGCCGGGCTGCGATCAGGCCGTCCGGTGAAGAATTCGACCTGCCTGCGGGAATCGTGATGCGGGCCATCGGTTACACCGGTCTGCCGCTGGAGGGCGTGCCGTTCGACGGTGGCCGGGGTGTGGTGCCCAACGCCGGTGGCCGCGTGCTCGAAGAGCCCGGCGGTGCGCCGCTCGAAGGTGTGTACGTCACCGGCTGGATCAAGCGTGGCGCCACCGGCGGCATCGGCATGAACCGGCTGTGTGGCCAGGAGACCGCACTCGCCGTCATCGCCGACTTCACCGAGGAGAGGCTTTCCGATCCGGTGAAGTCACGCGAGGAGATCCCGGCGCTCATCGCCGAACGCGGTGCCGGCCGGATCGACGGTGCCGGCTGGAAGAAGATCGATCTCGCCGAACGGACAGCAGGCAAACCGGCCGGGCGTCGGCGGATCAAGATCGTCAGCATCGAAGCCATGGAGGATGCCGCGAACGCCTAGGCGATTCCCATGGGCCGACCGGTGATCCGGTCGGCCCCGGCATTGGTTCTGCCGATCAGCACGGCACGTTCTCGACGGATACGGTTATGGCCACCAGGCCACGGCAGAAAGGTCACAATGCGCGTAGCACTGCTGTCTTACCGAAGTAAGCCTCATTGTGGTGGACAGGGCGTGTACGTGCGTCACCTGTCCCGCGAGCTGGCCCTGCTCGGACATCAGGTCGAGGTGTTCTCCGGCCAGCCGTATCCCGACCTGGACGACAAGGCAGTGGCCGCCGGCGTGACGCTCACGAAGGTGCCCAGCCTCGATCTCTACAACGACGAGAATCCGTTCCGGACGCCTTGGCCGTGGGAGATCAAGAGCTGGATCGATGTCCTCGAAGTACTGACGATGTGGACCGCGGGTTTCCCGGAGCCGCTGACCTTCAGCCTGCGCGCCGCCCGATTGCTCAAGCACCGGACCGATGACTTCGACGTGGTCCACGACAACCAGTGCCTGGGTTACGGATTGCTGCAGATCGAACGCGATGGATTGCCGGTGCTCGCGACAATCCACCACCCGATCACCCGCGATCGGGAGCTTGCGGTGAAGGCGGCGAAGGGGTGGCGCAAGATCACCGCCCGCCGCTGGCACGGATTCCTTGCCATGCAGGGCCGGGTCGCGCGCCGGATACCCCGGCTCCTCACGGTGTCGCGGAGTAGCGAGGTCGACATCCGCAAGGCCTTCGGTATCCCCGAGGGCCGGCTCACGACCATCCCGCTCGGCGTCGACACCGAGCAGTTCCGTCCGTCGACCGAGCGGGTGCCCGGGCGCATCGTCTGCATCGCCAGTGCCGATGCGCCTCTCAAGGGTGTGTCGTACCTGCTCGAAGCGGTGGCCAAGTTGCGTGCCGAACGGCCCGTGGAGCTGAAGCTGGTGTCGAAGCTGGTGCCCGGCGGACCTTCTGACACGCGGATCGACGAGCTCTCGATCCGCGATTCGGTCGAGGTCGTATCGGGTCTGGACGACGACGAACTGGCCGCTCTGCTGGCGTCGGCCGAAGTTGCCTGTGTCCCTTCGCTCTATGAGGGATTCTCGTTGCCTGCGGTCGAGGCGATGAGTTGTGGGACGCCGTTGGTGGCCACCCGGGCCGGTGCCATACCCGAGGTCGTCGGGGAGGCGCAGGAGGCTGCGATTCTGGTGCCGCCGATGGATTCGGGTGCGCTGGCAACGGCTTTGGGTTCTCTGCTCGAGGACTCAGAGCTCCGAGACCGGCTCGGCGCCGGTGGTCGCGCGCGGGTCGAGGAACGGTACAGCTGGACGGCCGTCGCCGCGAAGACGGCACAGAACTACCAGCAGGCGATTGACGATTTCGCCAAGTCGGACTCGTTCGGGCAGTCAGACTCATTCGGGCAGTCAGCCACGTTAGGCCAAGGGGGGAATTGAGTGTTAACCGTTGATTTTGATCGACTCGACGTTGGTGTGGGCTGTAAGGCCATCGACATCGGAGCGGGTGCGGGCCGGCACTCATACGAGATGTTCCGGCGGGGCGCCGATGTGATCGCATTCGATCAGTCCGAGAGTGACATGGCCGCCGTGGCCGAGATGTTTGACGTGATGATCGCTGAAGGCGAGGTGCCGGCCTCGGCCAAGGCACGAGCCGAAGTCGGTGACGCGCTGCGCCTTCCGTACTCGGACGGTGCCTTCGATGTGGTCCTCATGTCGGAGATCCTCGAACACATCCCGGACGACACCGACGCCATCGCCGAGATGGTGCGGATCTTGAAGCCCGGTGGACTGGCCGCGGTGACCGTGCCCCGGTACTGGCCCGAGAAGGTCTGCTGGGCCTTCTCCGACGAGTATCACGCCAACGAGGGTGGACACATCCGGATCTACAAGGCGTCTGAACTCGCCGGCAAATTGCGTGACGCCGGCCTCGAGGTGACCGGAACCGGGCATGCGCACGCACTGCACGCGCCGTACTGGTGGCTCAAATGTGCTGTGGGCGTGGAGAAGAACGACAACCCGCTGGTGAAGGCGTACCACAAGCTGCTGGTGTGGGACATGATGAGCGCGCCGAAACTGACGCGGGTGGGTGAACAGGTGCTCAACCCGGTGATCGGCAAGAGCGTGATCCTGTACTTACAGAAGCCGGCTTGATCCATGGCCGACCTGCCGAACCTGACGGACCTGCCGAACACTGTTGACCTGCCGAACCTCTCCGGGATCCTCACGGTCGAAGAGTGGCTGGCGACCGGCCGGGCCATCGCTGCGATGCAGGAACCGACTGGTGCGCTGCCGTGGTTCCCGGGTGGGCAGACCGATCCGTGGGATCACATCGAGTCGGCGATGGCGTTGTCTGCCACCGGACTGATCGCCGAGGCGGAGGCGGCCTACGACTGGTCGCGGCGGATGCAGCGCGAGGACGGGTCGTGGCCGATCCGGCTGGTGGTCGGCGAGGTCACCGATGCCAACACCGACAGCAACTTCTGTGCCTACATCGCGGTCGGCGTCTGGCATCACTATTTGATCACCGGCGACGTCCGCTTCCTGGAGAAGATGTGGCCGATGGTGTCGTCGGCGATCGATCTGGTTGCCCAGTTCCAGGCGCCGGGCGGAGAGTTCTATTGGGGCGCAACATATCCCTTGCCGGCACAGACGGGTGCCCACGAGGGGATGTATCACACCGCGCTGATCACCGGGAACGCCAGCATTCATCAGGCACTGGGGTGCGCGATCCTGATCGGCAACGAGTTGGGTCGCCCGGTCGACGACTGGGAGTCGGCGTTGCTGGCCCTGGGCCACGCGCTGCGCAGCCATCCTGAGCTGTTCGAACCCAAGCCGGAGTACTCGATGGACTGGTACTACCCGGTGCTCGGTGGTGCGGTCCGTGGCCGTGCGGGTCAGGAGCTGATCGCGGCGCGATGGCACGATTTCGTGGTCACCGATCTGGGTATCCGGTGTGTCGATCACCGGCCGTGGGTGACCGGTGCCGAGACCTGCGAGCTGGTGCTGGCCCTGGATGCGTTGGGCGACACCGCCGATGCCACCTTGCTGCTGGGCGACATGCAGCATCTGCGTGACCCCGACGGTTCGTACTGGACCGGTCTGGTGTTCGCCGACGGCAAGCGCTGGCCGGTGGAGAAGAGCTGCTGGACCTCGGCGGCGGTGGTGCTTGCCGCCGACGCCCTGAGCCGCACGACGGCCGGCAACGGGATCTTCCGGGATGCACACCAGGTCGAGGCTCTTATCGAGGCGGCCGGTCAGACCGGATGCGGCTGCGCCACGGCGTGAGATGACGCAAACAACTCCGGCTCTGCACCTTCATCGGAAGGTGCAGAGCCGGAGTTGTTTATGGGCTCGCTAGTTGAATTGGCAACCGGATAGGGGCTTTCCGGCAAAGCGATCGAGGAGGTAGTCGACGCCGCCGCCGGGCAGGACTGCGTCGATGATCAACGGCAGCGCGTGGTTGGTCGCGGTGCCCGAAAGGATCGGCGGGATCCCGTTGCTGCGGAACTCGACCGTCGCGCCCTGGTCACACCAGCTTTGTGCGAGCCGGCGGGCCTGGGGGTACGGGATGACGTCATCGTTGACCGCATTGGTCACCAGCACGGGTGAGGTCGGCTTGAGCTTGCCGATCCGCTGGTCCTCGAGGATGGCGAGCGCCACGGGGATCTCTTTGAGGTTGTCGAGGATGGACCGCCCGTCCTTCGTCAAAGACGCTGTCGACATGAACGGGTGCGAGAGGATGCTGTCACCGATGCACTCGGTGGTGATCTGCTTCAGGACGCTGCGGCCCTGCGGGGTGACCCGGCTGTCGGTGATCGCTGCGAGCTCCGGATAGCGTTCGACGAACCCGTTCAATGCGTAGCCGATCGCTCCGCCGATGAGATTGCCGTCGATCGCCGGCACGACGTCGAGAAGGTCGGCCGGTGGTGCGCCGGCGAACGTCCCTTTGACATTCAGTTCTGGCGCATAGGTGGGCTGGAGTTCTGCTGCTGCAGCTGCCGCGCCGCCGCCCTGGGAGTAGCCCCAGAAGGCGATGGGGGCATCCGGATCGTCGCCGAGCGCGAGCGCCGCCCGGGCACCGTCGAGCATTGCGTGAGCCTCTTCGGCCCGGTTCACATAGGTGTGGAGGCCCGGGGTGCCGAGACCGATGTAGTCGGTCATGAAGACCCGCGCGCCTTCGGCGAGCCAGCGATCGGTGGCGATCACTTCGTAGTTGATCGACGCCGACAGCGGATCGTTCGTCACCCGCAGCGCAGTGGGGAAGTTGCGGGACGGCGCGCATTGATCGCCCTGGCCCATCGTTCCCGGGCCGATGACGATCGTCGGCCGGGGACCACCACCGGTCCACGGCACTCCGGGCTCGACGAGGCTGCCTGTGACGGCGGTCGGTGTGCCGTCCTGCAGCGCGGACGTGTACATGACCCGTTGGCCTTCGCCCGGCCACGAGCCGTTCAGCCCTGGTATCGACGCGTACAGCGGCATCGGCTGGGTCTTCAGTACGGTCCCGGCGCCAGCGCTCACGTCGGTGGGCGGCGTGTAGAAGCCGCCGAAGGTGTCGGGTTCGGCGTCTGCCAGTGCAGTCGCCCCCGCGACCTGCACCAATCCCACAATTGCAATAGTTGATATCCACGCTGATATCCGCATTCTTCGCCCCCATGGCGTTCTCCCCCGACAGCATTACCCGCCGGTAACTTATGTGAACCGGCACGCTATCAGATGGGGGTGTGGCGGGGAACACGGGTGGCGCGAACGACGCGAATTGAATGCCGTGGGTTCGGAGATCTGCCGCAGCGGGGGTAGAACGTGTTATATTTCCGGGAGTTGTCGGACTGGTGTCCAGGCACTCGTCCACATCGTTTCGGTCGGTCAGATTCTTCGCGAAAGGCTACAACCATGGACTTCGGGATCGTCCAGTTCACCAGCGATCGGGGGCTGGCTCCGTCGGTCCTCGCGCCGCTCATCGAGGAGGCCGGGTTCGACGCGTACTTCGTCCCCGAGCACAGTCACATCCCGACCCGGCGCGACGCCGCTCATCCGCAGACGGGCGATTCGTCGCTGCCCGACGATCGCTACATGCGCACGCTCGACCCCTGGGTGTCGCTCAGTGGTGCGGCCGCGGTGACGTCACGGGTCCGGCTCGGTACCGCGGTGGCGTTGCCGGTTCAGTCCGATCCGTTGACGCTCGCCAAGAGCATCGCCACCCTGGACCATCTCTCCGGGGGCCGGGTGACGCTGGGCGTCGGATTCGGTTGGAACCTGGACGAACTCGGCGATCACCATGTTCCGCCGAAGAGGCGTCGAACGATGCTGCGCGAATACATCGAGGCGATGCGGGCACTGTGGTCGCAGGAGGAAGCCGAGTACAGCGGCGAGTTCGTGAACTTCGGCCCGTCCTGGGCCTGGCCCAAGACTGTTCAGCAGCCCGGTCCACCGGTGCTGGTCGGGGCGTCGGGCAACGAGAAGAACTTCAAATGGATCGCCCGCAGTGCCGACGGCTGGATCACCACGCCGGGGGAGCAGGACATCGAGGGTTCGGTCCGGTTGCTGCAGCAGATCTGGGCTGACGCCGGACGCGAGGGTGCGCCGCAGATCGTGGTGCTCGACTTCAAACCGGTTCAGGAGAAGCTTGACCAGTGGCGCGAACTCGGCGTCACCACCGTCCTGTACGGAGTGCCCGACGACAACACCGAGAAGGCCGGTGCCTATCTGACGAAGCTGGCGGGCAAGCTGGGCCTGACCCCGGTCACCGTCTAGCCCAAGCCGTCGAGCGTGCCCAAACCACCGTCGACCGTGCCCAAACCGCCGCCGACCGTGCCCAAACCACCGTCGACCGTGCCCAAACCACCGTCGAGCGTGCCAAAGTTGCGGTACCCCAAGGGGTTCCAGCCGACCGAAGGATGTTGCCAATGAATGTTCCGGCCGGGTCCATCGTCACCTCGGCGGACGAGCTCACCGCATCCTGGCTCTCGACCGCTCTCGGGACGACAGTCGACACGGTGACGGCCACGCCGGTCGGTACCGGTCAGATCGGCACCTGCTATCGGCTCGAGCTGACCGGATCTGCTGTGCCCGAGCGGATTCTGGCCAAACTGCCGGCGGCCGATCCCGCGACCCGGGAGATGTTGGCGGGGGTGTACCGGTCCGAGGCGCGCTACTACACCACGATCGCGGCGACCGTCGCGATCAGGAGTCCACGGTGCTTTTACGCGGCGATCTCCGACAATGGCGCGGATTTCACCCTGCTGCTCGAAGACATGAGCCCATCCGAGCAGGGTGATCAGCTTGCCGGGTGCACGGTGGATCAGGCGCGTGATTCCGTGATCAACCTCGCCGGCCTCCATGGGCCGCGGTGGTGTGACCCCACACTGCTCGACATCGACGGACTGTCGGTCAACGGGCCCGACGACGCGGAGTTGCTGGCGCAGATGTACGGGCCCGCGACCGAGATCTTCATCGACGCACTCGGGCCGTTGATCCGCTCTGAGGATCGGGCGACGCTGCGCGATTGTGTTGAAGCCGCGGAGCATTGGGCGATGGGCAGATCGGAGCGATATGCGCTGGTCCATGGCGACTACCGGCTCGACAACCTGCTGTTCCCGCCGGGTGGTGCGCAGGGTGTCACCGCGATCGATTGGCAAACCCTGAGTCTGGCGCTGCCTGCGCGGGACCTCGCGTATTTCATCGGAACCAGTCTGTCGCCTGATGTACGAAGTGATCATGAAGCCGGTCTGGTCGGCGACTACCACCGCGCGCTGACGGGCCACGGCGTCGACAACTACGGCGTCGACGACTGCTGGGACGACTACCGGTATTCGATGATCCAGGGACCGCTGATCTCGGTCTTCGGGTGCGCCTACGGCACTCGTACCGATCGTGGCGATGAGATGTTCGCCGCGATGGTCGCCCGGTCATGTACTGCTATCCGGGATCTGGACACGCTGTCGCTGGTCGCCGGGTAGGTCTGAAACCGAAAACTATTGTGCGGGAGCGACTTGCAGCGCTGGAATCACATAGCGCCGGCAATACCGTGCGACCGCTGCCCGGTCGTCGGGGTCAAGGTTCTGGCTGTGGACGGTGGTCAGATTGATGAGCACTCGCGCGATCCACTCAGATGCTTCGTCGATGTCGGTGTCAGGATGGATCTGGCCGCGGTCGCGGGCCGTGACCACGTAGGTGCGCCAGAATGCGGTGAGGTCGGGGAGCAGCCCGATGACGCCGACGCCGGCGCACGCGGCGAACTCCTCGGGTTCGTTCATCCGCAGGGTCATCATGAGTGCTCCGGGGGCGTCGTACGCGTTGTGGCCATGGGCCACACCGGCAGCCAATTGGGCGTCGAACTCGGCGATGGTCGACAGTGTTCGGTGCGCGTCGGCCCAGAACGCGTCGCCCATGCGGACGATGGTGGCTCCGAGCAGGGTCGACTTGTCCGGATAGTGGCGATACAGCCACGCCCGGGACACCCCTGCTGTCTCGGCGATCTCCAGCACCGTCGTTGCCCGAATGCCCTTGGCCGCGAGGCATACCTCGGCGGCATCGAGTAGCCGTTCCTTGACGCTTCTGGTGTCCACGGAATCTGTCACGGGGCAAACATAGCAAAACCGATAGACAGATTCCCGGATCTGTGTACTGTCGGGTGAACAGATTCGCGAATGTGTCAACTCGATCTCAAGAGGAGCTCGCATGCAGGGTCCGACAACGGCTGTCATCGGCGCCGGTATCAGTGGTTTGACAGCCGGAAAGATGTTGAACGACTACGGCATTCCCTACACCTGCTTCGAGGTCTCGGATCGAGTCGGCGGCAACTGGGCCTTCAAGAACCCGAACGGGTACAGCAGCGCCTACCGCTCGCTGCACATCGACACCTCCAAGCATCGGCTCGCGTTCAAAGACTTCCCGATGCCGGCGGACTTCCCGGACTTTCCGCATCATGCCCAGATCAAGTCGTATCTCGATGCCTATGCCGACGCATTCGACCTCAAGGAGAACATCGAATTCCAGAACGGGGTGACCCATGCCCGCAGGCTCGACGGCGGCGGCTGGGAACTCCAGACCCAGGCCGGGGAGACCCGCAGGTTCGATCTGCTCGTCGTCGGCAACGGACATCACTGGGATGCGCGCCGCGCGAACTTTCCGGGAACGTTCAGCGGAGAGTCGATCCACGCCCACCACTACATCGACCCGCAGGATCCGCTGCCCCTGACCGGCAAGCGGATACTCGTTGTCGGACTGGGGAACAGCGCGGCCGACATCTCGGTGGAGCTGTCATCGAAGACACTGCGCAACGAGGTGACACTGTCCACACGCTCCGGTGCCTGGATCGTCCCGAAGTACATTGCCGGCAAGCCCGGGGACCAGTACTACAAGACCACGCCGTATCTGCCTTTGTCCTGGCAGCGCAAGATGATTCAGATAGCGCATCCGCTGATGTCCGGCCGCCCCGAGAACTACGGGTTGCCCACCCCCAATCACAAACTGTTCGAGGCGCATCCGACCCAGTCGGTGGAGCTTCCGCTGCGGCTGGGTTCGGGCGATGTGATTCCGAAGCCCAATGTTCGTGAACTCGACGGCACCACAGTGCATTTCGAGGATGGGACGAGCGGAGAGTTCGACGTGATCGTGTATGCCACCGGCTACAACATCACCTTCCCGTTCTTCGACGAAGATTTCATCAGCGCCCCGGACAACCACATCCCGCTGTACAAGCGGATGTTCAAACCCGGTATCGACGATCTGGTGTTCATCGGATTTGCGCAGTCGACCCCGACCCTGTTCCCGTTCGTCGAATGCCAGTCCCGCCTACTCGGCGCCTACGCTGCCGGGCGATACCGATTGCCGAGCCCCGAGGTGATGGAGGAGGTGATCGCGAGCGACCAGCAGAAATACACCGGGCACATGCTCGATCGTCCGCGGCACACCCAGCAGGTGGACTACTTCATCTACGAGCACGACATGCGGACCAAGGAACTGCCAGAGGGTTCGGTTCGGGCAGCCCACCTCGGCGCACCCCGTTGGGCGGTGGCAGCATGACCGCGCAGACTGTCACACCCGGCAGCGAGAGCTCGGATTCCGGGCAGTATCTGACCCGGACGTTCTACAGCGGCGGGATCGACTGCGACGCCTGGCACTTCCGGGCCGAGACCGACGACCTCAAGGGGCCGGCGGGCCGGCCGATAGTGGTCATGGCCCACGGACTCGGCGGGACAAAGGATTCCGGTCTCGAACCGTTCGCGGCGGCGTTGGCCGCGGGTGGTCTCGACGTGTTCGCCTTCGACTACCGAGGCTTCGGGTCATCGGGTGGGGAAGTCAGGCAAACGGTGTCGATCTCCGATCAGCTCGAGGACTACCGCGCCGCGATCTCGGCAGTGAAGACGCTCGAGGGTGTGGACCCGAACAGGATCGTCTTGTGGGGCGTCTCGTTGTCCGGCGGGCATGTCCTGTCGGTCGGTGCGAGGCGGGACGACGTGGTCGCGATCATTTCGATGACACCGCTGGTCAGCGGTCCGGCGGCCGGACGGCTTGCGTTTGCGAACCTGCCGGCCACCGCGATCGCACGATCCACCGCGCTGGGATTGCGCAGCCGGGTCCGTCGGAGCACCGGTCGGACACCGAAGATGATGCCGATCGTCGCCGAACCGGGTGAGATCGGTGCCATGACGCTCTCGGGCTATCGCCACGACTACCTCGCGATCGCCGGGCCGACGTGGCAGAACACCATCGACGCCGCGATCGGCCCGGAGATCGGTGGCTACCGGCCCGACCACGATGCCGGCGACATCCGGTGTCCGGTCCTGATGCAGATCGCCGATTTCGATCGGAGTGCACCGACATATCCGGCGGCGAAGGCCGCGGTGAAGGCGCGGGCGGAAGTTCGGCACTATCCGTGTGATCACTTCGGCGTCTACTCCGGTCAGCCATGGTTCGACGCCGCGGCGCGCCACCAGATCAAGTTTCTGACCCGCCATCTCGGCGGGCCGTCGCCGAGCGCATGACGGTACGCCGGTCGCCGCAGACCGAACGGCTCGTGGACATCGTCGAGATGCTCTCCGATCCGCCGGGCCGCCGCTGTAGTCTCACCGACATCGCGGCGGCCCTCGGGCTCGACAAGGCGACGGTGTATCCGATGTTGACCGAGTTGACGCGGGTCGGGTGGGTGGTCAAACATCCGAATACGAAGACGTATCGGCTGGGTCCGGCGCTGGTCCGCATCGGTGAGGCGGCCGGCCGCAGTATCGCCGAACTCGGCCCGACGTCACGCGCGATCTCCGAACTCGCCGACGCAACCGGTCAATTGTGTTGTGTGGTGGTCCCTTCCGGAGACGACCTGCTGATCGCGGGTGTTCGCGATGCCGGGCAGTCGCGGTCAGGCGGCCTGCATCTGCGAACGGGTGATCGGATCACGTTCCGGCCACCGCTGGGCTCGGTGCTGGTTGCGTGGTCCGATGACGTGGCCATCGCCACGTGGCTCGACCGGAATCCGGTGGCCGCTGCGGATGATCATCGCCTTCCTGAACGTCTTGCCGCGGTGCGGTCCCGGCATTTCGCGGTGGAGCAGTACCCGGCGAACGTGGGCGGTTTTCACGATCTGGCTTCGGCGGCGACGGGTGCGGGGGTGCGTGGTTCGCGACGTTCCACCGCGTTTGTCGAAGGACAGCAACAGACCCTCGATGCCGACGTCCTCGTCGGTGCCATCGACGAACGCGCCTGGTATCACCCGCTGTCGGTGAACGCGCCGATCTTCGACGTCGACGGGGAAGCCGTCGGGGCGCTCTGCGTGCTCGGGTGTTCGGCGCCGATGTCCGGTACCGAACTGAACAGGCGCGGTGAGCTCGTCAGTTCGGTGGCCGGCCGGGTGACCGATCACCTGGGCGGTAGTTCTCCCTGGAATTGACCTTCACAATGTCAGCGCTGCAACATGTTTGAGTAGATTCGGATAGCGCTGAGTGTGGGCGCCGCCGTTGATGTCGAAGGCCGACCCGGTGATCCAGGACGCTTCGTCGGACAACAGGTACGCCACCATCGACGCGATTTCCTCGGGTTTGCCGCTTCGCCCGAGCGGGGTGTTCTCGATGTAGTCCTCGGTCATGCCGGGGACCATGGAGAGTCCGGCCACCAGCGGTGTGTCGACGAGGCCTGGGGAGATGGCGTTGACCCGGATGCCGCGCTCGCCGAGTTCGAGGGCGGCAACCTGGGTCAGCATCAGCGCGGCGGCTTTCGCGGCGCAGTACGCACCGAGACCCACTCCGGGTTGCCGGCCGTTGAGCGAGGCGATCGTGACGATCGAACCGCCGTCGACGATATGTCGCGCAGCGTATTTGAACGTGAGAAACGTTCCGGTCTGGCAGACCGAGATGGTCGTGTTCCAGTCGGCCAGACTAAGGTCGGCCAGCGTGCCCGGAATGGTCAGGCCGGCGCAGTTGACCACAGATGTCAATTGTCCGTAGTCCTCGGTCACGGACTCGAACAACGCGCTCACCGAGTCTTCGTCCGCGACATCAAGTGTGGCGGCCACCGCATCACCGCCGAGGTCGGCGGCGCGTTCGCGTGCGGCGTCGGCGTTGATGTCGGCGATCACCACTCGAATACCCTTGGCGCTCAGCGCCTGTGCGCTGGCCCATCCGATTCCGGAGGCGCCTCCGGTGATGATGGCGAGTGTTGGTGAGACCATGTGAACTCCTGGCTGATGTGGCGGGACGCTAGCGGGGTGTGATGATGACCTTTTGCTGATCGCTCGGATGGGACAGTCCGTCGACAACCTCCTGGAGGTCGTCCAGTGTGGCGTATCCGCTGACAAATCCGCCGAGCTCCAGGCTGCCGTCGGTCAATGCTGCAGCCGCGGCACGGAATTCGTCGACGGTGTAGTAGCTGACGAAGCTCATCGTGACGTCTTTGATGATGCCGCCCAACGGCATGAACGTGTCCGGTTCCATGCAGACCCCGGCGATGACGATCCGACCGCGCGGACCGACCGCGTCCAGGCAGGCGGCGATCATTCCGGTTTTACCAACACATTCGACCACCAGGTCGAAGCCCGTTCCGATGTTCTCGGTGGTGGGGTCGTAGGCGTGGGTCGCACCGAGATCCAGTGCAGCCTGCCGCCGTAGGTGAACCGGGTCGCAGATTGTGATGTCGGTGATGCCCTGTGCGCGTGCCCAGATCACCACGGACAGTCCCACCGGACCGGCCCCGACAACCAGCAAGCGGTCGCCGACTCTTGCATCACCTCGGTTCATGGCGTGCAGGCCGACAGCCAGCGGTTCGACCAGTGCGCCGGACCGCAGGTCGAGGGACGGGTCGAGTGCAACAGTGCCGGACGCGGCCACCGTGACGTATTCGGCAAATCCGCCGGCGCGAATCCCGAGGCCCAACGCCTGTGGGGCCGGGCATCGGGCCGGGTCGCCGGCGATGCAGTGCACGCATGTACCGCAACCGATCACCGGCATGGACGCGACGGCGGTGCCATCGGGCCACTGCTCGGCAACGGCCTCACCGGCCGCGACGACCTCACCGGCGAACTCGTGCCCCATGATGGTTCCGTCGGGCAACAGCGGGTAGGTCTTGAGATCGGAGCCGCATACCCCGCACCCGTGAACCCGGATGAGGAGTTCGTCGTGCGCGGGTTTCGGCTCGGCGACGTCTCGGACAACAAACTTTCCACCTTCGATGACGGCTGCGCGCATGCGGTCGATTAGTTCACGAACGGCGAGCGCTGTCAATGAACTGCATCGATGTCAGACGTTGGCGCCCAATAACTTTCGGCATCTGTTCGCATAGTGCAAACCCTTGTGGAGTCGGCCCGGATCGATGAGACTTCGGGTATGCCCCATGACGACGCAATCGTTTCGACTGTGCCCGTCCGCGACCTCGAGTTCACGGTCGTCTCACGGACTGCCCGGTCGGGTTCTGGCGACGTGGCGGTGCTGCTGCACGGGTTCCCGGAGACTTCCGCCTCGTGGAGTGCGGTGGCGGCGCTACTCGCGGACGCCGGGATCTCGTCGGTGGCTCCCGATCAGCGTGGCTACTCGCCGGGAGCGCGGCCCGGGTCGATCAGTGACTATCGGCTTCCCGAACTGGTGGCCGACGTCGTCGGACTGTGCGACGCGCTCGACCTGCCGAAGGTGCATCTGGTCGGACACGACTGGGGCGCGATCGTCGCCTGGGCGGTCGCGGCCGCACATCCGGAACGGCTGCATTCGTTGACCGCGGTGTCGGTGCCGCATCCGGCGGCTTTTGCCTGGGCCCGCGAGAACGATCCGGACCAGCGGGAACGGTCTGGCTACATGACCTACTTCGCCACACCCGCGGAACCCGAGAAGGCGTTTCTCGCCGACAACGCGCTGGCCCTGCGGTTGGGATTTGGCGACGCGGTTCCGCCCGAGGCGGTCGAGCAGCACCTGGACGTGCTGTCGGCGCCGGGTGCACTGACCGCGGCGCTGAATTGGTACCGGGCAATGCCGCTCGACACCCATGACATCGCCGATGTCGCGGTTCCGACCACCTTCATCTGGAGCACAGATGACATCGCGATCACCGGTGCCGGACCGGCACGATGCGCGCAGCATGTGTCCGGGCCGTATCGGTACATCGAAGTGGCCGACGGTACCCACTGGATACCCGAAGAGTTCCCGCAGGTTGTCGCCGACGCGATCATCGAGCAGGTCGGCGCGGCAAGTTCCGGCATTTCTTCATGAACTAGAACGTGTTCTCATATGCTCGGTGACGTGTACAGCCAAGGAGGAAATTGAACGTGACGGCGGCCCTCGAATCGATATCGCTCTATCGCGAACTGGAATCTGAGCTGACCGGGCCGGACGGCCCGTTTGCTCTGGCAAACGCCGAGGTTCGCGGCGAGTCCATGCTGGTGTACCGCAACGCTCCGGCGGGGCTCGATGCGGTGTTCGGCGAATTGGTCGAGACGTATGCCGACAACACGCTCCTGATCGAGGGCGGCGTTGAATACACGTATCGTCAGGTTGCTGACCAGGCAGCACATCTTGCCGGTGCGCTGGTATCCGAGTACGGCGTCGGATCTGGCAGTCGTGTCGGCGTCCTGATGAAAAACCAGCTGGCCTATGTGGTTTCGATCATGGCCATTGCTCGATGCGGTGCGGCGGCGGTGCTGTTCAACAGCCGGGAGTCGGTTGTAGAGATCGGTCACGCGTTGGCCGACGCAGGCTGCTCGGTGGTGATTGCCGATGACAAACGAGCTCGGCTGGCGCGGTCGGCGGAATCCGATGTGCCACTGGTGGTTGTCGGTGAGGAACCGCCCAGTGGGGATACCCGGCTCTACAGCGAGGTGGTGTCAGGTTCGTTCGACCGCCCGGCGCCGGTACCGGCCGACCCGGAGTCGCTGTGCTTGATCCTGTTCACGTCGGGCACCTCGGGCCGGAGCAAAGGCGTTCTGCTGACGCAGCGCAACGTCTGCACGATGGTGATGAACCTGCGAATGATCAAAGAGATCAACATCCACACGAATGCCCGCAAGTACGGGATGGAACCCGATGCGTTGCGCGGGTTGATGCCGAGTCTCTCGGCGCTGCTGATCTTTCCGCTGTTCCACACCTCTGGATTGGTCTCCCTGCTGACGTCGTTGACCTCAGGCGGCTTTGTCGTGATCCAGGACCGGTGGGACGCCGAGGGCGCGATCGAGTTGATCGAGAAGCACAAGCTCGCGATGCTGGCGGGTCCGCCGATGGTGATCACGGACCTCCTGGCGGCCAACCCGCGGCCGGAGGCCGTCGCAAGTCTGGTCAACGTTGCGCCCGCCGGCCAGGCAACTCCGCCTGACCTGGTGAACCGGATCAATCAGATACTCCCGGCGGCCGGACGAAGTGTGGGCTGGGGGATGACCGAGGCGGCCGGCAGCGTGTGCACCGCGGGCGGTGATCTCCTTGCGGCATATCCGGGCTCGTCTGGACCACCCTGTCCGGTGATGTCGGTGCGGGTGGTCGGCACCGCCGGCACCATCCTCCCGGCCGGCGAGGTCGGTGAGCTGGAAGTTCGTGGACCGCTTGTCATGGCAGGGTATCTCGATCGTCCCGCCGAGACAGCTGCGGCCTTCGACGGATCCTGGTATCGCAGCGGCGATCTGGGCTACCTCGACAACAACGGCCTGGTATTCGTGGTCGACCGGAAGAAAGACATGGTGATCTCGGCGGGGGAGAACATCTATTGCGCCGAAGTCGAACACGCGCTGATGGCCTCCGACAAGTTCGTCGAGGTCACGGTATTCGGCGTCCCGGACAACCGACGTGGTGAGGTTGTGGTCGCGGCTGTTGCGCCACGGGAAGGCGAGAGCCTCACCGAAACGCAGGTTCAAGACATCGTGCGGGGTGCCCTGGCCGAGTACAAGGTGCCGGCAGCTGTCGTGTTCGACCTCGCACCCTTTCCTCGTAGCGCCACCGGGAAGATTCTCAAACGAAAAGTGCGCGAGCAGTATTCGGGCTGATGTCCCGAAGCGGGTTACCGTTGAGGTGTGGACCTTCTACTGATCTCTGACACCCACATTCCCAAGCGGGCCCGGGACCTGCCGGCAACGTTATGGGCGGCGGTCGAGCGCGCCGACGTGGTCATCCACGCCGGCGACTGGGTAGACCTGGCTTCATACGAAGCGCTCGAGGCGCGTTCGGCCAGGTTGATCGCGTGCTGGGGCAACAACGACGGTGACGATCTGCGCGCTCGGATGCCCGAGCGCGCAGATGTTGTGCTCGGTGGCCTGCGGTTCACCGTCACCCACGAGACCGGGGCCGCGACGGGTCGGGAGAAGCGCATGTCGGCGGCCTACCCGGACACCGATGTCCTGGTGTTCGGGCACAGCCACATCCCCTGGGACACCACATCCGAGACCGGGCTGCGGTTGCTGAATCCGGGATCGCCGACCGACCGCCGGCGGCAACCGCACTGCACGTATATGACCGCCACCATCGGCGACGATTCCGTGTTGCATGTGCAACTGCACCGATTGCCCGTGCCCGCGTAGAAACCAGACCAGCCTAGAACAACGGCTGACCTGGATCTCCGGAGTCGCGCCGCAGCACCCGCAGTGTGCCCTGGACGCCGACTTCGGTGAATTGTCCTGTCTTCAGCGCCTTTTCGTAGATCTCGAACGGAGGACGTCCACCGTCCGCCGGATCGGGGAACACGTCGTGGATCAGCAGCGCGCCGCCGAGACGGACCCAAGGTGCCCATCCGGCCAGGTCATTCTGTGCGGCTTCGCTGCTGTGCCCACCGTCGATGAACACGAAGTCCGCCGGCCGGCCCCAGATGCGGGCCGCTGCCGTCGATGTCGCAAGCAGGCCGATCACGGTGTCCTCCAGACCGGCGTCCCACATCGTCCGCCGGAATCGGGCGGAGGTGTCGAGCGTGCCGGTGTGCGGGTCGACCAGGGAGGTGTCGTGGTACTCCCAGCCGGGCTGGTGTTCTTCGGAGCCGCGATGATGGTCGATGGTGGTGATCGTCGCGCCCAGGGGTTGTGCGGCGGCGCCGAGAAAGACGGTGGATTTGCCGCAGTAGGTGCCGATCTCGACGCCGATACCCACCGCGTCCGGGGCTGACAGATACTGGGCTGCAACCCGATACAGGGCGATTGCCTCGTCGATCGGCATGAAACCGGGGGCATCTTTGGCGACCTGGAGTTGGAGCTCAGTGGGCTGGTCGTCGTGCGTCTTGGGTACAGATGTCATATCGGTGATCCTATCGGCGTGCCCGCGTAGGGTTGGGCGTTATGAAAGCTCAGATACTGAACGACGAGACCGGTCCGAGCGGGTTGGCCCTGACCGAGGTCCCTGACCTGGTACCCACGGACAATCAGCTGCTCATCGACGTGAAATCGTGCGGAATTTGCTTTCCCGATCTGCTGATGAGTCAGGGCAAATATCAATTGCGGGTTCCGACTCCGTTCACCCCGGGCACCGAGGTTGCCGGCGTGGTGGCACAGGCACCGAGCGGTTCCGCATACTCCGTCGGTGATCGCGTGCAGGTCATGTCGGTCGTGGGCGGATTTGCCGAGCAAGTGCTGGCCACCGACGAACAGTTGCTTCCGATTCCGCCGGAATTGAGCTTCGACGAAGGCGCGGCGATGGGCATCAACCTGCAGACCGCGATCTTTGCGCTGAAGATCCGGGCGAATCTGCAGCCGGGGGAGACCGTCGGTGTGCTCGGCAGTGCCGGTGGCGTCGGTGTTGCCACCATCCAGGTGGCGAAGGCGATGGGTGCGAAGGTCATCGCGATCGTGCACCGCACGGGTGCCGAGGAATTGCTGAAGAGTGTGGGGGCCGACGAGGTCGTCCAGCTCGAAGAAGGCTGGGGCACAAGGATCAAGGAACTCACCGGAACCGGCGTGGATGTCCTGATCGACCCGGTCGGCGGCGAGGTGTTCGACGAGGCGCTGCGGCAGGTGGCCCCCGACGGCCGGTTTGTGGTGATCGGATTTGCTGCCGGCGGGATTCCGACCGTCAAGCTGAACCGGGTGCTGTTCCGCAACATCTCCGTGGTCGGTGCAGCGTGGGGCGAATACGTGCGCGCTCATCCCGGCCTGCCGGCCAAGCTTCACCAAGATCTCACCGAGATGGTCGCTGCCGGAATGCGCCCACCGGTGAACCGTACCTACGCATTGGCCGATCTGCCGCAGGCCCTCGACGATTTGGCGAACGGCAAGATCCTGGGCAAGGCGGTAGTCAAGATCGCCGAATGATCAGAAAGAACGATGAGGAGTTGAGCCCATGTGCCGCAACATAACCGAGCTCCGGGGGCTGGAGCCGCCCGCAACGGCGGTCGAGATCGAAGCGGCGTCGCGACAGTACGTGCGCAAGGTGAGCGGCGTTCAGAAGCCGTCGGCGGCGAGTGTCGAAGCATTCGAACTCGCTGTCGAACGGGTCACCGCCGCGACCACGGAGTTGCTGCAAGCTCTGCCACCCCGGCGTCAGCCACCCAAGACGGTCCCGCCGCTGCGGCGGCCTGAGGTGCAAGCGCGGATTGCGGCGCAGGCGGCGCGCCAGAGTTAGTCAACCGGCGAGTCCGGGGAGTTCGATTCCGAACAGCCGTGCGGCGTTGTGGTGCAATACGCCTCGAACCCAGTCGTCGCCCAGGCCGAGGGCCGCGACGGCCTCCAGTGCACTCGTGTAGGTGTACGGGATGTTCGGAAAGTCGCTGCCCCACAAGATGCGATCGCCGAGCTCGATCAGCTTGTGCCTCGAATCGACCGGGAAGGGCGAGCTTTCCTCGGCAAATGCGGTGAACGCCATGGTCGTGTCGAGGTGGACGTTGCCGTATGTGTCGGCGAGCTCGAGGAAGTCGTCGTACTCGGGCATACCCATGTGGGCGATGATCAGAGGCAGCCGCGGAAAGCGTTGCAGCAGTGCGGCGATAGGCTCAGGACCGGTGTGAGTTCCCGGTGCCGGTCCGGACCCGCAGTGGATCACCACCGGTACGCCGGCGTCCGAGATGGTGCCCCAGACATCGTCGAGTAGTGGGTCGATGGGACTGTAATCGCCCACCTGGATATGCGACTTGAACACTGCCGCACCGGATTCGATGGCCTCGGCAACATACTTCGGCGCCGACTCCTCCGGATAGAACGTGGCCGTGTGCAGGCATTCGGGGGTGCGCGCGGAGAAATCGGCGGACCAACTGTTGAGCCAGGCGCCCATGTTCGGCTTGTGGGGATAGATCATCGACGTGAACGCCCGGACCCCGAAGTCCCGCAGGGTCTCGATCCTCTGGTCTTCATCGGCCCGGTAGGTGATCGGCCACTCGCGGCCGATCAGCGGTCCCGCCGAATCGAAGTACGCCCACACCTTGTCCATCACCGGTTTCGGCATGAAATGGGTGTGGACGTCGATGAGGCCAGGCAGGTCCAGCCCCTGCCAGACCGAACGAACGGCTTTCGCCTCATCCACCGACAGAGCTCCTGATCCGCACACAATCATTCACGTTACCGGTGGCCGCAAGTGCCGGATCGATGGCAGAGGGCGGTGCCGTTGAACGCACCGGTGTGGTGCTGCCGCCGCAGCCCGATCTCCGAATGGAGCGGACTTCGTCCGACGGCAGCACCACACCGTCCTCACACTATGGAGTTGTCAAGGTTCGATCGCGGTCCCGACGTCACATCGGGTGCGGCCGGTAGAGAGTTGGATTCGGGTGACTCGAGGCAGCGGGTCAGGTAGCGAGGTGAGTCAGGCGGCGAGGGTGAGTGTTCGTCGGTTGTAGGCCGGTAGCGGTCTTCGCTGCGGGTCGATGTCGGCCGGTGGGATCAGCCAGGGGTGTCCGTCGGAGCCCATGATCACGTCCCAGTCGGTGTGGTGGACCGCCCTGTGGCAGGTGCGGCACAGCAAGCACCCGTTCTCCAGGGTCGTGGCGCCGCCATCGGCGAAGTGTGTGATGTGGTGGCAATCAGACCAGGTGACCGAGGCGCCGCACTTCACACAGCAGGTATCGCGGATGATGATCGCTTTGCGGACCGGACCGGTGAACAGGCGTTTGGGTGGACTCAGATCGATCGGGACTTCTTGGCCGTCGAGGGTGATCTTGGTGATCGACGAATCACACGCCAGGGCCAGGGCGGTCGCTTCGGTGGTCGGCCCCATCCACCGTAGTGTCGCGGCTTGGGGATGATCGGCTGGGACGGTGACCATCACCTCGGTCCGCGGCGCCGACACCAGGTCTTGCCCACCGCCGCCGCAGTCGAGGAGTTGGTGCAGCGCATCGGCGCGGCGCTGGGTCGGTGTGCGTGGATCGTCGCTGCCGTCGGGTTCGGGACGGGCTCTGGACCAGAAATCCAACGCGGAGAACAACTTTTCCCCGATCACCGCATCCACATCGAACCTGCCGACACATCGTCCTTCAGGGTTGACGACGTAGTCCAGATTGTTCAACGACCGGTCTTCGGCCGGCGGCGGACCACCGGTGTCATTGGCAACCCGATTGCCCAGACCTCGCGCGACCGCTCCGATCTCCGACGGTGGTGCACCGGAGATGGCGTGGCTCAACAGTTTCCGCTCGAACTCCACCCGCTGCTCACCGGTCACCACCTCGTCGGATCGGTCCACGATATGCGCGACGCCTTTGACGATCGCATCGACATGTTCGGAGGACAGGTACCCGTCCCGCGAGTACCCGGCAGTGCGATCCAATCCTGCCAAACCGGACCCGACACGGATCCACCGATACGCCGCACCTGGCGGGGCGCCATTGGCCTGCAACAACTTTGCTGATGTCGATCCGGCTTTGCGTGCCATACCTGATTGATCGATCACCGCAGCACACACCGCGAGCTGATGCTCGCCGGCATTGCGCAGCGTGATCAGGTCTTTCGCCAGGGCGAGCAGATCGCCGGGGTCATCAGGAATGACCAGGTCAAACAGGGAATCGACGACATCGAGAAGCCGCATCACAGAACACCTTCCAGGCAGAAAGCAACAGGAAGTTGACCCGATTCACATGGGAAGGTGTTTGGCTCGACTCGTCATATCTTTGCGGTCAACTGACTTCATACTACAGACTCGAACGCATGTTCGCAAGGGCAATTCCGGGGCTTTTGCGGTGATTCTCGAGTCGCGAGATCTCCGGGTCGCAGTCGAGGGCGATCGATACTGCTGCGCACCTGAGGGTGCGTATCATCGTTGTTCCCAGATGAGGTCGTCGCGGATCTGTTGGGCGAGTTGTTCTTTGATGTTCTGTGGCATGTCGATGTGCCAGCCGTGGCGGCGGTGCCAGTCGTCGTGTGCGTCGTGGAGACGGGCGTTGAGTTCGGTGTGGTCGATGGGCGGTGGTGTGTAGGTGGGGCGTGCGTGGGGGAATTGTCGGTAGATGTCTTCGGCGGTGGTGCCTTGGGGTGAGCGCAGGGCAGCCATGATGTGTGGTGGGAAGGTGGGTTCTCTTGTAGTCATCAGATCTGGCTACTCGCTGCTGGCGGGCCAGCCGGGGCTGGGGGTGTGGATGTCCTGCGAGATGGGGGCGGGTGGGGTGTTGCAGCGTTCGGCCCGATCGGTGTGCTTGTAATCTTGGCTGATGCTGTCGAGGATCGTCCAGTCGCCGTAGACGTTGTGGGTCGGGGTTGGCTGGTTGCCGTGTTGATGTGCTGGGGGTGCGGCGCCGGTGCGTTGGTAGGTGAAGATCATGGCGTAGTCAATGTTCTGGCTGGTTCGTGAGCAGATCATGACTCTGCCAACGGCATTGGAGGGTGGAGTCCAGTCGGCGATGCCGGCGGGTCTGGGTCGATGAATGGAACAACCCAAGCAAAGATGGTGAAAGGGGGGCCATTGCGAGGGCCGTTGCTGCGTCTATTGGGCCAGTGGTACCAACTGTCTCCGGTGGCTTCGGCCCAGCCTGGGAAGTATGCGGATGGGCCGAGTTCTGATCGTAGAATGTAGGACTCGAAGATGGCTCGGGCGAAGGTGCCGTCGGGGGTGTCGAGGTCGAGGTGTGGGGTGTCGAACCAGACCACTGGGTAGTCATCGACGGTCCGTTGCGGCGAGCTGGTTGTGCTGGCTACTTCGGGCGAATCGGCGAGTCCGCAGCCGGTGATGGTCAATGTGAGAGCGATCGACACTGCTGCGCACCTGAGGGTGTGAATCATCGTTGTTCCCAGGCGAGATCGTCGCGGATCTGTTGGGCGAGTTGTTCTTTGATGTT